>NZ_JBHYGW010000042.1:0-51336 GCF_042738015.1 Lentzea sp. NPDC059081
GGAACGTCGGCGAGGTAATCCACGCTCAGCAGGGCACCTCGCGGCACCGCCCCCACGCCCCCGTACAACCAGTACGAGGACGTGGGGGCGGCACCACGATGCACCCGTCTGACCGCGCATTCCCCCGGCACCGTTCCGAGCCACACCACTAGCCGGCGACCTAGAGCGACCAGGGTGGCGTGATCGTCGTCTCCCGTCCGCCAGCGTGCCCTCGATGCCCACCGACGTCGCGACCAGGACCCGCGCCGGCTCACCGGTCAGCGCCAGCTCGGTGTCCGGCGGTACGACGATCGCGTCCCCGGCGCCCGCGGTCTGTCCCTGGATCGTCACCGACCCGGACAGCACGTAGAACACCTCCTCCTTCGAGGCGCGGTGCGGCGTTTCGTCGCCTCCTTCCGGCACGTCCACGGTCCACAGCGCGATCTCGGAACTGCCGCGCGACGGCACGGCCAATGACCTGAACTCGAACCCGCCGAACGAGTGCGTGACGGCGGAATCCCCCGTGACCAGCAAGACGACCTCCAAAGTAGTCAACCAAGTTGTCTGACCTTAGAATAAGGTCAACCAGGTTGTCTACCTAGAAGGGAAGCGGATGGAACCCGTGCCCGTGCTGCTGGCGATGACCTATCGCGCCATGGGCGACCAGTTCCACGACCGCCTCCGGGAGATCGGTCTCGAACCGCTGCGGCCGGCGCACGGCTACGTCTTCCGGTTCCTCAAGGAGAAGCGCGCCACCACCGTCGACATCGGACAGCACCTCGGCGTCACCAAGCAGGCGGCGGCCAAGATCGTCACCGAGCTCGACGAGTGGGGCTACGTGCTCCGCGAACCACACCCCACCGACAAGCGCGCCCAGTACGTGACGCTCACGACGAAGGGCCGCGACTACCTGAAGCTGGCCGACAACCTGTGGGCCGACCTGGAGGCCGAGATGGCCGAGGCGATCGGCGCGGACACGCTCACCACGATCACGACCGGCCTCGCCGCGTACCTGCGGCACGTCCACGGCGAGGACCAGCCGGGGCTGCGGCCGGTCTGGTGACGGCTCAGAACACCTGCGTCAGCGCGATCACGCCGAACACCGCGAAGATCACCCCGGCCACCCGCTGGATCCAGTGCGTCGGCAGGCGTCCGGCGAGCTTGCGCCCCACCAGGACCGCGAGGCCCGCCACGGCGACCAGCGCGAGCCAGGCGCCGAGCCCGACCGCGATCGGCTCGCCGTAGCGGGCGGTGATGCCGGCGGTCGCGAGCTGCGAGGCGTCACCCCACTCCGCCGCGAACAGCACGCCGAACGACGTCAGCGCGGCTCGCCAGAACGGTACGGCGGCACGGGTCCCGGTCTCGTCCGCGGAGTCCTCCTCCTTCGAGAACCCTTCCTTGAGCAGCAGGAACGCGCCCACCAGGAACAACACGGCGACCACGCCGGCGACCAAGCGGTCGGGGAGCAGGGTGATGGCCGTGCCGAACGCCGCGCCGACCACGGTCTGCACGGCGAAGGCCGCCACGACGCCGACGAACACCGGCCACGCGCGATACCGCGTGGTCAGGACCAGGGTCGCGACCATGGTCTTGTCGGGGAGCTCGACGAGGAACACCACCGCGAAGGCGGTGATGAACGCGAGCAATGAAGTGGCCACGAGGTCCTCCACGTCCGAAGTCGAACCCGGACGGAGGCGCAACAGACCCCGACCGGGCATGCTGCAAAGCCCGGCCGGAGGTCTCGTTCGCCCGTTCAAGACGGGTGTGGCACCGGATCCGCTCGAAGGCAGATCAGTATGTCGATGACCACGCCACCGGCCGACTGCTCCGGTGGGAACTACTCCCCTCTGGCGCATTCATCGTAACCGACGCATGTCACCCGAACGGCGTGACTTCGCGCACGGGACCTTGGTCCCGACTCGGATCGGGACCGTCGTACCTGATAGCGGTCATGATCCACATTTAGGCTCGAAGACGTGGAAGTACTCGAACTCGCGCGGTGGCAGTTCGGCATCACCACCGTCTACCACTTTCTGATGGTGCCGTTGACGATCGGCCTGTCCCTGCTGGTCGCGGGGATGCAGACCGCGTGGGTGCGTACCGGTGACGAGCGCTACTACAAGATGACGAAGTTCTGGGGGAAGCTCCTCCTGATCAACTTCGCCATGGGCGTCGTGACGGGCATCGTGCAGGAGTTCCAGTTCGGCATGGCCTGGAGCGCCTACTCGCGGTTCGTCGGTGACGTGTTCGGCGCGCCGCTCGCGATGGAGGGCCTCGTCGCCTTCTTCGTCGAGTCGACGTTCCTCGGTCTGTGGATCTTCGGCTGGGACAAGCTGCCGAAGAAGGTCCACCTCGCCTGCGCCTGGGCGTTCAGCCTCGCCACCATCGCCAGCGCGTACTTCATCCTCGCCGCCAACTCGTGGATGCAGCACCCGGTCGGCATCGTGATGGACGACGGCCGCCCGCGCCTCACCTCGATCTGGGCCGTGCTCAGCAACAACACCGTGCTCGCCGCCTTCCCGCACACCGTCGCCGGTGCGTTCGCGGTCGCCGGCGCGTTCCTCGTCGGCATCGCCGCCTGGCACCTGTACCGCAAGTCGGAGGAGGAGCGGGTCTGGCGCAGCTCGCTCAAGCTCGGCACGTGGGTCGGCGTGGTCGCGTTCGCCGCGCTGAGCATCAGCGGCGACCTGCAGGGCAAGCTCATGTTCGAGCAGCAGCCGATGAAGATGGCGGCCGCGGAAGCCTTGTGCCACACCGAACAACCGGCGAGCTTCAGCGTTTTCGCGTACGGTGACGTCACCAGGCCCGACTGCGAGAACGTCAAGAGCATCACGGTCCCCGCACTGCTGAGCTTCTTGGCGCACAACGACTTCAGCAGCGAGGTCAAGGGCATCCAGGACCTGGTTCCGCTGTACCAGGAGCGCTACGGTGAGTTCTACCCGGTCGACGACCGCCTGGGTGAGCTCAGCGGCAAGCCGATCGACTACGTGCCCGCGCTTCCCGTCACCTACTGGGGTTTCCGGTTGATGATCGGGTTCGGGGCGATCTCGGCCGGCCTGGGTGTCCTCATGCTGTGGCTGACGCGGAAGAACCGGACGCCCACCGGCTGGTGGTTCCCGGTTCTCGGCCTCGCCGGCATCGCGACCCCGTTCCTGGCCAACAGCTTCGGCTGGATCTTCACCGAGATGGGTCGGCAACCTTTCGTGGTGGTGCCGAACCCGTCCGGTGTGGACGGTGTCTGGATGTTCACCGCGCAGGCGGTCTCGAACAGCACCCCCGGCGAGATCCTGACCTCGCTCATCGCGCTCACCGCGGTCTACAGCGTGCTGGCGGTCGTGGAGTTCTACCTGATCCGCAAGTACGTCAGAGGCGGGATTCCCGGCGTACTGCCCCAGAAGTCCGACGACGGCGCCCTGGCGTTCGCGTACTAGGGGAGAGACGACGTGGAAACGCTCTGGTTCGTGCTCATCGCCGTGCTGTGGCTCGGCTACCTGTTCCTCGAAGGGTTCGACTTCGGCGTCGGCATGTTGCTGCCGGTTCTCGGGCGCAGCAACGACGAACGCCGAGTCATGATCAACACCATCGGGCCGGTCTGGGACGGCAACGAGGTGTGGCTCATCGTCGCGATCGGTGCCACGTTCGCGGCGTTCCCCGGCTGGTATGCGGCGCTGCTGAGCGCCGCGTACCTGCCACTAACGTTGTTCCTCATCGCGTTGATCGGCCGCGGGGTCGCGTTCGACTACCGCGGCAAGGTCGACAACCCGCGCTGGCGCAAGGCGTGGGACGTCACGATCATCGCCGGCTCGTGGATCGCCACGCTGTGCGTCGGTCTGCTGATCTCGACGACGGTGCTCGGCCTGCCGATCGACGCGAACGGCGACCGCGTGGGCTCGGTCCTCGCGGTGATCCGGCTCGACACGGTCGTCGGCGCGCTCGCCTTCGCCGGGTACGCGCTGGTGCACGGCGCCGTGTTCACCGCGTTGAAGACCGAGGGCGAGATCCGCGACCGGGCCCGCCGCGTCGCGCTGACGCTGGCGCCGGTGGCGTTGCTGCCGCTGGTCGCGCTGCTCGCGATCGTCGCCGGGCTCTGGGCCGGTGTGGTCGTGCTGGTGCTCGCCGCGGCGATGTGGCGGTTGCTCGCGAACCGCGACGGCCAGTCGTTCGCGTTGATGGGACTCGCGATCGCGGCGACCGTCGTGATCCTGTTCGGGTCGCTCTACCCGAACGTCCTGCCGTCGACGCTCAACGACGCGTGGTCGCTCACGGTCGCCAACACGGCGTCGAGCCCGTACACGCTGACGGTCATGACGTGGGTCGCCGGCTTCGGCACGCCCGCGGTCCTCGTCTACCAGGCCTGGACCTACTGGGTGTTCCGCAAGCGCATCGGCGTCCAGCACATCCCGGCCGGGCACTGATGAAGCGCGGCCCGCTGGGAGCGCTGCCCCAGCTCTCGAGGAACGCCAGGCGCGCGCTCGCCGGGGTGGGCGTGCTGGCGTTCCTCAACGCACTGGCGCTCGTCGCCCAGGCCGTCGCGCTGGCGTCGGTGATCACGACCCGTGAGGGCCTTCCGCTCCTCGCCGTGGCGATCCTCGCGCGCGCTGCGCTGTCGTGGGCGACGGAAAGCGCCGCCGCTCGTGCCGCTGCCGGCGCGAAGGAGGAGCTGCGGACCCAGCTGCTGGCCAAGTCGTTCGACCGCGGCCCCGGCTGGATCGCCGACCGCGGCACGGCCGAGCTGTCGGTGCTCGCGACCAAGGGCCTCGACGCGCTCGACGCGTACTTCACCCGCTACCTGCCCGCGCTGGTCACGGCCGTGGTCGTGCCGCCGCTGGTCGGGGCGTGGATCCTCTTCACGGACTGGCCGTCGGCGGTGCTGATCGCGGTGACCGTGCCGTTGATCCCGGTCTTCGCCGCCTTGATCGGCTGGTACACCGAGAAGCGCGTGCGGAAGGCCGCCGACGTCACCGAGCTGCTGTCGGCGCAGCTCCTGGAGCTGGTGCGGGCGCTGCCGGTGCTGACGGTGTTCGGTCGCGCCAAGCAGCAGGCCACCGCCGTGCGGCAGATCGGCGAGCAGCACCGCAAGGCCACGATGGGCACGCTCAAGGTCGCGTTCCTGAGCGCGTTGGTGCTGGAGATCGCGGCGTCGCTGTCGGTGGCGCTGATCGCGGTCGGCATCGGAATCCGGCTCGTGCACGGCGACATGACGCTGATGACGGCGCTGGTCGTGCTGATCCTGGCGCCCGAGTGCTACCTGCCGCTGCGCGCGGCCGGTGCCGCCCACCACGCCAGTGAGGACGGGCTGGAGGCGGTCCGGCGGGTCGCCGAGGTCGTCGAGCACGAGGACTCGCGGCGGCCGAGGCTGCCCGGTGGCTCGGTCCACGTCGACAACCTGCGCGTGCTGAGGCGCGGGGGCTTCGCACCGGACGGCGTCAGCTTCGACGTGCGGCCGGGGGAGATCCATCGACTCGAAGGCGCCAGTGGTGCGGGGAAGTCGACGACGTTCCAGGTGCTGCTGGGCTTCCTGGAGCCGACCGACGGCACCGCGTTCGTCGCCGGCGACATCGCGTACGTGCCGCAGAAGCCCGCGTTCGCCGCTCTGACCCCGCGTGCCGAGCTGGAGCTGACGGTTCCGGACGCCGACGACATCGAGCAGGTCGCACGGGAGGTCGTGGCCGAGCACCTGCTCGACCGCCGCATCACGGACCTGTCCACCGGTGAACGCCAGCGCGTCGCAGTCGCGCGCGCTCTGCTGCGGGTGCGTCACGGCGCGACGGTGTTGCTGCTCGACGAACCGACCGCGCACCTCGACCCGGTGACAAGTCGCAAAGTCGACAAAGCGATCAAGCGAGCCAGCGCCACGGCCGCCGTCGTCCTCGCCTCGCACCGCGAGAAGGAGGCGACCGAGGACGAGACGGTCGCCAGGGTCGTCACCGAGGAGACGCGGACCGAACGGCCGAAGCGCCTGCCGCTGCCGTGGAAGGGCGCGGCGCTGGGTGTGCTCGCGACCCTGGCCGGCATCGCGCTGACCGCGCTGGCCGCCCACCTCATCGCGCGGGCCGCCGAGATGCCGCCGATCCTGACGCTGTCGGTGCTGGTCGTGGGCGTGCGGACGTTCGCGCTGAGCAAGGGCGTGCTCCGGTACGTCGAGCGGCTGGTCACCCACGACGAGACGTTCCGGCTCGCCAACAACCTGCGCGCCGAGCTGTGGTTGCGGCTCGTGCGCACCCAACGGCGTGATGGCCTCCAACGGCTCGTCGAGGACACGGACACCGTGCGCGACCTCGTGCCGCGTGTGCTGCTCCCGCCCGTCGTGGCCATCGGTGCGGGCATCGCGACCACGGTCCTGTTCGCGTTCATCGACCCGGCGGCCGCGCTGACGTTGGGCGGTCTGCTGCTCGCGGCGGGGCTCGCCGCACCGGCTGTCGCCGTCTGGACCGAACGCCGGGCCAGCACGAAGCTCGCCAGGGGCCGCCGCAGGGTCGCCAGGGACACGATCAACGCGCTCGCCGCCGCACCGGACCTCATCGCCCACGACGCCCACCACCGGGTGCTGGCGAAGCTCCACGCCGCGGACGTCGAACTCGCTGGTCAGACCCGCAGGCAAGCGTTTGGCACGGGTGCCGCCACGGCGATCGTGCTGCTCGCGACCGGCGCCGCCGCGCTCGTCTGCGCCACGACCGGCAACCCGGTGCTCGGCCTGGTCCCGCTCGCGCTGGCGGAACCGCTGGCCGCGCTGCCGCTCGCCGCCCAGCAGCGCCGGGCGATGCGCGAGGCGAGCGCCCGCCTCCAGTTCGACGCGCCGGAGCGGCCGGAACCGGCCCGCGGCAAGCGGATCCGGTTGGAGAACGTCGACGTCCGCTGGCCCGGTGCGACCGAGCCGACGCTGCGCGACCTGCACCTCGACGTCCAGCCCGGCACGCACGTCGCGATCGTCGGACCGTCGGGCAGTGGCAAGTCGACGCTGTTCGCGCTGCTCCTGGGCTTCCTGCCGCCGGAGCGGGGGATCGTCGAGCTGCCCCGCGCCACCTGGTGCCCGCAGGAACCGATGCTGGTCAGCACGACCGTGCGGGAGAACCTGCGGATGTCGGGGCAGCACGACGACGAGCGGCTGCGGGAGGCGTTGCGGACGGCGTGCCTGCCCGAGTGGGCCGACCGGCTCGACACGGTGATCCGGCCCGACCAGGTGTCGGGCGGCGAGGCGCAACGGCTGGCGCTGGCCAGGGCGTTGCTGCACGACGCCGACGTGGTGCTGCTCGACGAGCCGACCGCGCACCTCGACGAACCGACCGCGCGCACGCTCCTCGACCGGCTCCGCCGCGACGGCAGGACGATCTTGCACATCACCCACCGCCCCGATGAGGCGGCACGGGCAGACCTCGTGCTGGACCTCGGCACGCCCGCCTACCGTTGAGGACCATGGACCCCTCCCTGGCGCGGCGCGTGCTCGTCGCGTCGACCGAGATCACGTCGGCGGCGCTGGAAGACCCGGAGAACGTGCTGCGGCTCGTGGTGGAGGCGGCCGCGGAGATCGCGGACGCCGACCTCGGCCTGGCCATGCTCGCCACGGCGGAGGACGACGGCACGCTCACGGTCGAGGCGTCCAGCGGTGAGCCGATCGTCGCCACGCTGAGCCCGCGCAGTGCCGCCGCCAAGGCCGCGCGCACGGGCGTGCCGGTGATGGCCGACGACGTGACGAACGACCCGCGCACGGCTCCGTACGTGCCGCACGCGTTGCGCGTGTACGGACCGTTCGCGGTGGCGCCGTTCGGCACCTCGGACCGCAAGATCGGCGCGCTGGCCGTCTACCGGCGCCGGGACAAGCCGCCGTTCACGCAGGAGACCGTGGACGTGCTGACGGCGTTCGCGGCCCAGGCCGGTCTCGCGGTGGTGCTCTCGGAGGGCTTCACGGCACGGCAGCGCGTCGCGGTCTACGAGGAGCGCGAACGCATCGCCCGCGACCTGCACGACGTGATCATCCAACGCCTCTACGGCGCCGGTGTGCAGCTCAGCCTGCTGGAACGCCGGCTGGGCAAGAAGCTCGACTCGGGTCAGCGGGCCAGGATCGACGAGGCCGTCGACCTGGTCGACGAGACGATCGCCGAGGTCCGCGCGACCGTCCGCAAGCTGCGCAACACCGACCCCGCCGACTCCGCCGACCTGCACGACTCGATCAAGGCCGAGGTCCGCACGGCCGGTGAGCTGCTCGGGTTCGCCCCGCGCTTGCACGTGTCCGGCGACCTGGCCAACGTGCCGCGCAAGTACGCCGACGACGCACGGGCGGCGTTGCGTGAGGCGTTGTCGAACGTCGTGCGGCACTCGGGGGCCACGAACGTCCAGATCGACGTACGGCGCGATGAGAAGCATCTGCTGCTGCGAGTCGCGGACAACGGGTGCGGGATCCCGTCCGGCGTGACTCAACGCGGTTTGCGGCACCTCGCGGAACGGGCGAAGGCGGCAAGCGGGGATTTTCGCGTCGTGAGTTCGCCGAACGGGACCACGCTCACCTGGTCCGTCCCCGTTTAGCCACCCATGCGGCGGCTTGCGTTCGCCGTTCCATGCCGAGTTTGGAGAGCACGGACGTCACGTAGTTCTTCACGGTCTTCTCCGCGAGGAACAACCGTTCACCGATTTGGCGGTTTGTCAGGCCCTCACCGATGAGTTCCAACACGCGCTGTTCCTGGTCCGTGAGGCCAACCGGGGCGGGATTGCGCATCCGTTCGAGTACCCGGCTTGTGGTGGCCGGGTCCAGAAGGGACCGTCCCGCCGCGACTTCGCGCACCGCCGTGACGACGTCCTGCCCCCTGACCTGTTTGAGCAGATAGCCGGAAGCACCGGCCATGATGGCCCCGACCAGCGCCTCCTCGTCGTCGAAGGCGGTCAGCACCAGACAGCGGATTCCGAGGTCCCGCAGCGACCGGCAAAGGTCGACGCCGCTGCCGTCTGGCAGTTGTACGTCCACAACCGCCACATCGGGCGGTGTCCTTTGGGCCCGAGCAATCGCCTCGTCAACGGAACCCGCTTCGGCGATGACCGAGATGTCCTCCTCGTCGTCGAGCATCTCGCGCAGTCCTCTGCGCACTACTTCGTGATCGTCAACCAACAAAACGCGCACTGGCACGAATCCACCGTACGTCGAATGGCTGTTCCTGAGTGAGACTCGGATTGAGACAGTTCTTGTCATGGCAGAAGGCTCGGTAAGGCCGATCGAGGAAGCAGATCGCATAGTCGTCGCTCGTTTGGTCCTCGAGCTATGGGGCGCACACACATCCGTCGCGCACGGAGAGGTGTTCTTCCCCGCGAGTCTGCCCGGCTTCCTCGTGGAAAAGCAGGGTCACGTGCTGGGTCTGCTGACCTACGCCGTGGCGAACCACCAGCTCGAAATCGTCACGATCGACGCGTTGCGTCGGGGCCGCGGCGTCGGCACCGCGCTGGTCGACGCCGCGGTTCGCCAGGCACGCGCACTCGGCTGCTCCCGAGTGCGCCTGACGACCACGAACGACAACCTCGACGCGATCCGGTTCTACCAACGCCGCGGGTTCAAGCTGGCCGCGCTCCGACCCGACGCCGTGCGGGAAGCGCGCAAGCTCAAGCCGGAGATCCCCGCCGTGGGGGATTTCGGCATCCCCATCACAGATGAGCTCGACCTTGAACGATGGGTCGCGCCACGGCAGTAGTCCACAGCTGTCCACAACCTTGTCCACAGGTTGTGCACAGGTGGGCCAGGTGTGTCGCTAGACGTGGAGCGGGTTGAACGACTCGTCCCACGCGGCGGCCACCTGGTGGGCGCACACGGAAGGCGCGACGCCTCCCACCCCGGTGCCGAGCCCCGGCATCGCGATGGTGTGGACGGCGTCGCGCACCGGCGTGCCGTCCTCCAAGCGTCCGTCGAGCCACAGCCGCAGCACGGCGCGTGCGGCCAGGTACGGGTGGACGGTGTCGACCGGCAGGAGCTCGCCGGGCAGGCGCATGGTCGGCGCGCTGATCAGCCAAGCGGGCTCGGTCTCGCCCGTCGCCACGATCTGCGCCTCGCCCACCGGCAGCTCACCGCCGTGCAGCGTGAGGACCGCGCTGCGGACGTTGTTCTCCACCTCGGGGAACGCCGTGGCGTAGACGGCGTCGATGCCGCCGCGCATCCAGCCCTGCGAGTTGGCGGGGCTCACGATGGCCTGTGCGTGGATGTCCAGCACGGACCCGCGATGCACCCGCACTCCTGTTCGTCCGTCAGCGACGGCGAGCCAGGCGTTCGCCATCGGTTCGTCGACCGCGCACAACACGAGTTCAGGCGCTAGAGCGGGCACGCCCCAAGCATTCCAGTTCGAACGGTCCTGACGGAACCCAGGTTTGGCCGCTGACACAGGCGTGATTCGCGCCTCTACTCTTCACGGCGTGCCTCGCATTGCGTACTTCGGACCACAGGGGACCTTCACCGAGCAGGCCGCGATGCGGTTCGACGGTGAGCTCGTCCCCGTCGAGACCATCCCGCTCGCCATCGCCGCGCTGCGCGAGGGCGACACCGAGTTCGCGTGCGTGCCCATCGAGAACTCCGTCGAGGGGGCCGTGCCGGCCACGCTCGACGCCCTCGTGCGCGACGAACCGGTCGTCGCGGTGGCCGAGACGGTGCTGGACGTCCGGTTCAGCGTGCTGGTCCGCCCCGGCACGTCCGAGATCGGGACCATCGCCTCGCACCCGCACGCGCTGGCCCAGGTCCGCGAGTGGATCGCGGCCACGCTGCCCGGCGTGACCTCGATCGCCACCTCGTCGACCGCCGCGGCCGCCGCCGCCGTGGAACGGGGCGAGTTCGACGCCGC
This sequence comes from Lentzea sp. NPDC059081, assembly GCF_042738015.1. Lineage (NCBI taxonomy): Bacteria > Bacillati > Actinomycetota > Actinomycetes > Pseudonocardiales > Pseudonocardiaceae > Lentzea > Lentzea sp. NPDC059081. Next base: position 10,785 of record NZ_JBHYGW010000042.1, read on the forward strand.
CGTGACCGCGCCCGTGGCTGTGCAGCACTACAAGCTCGACGAGTACGCGACGGACGTCCTCGACGTGCCCGACGCGCGCACGCGGTTCCTTCTGCTGCGTCGGCCGGGGGCCCTGCCGGAGCCGACCGGGGCCGACCGCACGAGCGTCGTCGTGACCACGCCGGACCGCGTGGGCGTGCTGTCCGAGCTGCTCACGGAGCTCGCGCTGCGTGGCATCAATCTCACCGGTCTCGAATCGCGTCCCACGAAGGGCAAACTGGGCACGTACCGCTTCTACATCGACGTCGAGGGGCACATCGCAGAACCGAGGATCGGTGACGCGCTGGCCGCGCTGCACCGACACTCGCACGAGATCCGGTTCCTCGGGTCCTTCCCGAAGGCCGACCACGAGCCCTCCGAGGCTCGCAACGACGAGTTCGCCGCAGCCGCCTCCTGGGTCGATGCTGTCAGAAAGGGCGAGCGCGGGTGAGGTTGCTGCTGGTCAGGCACGGCGAGACGGCGTCGAACATCGAACGGAAGCTGGACACCGCGATGCCGGGGCCCCCGCTGACGGAGCTGGGGCAGAAGCAGGCTCGCGAGCTGGCCGACCTGCTGGCGGCCGAGTCGGTCACCGCCGTCTACGCGAGCATCGGCCTGCGCGCCCAGCAGACCGCCGCCCCGACCGCCGAGCGCTTCGGCCTGCCCGTCCAGATCCTGGAGGGCGTCCACGAGATCCAGGTCGGCTCGCTGGAGGGCCGCAACGACACCGAGGCGTACCGGACCTACCTCGAGACCGTGATCAAGTGGGCCGAGGGGGAGCTGGACGTGCCGTTCCCCGGTGACGGCGAGACCGGGCAGCAGGTCCTCGACCGGTTCCTGGCCGCGATCGAGTCGATCCGCCAGGACGGCACCGTCGTGGTCGTCACCCACGGCGGTACCGGACGGATGGGCGCGCTCGCGCTGGCGTCCAACATCCCGGTCGAGCTGGCGGAGAACCTGCTGCCGAACACCGGCGTCGTCGTGCTCGAGTCCGACGGCGACGGCTGGGTGTGCCGCTCCTGGGCCGGCGTGGAGATCTAGGCGCTCAGGTCCAGCCATTCGCCTGGCCGGAGCACGTGCGCCCGTGGTCCCGCGTGCTTCTCGAACTCCGCCGCCGGGTTCTCGACCTCGACGTAACCGGGCAGCTTCACCGGCTGCTCGGTCTCGTAGTGCATCGGCACGGCGTGCCACGCGCCGAGGATCTTCGCCGCCGCGGCCGCTTGGAACGGGTCCATGGCCGCCGCGACCGGACTCGGCGGCTGCAGGTGCGGCGCGTCGACCACGGCGCCGTTCGCGGGCAGGAACGCCGCGTCGAACGGGCTGAACCGCCGCGCCACCAGCCACCACCAGCCGTGGAACATCGTGTCGCCGCCGTGGAAGACCCGCTGCCCGTCCGCCTCGACGACCCAGTTGAGCTGCGGGTCGCCCAGCCCGTCGATCGACGGCACGGCCGTGACCCTGAACGGCCCGATCTCGCTGGTCTCCCAGGTGTCCACGACCTTCGTCCTGATCTCGTGCTCCAGCAGCTCGCGCTCGCTCAGCACCGTCGCCACGTTGTCCACGTCGTCGCCGTACCCGCGTGCCGGCCGCAGCACCGGCGCTCCGGGCGTGAGGGCGTTGTGGAGCGCCTTGGCGTCCGTGTGGTCCCGGTGCAGGTGCGTGACCAGCGCGCCGGCCGCGTTCCCTGTCGGCGCGGTCAGCCCGATGCCCGGCAGCCACCCCGTGAACAGGGGTGACAGGTCCTCCACGTAGTCGATCACCAGCCGCTCGCCGGCGGCCTCGATCTCGACCCCGGCCCATCCCAGTCGTCTCACTCGCATGGTCCGGCAAGTTAGCGTACGACCGTTCTCCAAATCAATAGCGAACGCACGTACGCTAAGCTCGGTCTCATGTCACCGCGACGCTCCGCGGCCGAGGCGCAGCAGACCCGAGGCCGCATCCTCAGCCGAGCCGCCGAGATCGCCTCGTCGGAGGGCCTGGAAGGCATCACGATCGGCCGCCTGGCCGAGGAGCTGGAGATGAGCAAGTCCGGGGTGCACAAGCACTTCGGCACCAAGGAGACCTTGCAGATCTCGACGCTGGACAAGGCGTTCGTCGACTTCTGGCACCGCGTGGTCTCACCGGCGTTGGCGTTCCCGCCCGGACTCGACCGCTTGCGGGTGGTGTGCGCGAACTCGGTCGACTACCTGGCCGCGCCCCTGCTGCCCGGCGGCTGCCTGATGACGGCCGCCCTGTCGGAGTTCGACGGCCGGCCGGGCGCGGTGCGCGACGCGGTGGCCGAGGTCTGGTCGCGCTGGCAGGGACAGCTGCGGTCGGACCTGGTGGTGGCGGTGGAGGCGGGGGAGCTGCCGGCGTCGTTCGACGTGGAGCAGGCGCTGTTCGAGATCTTGGCGGCCGGGTTGGGGTTGAACGCGGCGATGCAGCTGCAGCACGACGAGGCGGCGGTCGGACGGGCGCGGCGGGCGATCTCCCGGGCGTTGGAGCAGGCCTGAGCCGGGGTGCGTGGCCGTGAGGCTCGCATGCGCACGGACGCCTGACGCGCTGCGCGGTACGGACGCCTAACGCCCGCAACGCGCGCACGGGACGCCTCGCGCGCACGGGACGCGCATGGGACGCGGACGCGCATGGGACGGCTCGCGCGCACGGACGCCTCTCGGAGCGGCCACCACCACTCTGGTTCCGGCGACGTGCCGTGGCGGAGGCTCAGTCGAGCTTCACGCGCACACGCGCGCTCATCGTCGCGGCCACTACCACTCCGGGCAGGACGGCGCGTCCGTGAACAGCGCTGGGCAGGCCCGGCCGCATCGGGCCAGGTCAGATGTGGCCAGGTCACATCGGGCCGAGCCACATCGGGCCCGACCACATGAGGCTCCGGGCCGCATCAGGCGCGACCGCGTCAACCTCGTCGGCCTCACACACACGAACACCTATCGTCGCGGCCACCACCACTCTGGGTTCCGGCGACGTGTCGGGGAACAGTGCCGAGTCGAGCGTCACGCGCACACGGCCACCTCTCGTCGCGGCCACCACCACTCCAGCCCCGCGAGCGTCCAGAGGCAGCGCAACCAGCCACGCCCGACCCCAGGCCGGCCCTGAAGCCACACCGACCGGCCGCCCACGCGCGGGCCCGCCCGCCGAACGCAGCTCCCGCCCATCGAACGCAGCCCCGCCCACCGTGCGGCCTCTACCCGCCGAGCGCAGGCCCCCTCCCAACGCGCCGCAGCCCCGCAACGCGCAGCCCCGCCCCTGGCAGGCCCTAACCCCAGCCCAGCTCGTGCAACCGAGCGTCATCCACCCCGAAGTGGTGCGCGATCTCGTGCACAACGGTGATGGTGACCTCCTCCACCACGTCGTCCTCCGTGTCGCACACGTCGAGGATCGCGTCCCGGTAGATGAAGATGTGGTCCGGCAGCGCGCCGCCGTAGTCCGTCGAGCGCTCGGTCAGCGCGATGCCCTGGTAGAGGCCCAGCAGGGACGGCTCGTCCGGGTTGCGGTCCTCTACGAGCACCACGACGTTGTTCATCGCGTGCGTGAACTCCGGCGGGACCAGGTCCAGCGCCTCCTCGACCAGCTCGTCGAAGCGGGCCCTCGTCATCTCGACGGTCATCGGTTCTCGGAGGTCGTCGTCGGGGCGCTGGAGGAGGACTTGTCGGGTTTGCCGGACTCGGACGGCTTGCCGGACTCCGAGGGTGGCTGGCCCGACTCCGAGTGCAGCGGCGCGCCGGTCGGTTCGTCCTGCGGGCGGACCGAGGTGGTCTGCGGCGGGTTCGAGGTGGTCAGCGGGGCGCCGTTGGGGTTGCGGACGCTGTCCTTCCACGCCACCAGGTTGTTGCCCTGGGGGATGGCGCCGATCTTGCAGTTGGCCTTGCGGGAGCCGACGGCCCAGCTCTCCTCCGCCCGCGTGTCCCACGTGAACGCCAGGCCCTTGGCTTTCAGGTCGGCGCCGCCGGTGTAGTCGTTGGCGATCGCGGCGCACTTCTCCGACATTACGGTGTCCTGCTGCTCGACCGGCAGGAACGGGCCCTCGGGGTGCTGCACGACGCCGACGATCTCGAACGCGTGCGGCTTCGCGCACTCGATCGGGTCGCCGACCGTGTTGTTCTCGGCGAGCGCCAGGCAGACGCCGGGGTCGTACACGCTCGACTGGTCCTGCGACTTCGCGGTGCCGTACGACGGCAGGGCGGCGCCGGACGGGGCGGTGACCTGGAGGCCGCATCGCAACTGACGGTAACCGCTCGACCACCGGTGCTCGTCCGGGTTCAGCGTGCTGACGCCGTACTTGCCCTTCGGGTCGAGCTTGCCGGCCATGTAGGTGGCCGATGCCTGGGCGCAGTTTTCCTGGGCGATCTTCTCCCACGCCTCGGCGTTCGGGAACGGCGCTTCCTTCGGGTAGGCGGCCGTGATGTCCGCCGTGCCGGTCACCTCGAACTTGTGCGCGGCGGAGCAGTCGACCTTCTGCGCGTCGGCCAGATCGGCCTTTTCCCAGTTCAGGCACTCGCCGGCGACGGCCTGGTACGCCGCGTTGACCAGTTCGCGCTTCGTTCCGAGCGGCCCGCCGGCCAGCACGGAGGTGAACGCGGACAACATCAACAAGCTGAAGGCGCCCACGAAAGCGCCGACCATCACGACCCGCGTGTCGCGGATGTGACCAGATCGACTCAACCAACCGGCGCTCGGAGACATCTCATCCATGATGCCCGTGCCGTGTGAGGCGGCTGTGCGCCGGGTTGGGTCGAGTGTTGCTTTTAGGACACTCGTCACTGAATCGGCCGTGTTTCCGCCGTCTCGCTAGGTACCTTGCCCGCGGGAGTGGTGATGACTGACAAAAACTTGCCAGAGCCTGGCCAGCCGACGCCGCAGTCGGGACCGCCCGGACAACCGCAGCAACCGCCGCCGTACCAGCCTGCGCCTGACCAGCAGGGATCGAACCAGCCTGTGCCGCAGAAGCCCACCAAGGGCAAGATCCGGCAGCAGCAGGCGGGCGTGACCCAGCCGCGTCAGCCGAGCGTCGCCGAACAGCGCGCCCGTGCCGCCGCGCAGAAGGCGCAGCAGGAGCGGTTCGCTGCCGAGTCCGCCGCCTTCGAGAAGAAGCGGAAGACGCGAAAGCGCCTGCTCATCGGTGGTGGTGTCACCGTGGGCGTGATCGCGCTGGTCGCGATCTGGTACGCGGCGGCGAGCCCGAAGAACGTCACCGCGCAGTGCACCGACCAGAACAACGTCATCGTCGACGACGACTACTGCTCCGACAGCTACTACCGCAGTCACGGTGGGTACTCGAGCGGTGGCTTCATCTACATCGGTGGCTCCTCGTACCGCTACAACTACGGCGGCACGGGCTCGGTCGGGCAGAAGGCCGTCGGCGGCAGCTACACGATCCCCAAGGGCGCGAACGTCTCGACCAAGTCGGGCACGTCCGTCCAGCGCGGCGGGTTCGGCGTCAGCAGCGGCGGCTCGAAGAGCAGCGGAGGCTGAGCACAGTTGCGTCGTGAAAGCTCACATCCGCGGCCGAACTGGCAGCGGACGGTCTCCGACCAGGGCCTGGTGTTCGGGCTGCCCGCGAAGTACGCGAACGGCGCCGACCGCCCCTACTGGGACGAGTCCGTGCACTACGTGTTCGAGATGAGCGAGATCCTCTCGCTCGAAGCCGACGTCGAGCTGCTCCACTCCATGTGCCTCGACGCGGTGGACAACGTCGTCCTGACCGAGCGCTACCGCGACTTCGGCATCCCCGAGTGGGTCTGGCCGCACATCGCCGAGTCGTGGCGGCGCCGCGACCCGCACGTGTACGGCCGCTTCGACCTGCGCTACGACGGGTCCGGTCCCGCGAAGCTGCTCGAGTACAACGCGGACACCCCCACGTCGCTGCTGGAGGCCGCGTACATCCAGTGGTACTGGAAGACCGAGGTCTTCCCGGACGACGACCAGTGGAACTCGCTGCACGAGCGCCTGGTCGAGCGCTGGACCGAGATCGGCGCCAAGCTGCCGTCCGGCGAGCTGCACTTCAGCTGGTCGAGCGCCGACCCGTCCGGCGAGGACCACCTCACCACCGCCTGCCTGCAGGAGACGGCCGCCGAGGCCGGGCTGAACACCGTGGGCATCGCGATGGAGGACATCGGCTGGGACACGCTGCTCAACCGGTTCGTCGACCTCGAAGAGGCGCCGATGGGCACGGTGTTCAAGCTCTACCCGTGGGAGTGGGTGGTCGAGGAGCAGTTCGGCCGCCACGCCGTCGAGTCGCTGCCCGGCACCCTGTGGCTCGAGCCGCTGTGGAAGATGCTGCTCTCCAACAAGGCGCTGCTCGCGGTCCTGTGGGAGATGCACCCCGGCCACCCCAACCTGCTCCCGGCCTACCTGAACGACCCCGGGATGCTCACCGAGTACGTGCGCAAGCCGCTGCTCGGCCGCGAGGGGTCGAACATCCAGATCGTCGCTCCCGGCTACGAGACGCAGACGGGTGGCGTGTACGGCAAGGAAGGTTTCGTTTACCAGCTGTTCGATCCGCTTCCGGACTTCGACGGCTACCGCCCCGCGTTGGGCGCCTGGGTCGTCGGCGACACGTCGGCAGGCCTCGGCATCCGGGAAACGGTCGGTCTCGTGACCGACGATGGCGCGGCGTTCGTGCCGCATCGAATTGTTGAGTAAGACTCCGAAAGGGAACAGCACATGACGTACGACCTCGCGTTGGACCCGGGCTTCGGTTCCGCCATCGGCCGGGGCATCGGCGCGATCGCGCTGTACGCCGTCGTCGGTCTCGTCCTCATGGTGTTCGGCTTCTACGCGATCGACTGGACGACGCCGGGCAAGCTGTCGATCCTGGTCCGCAACGGTGCGCCGAACGCCGTGATCGTGACGGCCTCCGGCCTGGTCTCGATGGCGTTCATCGTCGTCGTGGCGATCCTCAGCGCCGTCGGCAAGCTCGACGAGGGCCTGCTCACCTCGCTGATCTACGGCATCGTCGGCATCATCGTGCAGGTCGCGGCCGTGCGGTTGCTGGAGTGGGTGACCAGGCTGGACATCGGCTCGATCATCGAGTCGGACCGGTTCGCGCCCGCGTCGGTCGTCGTCGCCGCCGCGCACATGGCCCTCGGTCTCGTGGTCGCGTTCGCGATCTACTAGGCCTCGTTCCTCCAGAAGGACCCGGTGCTCAGGCGCCGGGTCCTTCTGCGTGACAGCGGGTCGCGGGCGGCAGCTCACCCCGGCGGAACGCCGCGGGCGAGACGCCCATCAGCCTGCGGAGCTCACCGGTCAGGTGCGCCTGGTCGTGGAAGCCGGCGTCGGCGGCGATCTCGGCCCACGGCCGGTCCTGGGCCGGCACCACGCGCAGGACCAGCGTGGTGGCGTGGTCCGCGCCATGTCCCGCCCTGCCACGACGTTCGCCACGTGGGTCCGCGACCACCAGGACGCTTTGAACAGCGTGAACGGGATATCCGCGTGAAGTGCGAAAGCGGCGGGGACTACCCTTCTCCAGGTGATTGACCTCAAGGTGTTGCGCGAGAACCCGGAGATCGTGCGCGCGTCGCAGCGTGCCCGTGGCGAGGACGAGGGCGTCGTCGACTCCCTGCTGTCCGCTGACGAGCGCAGGCGCAGTGCCATCTCCCGCGCGGACACCCTGCGCGCCGAGCAGAAGGCGTTCGGCAAGGAGGTCGGCAGGGCCAAGGGCGACGAGAAGGCCGCTCTGCTGGTCAAGGCGAAGGACCTGGCCGCCGAGGTCAAGGCCGCCGAGGCCGAGCAGAACGCCACCGCCGCCGAGGTCGACGAGCTGCTCACGAAGATCCCCAACCTGGTGCACCCGGACGCGCCGGTCGGCGGCGAGGACGACTTCCGGATCGTCAAGCACGTCGGGGAGCCGCGCGCGTTCGACTTCGAGCCGCTCGACCACCTCGACCTCGGTGCCAAGCTCGGCGCGATCGACATGGAGCGCGGGGCCAAGGTCGGCGGCAGCCGGTTCTACTTCCTCAAGGGCGTCGGCGCGCAGCTCGAGCTCGCGTTGCTCAACATGGCGGCGGCGCAGGCCACGGCCAACGGGTTCGAGCTCATGATCACGCCCACGCTGGTGCGGCCGGAGATCATGGCGGGCACCGGGTTCCTCGGCGCGCACTCGAGCGAGATCTACCACCTGCCCGCCGACGACCTGTACCTCGTCGGCACGTCGGAGGTGCCGCTCGCCGGATACCACGCGGACGAGATCCTCGACGGGGAGAAGCGGTACGCGGGCTGGTCGTCGTGCTACCGGCGCGAGGCCGGGTCGTACGGCAAGGACACCCGCGGCATCATCCGCGTGCACCAGTTCAACAAGGTCGAGATGTTCTGCTACGTCAAGCCGGAGGACGCCGAGGCGGAGCACGCGAAGCTGCTCGCCTGGGAAGAGGAGATGCTCGGCAAGATCGAGGTGCCCTACCGCGTCATCGACACGGCGACGGGCGACCTCGGCATGTCGGCCTACCGCAAGTTCGACTGCGAGGCGTGGGTGCCGTCGCAGCAGCGGTTCCTCGAGCTGACGTCCACGTCGAACTGCACCACGTTCCAGGCGCGCCGCCTCAACGTGCGCTACCGGGACGACAACGGCAAGACGCAGATCGCGGCCACGCTCAACGGCACCCTGGCCACGACCCGGTGGATCGTCTCGATCCTGGAGAACCACCAGAACGCCGACGGCTCGGTCACCGTCCCCGAGGCGCTGCGGCCGTTCCTCGGCCTGGACGTGCTCAAGCCGCGCTAGTCACTTCGGCGGCCACGTGCTTCGCTATCTCCAGCGAACCCGTGGCCGCCGGAGAAGGCGCGTTCAGCACGTGCACCTGGCGTGGCGCGGTCTGGATCAGGAAGTCGTCGACGAGCGACCCGTCCGGCCGCATCGCCTGCGCCCGCACGCCGCTCTCGGCGCGCACCAGGTCGTCCTCGCGCACGGCCGGCACGAGCCGGGCCAGTGAGGCGGCGAAGCGCTTGCGGGACAACGACCTCAGCACCTCGTCGACGCCGGTGCGGGCGTACTTGCGCGCGAGTCGCCAGGTGCCGGGGAACCGCGCCACGTCGGCGATGTCGGCCAGCGACACGTCACTCCACCGGTAGCCCTCGCGCCGCAACGCGAGCACCGCGTTCGGGCCGCAGTGCACCGAGCCGTCGAGCATGCGCGTGAGGTGCACGCCGAGGAACGGCAGCGTCGGGTCCGGCACCGGGTAGATCAGCCCGCGCACCAGCGATGTGCGCTTGAGCTCGTAGTACTCCCCGCGGAACGGCACGATCTTCGCGGCGGGGGAGAGTCCGGCGAGCCGCGCGATCCGGTCGCTCTGCAGGCCTGCGCAGTTCACCAGCGCGTCGGCGCGCACGACCCCCTGCGGCGTCGCCACCTCGACCTTCGCGCCGGCGGTCCTGATCGCGAGGGCCGGTGAGGACAACCGCAGGTCGTGGCCGTCGAGCGACCGCACGAGGGCGGCGCAGACGGCCGGGTAGTCGATGATCCCGGTGCTCTCGACGCGCAACGCGGCCACGCAGGCCACCTCGGGCTCGTAGGCGCGCGCCTCCGCGGCGGAGACGAGCTTGGCGGGCACGCCGTTGGCCTCGGCGCGCGCGGCCAGGTCGTGCAGGCGTGGCAGCTCCTCGTCCGACGTCGCCACGACGAGCTTCCCGCACACCTCGACCGGCACGTCGTGCTCACGGGCGAAGGCGATCATCGACGCGTTACCGGCCACGGACATCCGCGCCTTGAGCGACCCCGGCTTGTAGTACAGGCCCGCGTGCACGACGTTCGAGTTGTGGCCGGTCTGGTGGGCGCCCCAGCGCGCCTCCTTCTCCAGCACCGTCACGCGGTCGCCGCGCGCGGCCAGCTCGGCGGCCACCGCCAGGCCGACGATTCCGCCACCGATCACCACAACAGAGCGCACGATGACGGAATCTAGAACAGGGGCCCCAGCCGTTACAGGTGCCGGTCCAGCGTCGGCAGAACGTCCGCCGCGACGTTCTCCACGACCTGCTCGCTGCCCGCGTAGACGCCGTCGTGCCGCGGCCAGTGCGCCACCACGTCCGTGAAGCCCAGCTCAGCGGCCCTGCCGACGGCGTCGACGAAGCACTCGACGCTCGACAGCGAGTACACCGGCGCCGAGTCGAGGTTGAGGTAGCGGTTCACCCGCGACGTGCGGCCCTGCGTGGCCAACGTCTCAGTGAAGCGCTCGGCCATCTCCGCGACGCCGCGCCACCACGTCTCGTGGTCCTCGGTCTCCGGACCGGTCGTGACCCAGCCCTGGCCGTACCTCGCCGCGATGGTCATCGCCTTCGGGCCGTTCGCCGCGACCACGAACGGCAGCCGCGGCCGTTGCACGCAACCGGGCGCGCTGCGGGCCTCCTCCGCCGAGTAGAACCGGCCCTGCCACGTCGTGCGCTCCTGGTACAGCAGCTGGTCGAGCAGCTCGACGAACTCGCCGAACCGGGCCGTCCGGTCGCCCGGCAGCAACGGCTTCGCGCCGGTCACCGTCGTGTCGTACCCGGCCCCACCAGCGCCGACGCCGAGCGTGAACCGGCCGTCGGAGACGTCGTCGATCGCCATCAGCTCCCGCGCGAACGGCACGGGGTGGCGGAAGTTCGGGCTCGCGACGAACGTGCCGAGCCTGATGCGCGAGGTGACCATCGCCGCGGCTGTCAGGGTCGGGACAGCGCCGAACCACGGGCCGTCCACCAGCGTGCGCCAGCCGAGGTGGTCGTAGGTCCACGCGTGGTGGAACCCGTACTCCTCCGCTGCGCGCCACTTGGCTTCGGCGATCCACCATCGGTGTTCCGGGAGAATCACGATTCCAGCGCGCACGGACGTACGGTAACCAGCTGTTCAGCGTCCAACGAACTTGGCTCGGGTAATTGACAAGGCAAGATGTCGGTGTGGAACAGCCGCGCCTGGTCGCCTCCGACGTCGATGGAACCCTGCTCAGCACCTTGGAGTCCGTGAGCCGGCGCACGGCGGCGGTCGTCGCGCGCGTGCTCGCGGCAGGCGTGCCGTTCGTCCTGGCCACCGGCCGGCCGCCGCGCTGGGTCCCGCGCATCGCCGGCGAGGCGGGGCTCGACGGGTTCGCCGTGTGCGCGAACGGCGCGGTGCTCTACGACATCGGCCGCGACGAGATCGTCTGGGCGCGCACGCTCAGCCCGGTGCAGCTGCACGACGTCGTGGCCGCGGTCGACAGCGTGATCGACGACTGCACGTACGCGGTCGAGCTGGTCGGCAGGCCCGAGGACGAGCTGACGTTCGTCGCCGAGCTCAGCTACACCCACCCGTGGCCGGAGGGGCCGCACAGCGGGCTGAGCCGCGCGGAGACGCTCGGCCGTCCCGCGGTGAAGCTGCTGGCCCGCAACAGCGCCATGACCAGCGATGAGATGGCGCGGGCGATCAACGAGGTGCTGCACGGCGAGGTCGACCTCACCTACTCCACGGACCACGGCCTGGTCGAGATCGCGGTGCACGGCGTCACGAAGGCCTCCGGGCTGGCCGACGTGGCGGAGCGGTTCGGCGTCGAACCCGAGCACGTCATCGCGTTCGGGGACATGCCGAACGACGTGGAGATGCTCCGGTGGGCGGGACACGGCGTGGCGATGGCCAACGGTCACGAGGCCGCGAAGGCCGCGGCGGACGAGGTCACCGGCCCGAACTCCGAGGACGGCGTCGCCATGGTGCTGGAACGGTGGTTCTGAACCGTGGCTACCCTGGGCGCGAACCGGCACATCCCGACTCGAAGAGGTTCTCCGTGCGTGCTCTCGTGACCGGCGGCGCCGGTTTCATCGGCTCCACCCTGGTCGACCGCCTGCTGCGCGACGGGCACGAGGTCCACGTCGTCGACGACCTGCGCCGCGGCACCCGCACCGCTCCCGCCGACCCCGCGCACGCCGACCGGTACTCCTTCACCCGGCTCGACATCGGCGACCCCGGGCTCGCCGACGTCGTCGCCGGGTTCGGTCCCGAGGTGGTCCACCACCTGGCCGCGCAGATCGACGTCCGCGTCAGCGTCGCCGACCCGATCCTCGACGCGCAGCAGAACGTCATCGGGACGATCAACGTCGCGGAGGCCGCCCGCAAGGCCGGCGTGCGCAAGATCTGCTTCGCGTCGTCCGGCGGCTCGATCTACGGCACCCCGGACGAGCTGCCGGTCTCCGAGGCCGTGCCGATCAACCCGAAGTCGCCGTACGCGGCGAGCAAGGTCTCCGGCGAGGTGTACCTGAACACCTACCGCCAGCTCTACGGCCTGGAGTGCACGCACCTCGCCCTGGCGAACGTGTACGGCCCGCGGCAGGACCCGCACGGCGAGGCCGGCGTGGTGGCGATCTTCGCGAACGCCCTGCTGGCCGGGAAGCCGACGAAGCTCTTCGGCGACGGCGGCAACACGCGCGACTACGTCTTCGTCGAGGACGTGGTCGCGGCCTTCGTGGCGGCGTCCGGTGAGAACGGTGGCGGCCGGCGCTACAACATCGGCACCGGTCAGCAGGTGTCGGACAAGGACCTGCACAGCCTCGTCGCCGCGGCGGCAGGCGCTCCCGACACCCCGGAGTACGCCCCCGCGCGACTCGGTGACCTGCGGGCGTCGGCGCTCGACGCGTCGAAGGCGGCGCGCGACCTCGGGTGGGTGCCCGAGGTCGACGTCAAGACCGGCGCCGAGCGGACCGTGGAGTACTTCCGCACCGCCTGACGGGCGTGCCGGCCCGGCCGCCGGGGGTGGCGAGCCGTCACCGGAGCGGTGACCTCACCGTCCGACCTCCGTGTGGTCGGCACCGGCGCGGTAGGAGGTTCCCGCGGGCAGGTACCTGGCGGTCGTCCGGTTCAGCACGGCGTCGCGGACACCGCCGGCGATCGCCTTGACGTTGGCGCCGCGCGACGGCTCGAACACGGCGGTGGTCAGGGCCTGCCGCCCGATGTAGAGCAGCGCCATCAGCGACCAGCGCGGGTTGCTCCTGACGTTCTCGCGGATCATCACGAGGCCGTTGCGGGTGATCCAGTAGTGCCGCCACGCCGAGTAGCGCAGCACCTTGACCGTGCGGCCCAGGAACCGGTGCTCGCGCCGGTCGCCGATCGAGTGCGGCAGCCGGGTCGCCATGTCCTGCACGATCCGCACGCCGTTGCGGCGCAGCCGGAGGCAGAAGTCGTTGTCGACCCAGTCGACGAAGAACTCGTCGCGGAACGGGCCGGCCGCGTCGAGGACCGAGCGCCGCACGACCATGCCGGACGTGATGACGGAGTCCTGGTCCACCAGCCCGTCGCCGGTGGGGGAGAAGCGCTCGTAGGTAGTGCCGTCCGCCGCGTCGACCGGAGTGGGTGCGATGACGCCGATGGACGGGTCGGCGAGGTGGGCGGCGAGCGTCGCCACCAGCCCGTCGGGCAGGACCGAGTCCTGGTCGAGCACGAGGACCGCCTCGGTCTTCTCCGGCAGCGCGCGGACCGCGTCGTTCAGCGCTCCCGCGAGACCACCGTTGCGACCGGACCGGAGCACCTCGACCCGCGGACCGGCCAGCCCTTCCGCCGGCGAGGCCACCCCGGTCGGCGTGTTGTCGACGACGATGACGTCGGCGCAGGTCACCAGAGCCGCCTCCACCACTGCTGTGAGCCGGTCGTCCGGGTGGTAGGCGGTGACGACAGCGGTGATGACGAGATCGGTCATCGGTAACGGGCTCCTCGGGAGTCGGCGGCACGGTGCCTGCGAGGCGGTGGCGGGGTCGCCGCACGTGCGCGGCCGATGCTACAGAGGCACGCCGGGGGCTTTCCGGGCGTCCGTTAGGCTGGTCCGGTCGGGCCTGGGGCGGTCGTCCCGCGCGGAACGCGCGATCCGGGCCGTGACCACCTTGACCGACAGGCTGGGCATGAGACTCCTCCGTTTGCTGCGCGGGCCGATGCCGTTGATGGGCATCGGGCTCGCGCTGGTCGTCCTCTCCGGCGCCGCGTTCCTCGCCGTGATCAGCCGCTCCGGGATCGACCGGCAGGGTGTCGCGGCGCTCGCGAGCCTCTACTTCCTGGTCAACACGATCGCGCTCGGCGTGTTCAGCGGCGTCGAGCAGGAGATGTCGCGCGCGGTGAGCAGGCAGCGCGCGCTCGGCGGGCCGGTCGCGCCCGTGGCCCGCTTCGTGGCCCTGCAGGGCGCCAGGCTGCTGGTACCCGCCACCGCCGTCCTGCTGGTGCTGTCGCCCGTGCTGGTCGGCGGGTCGTTGCAGGGGCACTGGGAGCTCGTGGGCCTGCTCTTCGTGAGCCTGGTCTCCGCGTGGGCCGCCTCCTCCGTCCGCGGTGCCCTCGCGGGCAGCCAGCGCTTCGGCTCCTACTCGGCGACCCTCGCCGCCGAGGGCCTGTCCCGGTTGGTGCCCTGCGTCGTGCTGTGGCTGGCCGGCGCCGACTCCGCGTGGCCGTTCGGCCTGGTCTTCGTGCTCGGCCAGCTCTTCGCGGCGCTGCTCGGCGTGGCGCTGCTGTGGATCGGTGGCCACCGCGACTGGCGCGCCTCGTCGGCGGTCGCCCCTCCGGAGGTCGAGGGGGCCGGCAAGATCCGGTTCGGCGTCTCGACGGCCCTGGTGCTGGTGGTCGTGGCCAACCTGACCAACCAGGCCATCGTCAACCTGCCACCGGTGATGATCGCGTCGCTGCCGGCGGTGGACTTCGCGCTGGCCACGGCGATTGCCGGCGCGGTCACCCTCACCCGGCTGCCGATGTTCGCCTTCGTCCCGCTCCAGACGATGCTCCTGCCGCGGCTGGCCACCTCGGTGGCCAGCGGCGACCTCCCCGGGTTGCGCAGGCAGACCTTCCGGACGGCCGCCGCGTGCGTCGTGCTCGGAGTGGTCGCCATCGTCCTGCTGGGCACCGCCGGCCCGTGGTTGCTCGGCCTCTACCTCGGTCAGCCCGCGCAGCTGCCGGCCGTGGCCATGGCCGGTCTCGGCATCGGCACCCTGTTCCTGATGACCTCGAACGTCACGCAGCCCGCGCTGCTGGCGCTGGGCAAGCACCGGATGGTGCTCGTGTCCTACCTGATCGGCGCGGCCGCCATGGTGCTGGCGTTCGCGCTGCCCGCGGATCCGATCACCTCCGCCGTGCTGACGACCTCGGCCGGACCCGTCGCCCTCGTCTCGGCCATGGCGGTCGTCCTCGTGCGGGAGACCGGACGTGCCCGGCCACCCGCGGCCGACGCGCCGGTGCCGGCCCTCGCCGAACCCAGGGAGCGAACCACCCGATGACCGACAAGATCACGGCGATCGCGACGGCCTACCACCCCGACCAGCGGCTGCTGGCCGTCGTCGAGGCCGCGAAGGCGTCCTGCGTCGAGGTGCTGGTGGTGGACAACACCCCCGGCGGCGCGGAGCTGCTGCGCGGTGAGCTGCCGGAAGGGGTGCGCGTGCTGCGCCCGGAAGGCAACCTCGGGCTCGCGGGCGCGCTCAACCTGGGCGTGCGGGAGATGGCGCCCGGCTCCGAGGCCGTGCTGCTGCTCGACCAGGACTCGGTGCTCTCCGGTGAGCTGGTCGGCCTGCTGGCCGCCCACCTGGCCGACCCCACCGTCGGCGCCGCCGCCCCCGCTCCCTGGGACGCCGCGCGCCAGTCGTACATCGATCCGCGCACGGCGTTGCGGCCGCAGGTCGCCGACCGCGACGCCGTGATCACCTCCGGCATGGTGGTGCGGCGCTCGCTGCTCGAGGAGCTGGGCGGGTTCCGCGAGGACTTCTTCGTGGACTGCGTCGACCAGGACTTCTGCCTGCGGCTGCGGCGGACGGGGATGCGGATCGTGCAGGACAAGCGGGTCAAGCTCCCGCACTCGCTCGGCGAGGTCCGCGAGCACCGGTTCCTCGTCGGGCACGTCCGGGTCACCCACCACCCGAAATGGAGGCTCTACTGGGTGATCCGCAACGGCGTGCTGCTGGTGAAGGAGAACCTGCGCCGGTCGCCGGTGTGGTGCCTGACCTCGATCCTGATCATGGTCCGCTGGGCGCTGCTGACGGCGTTGTACGAGAAGCCCCGCGGCGCCCGGCTGCGCGCGATGGGGCAGGGCCTGCTGGACGGGCTGAGGGGCAGGACCAGCGCCGAGCACCTTCCCGCCGGCAGCGCGCTCGCCGGGTCCTGAGCGGCCGCGGTACCAGACACGAATGGACGAAGCGCTGCACTACACTGGCAGCGCTTTCCACAGATTTCGGTAGTGCACAAGACATATGGAGTCCTGGAGGACCCCGGTGGCTGAATGGTCCGACGTCTGGCTGGTCGTTCCCGTGTACAACGAGGCCCAGGTCATCGGGGACGTCGTGCGCAACGCCAGGCAGACGTTCCCGAACATCGTCTGCGTGGACGACGGCAGCGCCGACGCCTCCGCCGAGCAGATCCAGCTGGCGGGCGCCCACCTGGTGCGCCACCCGGTGAACCTCGGCCAGGGCGCCGCGCTGCAGACCGGCGTCAGCTATGCGAAGGCCCAGCCGGGGGCGAAGTACTTCGTCACCTTCGACGCCGACGGTCAGCACCAGGTCGACGACGTGGTGCGGATGCTCAAGCGACTGCAGAGCGAGGACCTCGACATCGTCGTCGGCACCCGGTTCCTCGCCGGCGCCGACACGAGCCACATCCCCTGGATCAAGCGGTTCGTGCTCAAGACCGTGGTGCTGCTCAGCCCGCGCACCCGCCGGCTGGGCCTGACCGACGCGCACAACGGGCTGCGGGTGTTCAACCGCACGGTCGCGAACAAGCTGAACATCACCAGCAACGGCATGGGCCACGCCTCGGAGATCGTCGAACTGGTCGACCACCACAAGTGGAGGGTCGCCGAGGAGCACGTGACGATCCTCTACACCGAGTACTCGATGGCCAAGGGGCAGTCGCTCATCAACGGCGTGAACATCGTCTTCGACGGTGTCATGAGGGGTTCGAGGCACTGACATGTTGATCCAGATCCTGCTCATCGTCTCCGTCGTGGTGCTGCTGTTCCTCTTCCTGCGCCACCACGGCAAGAGCAAGACCGCGGCCGGAGTCAAGATCGGCTTCTCGGTGTTCATGCTGTTCGGCGTCCTCGCCGTGCTGCTGCCGGGCGAGGTCAGTGCGATCGCCAACTTCCTCGGCGTCGGCCGTGGCACCGACCTGCTGCTCTACGGCCTGGTCGTCGCGTTCGGGTTCGCCACGATCAACACGTTCCTGCGCTTCAAGGAACTGGAGCTGCGCTACGCCAAGCTGGTGCGCGCGATGGCCATCCAGAACGCCAAGGCCCCCGAGGACGAGCTCAAGCCCACCGACACGTCGGTCGTCTGAGCCGAACGACGACAAAGCGCCCCCGGTCCGCTGACCGGGGGCGCTTTTCGCGTTCTCTCAGCTGTTGCCGAAGGCGTGCTTGGTGAGCGAACGGACGACGTCGCGCTGGCCGCTGCGCACGGCCGTCGGCAGCAGCGTGAGCGCGTGCAGCCGGGACGAGGAGTGGTTGCGCGCGGCCCGTTCGGCACGGCGCCAGCCCCTCGCCCTCATCCGCTCGGCCGTCGCGAGGAACAGTCCGCGCTCCTCGGTGAAGCGGTCGCCGTCGAGCGCCATCTTCGACGAGACGCTCTCGAGGTGGCGGCGGTACCGGAAGCAGACCGTGCTGTCGACGAGCATCTTCTCGCCGCGCTCGATCAGCTCCAGCTCCAGCGCGAGGTCCTGAGTGGTGCGCAGGTCGGGGTTGAAGCCGACCGACTTGATCGCGTCGGTGCGCCAGGCGATCGACGGGAAGTAGAGCCAGTTGCCGCGCAGCAGGCTCGTCGCGAGCTCCTCGTCGCCCATCAGCAGCCGGTCGGTCACCTTCGGCGCGTACAGCCGCCGCTTGACCTCGTCCGCGAGCGCCTTGACCGGCCGGCCGTCCTGGTCGATGACCTCGACGCCCGGCTGGATCATGCCCACGCCGGGGTGCTCCCGGTAGGCGGCGAGGACGGTGCCGACGTAGTTGGGCAGCAGCAGGTCGTCCGCGCCCAGCATCGACATGAGCTGGTGCTCGGCCAGGTCGAGGCAGCGGGTGAAGTTGCCGGTGATGCCGAGGTTCCGCTCGTTGCGGAAGTACCGGATCCGCTCGTCCCCGAGCGACTCGAACCAGCCGGGCACGGTGGGTTCGGAGGTGTCGTCTACGACCGTCAGCCGCCAGCCGTCGTCGGTCTGCGCCCGCACGCTCTCCACGGCGGCCTGCATGAGCGCGACGTCGCCGTAGTACGGCAGCATGATGTCGATCATCGTCATGGTGACTGGGTCTCCTGGTCGGCTAGGCGGCCATGATGCCCTACCCGGGTGAACCCGGTCCGTGAGGATGGGCGCCCCGCCACGCCGTTATCCTCTGCGATCGTGCAGATCCGTGAGCTGACCATTGCCGGGGCGTACGAGTTCGTGCCGCGGACCTTCGGTGACAACAGGGGCATGTTCGCGAGCCCCTACCAGGAGCAGGCGCTGATCGAGGCGACCGGCCGGTCGATGCGCGTCGCCCAGAGCAACCACTCGGTCTCGAGCAAGGGCACCATCCGCGGCGTCCACTTCGCCGACGTGCCCCCCAGCCAGGCGAAGTACATCTACTGCCCGCGTGGCGCGCTGCTCGACGTCGTGGTCGACATCCGGGTGGGCTCGCCCACCTACGGGCAGTGGGACGCCGTGCGGCTGGACTCGCGCGAGTACCGCGCCCTGTTCGTCTCCGAGGGGCTCGGGCACTCGTTCGTCGCCCTCGAGGACGACACCGTCATGAGCTACCTGTGCGGTGAGGCCTACAACCCGAGCGCGGAACACGGCGTCAACCCGCTCGACGAGGCGCTCGGCCTGCCCTGGCCCGCTGATCTTGAGCAGGTGCTTTCCGACAAGGACCTCGCCGCCCCGACCCTGGCGGAGGCCGAGGCGGCCGGTATCCTTCCCCGGTACGAGGACTGCCTCGCCTACTACGAGAAGCTCCGCGCCAACACCGCGTGACGTCGCGTCGCCGGACCGCTTGCGCGCATGCGCCCGGCGAGTGCGCTGATCTCCAACCAAGATGGGAAGACGCTCGACGATGAGAGGGATCGTTCTCGCCGGCGGCAGCGGTACCAGGCTGCACCCGATCACGCAGGCCGTGTCCAAGCAGCTGCTGCCGGTCTACGACAAGCCGATGGTGTACTACCCGCTGTCGGTCCTGATGCTCGCCGGCATCAGGGAAATCTTGATCATCTCGACGCCCGCCGACCTGCCGAACTTCCAGCGCCTGTTCGGTGACGGTGCGCAGTTCGGCATCCGGCTGGAGTACGCGGAGCAGGCCGAGCCCAACGGCCTGGCGGAGGCCTTCGTCATCGGTGCCGACTTCATCGGCGACCAGGACGTCGCGCTCGTGCTCGGCGACAACATCTTCCACGGCCAGGGCTTCGCCAAGGTGCTCCAGCAGCACGCGGCCTCGCTCGACGGCTGCGTGCTGTTCGGGTACCCGGTCAAGGACCCCGAGCGCTACGGCGTCGGCGAGGTGGACGCGCAGGGCAACCTGATCTCCATCGAGGAGAAGCCGGCCCTGCCGAAGTCCAACAAGGCCATCACCGGTCTCTACTTCTACGACAACCAGGTCGTGGAGATCGCCCGCGGGCTCGAGCCCTCCGCCCGCGGCGAGCTGGAGATCACCGATGTGAACATGGTCTACCTCAAGCAGGGCAACGCGAAGCTGGTCGACCTGGGCCGCGGGTTCGCCTGGCTCGACACCGGCACGCACGACTCGATGCTCGAGGCGGGCCAGTACGTCCAGGTGCTGGAGCACCGGCAGGGCATCCGGATCGCCTGTCTCGAGGAGATCGCCCTGCGGATGGGCTTCATCGACGCGGACGCGTGCCACGCCCTCGGCGAGAAGCTGGCCAAGTCCGGCTACGGCCAGTACGTGATGGAGGTCGCCCGCTCGTCGGGCGCCACCGCGTGAACGAGATGACGAACGCCCGACCGACAGGTGCGACGAGGAGCACGATGCGGGTTCTGGTAACTGGTGGCGCGGGATTCATCGGATCCCACTACGTGCGGCAGCTCGTCGGAGGCGCCTACCCGGCGTTCGCCGACGCCGAGGTCGTCGTGCTGGACAAGCTGACCTACGCGGGCAACGAGGCCAACCTCGCACCGGTGGCGGACAGCCCCCGGCTGAAGTTCGTCCGCGGCGACATCTGCGACGCCGACCTGGTCGGCGAGCTGATGCCCGGCACCGACGTGGTGGTGCACTTCGCCGCCGAGTCGCACGTGGACCGGTCGATCTCCGGTGCCGCCGAGTTCGTCGTGACCAACGTCCTCGGCACCCAGACCCTGCTGCAGGGCGCGTTGGAGGCGAACGTCGGCAAGTTCGTCCACATCTCCACGGACGAGGTGTACGGCTCGATCGAGACCGGCTCCTGGACCGAGGAGCAGCCGCTGGAGCCGAACTCGCCGTACTCGTCGGCCAAGGCCAGCTCGGACCTGATCGCCCGGTCCTACCACCGCACGTACGGCATGCCGGTGTGCATCACGCGCTGCTCGAACAACTACGGCGAGTACCAGTTCCCCGAGAAGGTCATCCCGCTGTTCGTGTCGAACCTGATGGACGGCAAGAAGGTGCCGCTCTACGGCGACGGCCTGAACATCCGGGACTGGCTGCACGTCGACGACCACTGCCGGGGCATCCAGCTCGTCGTCGAGGGCGGCCGCGCCGGTGAGGTCTACAACATCGGTGGCGGCACCGAGCTGACCAACCACGAGCTGACCGAGCGGCTGCTGGCCGCGATGGGTGCCGACTGGTCGTCCGTGGAGCGGGTCGCCGACCGCAAGGGCCACGACCGCCGCTACTCGGTCGACATCACCAAGATCTCCACCGAGCTGGGCTACGCCCCGCAGGTGCCGTTCGAGGAGGGCCTCGCCCGCACCGTCGCCTGGTACCGGGACAACCGGAGCTGGTGGGAGCCGCTCAAGGCGCGCGCCGCGCTGGCCTGACCGACCACGCGAAAAGCCCGGTCCCGCGAACGCGGGACCGGGCTTTCGTCGTCCGAGGGGCCTGCTACCGGCTCGGCGAGGTCGCCGAGCCGCACCTGTCGAGCTTGTAGAGCTTCACCGAGCCGCGGGACGCGACGAGCTCGAAGGCTCCCGGCTTGGTGGGCTCCTCGACGCCGGGGTAGTTCAGCCTGCGCCTGTCCCACTCCCAGAACGTCTTGTTGGCGATCAGCAGGTAGTGCGCGCCGAGCCGGTCGGCCGCGGCGCAGACCTTCGGGTCGTCCGCGGCGTCGGCGACGTGCCTCGCGAGGTAGGCCTGGTCGTCGCTCCACGGGAGGTCGGCGTGCGGGAACAGCGCCTTGCGGCGGATGTCGGCGAGCATGACCGCCGAGCCGTCCCACGGGTTGTTGACCACGACGGCGTCCTCGGGCAGCGCCTTGCGGAGGTCGTCGAGGAACGCGAGCTCGGTCTGGTCGACCAGCACTCCGTTGGTCGGGTCGGCCCCCGTGTAACTGCCGCGGACCGTGGCGATGTTCGCGCTCGCGTAGTACCCGCGGCTCAACGGCAGCAGCGCCAGCACCACGACGATCGCAAGCGCGGTCGGTGTGCGCAGCAGCGCGGGAATCCTGGCTGCCGGAACGCGTTCGGCGATCTTCCCGGCGATGAACAACACGCCGATCACCGCGAGCGGCACGGCCACGATCGGCGCCATGGCCGCGAGCCGGAACGAGTCGTTGTACCAGAGGCCGGTGAACTTCCTGGTGTCCGGCCGGTTGATCGCCGCGGAGACCGTGTACAGGAAGGACACGGTGGCGAACGCCGCGATCAGCCAGCGGTGCTCCCTCCACCGCCACGCGGTCGCCAGTCCGACGATGGCGAGGATCGACAGCGCCCACAGGGCGGGCTTGCCGTTGGGCGAGTTCAGCAGCGCCTCGCCGACGGCCCTGGCCGGGGTCTCGAAGGGCGGCCAGAACATCTCCCGCACGGGCTTGAACGCGGCGAGGCGGGACACGAAGACCCAGATGGCGAGCAGCACGGCGAGCGTCCCGGCGACGACGGCGACGCCCTGCCACGTCCTGCCGCCGCGGTGGAGCTCTCGGCCCCAGCGGAACACCGCGACCAGGAACGGGAAGACCGCGAGCACCGCGAGGCTGAACATCGCGTTCGGGTGGGCGAAGGCGGTGCCGACGAGCACCAGCACGGCCATCGACAGCGACCGGCGGCGGCCGAGGACGTCCTCCTTGGCCAGCGAGGTCGCGGCCAGCACGGCGGCGAGACCGGCGGGGACCAGTGCGAGACCGAGCAGGTTCGGCCACAGCACGCCGAAGCCGAGCAGGCCCCACGGGAACGCGGTGAACGCGACGGCCAGCACCGGCGTGACGGCGACGGCCGCCGTGTTCCTGCCCACGAGCTGGCGGACCAGCAGCAGCATGCTCAGCGGCCAGACCAGCGAGGCGATCGCCCAGGCCATCACGTTCGCGGCCACCGCGATGTTCGAGCCGGTGCTCAGCACGACCAGCGAGGTCACGCCGTGCCAGCCGGCGGGATAGAAACCGGGGGGGATCAGCGGGTTGCCGAGCGAGGCCATCGTGAGGGACGAGGCGGAGCCGGACTCGAGGACGTAGTTGAGCGCGCTGTAGTGGTAGATCGCGTCGAAGGTCTGGTTGAGCTGGTCGGGCGTCCCCATGCCGCGGACGACCACGTACCCGCCGACCAGTGCGGCGGGGACCAGGCCGGCGGCGGCGACCCACTGGGTGCGCACCGGGTCGTTGCGGCGGGCGGGCGCGATCCGGCGGAACAGCAGCGACAGCACGACCGCGATCAGGCACGCGGCCACCGAGACGCCGAGGACCAGGGGCACGGACCACCTGATGCCCACCTTCTGGGCGACGGCGGCCGTGACGGAGATCAGCGAGACGCTGAGCGTGGGCGCCATGCCCCAGGCGCCGAGTCCGCGCAGGCCGAGCGCGTACGCCAGTGCGACGCCGGGGCCGATCAACCAGCCCGCTGCGACGAGCGCGACCGGCAGTGCCTCGAACCAACTCATCGTCCTGCAACCTCACAGTGAAGGTGAATCGTCTACGTGAACCGGTGCGCCGGGTTCCGGCTGGACGCACAGCCGCACTGCCCGAGCGAAGACGCGGAGCCGGTCGGAGTCTACGGTCAGCCGATCGCGGGCCTGCGTTTCACCCGAGTGCCGCCGACCCTGGGGGGGCTCACAGCACAGGTACCCGGCGGCGTTACCCTCGTTGGCGTGAGCTTCGCAGGTTATGACCTGATTGTCGTCGGATCCGGATTCTTCGGTCTCACGGTCGCCGAGCGCGCCGCGTCCCAGCTGAACAAGCGGGTGCTGGTGCTCGAGAGGCGTGACCACATCGGAGGCAACGCCTACTCGGAGGCCGAGCCCGAGACAGGGATCGAGGTGCACCGCTACGGTGCGCACCTGTTCCACACGTCGAACAAGCGCGTGTGGGAGTACGTGAACCAGTTCACGGAGTTCACGGGGTACCAGCACCGCGTCTTCGCCATGTACGACGGCCAGGCGTACCAGTTCCCGATGGGCCTCGGCCTCATCTCGCAGTTCGTCGGCCGCTACATGTCGCCGGAGGACGCCAAGGCGTGGGTCGCGGAGCAGGCCTCCGAGATCGACACCAAGGACGCGAAGAACCTCGAGGAGAAGGCGATCTCGCTGGTCGGCCGTCCCCTCTACGAGGCGTTCATCAAGGCCTACACCGCGAAGCAGTGGCAGACCGACCCGAAGGAGCTGCCCGCGGCGGTCATCACCCGCCTGCCGGTGCGCTACAACTTCGACAACCGCTACTTCAACGACACCTACGAGGGCCTGCCGGTCGACGGCTACACCGCGTGGCTCGAGAAGATGGCGGACCACGAGAACATCGACGTCAAGCTGTCGACGGACTACTTCGACGTGCGCGACGAGATCCCGGCGGGCGTCCCGGTCGTCTACACCGGTCCGCTGGACCGCTACTTCGACTACTCCGAGGGCTGGCTGGGCTGGCGGACGCTCGACTTCGAGCAGGAAGTGCTGCCGATCGGCGACTTCCAGGGCACGCCGGTCATGAACTACAACGATGCGGAAGTTCCGTACACGCGCATCCACGAGTTCCGCCACTTCCACCCGGAGCGCGAGTACCCGTCGGACAAGACCGTCATCGTCCGCGAGTTCTCCCGTGCCGCGGAGAAGGACGACGAGCCGTACTACCCGATCAACACCGCGGAGGACCGCGCGAAGCTGGAGCGTTACCGCGAACTGGCCCGCAAGGAAGCGGCCGAGCGGAACGTCGTCTTCGGTGGTCGCCTCGGCACCTACAAGTACCTGGACATGCACATGGCCATCGGTTCGGCGCTGAGCGTGTTCGACAACAAGATCGCTCCGCACCTGTCCTCTGGCCAGGTGCTGGACGGGTCGCTGGAGGACTGAGAAGCGATGCCGGGGAAGTCCAACCTCGTCGAGCACGAGGCGCCGGAGAAACTGCTGACACAGCGCGGCCTGTTCGCAGGTCCGTCGCCGATCGTCTCTGAAGATCTGTACGCCGAGGTGAAGCGCGGTATCGCCGACCGGGAGCGCCACCGCATGGTGGTGCACCCGAACGCGACCGTCTCGATGAACACCTACTTCGGTCGCTTCCCCGCTTCGTACTGGCAGCGGTGGTGCGTGAGCCCCGAGGTGGAGCTCGAGCTCGAGGTCACCGGCTCCGGCCAGGTGTCGCTCGTCGCCTCGGACTCCGAGGGCGAGACGCGCACGGTTGCCGCGGAGAAGGTCTCGGGTGCGAAGGCGCAGAAGGTGCGCCTCACGACCAAGATCGACAAGTTCACGGACGGCGGCGGCCTCTGGTTCGACGTCCTCACGGGCGAGGACTCCCTCTCCGTGGAGAAGGTCCGCTGGACGGTCGCGCCGCCGAAGACGGTGCGCCCGACCGCCGTCGTCATCTGCACGTTCAACCGCGTGGACGACTGCCTCAACACCATGGAGGCGCTCGCCTCCGACCCACAGCCGCTCGAGCTCGTCGACACGATCTACGTCGTCGACCAGGGCACGGACGCCGTCGAGTCGCGGCCCCGGTTCGCCGAGGTCTCGGCCGCGCTCGGGGCCAAGCTGCGCTACATCCGCCAGCCGAACCTCGGTGGTGCCGGCGGCTTCACGCGCGGCCTCTACGAGGTCACCGAGATCGACCACGCGGAGCACGCGAACGTCCTGTTCATGGACGACGACGTGCTGTGCGAGCCCGAGATCGTCATCAGGCTCACCGCGTTCGCGAACCGCACGACGCAGCCGACCATCGTCGGTGGTCAGATGCTCTACCTGCTGCACCCGAACTTCCTGCACGTCGGTGCCGAGTACGCGAACCTCGACACCCTCGCGCCGGGCCAGGTCGTGGACGGCGCGCTGTTCAACGCCGACCTCACCGGCTACGACGAGGAAACCGGCAAGCGCAACGTCCAGGACAAGCGCGTCGACGCCGGCTACAACGGCTGGTGGTCGTGCCTGATCCCGTCGGAGATCGTGAAGGCGGTCGGCTACCCGCTGCCGCTGTTCTTCCAGTGGGACGACATCGAGTACGGCTACCGCGCCCGTGCGCACGGCTTCGCCACCGTGTCGCTGCCCGGCGCCGGTGTGTGGCACGCGGACTTCCACTGGAAGGACTGGGACGACTGGCACAGGTACTTCAACCTGCGCAACGCCCTGATCACCTCCGCGCTGCACAGCCGCTTCGACCCGAAGATGATCGTGCGCGGCATGGCCAAGCAGTTCGCCACGTACATCCTGGGCATGCAGTACGGCCTCGCCGCCACGCAGCTCAAGGCGATCGAGGACTTCCTCGAGGGCCCCGGCTTCCTGCGGGACGGCGGTGTGCAGGCGGCGGCGGACATCCGCAAGCTGCGCGCCGAGTTCCCGGAGACCGTGCGGCACCCGGCGTCGGAGATCCCGGGCTTCAAGCCCGGCAGCCTCCCGATGATCGGTGCCGCGCCGACGCCGAAGCTGATCGCGCCGGTGTTCGCCAAGCGCCTCGTCAACCAGCTGCTCGGCAAGTCCGTGCACCACGCGGGCACCGTTCCCGCGGGTGACGCCACCTGGTGGCACGTGTCGCTGTTCAACACGGCGGTCGTGACCGACGCGTCGCAGGAGGGCGTGCGGGTCCGCAAGCGCGACAAGGAGCTCGCGGTCCGCCTGTCCAAGCAGGGTGCGAAGGTCTTCCGGGAGCTGTACCGCAGGGCCCCCGAGGTCCAGCGCGCCTACAAGGACGCGATGGGGCAGCTCACCAGCCGCGAGACCTGGTCGCGGTTGTACGACCTCTGAGTTCGTCAGGCAAAAGAGTTCTTCCGACGTTTTGAACGGGCGGTCCGGGTCTTCCGGGCCGCCCTGCCACTTGATAGGGGACGGTCAGTGGACCAGAACTGCGTGCTGCAACGGGTGATCCTGCCCAGGGACGAAGACCCGCTCGACGTCAGGCCGCTCTACCTGGACGAGCCGGACACGACGCACTGCCACGTCGCGTCCCGCCGCAGCACCACGGTCCCGCCGTCCTCCAAGGTCTCCTTCGCGACCTACTTCAACGCGTTCCCGGCCTCCTACTGGAAGCGCTGGACGACGGTCGACGAGGTCGTGCTCAACCTCGTCGTGCGCGGCAGCGGCCGTGTCGACGTGTACCGCTCCCGCCCGTCCGGCGACATCATCCACGTCGAGGGCCAGTACGTCCGCGACGCGAGCGAGTGGACCGAGGTCGAGTTCGCGGTGTCGCTCAAGCCGTTCGAGGACGGCGGCTGGATCTGGTTCGACGTCTTCACCGACGACAGCCCGCTGGAGATCCGCGAGGCGGCCTGGACGGTGCGCGAACCGCTGCCGGTGCAGAAGGTCGCCATCGGCATGACGACCATGCGCCCGGTCGACGCCGTGATCGCGTTGCGCGCGCTCGGCGAGGATCCGGCCGTGCTCGAGGTCCTGGACAAGGTCTTCGTCGCGGACCAGGGCGCCGTGAAGGTGCGCGACACCGCGGGGTACGCCGAGGCAGCGGCCCTGCTCGGCGACAAGCTCCAGGTCATCGAGCAGGACAACCTGGGCGGTTCCGGCGGCTTCACCCGCGGCATGTTCGAGGCGATCGAGAACACCGACGTCGACCAGATCATGCTGATGGACGACGACATCCGCCTCGAACCGGACGCGGTGCTCAGGTCCAACGCCTTCGCCCGCGCCGCCGCCCAGCCGGTGGTCGTCGGCAGCCACATGCTGAACCTGCACTCGCGCGCCCGCCTGCACAGCTACGCGGAGATCGTCGACCTCGGCTCGTGCTTCTGGCGTGCCGCACCGGGTGCGGTGACCGACCACGACTTCGGCGCCGAGTCGCTGCGCGAGACCGCGGCCGTGCACCCGCGGATCGACGCCACCTACAACGGCTGGTGGATGTGCCTGTTCCCGCGTGAGGTCGTCAAGCGCATCGGCTACCCGTTGCCGCTCTTCATCAAGTGGGACGACGCCGAGTACTCGCTGCGGGCGCTGGAGCACGGCTTCCCGACGGTGTCGCTGCCCGGCTCCGCGGTGTGGCACATGCCGTGGACCGACAAGAACGACTCGACGGACTGGCAGGCGTACTTCCACACGCGCAACCGGCTCATCCTGGCCGCGCTGCACAGCCCGTACGACGTCAAGGCCGGTCTCGTGAAGCACGGCCTGAAGCTGACGCTGCGGCACCTGCTGTCGATGGAGTACTCGACGGTCATGTTGCAGCAGAAGGCGCTCGAGGACTTCCTGGCCGGTCCGG
Source organism: Lentzea sp. NPDC059081 (assembly GCF_042738015.1). Classification (NCBI taxonomy): domain Bacteria; kingdom Bacillati; phylum Actinomycetota; class Actinomycetes; order Pseudonocardiales; family Pseudonocardiaceae; genus Lentzea; species Lentzea sp. NPDC059081. Next base: position 38,448 of record NZ_JBHYGW010000042.1, read on the forward strand.
CTTCGCTCTTCGACTCGCTGCGCACGGGCCTGCCGGAGGTGCGCAGGCTGCGCGCCGAGTACTCCGACGCGCAGACCCTGCCGTCGGCCCGCGAGTTCCCGCCGCCCACCTTCGACCAGGTCCACGCCGAGGCGCTGCTGCGGCCGTCCACGTCGAAGATCACGACGGTCAAGCGGGCCGCGAAGTCGTTGCTGCACAACCTGAGCAAGCCCGAGCCCGACGCCGCGGACCGGCCGCAGCTGAACGTGCCGGCGCTCAGCGCCCGCTGGTCGCTGCTCGGCAACCTCGACAGCGCGACCGTGTCGACCGCCGACGGCACCGCCGTGGCGTTCTACAAGCGCGACCCGAAGGAGTTCCGCGCGCTGGCCAAGCGGGCGGCCCGCAACTACCGCCGCCTCGGCCAGGAGTGGGACCAGCTCAAGCGGGTCTACCGGGCGGCGCTGCCGGAGCTCACCTCCACCGAGTCGTGGCGGAAGGTCTTCGAGAACTGATCACCCCTTGATCCCGGTCTCCGTCACACCGCGCACCAGGAAGCGCTGCATCGCGAGGAACACGACGACCAGCGGTGTGATGGAGACCGCGGCGGCCAGGAAGAGCTCGTGCACGTTGATCGACTGAGCCGTGAGGAACGTCGACAGCGCCACCTGCACGGTCCACGAGTCCTGGTCCTGGGCGATCACCAACGGCCACAGGAACTGGTTCCACGACGTCACGAACGCGATCACGCCGAGCGCCGCGAAGAACCCGCGCGAGTTCGGCACGACGACGCGCCAGAACGTGCCCCAGTGCCCGAGCCCGTCGATCCGCGCCGCCTCCTCCAGCTCCCGCGGGAACGTGAGGAAGTACTGGCGGAACAGGAAGGCCGTGAACCCGCTGAACAGGCCGGGAATCACGAGCCCGCGCAGGTCGGACACCCAGCCCAGGGTCGAGACGACGACGAACGTGGGCACGAACGTGACGGCGGCGGGGATCATCAGCGTGGCGACGACGAGGTAGAACACGACGTTGCTGAACCGGTGGGGGATCCGCGCCAGGCCGTAGCCGGCCATCGAGCACAGCAGCAGCTGTCCTGCCGTCTGCAACACGGCCACCAGCAACGAGTTCAGCATGCTGCGCAGCAACGGCACGGCGGGGTCGCTGAAGAGCTCGGCGAAGTTCTCCCACCGCACCGACGACGGGAAGAACGTCCACGACGTCGCGCTGATCTCGGACTCGGCCACCAACCCGTTGCGCACCACCAGGTAGAACGGCACGAGGAACAGCACGGCCGCGATGCCCAGCGCCAGGTACCGCACCGCCTTCACCGCCGCACCACCCTTCCCTGCAGCAGCGTCACGCCGACGATCAGCACTGCGAGGATCACCGCGCCCGCGCTGCCGTGCCCGAAGTCCTGACCGCCGGACCCGAGAGCCGTGTAGTAGAGGTAGATCAACGGCGGCCGGGCGAACGGCGGGTAGCCGCGGTCGGTGCCGAGCACGTTGTAGAACTCGTCGAACGCCTGGTACGCGCCGATCAGCAGCAGGAGCAGCACGGCGATCGACGTGGTGCGCAGCTGCGGCAGCGTGACGAACCTCAGCGACTGCCACGGCCGTGCGCCGTCGAGCGCCGCGGCTTCGTAGAGCACGCGCGGGATCCGTTGCAGGCCCGCGATGAAGAGGATCATGTAGAACCCGAGCTGGAGCCAGAGCCGCAGCGTCACGAGCACGAGCCAGTACCAGGGCGGGGACGTGGAGACCGTCCACGCCACCGGGTCCGCGCCGAACCAGCCCAGCACGGTGTTCGCGAGGCCGCTGCGCAGCCCGTTGAAGATCGACAGCTTCCACACCAGCGCCGCCACCACGTACGAGCACGCCGTCGGCAGGAAGAACACCGACCGGAAGAACGCCTGCATGAAGCCGATCTGGTTCACCAGCAACGCGAGTGCCAGCGCCAGCACGAACGTCAGCGGCACGATGAACAGCGCGAACAGGCTGAACGTGCCGAGGCTGCTCAGGAACGGCCCGTCGGTGAGCATGTCCGCGTAGTTGCGCAGCCCCACGAACTCGCTCGGCGTCACCGTGTTGCGCGCATCGAAGAACGACAGCAGCAGGCTCCACCCGATGGGCACGTACACGAACACGAGCAGCCCGGCGGCGAACGGCCCGACGAACAGCCAGAACGCGCGGTTGTGCTTCGTCATCCGTACAGGCGCTTCAGCTCGTCCCGCACCTTCGACGCGGCGGCCTTGAGCTCGGAGTCGGCAGGCGCACCGTCACGCACCACGCGTGACACGGCGTCGTTGAACGAGGTCCGCATCACCGACGTCCAGTCCGGCGGGCTGGACGCCTTGGCGTTGTCCCGCACGAACTTCACCGCGTCCGCCGCCGCACCGGTGGTCAGCTTCGACGCCTTCGCGGCGATGCTCTCGCGCGGCGGGATGTGGAAGCCGTAGCTGAGGTTGAAGTCCTCCTGGAAGTCGGTCTTCTCGACCCAGAGCCACTTCACGAACTCCTTGGCCTCGTCGACCCGCTTCGACTTGGCGTTGACCATCGCGCCGAACGCTCCGACGGGCACGCTGGGCTTGCCGTTGCCGGTGAGCTTCGGGAACGGCAGCACGCCGAAGTCGTCGCCGAGCGCCTTCTGCACGGCCGGCACCGTCCACAGCCCGGTCCACTGCATGGCGACGAGCCCCTGCGTGAACGCGTCCGGCTCCGCCCAGTCCTTCACGGCCCCGAGCAGCAGGCCGCCGCTGGTGTAGAGCTCGCGGAGCTTGCCGATCGCCGTCGCCGCGGCCGGGTCGTCGAACCCGACCTGGTGCTCGCGCACGTAGTCGAGCCCCGCCGACCACAGCGCGGGCCCGCCCAGCACGCCGCCACCGCCGTCGTTGCCCGCGAAGAGGCCCTTGACGCCGTCCCTGGTGAGCCGCTTGGTCGCGTCGACCAGCTCGTCCACAGTGGATGGTGGTTGCACGCCGGCCCGGGCGAGGAAGCTCTTGCGGTAGAACAGCATCTGCATGTCGACGGCCTGCGGGATGCCGTAGACCTTCCCGTCGACGGTGTGCGTGGCGAGGATCGACCGGGTGAAGTCGTTCTTCGCGTCACCGAGGAGGTCGTCGAGCGGGACGTACTGGCCGGCCCGGACCGCGCTGACCTGCGGGGTGGACTCGAAGACGTCCGGACCGCCGTCGGACAGCAGGCTCGTCGCGAGCTTGGAGTCGTAGTCGCCGGGGTTCCACTGCACGGTCACCGGGGTCTTGGAGTACGCCTTGGCGTAGCGCTGCACGGCCTCCTGCACGCCGGGCTCGCCATAGGCGTGGTACCACTGCGTGAGAGACTGGCCGCTGCCGCCTCTGCCGGTGTTCGACCCGCAGGCCGCGAGGAGTGCGCTCGCACCGGCCAGGGAAAGAAGTCCGCGTCGGGAGATCACCCGTCCCGTCTTACTCCGATCACTTCGCGTGCGCGAGCGATTACGGGAAGTGCGGGACGGGTGTGCCCCGATCGGATCACTTGCGGAAGAAGCGCTCCCGCTGGCCGAGACGCACGAGCTTCAGCCACTCGACGAACGCCTTCGGGTCGCGCTTCACGGCCAGGAAGTACAGGCCGAAGCGGAACACCTCCAGCGCGCCCAGCTTGCGCATGCCCGGCTGCGACAGCAGGTAGCCGCGGTTGCGGTAGGTGTAGTACCGCTTGACCGGGTTCTCCGGGTCCTGCGCGTGGAACTTGCCGCCCAGCATCGGCTTGAACTCGTCAGAGCCGTCCGGGTGCACGTAGGCGACCCGCAGCGACGTGCCGAACGGCAGGCCGGAGCGGACCATCCTGCGGTGGATCTCCACCTCGTCGCCGCGGAAGAACAGCCGGTAGTCCGGCACGCCGACCACGTCGAGCGTCGAGGCGCGGAACAGCGCGCCGTTGAACAGCGAGGCGATGCCCGGCAGGAAGTCCGTGCCGAGGTCGGCCGCCGACCGCTTCCACGTCAGGCCGCGGCGCAGCGGGAACGCGAGCTTGTCCGGGCTGTCGATGTTCGTGACGACCGGGGAGATCTCGGCGAGCTTGCGGCGCTCGGCCTCCTCCATCAGCACGGCCAGCACGTTCTCGTCGGCGGGGCGGCCGTCGTCGTCCGCGAGCCACACCCAGTCCGCGCCCAGCGAGAGCGCGTGCAGGATGCCGAGCGCGAAGCCGCCGGCGCCACCGAGGTTGCGGTGCGACGGCAGGTAGGTCGTGGGCAGCGGGCACTGCTCGACCAGGTCGTCCACCGGCTGGTCCGGGCCGTTGTCGACGACGACCAGGTGGTCGGGGACGCGTGTCTGCGTGGCGAGCGCCTTCAGCGACTCGGCCAGCAGTTCCCGGCGGTGGCGGGTGACCACCACCGCCACGACGGAGCCCTTGGGCAGTGCCTGGAGGTTCACGATCTATTCGCCGCCGTTTCCGCTGAGGACGGGGGAGGAGTGGCCGAGCCGCTCCAGCGTCTCCGGGCTCATCCGCTCGAACGGGTCGTAGCCCTTGTACGCGGTGAGCACCTCGCGCAGGCCCCCGTGCATCTTCACGTGACCCTCGTCCATCCAGATCGCGCTGTCGCAGAACTCGATCAGGAACTCGTCCGAGTGGTTCGCGAAGACGAGCAGGCCGGAGCGCTTCACGAGGTCCTTGAGCCGGTCGCGGGCCTTCGCCATGAACGCCGCGTCGACCGCGCCGATGCCCTCGTCGAGCAGCAGGATCTCGGGGTTGATCGAGGTCACGACGCCCAGCGCGAGCCGGACGCGCATGCCCGTCGAGTACGTGCGCAACGGCATCTGCAGGTAGTCACCGAGCTCGGTGAACTGCGCGATGTCGTCGACCCGCTTCTCCATCTCCTTGCGGCTCATGCCGAGGAACAGACCGCGGATCATGATGTTCTCGTACCCGGAGATCTCCGGGTCCATGCCGACGCCGAGGTCGAAGACCGGCGCGACCTTGCCGACGATCCGCGAGTGCCCGCGGGTCGGCTCGTAGATGCCGGCGAGCAGCCGCAGCAGCGTGGACTTGCCCGCGCCGTTGTGGCCGATCAGGCCGACCCGGTCGCCGTCCTTGAGCGACAGCGAGATGTCGTGCAGCGCCTCGATGATCGGGACCCGGCCCTCGGAGCCGATCTTGCCGCCGACCTTGCCGAGCGCGAGCTTCTTCAGCGACCTCGACTTGGCGTCGAAGATCGGGAAGTCGACCGATGCGTTCCAGACGTCGATGCTGACCATGGTTTAGCCGACCTCCTCGTCAGACCCAGTAGGAAACACGGGCGCGGTAGTTGCGCAGGATCACCAGCGCGGCGAGCCAGCCCACGACGGTGAAGCCGCCGACGATCGCCCAGTGGTGCCAGTCGACCGCGTGGCCGAGCAGCGGGGCGCGGACGATCTCGACGAAGTGGTACACGGGGTTGAGCTCCGCGACCAGGATGCGCCAGCCCGCGTCGCCACCACCGGTGACCTTGGTGAGGATGCTGGCGTCCCAGACGATCGGCGTCATGAAGAACACCAGGTTGATGAAGCTGTTCACCACCGGCGGGATGTCGCGGAAGCGGGTGCTGATGACGCCGAAGAGCAGCGAGACCCACACCGCGTTGACCGCGAGCAGCGCGAAGCCGGGGATCGCCAGCACGATGGTCCAGCTCAGACCGGGGTGCAGCGGACCGCCCTCGGTCATCTTGTAGTCGTGGTTGAGCGAGGTGAAGAAGATCGCCAGCACCACGACGTAGACCACGAGGTTGTGCATCAGGAACAGCACCTGGCGCCACACCATGCGCATCACGTGGACCGTGATCGGCGCCGGCAGGTGCTTGATCAGGCCCTCGTTCGCGATGAACACGTCGGTGCCCTCGGTCACGCAGCCGACGATGAAGTTCCAGACGATGAAGCCGACCGTCACGTACGGCAGGAACGTCGCGACCTCGGTGCCGAGCAGCACCGAGTAGAGCAGGCCCAGCGCGAGGGCCGTGGTGCCCATCGAGATCGTGATCCACAACGGACCGATGACCGAACGCCGGTAGCGCTGCTTGATGTCCTGCCAGCCGAGGTGCCCCCACAGTTCGCGGTGGTCCCAAGCCTCCCGCACGTCGGCGAACGCGCGCTTGAAGCTGCGCGACTTGACGGCGGGGGGCGCCTCGGGGTGGTCGAGGGTACTGGTGGCTTGCACGAGGACTGAGCGTACCGGCGTCGGATCGGAGGCTTGCTCACCGGTGGGTCACGGTGCGATCACCTGGGTCAGACCTTGGTCACCTTGACGATGACCTGTTCGTGATCGTAGGTGTACCCGAGGTAGTCGAACTCGACCCCGTAGGCCTTCACGTGCTCCATCCAGGCCTTGTGCTCGTGCTCCTGCCACTGCGGGTAGTTGAAGTACTCGTCGAAGACGATGACGCTGCCCTCGACCAGCCGGGGACCGACCAGGTCGAGCACGGTCTTGGTGGACGAGTAGAGGTCGCAGTCGACGTGCAGGAACGTCACCGGGCCCTCGTGCACCTCGAGGAACTTCGGCAGCGTCTCGTCGAACCAGCCGGCCACGAGCTCGGCGCCGGGCACGTCCGGCAGGCCGTCCATCGTGAACGTGCCGGCCGGGAACCCGTTGCGCCAGTCCTCCGGCAGGCCCTCGAACGAGTCGAAGCCGTAGACCTCACCGTCGCGGGCGTTGGCGATGATCTTGAGCGTGCCGCCGGTGTAGACGCCGAACTCGAGGGCCATGCCCTCGGCGGGGGCGTGCGTGAGCGCGTGCTCCAGCGTCGCGTGGGGCGAGCCGAAGTGCGGGACGCGCGGCATGGCCTCCTGCACGAATCGCGCGCTCTGCAGGGCGGCCTCCTGGTCGGCGGCGAACACGATGTCGCGCCGGGTCCGCACCTCCTGCTCCACCGTGTGGTCGACGATGCGGTTCGCCTGGTGTGTCAGCTCGCTGCGCAGCTCGTCCCGCAGGCCGTCGATCTGGACCTGGAGGCGCTCGATCTGCTCGCGTTGCGGAGCGATGGCGTCCTGGACCAGTTCGATCGCCTTGACGCGCAACCTGTGACGAAGCTGCTTGGCCTGCAGGCCGCGGCGGACACGCTCGAGCACGGTGGCTCCTTCCCGAAGTTCAGCGCATCGTAGAGCCAGGTTCGGGTGGTTGTGCTAGAGGCGTCTAGAGGTATTGCCCCGTTCCCTTGCCCGTGGGACCGCCCTCCTGGCCGTCACCGCTGCCGGCGGGCAGCGCCCGTCCGCGCATGTGCTCCAGTTGCGAACGCGCGGCCATCTGCTGGGCGAACAGCGCGGTCTGGATGCCGTGGAAGAGGCCCTCCAGCCAGCCGACGAGCTGGGCCTGCGCGATCCGCAGCTCGGCGTCGGACGGGGTGCCGTCCTCGGTGAACGGCAGCGAGAGGCGCTCCAGCTCGTCGCGCAGCTCGGGCGCGAGACCGTCCTCGAGCTCCTCGATCGACCGCTTGTGGATCTCCTTGAGGCGGTTCCGGCTGGCCTCGTCCAGAGGAGCCGCCCGCACCTCCTCCAGCAGCTGCTTGATCATCGTGCCGATCCGCATGACCTTGGCCGGCTGCTCGACCATGTCGGTGATGTCGCCGTCCTGGCCGCCGACGATTACGACGGGCTGCTCCTGTGTCATGGTCTCCATCCTCGCGTCCGTGGTCGCTTCACGGTTAACCGGGTGGGGCTGCTCGACACCGTGTTTGCCCAATTACGTACGGTGTGAGTCATGGCGTTCGACGTCGCACGGGTACGGGGGCTCTTCCCCGCGCTCGGCGACGGCTGGGTCCACCTGGACGCGCCGGCAGGCATGCAGGTGCCCGAACAGGTGGCCACCGCCGTCTCCACCGCGCTGCGCGCCCCGGTCTCCGGTCCCGGTGGCATCTTTCCCGCCTCCCAGCGCGCGCAGGGCATCGTCGACGCCGCCCGGCGTGCCGTCGCGGACCTCGTCGGCGCGGACCCCGCGGGTGTCGTGCTCGGGCCGTCTTCCGCCGTGCTGCTGCAACGCCTCGCCGACGCCATGACGGACGACTGGTTCATGGGCGACGAGGTGCTCGTGTCCCGCCTCGACCACGCGGCGAACATCGCGCCGTGGCTGCGCGCCACCCAGCGCACCGGCAGCGCGGTCAAGTGGGCCGAGATCGACATCGAGACCTGCGAGCTGCCGAGCTGGCAGTACGACGAGCTCGTCACCGACCGCACCAAGCTCATCGCCATCACCGCCGCGTCCGGCGTGGTCGGCACCCGGCCCGACCTGGGCAAGATCTCCGCGGTGGCCCGCGCGCACGGGTCGTTGATGGTCGTCGACGCCTCCTCGGCGGCGCCGTTCGTACCGCTCGACATCGTTGCCATGGGCGCGGACGTGGTCGCGCTCTCCGCCGGTCAGTGGGGTGGCCCGCCGGTCGGGGCGCTGGTGTTCCGCGACCCGTCGATGCTCGAACGGCTGCCGTCGGTCTCGGTCGACCCGGCCGCCCGCGGCCCGGAACGGCTCGAGCTCGGCCCGCACGCGTACCCGATGCTCGCCGGTCTCGTTGCGTCAGTGGAGTACCTGGCGGACTTGGACGACGCGGCGTCCGGCCCGCGGCGGGAGCGCCTGCTCACGTCGCTCGGATCCGTGAAGGCCTACCAGGCGGGACTCCTCGCCAACCTCATCAACGAACTGCGGTCGCTGCGGCACGTGATGGTGATCGGCGACGCCATGCGCCGGGTTCCGGCGCTGGCGTTCTCGGTCGCCGGGGTCAAGGCGGCGGACGGCGTCGAGCACCTGGCGTCCCGGGGCGTGTGCGCGTTCGCCGACCCAGGCCAGCACGGCGTGTTCTCGGTGCTGGGCGTCGGCGAGATCGGCGGCGCCATCCGCGTCGGGCTCGCGCACTACACGAACGCCGTCGAGATGGACGACCTGGTCCGAGCGGTGGCCGAACTGGCCTGAGCACTTGGGAGATCCTGCTTGGACGACACGCTGGCCCGCGAGCTGGCTGATCTCTCCGCCCTGCACCGCATCGACTCGCTCAACACCGAGTACCTGCCCCAGCTCTCCGGTGACCTGCGCCCGTCCGCCCTCGTCGCGGTGATGGACGAGATCGTGCTCGGCGCGCGGACCGTGCTGGTGGAACTGGGCTGCGGCTCCACGTCCGTCCTGCTCGCGCGGTTGTTGCGGCAGCGCGGGTTCGGGCACCTGCTGTCGATCGAGCACGACGAGCGGATCGCCGCGTTCGTCGCCTCGCAGCTGCGCCGCGAGGGCTTGGGCTCGATCGCCCGCGTGGTGCACGCGCCGTTGTCGAGGCACCCGGCGGCGCTGTCGCGGCACGGCCAGTGGTTCGCACCGCAGCAGGTGCACGACGAGGTGCTCGCGTACGTCGACCGGTTCGGGCTGGTGGACCTGCTGCTGGTGGACGGGCCGGGGTTCGGCGACTCCCGCTACCCGGCGCTGCCGGTGCTGCGGGCCGTGCTGGCACCGGGCGCGACCGTGCTGGCGGACGACGTCGACCGGCCCGACGAGCAGGCGGTGCTCACACGCTGGTCCGAGGAGTTCGGGCTGGAGTTCCGCACGGCTCCCCGGACCGCGCTGGGCACCTCTACCGTTCCCGCTTGAGCAGGACCTTGCCGAACACGTCGCTGGCCTCCAGCAGCCGGTGCGCCTCGGCGGCGTCCGACATCGGCACGACCCTGCCGACGATCGGCTTCACGGCACCGCTGTCGACGAGCGGCCACAGGTGCTCGCGGACCTGCGCGACGATCGCGCCCTTGCTCTCGACCGACCGCCCGCGCAGCCCGGTCGCCATCACCATCGCGCGCTTGGCCAGCAGCGCGCCGATCGGCAGCTCGCCCTTCACGCCGCCCTGCATGCCGATGATCATCAGCCGGCCGTCCGGCGCGAGCACCTCGATGTTGCGCGGCAGGTAGGCGGCGCCCATGTTGTCGAGCACGACGTCGGCGCTCTTGACCTCGGCCACGAAGTCCTGGGTCTTGTAGTTGACCGTGATGTCGGCGCCGAGCTCCGCGCACTTCCGCAGCCGCTCGTCCGAGCCCGCGGTGACCGCGACGGTCGCGCCGAGCGCCTTGGCGACCTGGATGGCGTGCGTGCCGATGCCGCCGGCGCCGCCGTGCACGAGGAACGTCTCGCCGAGCTTCAGCCGTCCGTCCATCACGACGTTCGACCACACCGTGCACGCGACCTCGGGCAGCGCGGCCGCCGTGACGACGTCGACGCCCTGCGGCACCGGGAGAACCTGCGGCGCCGGCACGACGACCTTCTCCGCGTAGCCGCCGCCCGCGAGCAGTGCGCACACCTCGTCGCCGACGTTCCAGCCCGTGACGCCCTCACCGAGCGCGGCGACGGTGCCGGAGCACTCCAGCCCGATGACGTCCGACGCACCCTTCGGCGGCGGGTAGAAACCCTGGCGCTGCAACAGGTCCGCGCGGTTGACCGCGCTCGCGGCGACGTCGATCAGCACCTCGCCGGGACCGGGCACGGGGTCGGGGACCTCGGTCCACTCGAGCACCTCTGGGCCGCCGGGGTCGCGAACAGTGATGGCACGCATACAGTCGACCGTAATACCGTTCGACAGGTCCGGCACCATCGGATCATGGACCCCTGGCCTCTGCGACACCTGGTTCTCCGCACCCCGCGCCTGGAGCTGCGCCCGGACGACGACGAGGGCCTGTTCGAGCTCGTCGAGGTCGCGAAGGACGGTGTGCACGACCCGGAGGACATGCCGTTCCTCGTGCCGTGGACGGACTGGGTCGCCGGCGACGGCGGGTTCGGGATGATCAAGCACTACTGGGGCGCGCGCTCCTCGTTCGCCGCCAAGGACTGGGCGATCAACTTCCTCGCGCGGCACGAGGGCGGGGTCATCGGCATGCAGGAGGTCTCCGCCCGCGACTTCGGCGCGCTGCGCGAGGTGAGCACCGGCTCGTGGATGGGGAAGCGGTTCCAGGGCGGTGGCCTCGGCACCGAGATGCGCATCGCCGTGCTGCAGTTCGCGTTCGACCACCTGGGGGCGAACATCGCTCGTTCGGCGGCTTGGCTGGGCAACCACGCGTCGAACCGGGTGAGCGAGAAGCTCGGCTACGTGCACGACGGCTCGATGGCCGCCGCACCCCGCGGCAAGCGCCTTGAGCACGTGCGACTCCGCCTGGACGCCGCCGACTTCGTGCGCCCGGAGTGGTCCGTCGAGGTCGAGGGGCTCGCGGAGAGTGTCGATCTGCTCACCAGCTGAGATCCCGCCGACCGAAGGATTGTGTCCTGGGTCTCCTTTTTGTGAGGGTGCAGCCATCTCGAACAAAGGGGAACGTTCACATGTCCGGCAGAACCAAGCTGGCGACGGTGCTTGCCATCTCGGCACTAGTCGCAGCCCCTACCGCCACCGCGTCCGCCGCGGCTGACCCCGCTGGCCCCGCCCTCGCCAAGAAGCTCGCGAAGAAGGTCACCGTCGAGGGCGTCAACCGGCACCTGATCGCGTTCCAGCGCCTCGCCGACCGCAACGGGGGCAACCGCGCCGCCCTGACCCCCGGCTACGACGCGAGCGTCGACTACGTCGCGGGCAAGCTGCGCGACGAGGGCTTCATCGTGTCCACGCCGACGTTCGACTTCGACGTCGCCGTCACCGACGCCGAACGGGCCACCGTCGGCGGCGTGAACTACCAGGCACTGATCATGACCGCTTCGCCGCAGACCCCGGTCGGCGGCGTGACGGGCACGCTGCGCGTCGTGCCGGAGGACGCCACCACCGGCTGCGAGGCCACCGACTTCGCCGGCCAGGACTTCACCGGCTCCGTCGCCCTGATCCGCCGCGGCGGCTGCACGTTCGAGCAGAAGCACCTCAACGCCTTCGCCGCGGGCGCCATCGCCGTGCTGGTCTCGAACAACACCGCCGGTCCGCTGTCCAACGTGACGCTGACCAACCCCGGCAAGATCCCGACGGGCGGCGTCTCGCAGGCCGACGGCACCACGCTCGCCGGCAAGGCGGGCTCGGCGGTCACCGTCGACATGCGCTTCCACACCGAGACCCGCACCCAGCGCAACGTCGTGGCGCAGACCCGCACCGGCCGCACCAACAACGTGGTCATGGCGGGCTCGCACCTCGACAGCGTCGAGGTCGGCCCCGGCATCAACGACAACGGCTCCGGCTCGGCCTCCCTGCTGGAGACCGCGCTGCAGCTCGGGTCCAGCCCGAAGGTCGACAACGCGATCCGCTTCGCCTGGTGGGGCGCGGAGGAGCGCGGCCTGATCGGCTCGACGAAGTACGTGCAGTCGCTGACGTTCGAACAGCAGCTGGACATCGCGCTGTACCTGAACTTCGACATGGTCGGCTCCCCGAACGCCGCGTACTTCATCTACGACGGCGACAACTCCGACGGCGTGGGCGCGGGCCCCGGCCCGTACGGCTCGGCCCAGATCGAGAAGGCCTTCGCCGACTACTTCGTCGCCAAGGGCGTCCCGACCGAGGGCACGGACTTCTCGGGCCGCTCGGACTACGGCGAGTTCATCGCGCAGGGCATCCCGGCCGGCGGCCTGTTCACCGGCGCCGAGGGCGTGAAGACCGCGGCGCAGGCAGCGAAGTGGGGCGGCACGGCGGGCATCGCCTACGACCCGTGCTACCACTCGGCGTGCGACAACCTCGGCAACATCGACCGCGTCGCCCTGGGCCGCAACGCCGGCGCCATCGCGTTCGTGACGGCCGCTTACGGCGTCTCGACCGAGGATGTCAACGGCGTGCCGCCGCGCTCGAAGCGTGCGGACGCGCGCAAGTCGGCGTCGCTGTCGAAGGCCGCCGCGCACGTGGGTGAGCACTCGCACGCGGCTGTTTCGTAGGTATCGCTAGCTGACGCAGGGGTCCCCCGCCAAGGCAGGGCTTCGGCAAAGTCGTTTCACCTGGACGCAAGGCGGGCACGGCGCTCGTTGATCATGTGAGTGTCTAAGTCGCATGATCTTGTGGGAGT
>NZ_JBHYGW010000043.1:0-50411 GCF_042738015.1 Lentzea sp. NPDC059081
ACCACAGAGTTACCACGTCCTCTTCTAGGTATATCGTGCCAACGCGGATGCGCACTGCGGCATTCACCAGCACGGTTGGATGTTTAGACGCCGCAGGTGGCTTGGGGTCGTCGGTGGTCGCCGGGCTCACCGTGAGGTGGAAGTCGTAGCGGTGGCCGCCCAGGTAGATCGCGTCGACGAGCCCGCGGACCATGTCCGGCAGCCGGAACGACGCGGAGCCGAACAGCCGGGTCACCGCCTCCGCCGCCCGCAGCTCGTGCAGGGAGGCCGAGTACCCCCGCGGCCGCGCGCTCGCCTGCGCGTTCCAGGTGTTCGACAGGCACACGGCCAGCTGCTCGGTGGAGGTCAGCCCGAAGAACCGGCGGAACCGCCGCTGCCCCACCCGCACGGTGGCCGCGGCCACCAGTCCGAGCCCGAGCCAGAACACGATGTTCGCGATGACGTTGCTTGCGATGTCGGCCAGCACTCGATCATCATCTCGGGCGCGGCGGGGCCCGGTCTAGCGATCACTGACGCGGTGCGCGTCCTCCGGCCAGCTGCCGTGGCCCACGAGGTGCTCGACGATGGCCAGCGCCCGGTCGAGCGGCACCGTGTCGGAGTTCTGGTACGTGTCGTTCTGGCCGTTGGAGAGCAGGAACCCGTCGCTGGTGCCCTCCGCACCGGGATCGGTGGCGTGCTCACCGGGGTCGTCGGGTTCATCGAGCAGCATGACCATCGCGCGGTCGTTGTTGGTGACGAAGGCGATCCTGCGCTCGGGCTCACCGCTCAGCCACGTCTCCAGCCGCCCGCCGGCGATCCTGCCGCGCAACACCGCGACCACCTCGTCCGCCGCGAGGTGGTCGCCGTCGACGGTCCAGGTCACTTGGCGTAGTTGTGGAAGCCGCGTCCCGACTTCTTGCCCAGCAGACCCGCGTCCACCATGCGCAGCAGCAACGGCGGCGGCGAATACAGCGGCTCCTTGAACTCGTCGTACATCGACTCGGCGATGGCCTTGGTGGTGTCGAGGCCGATCAGGTCGGTGAGGCGCAGCGGCCCCATCGGGTGCGCACAGCCCAGCACCATGCCGTTGTCGATGTCGTCGGCCGACGCGAAGCCCGACTCGAGCATCCGGATCGAGGACAGCAGGTACGGGATCAGCAACGCGTTGACCACGAACCCGGCGCGGTCCTGCGAGCGGATGACCTCCTTGTGCAGGGTCTCGCGCACGAACGCCTCGGCACGGTCCTGCGTGGTCGCCCCGGTCAGCAACGACGGCACGATCTCCACGAGCTTCAGCACCGGCACGGGGTTGAAGAAGTGCACGCCGATGACCTGCTCGGGCCGGTTGGTCGCCATGCCGAGCTTCATGATGGGAATCGACGACGTGTTGGACGCGAAAATGGCGCCCTCGTCCGTCACCACCTTGTCGAGCGAGGCAAAGATCTCGGTCTTGACCTGCTCGTTCTCGGCAACCGCCTCGACCACGAACTGCCGGTCGGCGAACTCGCCGATGTCGGTGGTGAACCGGATCCGCCCGAGAGCAGCCTCCCGCTCCTCCTCACCGAGCTTGCCGGACTTCACACCCCGGGCGAGCGAGGTGGCGATCCGCCCCTGCGCAGCCTCGGCCGCCCCCGCGTTGACCTCGACGACGATGACGTCGAGCCCGGCCCGGGCACTCACCTCGGCGATCCCGGAGCCCATGAGGCCGGAACCGACGACTCCCACACGTTGAATGTCACTCACGCCCCGATCCTGCCACGACCAGCTGGAAACAGGGTCGTGAGCAGATGTGACCACGACCGCCGCCAACAAGGGCGGGGGAGGGGAGGGGAGCCACGCGCCAATGGCGAAGCCGAGGCCCCAAGCGATGCCGAAGGCGAGCAGTAACAACCCCCCACGCACTCGCGACCGCGACGCCGAAGGCGAGCCGTACAGACCTTGCCTCGATGGGTAGCGGTGAACCCACTCGTGGTTAGGCGATTGGGGCTTGACTTTGGGTGCGAGGTGCTACCACTCGTGGATCGGCCGGGTGCGAAGCATCCGGCCTTTTCCGGCCGACCAAGCGCCTCGCAAGGGCCCCGAAGTCAAGCCCCAATCGCAATCGTCGCGAAGCGGCGATGAACCCCGCTGATTCGTCCGAGGTGCACGACCACGCTGGAACAGAAACGGGTCTCAGCCTAACGGGACCACGCTGGAACCCCTAGAACCCAACTCCCGCAACGTCTCCACAACCGTCTCCGCATAACCCCCAACAGGCCGATACCCCAACGCAACCCCAGCCGAGGTATCCAAAACCACAGGCGGAACCCGATGCCAGGGATGCCGCCCACCGGACTCATCCGACAACAACACCTCCCGCCACGAATGCCCGAAAAACCGAGCAACGATCCGAGAGATCTCCAACCCGCTGGGAGCATCCGGATCGGCAGCGTTCACCACCCGACACCCAGGACGCAAGGCAACAGCCTCGACAAGCGCAGCGATGTTGACCGCAGCAGACGGATGATCAGTCCCTTCACCACGGCAGGCGAGCACGATCTCAGGCTCCCCGGCCAACACCCGGTCGACGAAGTAGGACTCCAACGGCCGCTTGTTCCCCGGCCCGTGCACTTTGGACGGTCGAAGAACGGACACCGGCACCCCGCTGTCGAGCAACACCCGCTCCGCGGCCACCTTGTTGGGCCCGTACCCCTCAGCGGACATGAAATCCATCGAACCAGGCGCAAGCGTCGGCTGATCCTCAGCAACAGGACCGTCAAACCGAGGAGCCTCAGCAGAGTTCACATGACGCCCAGATGAATCCACGTACACGGCCTTCGACGACATCATCACGGTAGAAGTCGCATTGCGCGCCAACGGCAACAACGACCGCGCATGCTCAGCCGTGTAACAAAGACAGTCGACAAGCAGATCGGCACCATCACCGAAAACGCGACCGATCGCAACAGGGTCGTACCGATCCACCGAACGCCCAGGCGCATCCACAACCCACCCAGCAGCCACCAGTCGACGCCTAACAGCACCGCCGATAAGCCCACGACCCCCGAAAATCACCGCACGTGGCACTCCCGCACACTACGCGGAAGTGCCACGCAACAGCGTCACACCGAGTCGAGATCCCGTTCGATAGCAGCCAGTTCCTCAGGAGTCCCCTGAACAGTGGGCCCCTTGAACCACTTGCGAGCGGACACGAGCCACCACACACCGGCGAACCCGAGCACCACCAACACGGCGACAGGCGTGTAGTTGAACGTCTTCGCGGTGACCGGACTCGCCTGCGGCAACATGAACAACACGCTGATGAACACGACCCAGGCGACGGCGACCACACCGATCGGCCGGCTGAAGCGGCCGAGGTGCCACGGCCCGCGCTGGAACCGTTCGCCCTGCAGCAACCGCAGCAAAGTCGGCAGCACGTAGGCGATGTAGAGCCCGATCACCGCGATGGAGGTCACCGCGGCATAAGCGGTCGGGTTCCACAGGTACGGCAGGCCGAGCACGAGCGCACCACCGGCGGCCAGCCAGATCGCGTTGGTGGGCGTCCGGGTGCGCTTGTTGATCTTGTGCCAGAACGCCGACGCCGGCAGTGCGCCGTCGCGGGAGAAGGCGTAGATCATGCGGGAGTTCGCCGTCACCGACGACATGCCGCAGAACAGCTGCGCGCCGATCGCGATCAGCAGCAACAGCTTGCCGCCGGTGAGTCCCAGGGCGTCGATGAAGATCTGCGCCGGGGGCACGCCGGTGGCGCTGGACAGGGCGCCGTCGTAGTCCCGGATCGCGAACGTGATGCCGACCAGCAGCACCCAGCCCGCGATGAGCGACACGACGATCGACATCACGATGCCGCGCGGGCCGCTGCGGGCCGCGTCGTGGGTCTCCTCGGTCATGTGCGCCGAGGCGTCGTAGCCGGTGAACGTGTACTGCGCCAGCAGCAGGCCGAGCAGGCCCACGTAGAACGCCGAGGACCAGCCGGTGTTGTTGACGAAGTGGGTGAAGACGAACGAGGCGGACTGGTGCTCCGAGGGCAGGATCACCAGCGCGCCGACGATGACCACCACGCCGACGATGTGCCACCACACGCTGATGTCGTTGAGCAGCGCGACCAGCTTCACGCCGAACGTGTTCAGCAGGCCGTGCAGCACCAGCACGATGGCGAAGATCAGGATCGTGTGCGGGGGAGTGGCCGCGAAGCCGAACTGGAGGTCGAGGAACGCGTTGATGAAGAACGCCGCGCCGAAGTCGATGCCCGCCGTGACGGCGACCTGGCCGAGGAAGTTGAACCAGCCGGTGAACCACGACCAGGCGGCGCCGTTGCTCGGCGCCAGTTTCGCGGCCCAGTAGTAGAGGCCACCCGCCGTCGGGTAGCTGGAGCAGACCTCGGCCATGGCGAGGCCGACGATGAGCGTCATGAGCCCGACGAACGGCCAGCCCCACACGATCAGGGCAGGGCCGCCGGTGTTCATGCCGAAGCCGTAGAGGGTCAGGCAGCCGGAGAGGATCGAGATGATGGTGAACGACACCGCGAAGTTGGAGAACCCGGACATCGTCCGGGACAGCTCCTGGGCGTAGCCCAGCTCGTGCAGCCGTTGTTCGTCAGCGGATTTTCCGGTGGCAGGACTGTCTGTTTCGTGACTCATCGGCGTCCTCCTCGATTGGACTCCGTCCAGTCCTTTAGACGGTGGCTGAGGGTGGCGCTCGTCACCCCGTGGTGTCAAGATGGTGCGGCCAATGGCTCGCAGACAGACCTTTGGAGGAACGCGGGATGCTGACCGTCGAGGAGTTGCGCGCGGCCGTGGACGCGGGGGAGATCGACACCGTCCTGGTCGCGATCGTGGACATGCAGGGGCGCCTGCAGGGCAAGCGGTGCGCCGCTCGGTACTTCCTCGACGAGGTCCTCGGGCACTCCGCCGAGGGCTGCAACTACCTCCTCGCGGTCGACGTCGAGATGAACCCGGTCAGCGGCTACGCGATG
This sequence comes from Lentzea sp. NPDC059081, assembly GCF_042738015.1. Lineage (NCBI taxonomy): Bacteria > Bacillati > Actinomycetota > Actinomycetes > Pseudonocardiales > Pseudonocardiaceae > Lentzea > Lentzea sp. NPDC059081. The sequence goes on from NZ_JBHYGW010000043.1 coordinate 4,952, forward strand.
TCGAGCTGGGACCGCGGGTACGGCGACTTCGTCATGAAGCCGGACATCGCGACGCTGCGGCGCGTCCCGTGGCAGGAGGGCACCGCGCTCGTCATGTGCGACCTCGTCTGGGAGAACGACGACCCGGTCGTCGCGTCTCCCCGGCAGATCCTGCGCAAGCAGCTCGACCGCCTCTCCGAGCTGGGGCTGGAGGCGTACGTCGGCACCGAGCTCGAGTTCATCGTCTTCGACGACACCTACGAGCAGGCCTGGAGCTCCGGCTACCGGAACCTCACGCCGTCCAACCAGTACAACGTCGACTACTCGCTGCTCGGCACCGCCCGCGTCGAGCCGTTGCTGCGCGCCATCCGCAACGGCATGACGGGCGCGGGCATGGTCGTCGAGTCGGCCAAGGGCGAGTGCAACCCCGGCCAGCACGAGATCGCCTTCCGCTACACGACGGCGCTGCGGACGTGCGACCAGCACGCGATCTACAAGAACGGCGCCAAGGAGATCGCGGCGCAGCAGGGCAAGTCGCTCACGTTCATGGCGAAGTACAACGAACGCGAGGGCAACTCCTGCCACATCCACCTGTCGTTGCGCTCGAAGGACGGCGACCCGGTGTTCGCCGAGGGCCACGGCATGTCGAAGCTGATGAAGCACTTCCTCGCGGGCCAGCTGGCCGCGCTGCGGGAGCTCACCTACTTCCTCGCGCCGAACATCAACTCCTACAAGCGGTTCGTGCAGGGCTCGTTCGCGCCGACGGCGGTGGCGTGGGGCCGGGACAACCGCACGTGCGCGCTGCGGGTCGTCGGGCACGGCCAGTCGCTGAGGTTCGAGAACCGGGTGCCCGGCGGTGACGTGAACCCGTACCTCGCGGTGGCGGCGCTGATCGCGGCCGGCCTGCACGGCGTCGAGCAGGAGCTGGAGCTCGAGGACGAGTTCGTCGGCAACGCCTACGCGTCCGACCGGCCGACGGTGCCGACCACGTTGCGGGAGGCCGCGGACCTGCTCGCCGGCAGCGAGATCGCGCGGTCCGCGTTCGGCGAGGACGTCGTCGAGCACTACCGCAACGCCGCGAAGGTCGAGCTGACCGCGTTCGACGCGGCGATCACGGACTGGGAGAAGGTGCGCGGGTTTGAGCGCCTCTGAACCACTCGTCGGCATCAGCACCTACCTGGAGCGCACGCGCTTCGGCCACTGGGACGTGGAGGCCGCGGTGCTCTACCGCGGCTACCTCGACTGCGTGGTCAGGGCGGGCGGCACCCCGGTGATGCTGCCGCCGGTCGGCACCTGGAACGCCGAGAACATCGCGTTCCTCGACGGGCTGGTCATCGCGGGCGGCGCGGACATCGACCCCGCGGCGTACGGGGCCGAGAAGCACGAGAGGACCGGGGAACCGCGCCGCGACCGCGACGACTCGGAGTTCGCGCTCGTCGACGCCGCGCTGAAGCTCGACCTGCCGGTGTTCGGTGTGTGCCGCGGCATGCAGGTGCTCAACGTCACGCTGGGCGGCACGCTGCACCAGCACATCGAGGGCCACAACCCGGCACCCGGCGTCTTCGAGCACACCGACGTCGAGGTCTCGGCGGACACCCGGCTGCACTCGATCCTGGGCGACCGCACCAACGTCCAGTGCCACCACCACCAGTCGCTGGACCGGGTCGCGGACGGCCTGCGGGTCACGGCCAAGGCCCCCGACGGGACGGTCGAGGCCGTCGAGCTGGATGGCGCGCGGTTCGTCGTCGGCGTCCAGTCGCACCCGGAGCAGGACATCGAGGACCTGAGGCTGTTCGAGGCGCTGGTAGAGGCCGCCCGAGAGTTCGCGAGGAGCAAAGCGTGACCTTCGACGTCATCAACCCGGCCACCGAGAAGGTCGTGCGGTCCGTGCCGCACACCTCGCTCGAGGAGACGGACGCGGCGATCCTCCGCGCGCAGCGGGCGTTCGAGAGCTGGCGGACCGTCGCTCCCGGGGATCGCGCCCGGCTGCTGCGGAAGTTCGCCGAGGTCGTCGACGCGCACAACGAGGAGCTGGCGCGGCTGGAGGTCGAGAACTCCGGGCACACCATCGGCAACGCGCGGTGGGAGGCCGGCAACGTCCGGGACGTCCTGCAGTACTACTCGGCGGCGCCGGAACGCCTGTTCGGCAAGCAGATCCCGGTCGCGGGCGGTCTCGACGTCACGTTCCACGAACCGCTCGGCGTCGTCGGCGTGATCGTGCCGTGGAACTTCCCGATGCCGATCGCGGGGTGGGGCTTCGCGCCCGCTCTGGCCGCCGGCAACACGGTCGTGCTCAAGCCCGCCGAGGTGACGCCGCTGACCGCGATCCGCCTCGGCGAGCTCGCGCTGGAGGCGGGGATCCCGGAGGGCGTGTTCCAGGTGCTGCCGGGCAAGGGCAGCGTCGTCGGCAACCGGTTCGTCACGCACCCGGTGGTGCGCAAGGTGGTCTTCACCGGCTCCACCGAGGTCGGCAAGCAGATCATGGCCGGCTGCGCGGACCAGGTGAAGCGGGTGACGCTGGAGCTCGGCGGCAAGTCGGCGAACATCGTCTTCGCCGACTCCGACCTGGAGAAGGCGGCGGCGACCGCGCCGTACGGGGTGTTCGACAACGCCGGGCAGGACTGCTGCGCCCGGTCGCGGATCCTCGTGCAGGCGAGCGTCTACGACCGGTTCATGGAACTGCTGGAGCCTGCGGTCAAGGGCGTGAAGGTCGGCGAACCCGGCGACGAGGCGACCGAGATGGGGCCGCTCATCAGTGCCGCGCACCTCGGCAAGGTGGCGTCTTACGTCCCGGACGACGCCCCCGTCGCGTTCCGCGGCTCGGCACCGGACGGACCGGGGTTCTGGTTCCCGCCCACCGTCCTCACGCCCGCCCACGACCACGTGACCGTCACCGAGGAGATCTTCGGGCCGGTCGTCGTCGTGCTGCCGTTCACCGACGAGGCCGACGCGATCCGGATCGCGAACGACTCCGAGTACGGCCTGTCCGGTTCCATCTGGACGAACGACGTCGGACGCGCGATCCGGGTGTCGCGGGCCGTCGAGGCAGGAAACCTCTCGGTGAACTCGCATTCGTCCGTCCGCTACTGGACGCCGTTCGGCGGCGTCAAGCAGTCCGGTCTCGGCCGGGAGCTCGGACCGGACGCGCTCGACGCGTTCACCGAGGTCAAGAACGTCTTCATCGCAATCTGACACTCGGGCAAACCTGACAGGAGAACAGCAGATGGTGCAGCGACTCGAGGGCCGCGTGGCCGTCGTGACGGGTGGCGGCAGCGGCATCGGACTCGCCACCGTGCGCAGGTTCGCGAGCGAGGGCGCGAAGGTCGTCGTCGCCGACCTCGACGAGGAGACCGGCAAGGCGGCCGCCGACGAGGTGGGCGGCCTGGCCGTCGCGGTCGACGTGACCGACGAGGACCAGGTCGAAGCGCTCTTCCAGACCACTGTGGACACCTACGGCAAGCTGGACATCGCGTTCAACAACGCCGGCATCTCACCGCCCGACGACGACTCGATCCTCACCACGGGCATCGAGGCGTGGGAGCGCGTGCAGAAGGTGAACCTCACGTCGGTGTACCTGTGCTGCAAGTACGCCATCCCGCACATGCAGGCCAACGGCAAGGGCTCGATCATCAACACCGCGTCGTTCGTCGCGACGATGGGCGCGGCGACGTCGCAGATCTCCTACACGGCGTCGAAGGGCGGCGTGCTGGCGATGTCACGGGAGCTCGGCGTGCAGTTCGCGCGCGAGGGCATCCGCGTCAACGCCCTGTCGCCCGGTCCGGTCAACACGCCCTTGTTGCGGGAGCTGTTCGCGAAGGACCCCGAACGGGCCGCGCGCCGCCTGGTGCACGTCCCGCTGGGACGGTTCGCCGAACCCGAGGAGATCGCCGCCGCGGTCGCGTTCCTGGCCTCCGACGACTCGTCGTTCATGACCGCCTCGAACTTCCTCGTGGACGGCGGCATCGCCGGCGCGTACGTGACACCGCTCTAGACCATGGTGGAGCACGCGCAGGACGCGTTGTTCCGCCCGGTGCGGGCGGGCAACGCGTTCGAGGAGACCGTCGAACGGCTCATGCAGTCCATCCGGCTCGGCGTCGTCGCGCCGGGGGAGCGGCTGCCGTCCGAACGGGACCTGGCCACCCGGCTCGGCGTGAGCCGGGTGACCGTGCGCGAGGCCATCAGGTCGTTGCAGGAGAACAACTACGTCGAGTCGCGCCGCGGCCGGTACGGCGGCACGTTCGTGCGGACCGAGATCCCGAAGCCCGCTCCCGGCAAGGAGTTCGGCGACCTCCACGACGTGCTGACCCTGCGCAAGGTGCTGGAGACCGGTGCCGCGGAGACGGCGGCGGGCCGGTCGCTGGGCCCCGCCGAACGCCGCGGCCTGCGCACCCGGCTCGACGAGGCCTCGACCTCATCGCTTGCTGAATATCGGCGCAAGGACTCGCGGCTGCACCTCGCGATCGCCGAGGCGACCGGGTCCGCCGCGCTCACCGCCGCCGTCGCCGACTCGCGGATGCGCGCCAACGAGCTGCTCGACAGCATCCCGCTGCTCGAACCGAACCTCGTCCACTCCAACGCCCAGCACGAACGCATCATCACCTCCATTTTGGACGGAGATCCGGCGTCGGCGCGGCAGGCCATGGCCGAGCACCTCGACGGCACCGCGTCACTGCTGCGCGGCTTCTTGGTCTGACCGGTCAGACTCCCGCGTTCGCAGCAGCGAAGGGCAGCGGACGCCTCGGACCAGGTAGGATGAAAACGTTTGCACCCATGATTGTCCTGTTGTCATGCTCATTCCGCGGGGAACAGCACTTGGCGTGGGCCTTGCGGACAGTTACCGTCCGAACACCTCGGGGACTTGCAGCGCGAGGAGCTGTTGATGCCAGGGTTGCGCAAGGTGTTTCGCGACGCCATGGGCCGGGTGCACTCACTCCGTGTCTTGTCCGCCGCGGGCATGGTGAGTCTCACGAACGTGAAGATGTCCATGCAGGCGTTGAGAGAGGTGCAGGTCTGGGGTCCGAACGTCACGGCGTTGCGCCGTTCCGTGCGGTTGAACCCGGACGGTGTCGCGATCGTCGACGACCGCGGTTCGGTGACTTACCGGCAACTCGACCGGCGTTCGAATGCAATCGCGCAAGGATTGCGCGCGTTGGGCGTGCAACACACGCACATCGTCGCGTTGATGTGCCGCAACCACCGCGGCATGGTCGAGTCGTTGCTGGCGTGCGCGAAACTCGGCGTGCGCGTGCTGTTGGTGAACACGGGATTCGGCGCGCCCGTCATTCTCGATCTCCTGCACCGTGAAAGAGCGTCGCTCGTCATTCACGACGAGGAGTTCACGCCGCTGTTCCACCAGCTGCCGCCGTCCATTCCGCGCTGGCTCGCGTGGTCGCGGGACGGTGTGGACCGTCGCACGCCGACGCTCGACCAGCTGGTGGCGAAAGCGCCGCGCGGAGAGCTGGAACCGCCGCGCGAACCCGGTGTCGTCATCCAGCTGACGTCCGGCACGACCGGGACGCCGAAGGGCACCGCGCGCGAGATCAAGTCCGTGCTGACGGCGTCGGACTTCCTCGACCGGATCCCGATGGTGGCGAACGAGTCGACGTTCATCGCCGCCCCGATCTTCCACTCGGTCGGCTACTCGCACCTGACGCTCGCGATGTCGCTGGGCTCGCGCGCCGTGCTGCACCGCCGGTTCGACCCGCGCAAGACGCTGTGGTCGGTGCAGGGCCAGCGGTGCACGACGCTGGTGCTGGTCCCGACGATGCTGCAGCGGATCATGGAGCTGGACCGGTCCGTGATCGACTCGTACGACCTGCGGCACCTGAACGTCGTGTTCTCCTCCGGGTCGCCGATCGCGCCGGAGCTCGTGGAGCGCACCATGGCGACGCTCGGGCCGGTGCTCTACAACCTCTACGGCTCGACGGAGGTCGCCGTCGCCACCGTCGCGACGCCGGAGGACCTCGCCGCGGCGCCGTCCAGCGTCGGCCTGCCGCCGCACAACTGCATCGTGCGCCTCTACGACGAGGACGGGACCCGCATCACGCGGTCGTTCGTGACGGGCCGGATCTACGTGCGCGGCTCGCTCACCGTCGACCTCTACACCGACGGCACGCAGAAGGACTCCATCGACGGGCTCGTCGCGACCGGCGACCTCGGGCACTTCGACCCCAGCGGCCGGCTGTACTTCGACGGCCGGGAGGACGACATGATCGTCTCCGGCGGCGAGAACGTGTACCCGGTCGAGGTCGAGAACCTGCTGATGACGCACTACCGCGTGCGCGACGCCGCGGTGCTCGGCGTGCCGGACCCCGAGTACGGCCAACGGCTGCGCGCGTTCGTCGTGCCGGTGGCGGGCACCCGGATCGACGTGCGGGAGCTGCGCGAGTTCGTGCGCACCCGCCTCGCGCGGCACAAGGTCCCGCGCGAGGTCGTGGTCGTGCCGCAGCTGCCGCGCAACGCGACCGGCAAGGTGCTGCGCCGCCAGCTCATGTCGATCCGGCTGGGGCCGCAGGGCTGACAGAAACTGGGCGGAACGCACGCCACGGCAGAACGAGGGGGTTTGATCCGGCCGTGGCGCGCGTCCCTGGTTCTTGGGGAGCGCACGACCCGTGTCGTCGGGGTTCGGGCAGTGACGCGGGTCGTGCACTCGTCTGTCACCGCTCGAAGCGGTCGCCCCTGTCACCCCGGTCGGGCCCGCGGTCGCCGAACGGCCCGCGCTGGTCTGCCCCGCCGCGGTCAGGGCCGCGGTCGCCGCGCTCGTACATCCGCACGTGGCCGGGCCCGCCGCGGTGGTCGAACCGGTTGGCCGCGACGGCTCCCACGACGCCACCGCCGAGCACGAGGCCCAGCAGGCCCACCGCGACCAGCTGAGTGGCCCGGTGACCGGCGAACCGGCGCACCCGGCCCGGCTGGGCGGGGACGGCGGTCACGGGAACCCCAGCGGCCGGAGGAGGCGGCGGAGGCGGTGCCGCGGCGGCGTGCTCCGCGGTGGGCTGCGCCGCCGTCGGTTGCTGGGGCGCGGGTTGCTGGGGCGCCGGTTGCTGAGGCAGCTCGGCGGTCGGCTGCGGGGTGGTCGCCGGGTGCTGACCAGGCGTGGCCGGTGCGTCGGCCGGCAGCGGGGTCGTCGCCTGCTCCGGTGCAGGCCGGGCCGCCTGCGGTTCGTTGCTCGACGGCCCCTGCGGTGGGGGCGTCGGTCCCTGCTCGCTCATGTCCTCAACGATGCGCCGTTCGGCTGAGCTGGGGCTGACAGCCACCTGTTCGTTTCCTGAAGCTCGGCGCCGTCCCGCGCTGAGTTCAGCACAGGCCTGGAACCAGCGAAAACGTGCCGCTGGTCGGCGTAGGTCGCGCCGAAGAGCTCGTCGTCGAGCACACCGGACCACAGGAAGTGCAGGGTCGTGAGCGTGCCGTCACGGGCGTCGCGGCGCGCGTAGTGCTCGCGCAGGTCGGCGTACAGCAGGCGCAGCTCGTCCCGGTTGGACTCGGTGAGGCGGACCGGGCATTCGACGACGACGTGCATGATCGGTGCTCCGTTCGGCGGCGGGGAACACAGACTGCTCGCTCCGGCCACCGCGACGCATCCGAAAAACCACTCAGAACCGGCTGCGTAACCACCCGATCGAGTCAACCATCGCACCTCGGACGCGCCGTCCGCCCGCCCGGTTCCCCGGGAATCCACTTGCGCGCACCGGCTTCAATCGGACGCATGGAACTCGTCCCGCTCCGCATGGAGTTCGCGCAGGCGATGGCCGCCGGCGGCCCGAACGACGCCGAGGTCGACCGCCTCACCGGCACGCACGCCACGTTCACGCTCGCGGATTACGAGGCGTACGTCGAGCGGACCCTGAACGACCCGAACCGCTACACCCGCGCCATCACCGCGGACGGGAGGTTCCTCGGCGAGGTCGTCCTCACCGTCGACCAGGACAACCGGTCGGCCGGCATGCGGATCGCGTTGTGGGACGGTTTCGGCAAGGGCTACGGGACGATCGCGATCCGGCACGTCCTCGACCACGCGTTCACCGTGCTCGACCTGCACCGGGTCGACCTCGAGGTCTACGACTTCAACGAGCGGGCCATCCACGTGTACAAGAAGCTCGGCTTCCGCGAGGAAGGCCGGTTGCGGGACGCGCTGCTCTGGGACGGCGTCTTCCACGACGCGATCGTCATGTCCATCTTGAGCACCGATAACATCTGATCGAACACCAACACCACCAGCTAGGAGTCATCGTGTCCGAGTCGCGTCCAGCCCTCGCCCAGAACCCGCCGCGCGTGGTGGTTCCGGCTGGGACGACGGCGGGCACGGCCGTGCGCGAGGCCGGTCTGCCCGGCAAGGGGTCCGACGCGATCGTCGTCGTCCGCGACGCCGAGGGCCACCTGCGCGACCTGTCGTGGACCCCGCAGGTCGACGTCGAGGTCGAGGCCGTCGCCGCGGACACCGAGGACGGCCGCAGCGTCATCCGCCACTCCGCCGCGCACGTGCTGGCGCAGGCGGTGCAGCAGCAGTTCCCCGAGGCCAAGCTCGGCATCGGCCCGCCCGTGAAGGACGGCTTCTACTACGACTTCCAGGTCGAGAAGCCCTTCACGCCGGAGGACCTGCAGGCGCTCGAGAAGCGCATGAAGCAGATCGTGAAGTCCTCGCAGCGGTTCTCGCGCCGCGTCGTCGAGTCGGTCGACGCCGCGAAGGCCGAGCTGGCCGCCGAGCCGTTCAAGCTGGAGCTCGTCGACATCAAGAGCGACGTCGACACCAGCGAGGTCATGGAGGTCGGCGGCGGCGAGCTGACGATCTACGACAACGTCGACCCGCGCTCGGGCGACCAGGTGTGGGGCGACCTGTGCCGCGGCCCGCACGTGCCGACCACCAAGCACATCCCGGCGTTCAAGCTGACCCGCGTGGCGGCGGCGTACTGGCGCGGCAACGAGAACAACCCGCAGCTGCAGCGCATCTACGGCACCGCGTGGGAGTCGCAGGAGGCGCAGGACGCCTACCTGGAGCGCCTGGCCGAGGCCGAGCGCCGCGACCACCGCAAGCTGGGCGTCGAGCTCGACCTGTTCTCGTTCCCGGACGAGATCGGCTCCGGCCTCGCGGTCTTCCACCCCAAGGGCGGCATCATCCGCAAGGCGATGGAGGACTACTCCCGCCAGCGGCACACCGAAGAGGGCTACGAGTTCGTCTACTCGCCCCACATCACCAAGGGCAACCTGTTCGAGGTCTCCGGCCACCTCGACTGGTACAAGGACGGCATGTACCCGGCGATGCACCTCGACGCCGAGCTCAACGAGGACGGCACCGTCCGCAAGCCGGGCCAGGACTACTACCTCAAGCCGATGAACTGCCCGTTCCACGACCTGATCTTCAAGTCGCGCGGCCGTTCGTACCGCGAGCTGCCGCTGCGCATGTTCGAGTTCGGCGGCGTCTACCGGTACGAGAAGTCCGGTGTGGTGCACGGCCTCACCCGCGTGCGCGGCATGACGCAGGACGACGCGCACATCTTCTGCACCAAGGACCAGGTCCGCGACGAGCTGAGGTCGCTGCTCACGTTCGTGCTCGACCTGCTGCGCGACTACGGCCTCGACGACTTCTACCTGGAGCTCTCGACCAAGAACCCGGAGAAGTACGTGGGTTCGGACGAGATCTGGGACGAGGCGACCGAGACGCTCGCGTCGGTGGCGCAGGAGTCCGGTCTCGAGCTCGTGCCCGACCCCGGCGGCGCCGCGTTCTACGGCCCGAAGATCTCCGTGCAGTGCCGCGACGCGCTCGGCCGCACCTGGCAGATGTCGACCATCCAGCTCGACTTCAACCTGCCGGAGCGCTTCGAGCTCGAGTACACCGGGCCGGACGGCTCGCGCGTGCGCCCGGTCATGATCCACCGCGCGCTGTTCGGGTCGGTGGAGCGCTTCTTCGGCGTGATGACCGAGCACTACGCGGGCGCGTTCCCCGCCTGGCTCGCGCCGGTGCAGGTCATGGGCATCCCGGTGACCTCGGAGAACGCCGACCACCTGTTCGCGGTGCGGGAGACGTTGCGCAAGAAGGGCATCCGGGTCGACGTCGACGCGTCCGACGACCGCATGCAGAAGAAGATCCGCAACCACACGCTGCAGAAGGTGCCGTTCATGCTCCTGGCCGGTGCCAAGGACGTGGAGGCGAACGCGGTGTCGTTCCGGTTCCGCGACGGCACGCAGATCAACGGCGTGCCGGTCGAGCGGGCCGTCGAGCAGATCGTCGACTGGGTGGGGCGCCGTGAGAACGCCTCGCCCACGGCGGAACTGCTCTCGTGACGCCTGAGTTCTCGCAGCAGGACGGCATCGGGGTCCCGGACGCGTTGCAGCGCCTGTGGACCCCGCACCGCCTGTCCTACGTGCAGGGCGCGGGCAAGGCCGAGGGCGACGAGCCGGCCGGGTGCCCGTTCTGCCGCGTGGTGTCGCTGTCCGACGAGGACGGTCTGATCATCGCGCGCGGCGCCGAGGTCTTCGCGGTGCTGAACCTGTACCCGTACAACCCAGGCCACCTGATGGTGCTGCCGTACCGGCACGTGCCGGACTACACGGACCTGACGGCGTCCGAGACGGCCGAGTTCGCCGCGTTCACCCAGAAGGCGATGCGGGTCGGCCGGCACGTGGCCGCGCCGCACGGGTTCAACGTCGGCATGAACCAGGGCGTCGTCGCGGGCGCCGGGATCGCCGCGCACCTGCACCAGCACGTCGTGCCGCGGTGGGGCGGCGACGCGAACTTCATGCCCGTCATCGGGCACACCAAGGTGCTGCCGCAGCTGCTGGGGGAGACCCGCCGGCTGCTGGCCGACGGCTGGAAGGCCGTCGGCTGACCCAGGCCGCCCGCGCTCCGGCGGGCCGCCTTCCCGTCACCGCGCTCGGCGGTGGCGCTCGTCCGTGGCGTGATCTGCTTCGCATTGCGTACGGTATTGCTTGTGTTCAAGTCCGTTTCGCAGTTGCGCACTAAACGAGGTGTTTAGTCGGCCACCTGCTCGAAGTCCCGCGAATTCGTGGACAAAAGAGTGACAAAAACTGCGCACGTTTGTCCGGGCCGGACAATCGATGTCGTTTCCACTTGGCCGGGAATAGCTTTCGGTTACAACTTTCGGGTGCATTTCCGGGGCGGATCGAGACGTAACACCAGCACAAAGCGATTCCAGGTAGGTGAGATCACCCACCTGGAGGTGTCAACTGCGAGTCAAGTCCCCGCCTATGGCCGATCGTCTCGCCGAGTGTGAATGGTTACGGTGCGAACCATGACCGCACCTGAGCGTTCGCGATTAGCGAGAGAACGGCTTTCGCGTGAACTACGCCGGTTGCGCACCGAGGCGAAGATGACCGGCACGGCCACCGCCCGTGCCACCGGGATGAGCCAGTCCAAGCTGTCGAAGATCGAGAACGGCATGCTGCTCCCGTCCGTCGCGGACGTGGAGCGTCTCGTGGCGGAGTTGGCCGCTTCGAGGGAGACGCGCATCGAACTGGTCGAACTCGCCAGATCGCTGCACGCTGAGGCGGAGACCCGTCGCGTCGTGCTGCACCGCGGGGCGCACCGCCACCAGCAGACGATCAGCCGCGTGGAGGCGCGGGCCGCGACGTCGAGGTTCTTCCAGGTCAACCTGGTGCCCTCGCTGTTGCAGTCCGAGGCCTACCTGCGGATCGTGCTGGGGACGATGCCGCCTTCGGAGCAGGAGGCGGCGGTGTCGGCGCTGCGCGTGCGCCGGTCCAGGATGGACGACCTGGCCAAGCAGTTCGTGTTCGTGCTGTCCGAGAGCGCGCTGCGCTGGCGGATGGGCTCGCCCGAACAGATGGCGGAACAGGTCGAGCACCTGGCCGCGATCCAGCGCAGACCGAACGTCCGCCTGGGCGTCGTGCCCTGGACGGCGGACGCGAACGCCGTGGCGCTGCACGGTTTCCAGATCTACGACGAGCGCGTCGTCACGGTCAGCGTGCTGACCGGCAACGCCACCATCACCGACCCGCTGGACGTCCGCGAGTACCTCGCGCTGTTCGGCCGGCTGGAGAGGATGGCGGTGCGCGGCGAGGAGCTGCAGGCGCTGCTCAAGCGGATCGCCGAGGACCACCGGCGGCTGGGCCAGCTCGGCTGAGCGGTGGGACGGGGGAGTCACCTGGGTAACCGGGTGCTGAGATGAGGCGCTGAGGGAGAGCGTCGAAGGGGGACGACGGGCTGTTCGTGGGTGCCGCCGGGGGAACCGGACGGCGTTCGCCCGGCCCGTCTCCTGGACGCGGACGTGACTGCGGCGGTGCGCCGCACCCCTGCTACCGGTGTCGGGCGCGTCACCCGCGAGCGGTGCGTTTCAGCAGTCCAGCTAGGCTGCGACACGCCATGCTGAACATCTTCGCTCGCGCGTCCGTCTCGCGCGTCACCGATCCGATCGGGGCGTGGCTGCTGGCGCGTGGCCTCACCCCCAACGCCGTCACCGTCGCCGGTACCGCCGGCGCCGTGGCCAGTGCGCTGTGGTTCATCCCGCGCGGGCAGCTGTTCGTCGGCAGCGCGCTGGTGACGTTCTTCGTGCTGCTCGACCTGATCGACGGCGCGATGGCCCGTGCGCAGGGGCCCACGAGGTTCGGGGCCGTGCTCGACGCCACCTGCGACCGCATCGCCGACGGGGCGTTGTTCGCCGCGCTCACCTGGTACGCGTTCGACACCGGCAACCGGTGGACCGCGGCGGCCGGGTTCGTCTGCCTGGTCGCCTCCCAGGTCATCTCGTACGTGAAGGCGCGCGCCGAGGCGTCCGGGCTGAGCGCGGACGGCGGACTGGCCGAGCGGGCAGAGCGGTTCATCGTCGCGCTCGTCGGTGCCGGGTTCCAGGGCCTCGGGGTGCCGCACCTGCTCGACATCGCGCTGTGGATCCTCGCGGTCATGACGGTGGCGACGGTCCTGCAGCGGATCCTCGCGGTGGCGAAGTCGGCGCGGGAGGCCGCGTGAACCTCGCGACGCTCGGGTACAGCGCCGGGTGGCGGCTGATCCGGCTGCTGCCGGAGTCGTGGGCGCGCGGGCTGTTCCGCGCGGGGGCCGACTACGCCGCGAAACGCGGTGGTGGCGGGGTCGACCAGCTGCGCAGGAACCTGCGCCGGGTCGTGCCGCAGGCCGGTGCGGAAGAGCTCGACGAACTCGTGCGCGACTCGCTGCGGTCCTACGCGCGGTACTGGTGCGAGGCGTTCCGCCTGCCGTCGACGGACCTCGCGGCCGCGTACGAGAAGTGCGACTCGCAGGTGTCCGGCATGGAGAACCTCGACGCGGCGCTGGCGAACGGCACCGGCGCGGTCGTCGCCCTGCCGCACAGCGGCAACTGGGACATGGCCGGCGTCTGGCTGGTGGGCCACTCCGGCACGTTCACGACGGTGGCCGAGCGGTTGAAGCCCGAGTCGCTGTACCGGAAGTTCGTCGAGTTCCGCGAGACCCTCGGGTTCGAGGTGCTGCCGCTGAGCGGCGGCGACCGTCCACCCGCGACGGTGCTGGCGGAGCGGCTGCGGGCCAACAAGGTCGTGTGCCTGCTGGCCGACCGCGACCTGACGTCGTCCGGCGTGCCCGTGACGTTCTTCGGCGAGCAGACCCTGATGCCCGCGGGCCCCGCGCACCTGGCGTCGACGACGGGCGCCGCGCTGCTGCCGGTCGGCTGCTGGTTCACCGAGGACGGCTGGCACTTCCGCATCCACCCGCCGATCAAGGTCGGCACGGTCCAGGCCGCCACCCAGGCCGTCGCGGACGTGTTCGCCGCCGACATCGCGGCCCACCCCGCCGACTGGCACATGCTGCAGAAGCTCTGGCTGGCCGACCTGCCGGAGGGCCGCCGCGCCGCCCTCGCCAGGAGGCTCGCGCGGTGAAGGCCGAGCCCCGGTGAAGGTCGTGGCCAAGTGAAGGTCGGGATCGTCTGCCCCTACTCCTTCGACGTGCCGGGCGGGGTGCAGGCGCACGTCGTCGACCTCGCGCGCGCCCTGATCGCGCTGGGCCACGAGGTGGACGTCCTCGCCCCGGCCGACGACGACCAGTCGCTGCCGCCGTTCGTGACGTCCGCCGGTCGCGCGGTCGGCATCCCGTACAACGGCTCGGTGGCGCGCCTGTCCTTCGGTCCCGTCTCCTACGCGCGGGTCCGCCGGTGGATCGACGAGCACTCGTTCGACGTCCTGCACCTGCACGAGCCCACGGCGCCGTCGCTGTCGTTCCTGGCGCTGATGCTGGCCGACGGCCCGATCGTCGCCACCTTCCACACCTCGACCCCGCGCTCGAAGATGCTGTCGGCGTTCCAGCCCGTGCTGCAACCGTTCCTGGAGAAGGTCACCGCCCGCATCGCCGTCTCCGCACTGGCCCGCCGGGTCCAGGTCGAGCACCTCGGCGGCGACGCGGTGGAGATCCCGAACGGCGTCGACGTCGACTTCTTCGCCTCCGCGTCCACTTTGGACGGCTACCCGCGCCCCGGCGGCACGATCGGGTTCGTCGGCCGCTACGACGAGCCGCGCAAGGGCATGCCGATCCTGTGGGAGGCGTTCGGCATGATCGCCGACGAGTTCCCCGACCTGCGCCTGCTCGTCGTGGGCCGCGGCGAGGCGCCGTTCGACGGCCCGTTCGCCGGCCGGGTGGACCTGCTGGGCCAGGTCGACGACGTCGAGAAGGCCAGGATGCTGCGCTCGCTCGACGTCTACGTGGCGCCGAACACCGGCGGCGAGTCGTTCGGCATCATCCTGGCCGAGGCCATGTCCGCCGGCACCGCCGTGGTCGCCTCGGACATCGACGCGTTCCGCCGGGTGCTCGACGACGGCAAGGCGGGCGCGCTGTTCCCGGTCGGCGACGCCCCGGCCCTGGCCGGCGCGCTGCGCTCGGTGTTGCGCGACTCGGCCCAGCGCGCCGAGTACGTGACGGCCGGATCCCAACGGGTGCAGGCGTTCGACTGGTCCGTCGTCGCCTCGCAGGTCTTGCGCGTCTACGAGACCGCCATCGCCGCCGACCCGCGCCGGGTGGGCGGGGCATGACCACCGGCTTCGTCGTCGTGGTCGCGGCCCTGCTGCTGGCCGCCTGGATCCTCGCCATCGCCAACCGCCTGGACCGCCTGCATGTCCGCACCGACGCCGCCTGGGCCGCACTCGACGCCGCCCTGGCCCGCCGAGCCGTGGTGGTCCGCGCCCTGCTGGACCCGGCGCTGTCCGCCGCCGCCTCCCGAGCCGAGTCCGCCTCGCGCGCCGAGCGCGAGTCGGCCGAGAACGAGCTCTCCGGCCTGCTGGGCGCGCTGGACAGGTCGTCGCTCGCCCCGGCCCTGGCCGCGGAACTGGCCGACGCCGAGGAACGCGTGGTGCTGGCCCGCCGCGTCCACAACGACGCCGTGCGCGACACCCTGCTCCAACGCCGCCGCCGCGTCGTGCGCTGGCTGCGCCTGTCCGGCACGGCCCCGCAGCCGTCGTACTTCGAGATCGCCGAACCCGCGTCCCCGTCCGACGCCGTGATGCTCACCCCCCGCCCGTCCGCCCGCGTGCTGCTGCTGGACGCCGCGGGCCGGGTGCTGCTGTTCCAGGGCTTCGACCCGGCCCGGCCGCAGGAGCTCTTCTGGTTCACCGTGGGCGGCGGCGTCGAGAACGGCGAGGAACTGCGCGACACGGCCGTGCGCGAGGCGTTCGAGGAAACGGGCGTGAAGCTCGCGCCGGAGTCCTTGGCCGGCCCGGTCTGGCGCCGGCGCGCGGTGTTCAGCTTCGCCGGGCAGACGTTCGACGCCGAGGAGTGGTTCTTCCTGGCTCACGTGGACGGGATCGAGGTCGACACCTCGGGGTTCAACGACGTGGAGGAGCACAGCATCTCCGCGTTCCGGTGGTGGACGGCGGAGGAGCTGGAGTCCACAGAGGACACCGTCTATCCGGTGCAGCTGGCGGAGTTGCTGCCGTCGCTCAGCGCGGAGTGGGACGGCGAGACCAGGCCAGTTCGCTAGCCCTTGTTCCGCCAGAACGCGTGCAGTCCCTGGACCCGGCGCGTGTCCGGGTGGTCGGGACCGAGGGCTCGCAGGCAGTCGGCGGCGAGCTGTTCCGCCTCCGCCGCGGCACGAGCGGGGTCACCGCCTCGGCCCCGGCAGTCGGCGAGGTCGCCGCGTGCGATCAGCGTGTCCGGGTGGTCGGGCCCCCAGACCTGTGCGTAGTCGGACACCAGCTCTTCGAGGTCGGCGGCGGACCCTGTGAGATCACCGGACGACGCCCGCGCGGCGGCCAGCTTCAGCCTGGCGTTCAACGACTGGCGGTGCTCGGGCCCGAGCGTGCGCACGAGGTCCGCGGTGAGCTTCTCGTAGCCGGCCACCGAGTCGCCGGCGCCGGTCCGCGCGCGGCAGCTCAGGAGGGTTTGCCTGACCGACAGCACCTCCTTGCTGTCGGGTCCGTGCACGCGGGCGGTGTCGGCGAGCAGCTCCTCGAGATCGGTGATCGCCCTGTCCGGCTCTCCCAGGTCGGTGAGCAGTTCGGCCCGCTGTTGCCGCGCGCTCAGGAGGAAGGAGTCGAGGAGCGGTTGCTCGGCAGGGCGGACCCGCGGGACGTGGGCGAGCACTCGGTCGAACTCCGCGCACGCACCGGCCGCGTCATCGGCCCGGCTGCGCCAGTAGGCGAAGTTGATGTGGGCGAGCACGCCGAAGAGCGCGTGTTCCGCGGTGTCGGTCAGGCGCTCGAAGTGGTCCCGGGCCTGGGCCTCCTGTCCGTGCAGGCCCATGCTGTGTCCCAGCTGGATCGCGAGCGTGTGGCAGGTCCGGCCCCACAGCTGGCTCCCGCCCACGGCGAACAGCGCCTCCGTGTTGTCGCGGAAGGCCCGTTCCAGGTCGTCGACCTGCTTGATGAGCGGCCACCTCTCCGACAACGCGTCGGCGGCGGCGCGGACGACCTTCTTCTCGTGCCGGGGTTTCCACGAGTCGCGGTTGGCCTGCTGGACCAGGGCGTGGACCCGCACCTCGCGCGACGGCGATCCGGTGTCCAGGGTGACCAGGCCCAGCCGGTGCAGGGTCGCGAGGACGTCTCGGACACCGTCCTCGTCGATCCGGCCGCCCAGGTGGCCTCGCACGGAAGGCCCGGCGAGGACGTCGAGCGGAACGCCGTTGGGGTCCAGCACGCTGAGCAGGTCGAGCAGCCGTCCCGCCATCCGCTTGGGGGGCAGGGCGTCGGCCTGCTTGACGGACAGCGTCCACGTCGCCGAGACCGCCGTCCGGTGCCTGCCCAGTTTCGCGTGGTAGCGAGCACACGAGAGCTGCGTGTCCAGCACGTAGGCGCCCGCGTGGGCCAGCGCCAGCGGCAGGTATCCCAAGGCCCGCACCAGTTCCTCGGCGCCGTCGAGCAGCGCCGGCCGTTCCGCGAGCACCGAACGCAGGTAGGCCAGCGCCTCGTCCTCGCTGAACGTCCCGACCTCGGCCACCCGCCGCTCGTCCAACCGCAGCGAGGTGTCCCGCCGCCGGGTCGTCACGAGCACCCGCCCGGTGTCCGGCGGCCACAGCCCGTCGAGGTCGGCGGGGTCCCGCACGTCGTCGAGCACCACGAGCCACGGCTCGTCGCCCCTGGCCAGCCAGGCCAGGAACTTGCGCGCGGCCCGTTCCGGCTCGGGGTCGTCGAAGCCGGTGAGCTCACCCGCCGCCTCCGCGTAGGCGGACACGACCGCACTCCGCGAGGTCGCCGTGACCCACACCAGCAGCCGCACCGCCCCCTCGGCCCACTGGCGCTGGGCGAAGCCGGCGGCGAGCTGCGTCTTGCCCACCCCGCCCATGCCCGACAGCACCGCGACGCCCTCGGGCAGCACCCGTTCCTGGAACGCCGCCGCCCGTTGCGGCACGACGCCCACCCTCAACGGCAGCTCGCCGGGAGAGCGCGACTTCGAGTGGTGGTGCAGGGTGAGGTCGCCGCCGATGGACCCGATCTGCACGTTCATCCCGATGACGTCACCGGTCACGGAGTTCCGCACGGACCAGGGGAGCTCTGGTTCATCGGGCACCGAACCATCATCCCCGATCGACGACGAGCGCGAACGTCTTGTCCGGCTGAAGTTGTGCGCCAGGCCGTGGGCGCGTGCTCGCGAACTACGATTCCGCGGTGATGTCGGGACGTGGGTGGCGGTGGTGACGAGCTCGGGGCGGTGGTGGTCGCTCTACCGCCAGGTGTGGTCGGTGCCGGGCGCGGCGGCGTTCAGTTCGGTGGGAGCGCTCGCCCGGCTGCCGCAGGCGATGGCCGGACTCGGGGCCATCGTGCTGATCACCGGCCTCGGTGGTTCGTACGCGGTGGCCGGAGCGGTGGCGGGCGCGATCTCGCTGTCGCAGGGGCTGCTGGCGCCGCAGTTCAGCCGGCTCGCCGACCGGTACGGGCAGGCACGTGTCCTGGCACCGCAGACGGTCGCGAACGTCGCGGCGCTGTGCACCCTGGTCGCCGCCGCGCAGCTGCGGGCCGGCGCCGTGGTGCTGATCGCGCTGGGGGTGCTGGTCGGCGTGTCGTTGCCCCAGATCGGCGCGTTCGCCCGCGCCCGGTGGACGGCGTTGCTGCGCGGTGACCCGCGGCTGGACACGGCTCTGGCCGTCGAGTCGCTCATCGAGGAGGCGGTCTTCGTGATCGGCCCGGTGCTGGTCGCGGCCGCCGCGACCGCGGTGGCACCGGCCGCGGGGCTGCTGACGGCCGCCGCGCTGGTCGCGCTGGGCTGCACCCTGTTCCTGGTGCAGCGGGCCACCGAACCGGTGCCCGGATCCGCCCGGCGGTCCGGACGGCGATCGCGGGCCACGGCGCACGCCGGGTTGTGGGTGCTCATCGCGGTGTTCCTGGGCATCGGCGCGCTGTTCGGGTTGATCAAGGTCGGTGTCGTCGCGCTGACCCGCGAGATGGGCCGTCCCGGCGTGTCCGGCATCGTCCTCGCGCTGTGGGCCGGTGGCAGCCTCGTCTCCGGGGTGTTCTACGGCAGCCGCACCCGGCGCTCGGCTCCGGCGCGGCGCTTCCTGCTCGGTGCCGCCGCGATGGCCGCGGGCACGGTCGTGGTCGCGGTGTGCTCCGGCTCGCTGGTCGCCCTCACCATCGCGCTGGTGGTCGCCGGTGCGGCCAACGCGCCGACCCTGATCACGGGCAACGCACTGGTCACCGCGGTCGTGCCGGCTCACGTGGTGACCGAGGCCTACACCTGGCTCGGCGTCACCGTCTTCGCCGGCATCGCCATCGGCGCACCGTCCGGCGGGGCTCTCGTCGACCGGTTCGGCGCCGCCGGCGCGTTCTGGGCGGCCACCGGCGCCGGTGTCGTGGCGCTGCTCGCCGCGGTCCTCGGCGGTCGTCTGCTCCGCACCACGGCTCCATCACCCGGCGACCTCCCGCCCGCGCCATAGCGCGACTTCAGGCATGGGCAGCGGGCCCGAGCTCGCCGACAACGACCAAGTCAGGGCCGCATCCGCACCTGCCCGGCCTCGGTACGGCCGGGCAGGTCGCAGGCACTCGTCAGA
The DNA here is from genome assembly GCF_042738015.1 of Lentzea sp. NPDC059081. NCBI lineage: Bacteria > Bacillati > Actinomycetota > Actinomycetes > Pseudonocardiales > Pseudonocardiaceae > Lentzea > Lentzea sp. NPDC059081. Next base: position 24,355 of record NZ_JBHYGW010000043.1, read on the forward strand.
CCGCCGGGATCACCGCCGACCCGTACGCGTCGCGCGTCTTGTCCTTCTCGTCGTGCATCAGGTACAGCGCGAAGTTGTCGACACCGATCTCCTTCAGCTCCTGCAACCGCTCGACGTGCGCCGACTCCGGCCCGACCAGGCAGAAGCGGTCGACGATCGCGTCCGGCACGAAGTCGGTCGACCGGTTGCCCGCCTTGCCGTGGTGGGCGTAGTCGTAGCCCTCGCGGTCCTTGATGTAGTCGGTCAGGGCCTTGGGCACGACGCCGGAGTCGCCGTACCGGGCCACGAGGTCGGCCACGTGGTTGCCGACCATGCCGCCGAACCACCGCAGCTGGTCGCGCTGGTGGTCCAGGTCCGTCCCGACGTAGGCCGGGGCCGCCACGCACATCGTGATCGCCGACGGGTCGCGGCCGGCGGCGGCTGCGGCCTCGCGGACCGAGCCGATGGTCCAGCGCGCGATGTCCGGGTCGGCGGTCTGCAGGATGAAGCCGTCGGCCTGTTCGCCGACCATCTTCAGCGCCCGCGGGCCGTACGCGGCCATCCAGATCTCGAGCTTTCCGTTGCGCACCCACGGGATCTGCACGGGTGTGCCGTGGTGCTCGACCTCTCGCCCCTCCGCCAGTTCCTTGATCACGTGCATCGCGGAGCCCAGTGTCGCCAGTGAGGCGGGCTTCTGGCCGATCACGCGGCGGGCCGAGTCGCCCCGGCCGATGCCGCAGACCGTGCGGTTGCCGAACATGTCGTTCAGCGTCGCGAACAGCGAGGCCGTCACCGACCAGTCGCGGGTCGACGGGTTGGTGACCATGGGGCCGACCACCAGGTCGCGGGTGGCGGCCAGCACCTGCGAGTAGATGACGAACGGTTCCTGCCACAGCACGCAGGAGTCGAACGTCCAGCCGTAGCGGAAGCCGCAGTCCTCGGCGACGCGAAGGCCCTCCACCACGTCCCGCGCGGGCGGGTCGGTCTGCAGCACGATGCCGAAGTCCACGGCGTCACGCCCCTTTCGCTACACGAGGTACTGGTTGAGGTCGCGGGACACGAACCGGCCGTGGCCCGTCGAACCGTGGTAGGCGCCGTCGGCGATCACCTTGCGGCCGCGGGAAAACACCGTGTCGACCTTCCCGGTGACCTCGAAGCCCTCGTAGGCCGAGTAGTCCACGGCCATGTGGTGGGTCTCGGCCGAGATCGTCTGCGTGGCCCGCGGGTCGTAGACCACGACGTCCGCGTCCGCGCCCGGTGCGATCACACCCTTGCGCGGGTACATGCCGAACATCCGCGCCGGAGTCGTGGCGACGATCTCGACCCAGCGCTCACGGGTGATCTCGCCCTTCACGACGCCCTGGTGCAGCAGGTCGACGCGGTGCTCGACGCCGGGCATGCCGTTGGGGATCTTCGAGAAGTCGCCGACGCCCAGCTGCTTCTGGTCCTTGAAGCAGAACGGGCAGTGGTCGGTGCTCACGACGGACAGGTCGTTCGTGCGCAGGCCGCGCCACAGCGACGACTGGTGCTCCTTGGGGCGCAACGGGGGCGACGCCACGTACTTCGCGCCCTCGAAGCCCGGCAGCGCCAGGTCGTCCAGCGACAGGTAGAGGTACTGCGGGCACGTCTCGGCGAACACGTTCTGGCCCGTGTCACGGGCAGCCGTCACGGCGTCGAGCGCTTGCGCCGCGGAGAGGTGCACGATGTACAGCGGCGAACCGGTGACGCGAGCCAGCTGGATCGCCCGCGACGTGGCCTCGCCCTCCAGCTCCGGCGGCCGGGTCAGGCCGTGCTGCACCGGGTCGCCCAGGCCGTTGGCCAGCGCCTGCGCGACGAGCTGGTCGATCGCGATGCCGTTCTCCGCGTGCATCATGATCGTGGCACCGGTCTCGCGCGCCTTCTGCATCGCGCGCAGGATCTCGCCGTCGGTCGCGTAGAAGACACCGGGGTAGGCCATGAACATCTTGAAGCTGTTCACGCCGGCCGCGATGCACGACTCCATCTCCTTGAGCGACTGGTCGTTCACGTCGGAGATGATCATGTGGAAGCCGTAGTCGACGGCGCAGTTGCCGTCGGCCTTCGAGTGCCACTTGTCCAGAGTGGACAGCAGCGACGACCCCTTGGGCTGCACGGCGAAGTCGACGATCGTGGTCGTGCCGCCCCACGCCGCCGCGGTCGTGCCGGTCTCGAACGTGTCCGCGGACTGGGTGCCGCCGAACGGCATCTCCATGTGCGTGTGCACGTCGATCCCGCCGGGGATCACGTACTTCCCGGCCGCGTCGACGACCTCGTCGGCCCGCACCTCGAAACCGGGCGTGACCAGCGCGGCGATGTGCTCGCCCTCGATCAGCACGTCGGCGGCGTGCGAGCCGGTGGCGTTGACGACCAGGCCGTTGCGGATCAGCGTGCTCACGGCGTCACCAGGCCCTCGTAGGTGTCGGGGCGGCGGTCGCGGTAGAACGCCCACGTGTCGCGGACCTCGGTCAGCAGGTCCAGGTCGAGGTCGCGCACGACGAGCTCTTCCTCGGTGTCGGACGCCGCCTCGCCGACGAGCTGGCCGCGTGGCGATACGAAGTACGTCTGGCCGTAGAACTCGTTGTCGCCCAACGGTTCCACTCCCACGCGGTTGATCGCGCCGACGAAGTACTCGTTCGCCACGGCCGCGGCGGGCTGTTCCAGCTTCCACAGGTACTCCGACAGCGACCGGGACGTCGCCGACGGGTTGAACACGATCTTCGCGCCCGCGAGGCCCAGCGCCCGCCAGCCCTCGGGGAAGTGCCGCTCGTAGCAGATGTAGACGCCGATCCGTCCCACCGCGGTGTCGAACGTGGGGTACCCGAGGTTGCCCGGCTTGAAGTAGAACTTCTCCCAGAAACCCTTGACCTGCGGGATGTGGTTCTTGCGGTACTTGCCGAGGTAGGTGCCGTCGGCGTCGATCACGGCCGCGGTGTTGTAGTAGACGCCGGGCTGCTCGACCTCGTACATCGGCACGATCAGCACGATGTTGTTCTGCGCGGCGACTTCCTTCATCAGCTCCGTCGTCGGTCCGTCCGGGATCGACTCGGTGTAGGAGTAGAAGTCCGCGTCCTGCACCTGGCAGAAGTACGGCCCGTAGAACAGCTCCTGGAGACACAGCACCTGCGCGCCCTGGGAAGCGGCGTTGCGGATGTGCTCGACCGCGTTCGCGATCATCGACTCCTTGTCGCCCGTCCACTTCTGCTGGACGAGCGCCGCCCGGATGATGTTGCTCACCTGGTCGTCTCCTTTGCCGAGTTGTCCTTCAGAGCCAGGAAAACGAGGAAGCCGGCGGCGAAGCCGACCACCCAGTTGTAGTCGTAGAGCGGCTTGAGGAACGGGATCAGGCCGTCCGCCGGGAACGGTCCGCCGTGCGCGCCGCCGACCGCGAGCACGGAGCCCACGAGAGTCGCCAGCACGGCACGCCAGTTCCAGCCGCCGTTGAACCAGTACGCGCCCCTGCCGTCGAGGTAGAGGTCGGCGAGCTCCAGCCGGGTCTTCTTGATCACCCAGTACCCGGCGACGAACACACCGGCCACGGACGCGAGCAGGCCGCCGTAGAACCCGAGCCACGCGAAGATGTAGATGCTCGGGTCGGAGATCAGCCGCCACGGCTGGATCAGGATGCCGACGACACCGGTGATCAGGCCGCCGACCGCGAACGTGATCCGCTTCGGGAACGCGTTCGAGAAGTCGTAGGACGGGCTGACGACGTTGGCCGCGAGGTTCGCCGAGATCGTGGCCAGCACCAGCGAGATCAGCGCCACCAGCACGAGCACGGTGCTGTCGAACCGGGACGCGAGGTCTGCTGGGTCCCAGATCGCCTCGCCGTACAACGCCTGCGCGCCCGACGTGGTCAGGATCGCGACGATCGCGATGAACGACATCGTGGTCGGCAGACCGAGGATCTGGCCGGTGACCTGCTTGCGCTGGCTACCGCCGAACCGGGTGAAGTCCGGCATGTTCAGCGACAGCGTCGACCAGAACGCGATCATGCCCATCAGCGACGGGAAGAAGATCTTCCAGAACTCCGGCCCCCATCCGAGGCTGCTGCCCTGGTGCAGGATCGGCCCGAACCCGCCCGCCTTCACCAGCACGTAGCCCAGCAGGATCAGGAAGCCGACGCTCACGAGCGGCGCCGTCCAGTTCTCGAACCGCCGGATCGCGTCCATGCCGCGCCAGATCACGAGCATCTGCACGACCCAGAAACCGAAGAAGCACAACCACAACGTCCACGGCTGGCCCGCGACGGCGGAGGCCTTGGTCCACCCGTCACCCGCCAGCCTGCCGATGATCACGTGCAGCGCCTTGCCGCCGACCCACGTCTGGATGCCGAACCAGGCGCACGCGATGAACGCGCGGAGCAACGCGACGAGGTTGGCGCCGCGGATGCCGTAGAACGCGCGGGCGAACACGGGGAACGGGATGCCGTACTTCGTGCCGGCGTGGCTGTTGAGCAGCATCGGCACCAGCACGATCAGGTTGCCGAGGGTGATCGTGAGGAACGCCTGCACCCAGTCCATGCCGAGCGCGATGAGGCTCGCGGCGAGCGTGTAGCTGGGGATGTTGTGCGCCATGCCCATCCACAGCGCGAAGAAGTTGTAGGTGCTCCACGTGCGTTGCTCGACCGGCACCGGCGCGAGCTCGGGGTTGTAGAACCTGCTGTCCTGGATGGGACCCACGTCGCTCAACTCGACGCGGCCGTCCGGTGTGACCTGGGGCGGGGAGGACTCAACTGCCATCGTTCAACCCCCTGTTACGCTGCTGAAACACGGCGAACGCGGTCGGTTCCATCCCGGAATCCTGGGACCGGTGACGCGGGTCTGGCAGTGTCAGAGTGTCCACGCTTGTCATGATCGGCGCACATTGTGCGTACCGTGGTCCGCATGGGGGTCTCCCGGCGCACACTGCTGCTCGGCGGAGCGGGCCTGGTCGGCGTGGGCGGGACGTGCGCGGCGCTGACCCCGCGCGGCCGCCGTCTGCTCGGCTGGACAGGTCCCGACGGAGTGGTGCCCGACGTGCCGCCCGTACCCGTGCAGCCCACGGAGTGGGGCGCGTGGATGGGCTCGTCCGGGCCGACGGTGCTCGTGCTGCACGGCCGTGGCGGCAGCGTCCGGTGGTGGGAGGGCCTCGGGCTGCCGCGGTTCCTGCACGGCGCGCGGTTCCGGTGCGCGGTGGTCAACGGCGGTGACGACTACTGGGTGTCGCTCGTCCCGCCGGTGCCCTTCGAGGCGGCGCTGGGCGTGTCGATGGGCGGGTTCGGCGTGCTGGACCTCGCGTCCCGGCAGCCGCTGAAGGCCGTCGCGGCTGTGAGCCCGGCGTTGTTCCCGGCCTGGGAGGACGCGGAGCGGATCAACGGGTTCGCGTCGCGCGAGGTGTGGGAGGCGCACGAGCCGTTGCGGCACATGGACACTATCCGCTCACCGGTCGGGGTGTGGTGCGGGCGAGAGGACCCGTTCCACGACGCGGCACGGGAGCTGGCTCGGGCGGTCGGTGCGGAGGCGTCGTTCGACCACGGCGAGCACGGCGACGGCTACTGGCGGCGGGTGCTGCCGGACGCGATCAGGTTCCTGGGGTCTCGGCTCTGAACAGCCGGACGTACGGGAGCACGTCGAGGTTCCTCTTGGCGTCGGCGGTCACCGTGTCCGCCATGTCCAGGTCGTCCTGGTGGCCCCACGTCGCGAGATACCGGTGCAGGGCCGCCGCCGTCCTCCCGCCTTCGTGGAAGCGGCGCATCAGCAGCGCACCGAACGCCAGCAGCAGGAGCATCGGCCGGTGCCGGTCGAACCAGTGCAGAGCCTCGGCCTGCTTCGGGGTGTCCAGCGCGGCGTCCATCTGCTCGGCACGAGCGGCGAAGTGCGCGAAGAGCCCGAACATCGCCTGGTTGCGCGTCTCCTGGTCGTCCTGCTCGCGCAGGCGCTCACCCGCGAACTCCCGCACCAGGTCGTGGAACCGGTCGCCGGGCTCCAGCAGGTGCGCCGCCCGCAGGTCCCGCACCAGCCTGCGCGCCCTCGCCTCAGCGCGGCCGGTGACGATCGACGCCGCCTCCGCGGTGATGGTGGTGCCCGGGATCAGCACGACGAACCGGAAGCAACGCCGTTGTTCCTCGGTGAGCGCCCGGTAGGAGAGCTCGAACGCCGCGCGCACGGACCGTTCGTCGCCGTCGTCGAGCAGGTCCAGCTGCAGCTCCCGCAGCTCGGCGGCCCAGTCGTGGTCCGGATCGGTGCGCCGCAGCGCAGCCATGATCCGCAACGCGAGCGGCAGCCGTCCGCACAGCTCGGCCAGCTCGGCGTCACCCACGAGCGCGGTGGCCTCCTCCGCGGTGAGCAGGCCCAGCTCCAGGTGGTGGGCGTCGTCGAGGCCGGGGAGCCGGTGCCTGCTGGTGACGATCGTGCGGTGCCGGTTGGGCAGCAACGGGCGCACGTGCTGCGCGGACCGCGCGTTGTCGATCACGACCAGCATCGGCTCGCGCTCCGCGGTCACCGTGCGGAACAACGCCGCCCGCGCCGCCTCGCCGCCGGGGATCTCCCGCACGCCCAGCGCGGTCAGGAACTGCTCCAGCGCCTGGGCCGGCGACACCCGGCGTTCGTCGTCGTAGTCCTGGAGGTCGACGAAGAGCTTGCCGCCGGGGAAGCCCTCGGCGTACCGCAGCGCCAGCTCGGTCTTGCCGACACCGGCCAGGCCGCACACCACGCTCAGCCCGTCGCGGTCCAGCTCGGCCAGCTCCCGCACCCTCCCCGTGAACGACTCGGACGCGCTCCGCAGCCCGTTCAACGCGGTCGGCGCCGGCTCGGGGGAGGTGAGGTGGACGGACCCGATCTCGTGCGCCTGGACGACGTTGCCGTGGTTCTGCCCGACCTCGTTGGTCACGACCGCGATTGTGTCACCTTGAGCCGGATCACGGCCGTGCGCGCCTTGCGGTCGTGCCACGTCCGCGTGCCCCGCAGGTCCAGCGACTCCACGGCCGACAGCATCAGCATCGCGAAGCCGCTGACCAGCAGCAACGGCGCGAGCCAGCCCGTGAAGCCCACCGGCAGGTGCTCACCGACGACGACCCACGGCTGCTGCCAGCCGAGCCCCGCCATCAGCGCCGGCTCCCGCCAGCCCAGGCCCGTCTGCACGAGCACCGCGCCCGCGCCGGGCAGCGCGGTCGTGACGAGCGTGCGGGCCAGCGCCCGTCCGTGGTCGAGGCCGGACGCGGGGCCCACCACCCTCAGGCCAGTGAGGACCTTGCCGATGGTGTTGAGGCGCAGCAGCAGTGCGTCGTACACGGCCGCACAGAGCACCACGAGCACAGGTTCGTGGACCAACGGCCACGCCACGACCAGCACCAGCAGCCAGTCGAGCAGGCGGGCGACCATCCGACGAACGAGCATGATTCACGCTAAGCGGCAGAAGTCCGCCATAAGTGGTCAGTTCATGGCCACTTCGCGCACGAACTCCGCGGTCCAGCGCACCTCGTCGCGACGCACGTTCGCAGGCGACAGTCCGTCCACTGCGAACGCCTTGATCTCGGCGGGCGTCAACGGCCACGGCGGACCGTCCGGAACGGGACCCTCGTCGCACGCGACGGCGAGCACGAGCAGCTTCGAGCCGGTCAGCCACGCCACCTGCTCGATCGCCCGGGCGTGCAGGCCGACGGGCAGCGCCTGCACCGTCATGTTCTCGACGACGAGGTCGAACGCGCGGTGCCACTCGGCGGGCGGCGCGAGCAGGTCCGCGGCGACGTACGTGACCTCGGAGTCCGGGTACCGCGCCTGGACGGCGGCGATCGCGGTGGGGGAGATGTCGAACGCCGTCACGTCGAACCCCAGCGACGCGAGGTACTCGGAGTCGCGGCCGTACCCGCAGCCCACGACGAGCGCGGTCTGGCCGGTGCCGTCGACGCCGGAGGACCACTCGACGAGGTGCGGTTGCGGCTCGGGCTTGTCCCAGGGGACGGAGGCCGTGCCGGCGTCGGCCTCCGCGTAGAGATCCTCGAACCACCCCTCGGGGTTCGCGGCTTGCAATCGGCGTGCGTCGTCATCAGCGGACATGACGACACCTTGTCAGGTCACCGCGACGCGCGCGCCTGGTTCACGTAGTCCACCAGACCGTCGTCCGCCGGCCAGCCGATCTGCGAGCTGATCGCCGACTTGTTCTCGTTCCACGACTTCTGCGCCGCGGCCTGCACGGCGGGGTCGCCGCCGGTGAACTTCGCGCCCAGCTCGTCCCACCGCGCCACCAGCTCGGTCACGCGCGGGTCGGACGCGGGGGTGCCGTCGGTCAGGTGCTGACGCAGCTGCGTGACGAGCTCCAGCCAGGACGCCTTCAGCCCCTCCACGGCCTCGGGGCCCAGTGCAGCCGCGCGCGACCGCAGGTCGTCGAGCTGGTCGGCGGTGAAGTAGCTCTCGTACACGGACATCATCTCCAAAGTGGACAGAAGGGACTCGGTCGTGTGCCCGTCGAGCAACGCGGTGAGCCTCGACCGCAGCGCCTCCACCTGCCGCGCCTGGGCGTTCAGCGCGGCGAGCTGGGCCTCGAAGAGCGGCCGCAGCGAGTCCGAACGGGACAGTGCCGAGCGGACCTCTTCCAGTGAGAGACCGAGCTGGCGCAGCGATCTCACCTGATAGAGGCGCCGTACGTCGTCCGGGGTGTACCGACGGTGACCGGATGCCGTGCGCTCGGAGGCGACGACCAGTCCGATCTCGTCGTAGTGGTGCAGCGCGCGGACGGTCAGTCCGCTCGCTTTGGCCAGGTCACCGATGCTCCAACGGGTCACAGGACGACCGTAGGACCTCCCGTGGCGTGAGGTTCAAGCCCTGAACACCCGATCGAGCGGGTTAATTCGCGAACCGAACGCGCCGATGAAATCGAAGATCGGTCCCCAATCCAGATTGAGGAAAACTGTGTCTCGTTCCGGACTGTTCCGTGCCGCCGCCCTCCTCGCCGCCGGTGCGGCCCCGCTGCTCGCCGGCGCGGCCAACGCGGCGGAGGTGCCCCAGCTGAACGGCGGTCTTCCCGAGGTCGGCGCGGACAAGGTCGTCACCGACACCTCCCAGCTCGCCAACCCGCTCGAGGCGGCCGGCGCGGTGCAGCTCCCGCACGTCGGCGCGCCGGTCGCGAGCGACCTGCCCGTCCCGGCTGTTCCCGCTGTTCCCGGCGCGCAGGAGCGCTCGCTGCCGAACCCGGTCGGCGCGAACATCGGCACCCTGCCGTCGCTGCCGAACGCCGATGCCCTCGGCAACTCGCACGTGGGCGACCTGCACGCCCCGGCGGTGCCGGCCGCTCCCGCCGTGCCGAACCCGGCCGTGCTGTCGGGCGTGCTGCCGACGATCAACGGCTGAGTCTCTCCGCTGGGAACGGGCCCGTGGTGGTGCGGCCCGGCCTGACGCCGGACCGCAGCACTACGGGCCCATTTCGTGCACCAGCAGCGCGACGTACAGCGACAGCACGGACTCCGGGTCCTCCAGCGAGACGCCGAGAACCTGCTCGATCCGCCCCAGCTGCTGGTAGTACGCGGTGCGCGACAGGTGTGCCGCCGCCGCGGCCGCCGACTTGTTGCCGCTGTTCTCGCACAGGCACCGCAGCAGCTCCACCAGCCGCGAACCCTGCGCCGCGTCGCGGGCCAGCAACGGGCCCAGCTCGCGGTCCGCGAACGCCCGCATCCGCTCGTCGTCGCGCAACAGGTGCAGCAGGCCGCGCAGCCGCACGTCGTCGAGCCGGTGGTAGAGCTGCGATCCCGGTGCCCGCAGCGCCGCTCCGGCCACGTGCGCCGCCTCGCCGAGCGACCGGCGAACGTCCGATGTGGATGTCACGGTCGTGCCGACGGCGATCACCACGGGAGACGCCGCCGTCCGGTGGATCTCGCGCGCGACCTTGCGCAGAACCCCTTCCACGCCCACGGTCATCGGTACCGACAGCAACGCGCGCACCGACGTGTCGTCCACGACGCCGACGAGCGCCGCGACCGTCACCCGTCGTCCCGCCAGCGCGGTGGCTTCGGCGAGATCACGCAGAACCTCCTGCGTGGCAAGGGTTTGTCCCTGCAGCACCGACACCGGCCGGATCGCCACGCCGATGAGCTGCCGGCGTTCCAGCGGCACGCCCAGCGCGGCCGCCCGCGCGCCGAGGTCCGGCGCCGAAGGTGACTGGCCGAGCAGCTGGGCGAGCAACGTGCGGTGCGTCTGCCGTTCCAACGACTCGCGGTCCCGTGCCACCAGCCGGTGCACGGCCAAGGCCGATGCCGCGCGTTCGGCGACGACGACGTGCCGGTGCGGCGGCGGTTCCGGGGAGACGAGCACGAGCCGGCCCCAGTCCGCTCCGCGCGCGCCGACGATCGTGATCAACCAGCCCGATGCCGTGTCGTAGGCGGTGCGTTCGGACACCGTGACGGCCCGCGACCGCGCCGCCCAGTCGTCCAGCAGGGTCACCGGGTCGTGCCCGGCCGCGTCGTAGGCGAGCACGTCGTGGCCGAGCGTCTCCAGGACGACCGGCAGCCCGGACGTGCGGGCGACCTCGCGCAACACCTCGGCCGGTTCGGCGCCGGCGACCGTGAGTGCCGTGAACGTCTCGTGCACCTGCTCGGCGGCCCGCAGCTCGGCCAGCTGGGCGTCCACGATCAGCCCGACGACCGCCTCGGTCACGGCGACGTACTTGGTCTCCTCCGTGAGCGTGACCAGCGGCAACCCGTGCCGTTCGGCCTCGGTGACCAGGGCCGTGGGCACGTCGTCGCGCCACCGCCGCCCCAGCTCGACGACCAGCCCGGCGCAGCCGACGGCGGCCAGCTCCTCGACGTAACGAGCGAGTCCGGACTCGGGCAGCATCACGCCCGTCGTGAGCACCAGCTCGCCGCCGCGCAGCAGCGGCGCGATGTCTGCGATCTCCGCCACATGCACCCAGCGGACGCGTCGCGACAGTCCGGCCGACCCGGCCACCAGACGCGGCTTGCCCTGCCGGATCACCGGCAGAGCGACGACTTCCGCGACCGTCGGGTACATGGACACAACGTAATGCCAACCAGCCGATCCGGGTACAGGTTGTGCATGGCGGCGGACCTGGCGCGCCAGGACACTCCGAGGGCAGGCGTAGACCCCTGGAGGACGTGATGGCCCACAAGGAGCTGCTGGCACGACACCGCGCGGTGATGCCGAAGTGGCTGGCCCTCTACTACGACGAGCCCATCGAGATCGCGAGCGCCGAGGGGCGCCGTGTGACCGACCGCGAGGGCACGACCTACCTCGACTTCTTCGCGGGCATCCTGACCAACGCCATCGGCTACGACGTCGCGGAGATCAGCGACGCCATCCGCTCGCAGCTCGACACCGGCGTCCTGCACAGCTCGACGCTGTACCTGATCAAGTCCCAGGTCGAGCTCGCGGAGAAGATCGCCGAGCTCTCCGGCATCCCCGACGCCAAGGTGTTCTTCACCAACTCCGGCACCGAGGCCAACGAGACCGCGCTGATGCTCGCCACCCAGGCCCGCCGCAGCGAGCAGGTCCTGGCCCTGCGCAACAGCTACCACGGCCGCGCGTTCGCCACGATCGCCATCACCGGCAACCGCGGCTGGTCCGCGTCCGCCCTCTCGCCGATCAAGGTCAGCTGGGTGCACGGCGGCTACCGCTACCGGTCGCCGTTCAAGTCCTTGAGCGACGCCGACTACGTCAAGGCGTGCGTCGACGACCTGCGCGAGATCATCGAGACCACCACGTCCGGCGACGTCGCCTGCATGATCGCCGAGCCGATCCAGGGCGTCGGCGGCTTCACGTCCCCGCCCGACGGCCTGTTCCGCGCGTTCAAGGACGTGCTCGACGAGTACGGCATCCTGTTCGTCTCCGACGAGGTGCAGACCGGCTGGGGCCGCACCGGCGAGCACTTCTGGGGCATCCAGGCGCACGACGTGGTGCCGGACGCGATGACGTTCGCCAAGGGCCTCGGCAACGGTCTCGCGATCGGCGGCGTGGTCGCGCGCGGCGACCTGATGGACTCGATCAACGCCAACTCGATCTCCACGTTCGGCGGCAACCCGATCTCCACGGCCGGCGCCCTCGCGACCGTGAACTACCTGCTGGAGCACGATCTCCAGGCCAACGCGGCCAAGCTCGGCTCGCGGCTGCTGAGCGGGCTCCGCGAGCTGGCCGAGAAGCACCCGGTGATCGGCGACGTGCGCGGCAAGGGCCTGATGGTCGGCGTCGAGCTCGTCGGCCCGGAGGGCGAGCCGAACGCCGCGGCGGCGGCCACCGTTCTCGCCGAGTCGAAGGCGCTCGGGCTCCTCGTGGGCAAGGGAGGCTTGTACGGCAACGTGATCCGGCTCGCGCCGCCGATGACGCTGACCGAGGACGAGCTGGAAGAGGCGCTGGGCATCCTGGCGCGGGCGGTGGAGCGCGCATGATCAAGCACTGGATCGCCGGCAAGCCCTGGGACGGCGCCACGGAACGGCTGGGCGACGTCTACGACCCGACGACCGGCAAGGTGGCCACGCAGGTCGCGTTCGCGTCGGTGTCCGAAGTGGACGCTGCGGTTGACGCGGCCGCGGAAGCGTTTGCGTCCTGGCGCAACGCGTCCCTGGCGCAGCGGTCGTCGGTGATGTTCAAGTTCCGCGAGCTCCTGAACGACCGCAAGACCGACCTCGCGAAGATCGTCTCCGCGGAGCACGGCAAGGTCGTGTCCGACGCCGGTGGCGAGATCCAGCGGGCACTGGAGTCCGTCGAGTACGCGTGCGGCATCCCGCAGCTGCTCAAGGGCGGCTTCAGCGAGAACGCCTCGACGCGCGTCGACGTCTACTCGATCCAGCAGCCGGTCGGGGTGGTCGGCGTGATCTCGCCGTTCAACTTCCCCGCCATGGTCCCGCTGTGGTTCGTGCCGACCGCAATCGCTTGCGGCAACACCGTCGTGCTCAAACCGTCGGAGAAGGACCCGTCGGCGTCGATCTTCATCGCCGAGCTCTTCGCCGAGGCCGGACTGCCGGACGGCGTGCTGAACGTCGTGCACGGCGACAAGGTGGCCGTCGACCGGCTCCTCGAACACCCGGCGGTGAAGGCGATCTCGTTCGTCGGCTCCACCCCGATCGCCCGCTACGTCTACGAGACCGGCACCGCGCACGGCAAGCGCGTGCAGGCGTTGGGCGGCGCCAAGAACCACATGGTCGTCCTCCCGGACGCCGACCTCGACCTGGCGGCGGACGCGGCGGTGTCCGCGGGCTTCGGCTCGGCGGGGGAGCGCTGCATGGCGATCTCGGTGGTCGTCGCCGTCGGTTCGTCCGCAGACTCGTTGGTCGAGAAGATCAAGTCGCGGATCGCCGACGTCAAGGTGGGCGCCGGTTCCTCCTGCGAGATGGGGCCGCTGGTCACCGGCGCGCACCGCGACAAGGTGACGTCCTATTTGGACACCGGCGTGGCGGAGGGCGCGGTGCTGGCGGTCGACGGCCGCGACCACCCGATCGACGGCGAGGCGAGCGGCTTCTGGCTCGGGCCCACGCTGTTCGACCACGTCGGCCCGGAGATGTCGGTCTACACCGACGAGATCTTCGGACCGGTGCTGTCGGTCGTGCGGTGCGGCACCTACGAGGACGCCGTCGAGCTGGTGAACGAGAACCGGTACGGCAACGGCACCGCGATCTTCACCAACGACGGCGGGGCGGCGCGGCGGTTCCAGAACGAGATCGAGGTCGGCATGGTCGGCGTGAACGTGCCGATCCCGGTGCCCGTCGCGTACTACTCGTTCGGCGGGTGGAAGGAGTCGTTGTTCGGCGACTCGCACGCTTATGGGCCGCACGGGGTGCACTTCTTCACGCGGTCGAAGGTGGTCACGTCGCGGTGGCTGGATCCTTCGCACGGTGGCGTGAACCTGGGGTTCCCCCAGAACACCTAGAGCGAAGCAGGGCGGGTCGCACCGGCGGCGACCCGCCCTGGGCATCTACTTGCCGGCGCGCGCCGCCAACGCCTCCGGCAACGGGTCGTACCGCGAGAAGTGACGGGTGAACGTCCCCGTCCCCGAGGTCAGCGCCCGCAGCTCGATCGCGTACCGCAGCAGCTCCGACGACGGCACCTCGGCGCGGATCAACGTCCGCCCGCCCTCGTCGGCCTCGGTGCCGAGCACGCGCCCGCGTCGTCCGGACAGGTCGCCGAGCACGGTGCCGAGGTGTTCGTCGGGCAGCCGGATCGCGACCTCGTCCATCGGTTCCAGCAGCTGGGTCCGCCCGATGGAGGCCGCTTCCTTCAACGCCAGCGACCCGGCCATCTGGAACGCGGCGTCGGACGAGTCGACCGAATGTGCTTTGCCGTCGACGAGAGTCACGCGCACGTCCACGACCGGCGTCCCGTCGTGCAGGCCGCGTTCGAGCTGTGCGCGCACGCCCTTCTCGACGGAGGGGATGAACTGGTGCGGGATGGCGCCGCCGATGATCTTGTCGACGAACTCGAACCCCGCGCCGCGCGGCAGCGGTTCCACCACGATGTCGCACACCGCGTACTGGCCGTGCCCGCCGGACTGCTTCACGTGCCGGCCATGCCCTTTCGCCGACCCGGCGAAGGTCTCGCGGAACGGCACGCGCACCGGTTCGGTGTCGATCTCGGCGCCGCCCGCGCGCAGGCGGGCCAGGACGACGTCGGCGTGCGCCTCGCCCATGCACCACAGGACCATCTGGTGGGTCTCGGCGTTGCGGTCGAGGCGCAGGGTCGGGTCGCTCGCGACCAGGCGGTTGAGGTTGCGGGCCAGGTTGTCCTCGTCGCTGCGGGTGCGGGGGACGACGGCCACGGGCAGCAGGGGTTCCGGCATGTCCCACGGAGCCATCAGCAGCGGCTGGTCCGGCGCGGAGACGGTGTCGCCGGTCTCGGCGGTCGTCAGCTTGGTCAGGGCGCACAGGTCGCCCGCCACGCAGTACGGGACCTCGCGCAGGGACGCGCCCAGCGGCGAGTAGATGTGGGCGACGCGTTCGTCGGCGTCGTGGTCCTCGTGGCCGCGGTCGGCCATGCCGTGGCCGGAGACGTGCACGGGGCGTTCGGGGCGCAGGGTTCCCGAGAAGACGCGGACCAGCGACACGCGGCCGACGTAGGAGTCCACTGCGGTGCGGACCACCTCGGCCACGAGTGGCCCGTCCGGGTCGACGGCCATGCGCGGGTGGGGAATGCCGTCCACGGAGGTCACGGACGGGACTTCGTGCTCCAGCGGTGACGGGAACGCGCGCGCGATGCCGTCCAGCAGCTCGGTCAGACCCATGCCGGTCGCGGCGCACACGGGCATCACGGGGTGGAACGAGCCGCGGGCGACGGCGGTCTCGAGGTCGGTGATCAGGGTGTCCTGGTCGATCTCCTCGCCGGCCAGGTAGCGGTCCATGAGGGTCTCGTCCTCGCTCTCGGCGATGATCCCCTCGATCAACGCCGCCTGCTCCTGCGGGTAGTTCTCACCGGAGGTCAGCAGGCCGATCAGCCGATCGCCTTCCTGCACGTACAGCGGGACGACGCCCGCGCCGAACGCGGCTTGGCACTCGATGACCTCGTTGCCGAAGTTCGCACGGTGGTGGTCGGTGCGTGTGATGACCACAGCCCGTGGCATGCCCACGAGCGCGCACTCCTCCCACAACGTGATGGTGGCGGCGTCGACGCCCTCGAAGGCGTTGACGACGAAAAGGGCCGCGTCCGCGGCCCGCAGTCCTGCCCTGAGCTCCCCGACGAAGTCGACGTAGCCGGGGGTGTCGATCAGGTTGATCTTGATGTTCCCGTGCTGGACCGGTGCCACGGCGAGGCCTACCGATCGTTGTTGTCGCACGGCGGCCGGGTCGTGGTCGCAGACCGTGGTTCCCTCGGTGACCGAACCGGCACGGGTCAGCACGCCCGTGCTGGCGAGCAGGGCCTCGGTGAGCGTCGTCTTGCCCGCGCCCGATGGGCCCACGAGCACGACGTTGCGGACCTTGGCCGGGTCGTCCACAGCGACCGCGCCTGCCGATGTGCCGTTGTCGGAGCTCTTGCTTCCCATGGCGACCTCCGTCAAGTCGTAGTGTTCGATCTCACACCCGTTGGTCCCTCGGGACAACCCCGGAGACCCATCCGGTCTCCGGCCGGCGTTCACACCACTGCTGCGTGACGGGCGTCACCTACCAGCGTTGATCGTGAAAGTGGCCTTCCGAAACGGCGCTCCAGTGGCTTGGGGAAGGGGGCCACAGCGGTCGTACGGTGAGGTCACCGGAACTTCCCCTCGTGAAAGGGTGCCCAGGGTGAGCACTGATCAGGTCACGGGCACTGCCCGCGTCAAGCGCGGCATGGCCGAGATGCTCAAGGGCGGCGTGATCATGGACGTGGTCGACGCCACCCAGGCGAAGATCGCGGAGGACGCGGGCGCCGTCGCCGTCATGGCGCTGGAACGCGTGCCCGCCGACATCCGCGCGCAGGGCGGCGTCGCCCGCATGAGCGACCCCGACCTGATCGACGGGATCATCGACGCCGTCTCGATCCCGGTGATGGCCAAGGCCCGCATCGGCCACTTCGTCGAGGCCCAGGTCCTCGCCTCGCTCGGCGTCGACTACATCGACGAGTCCGAGGTGCTCACCCCGGCCGACTACGCCAACCACATCGACAAGTGGGCCTTCACGGTTCCGTTCGTCTGCGGTGCGACGAACCTCGGCGAGGCCCTGCGCCGCATCACCGAGGGCGCGGCCATGATCCGCTCCAAGGGCGAGGCCGGCACCGGTGACGTCTCCAACGCCACCACGCACATGCGCAGGATCCGCCAGGAGATCCGCCGCCTGCAGAACCTCCCCGAGGACGAGCTCTACGTCGCCGCCAAGGAGCTCCAGGCGCCGTACGAGCTGGTCAAGGAGGTCGCGCAGAACGGCAAGCTCCCCGTCGTGCTGTTCACCGCCGGCGGCATCGCGACCCCTGCCGACGCCGCGATGATGATGCAGCTCGGCGCCGAGGGCGTGTTCGTCGGCTCCGGCATCTTCAAGTCCGGCAACCCGGCCCAGCGCGCCGAGGCGATCGTGAAGGCGACCACCTTCCACGACGACCCGGACGTCATCGCCAAGGTCTCGCGCGGCCTGGGCGAGGCCATGGTGGGCATCAACGTCGAGGACGTGCCCGAGCCGCACCGCCTGGCCGAGCGCGGCTGGTAGGCACCGGAACGAGGAAGGGGCGCATTCCCGCGGGATGCGCCCCTTCTCACGGCTGGCTGAAGCAGTACGTCGTCTTCGTCTCCGGATAGGCCAGTGCCAGCGCCGGGTTCGGGCCGCACGCCGCCTTGTCGACGGTGTTCGCGAGCACCTTCACCCGTGCCGTGCCGATGCTCCCGCAGTCCCTCTGGGGCAACGCCGCCTGCGTCATGCTGAACATGACGTCGTAGCAGGCGCCGTCGGCGAGCACCGGGACCAGGCAGACCGAGAACGACTTCGCCGTCGGGCCGCCGTAGTTCTTGTACTGCACGTACCCGTCGGTGTCCCCGCACTTCTCGTCCGCCGCCGGCGACACCACGATCTTGGCGACCGTGTAGTTGTGCTCGCCGCAGGGGACCTTCCTGAAGTCCGGGTTCATCATCTGCCCGGTCATCGACACGCAGTCGCCCGGTGCGGCGATCGGAGGTGGCGGCGGCGTGGTCGTCCGGAGGGTCGTGGTCGTCGCGACCGGTGCCTTCGTGCTGTCGCCTCCACTGCTGAAGTGGAGGGTGTCCTTGGTCGAGAACCAGAAGATCGTGCCGCCGAGCAGCAGCGCGAACACGCCCAGCACGGCGACGATCTTGATGCCCGAGCCGGGTTCTCCCGGTGGCGCCACCGCGATGAACGGCTCGGGCACCTCGAAGCTGCCGATCGGCCGAGTGGGGCCTCGCGGTGGCGCGTAAGGGTTATCCGGTTGCTCCGGATCGTGTGGCGGTCTCGTCATCGTTTCCCCCGTGGTTCGAAGGAACGAGCCTAGGGGAAAGGCCGGACAGCGGAGTGGGCAATTCATTGACATGCAGCACGCCGAGTCGTTGCGTGGCACGGGTCAGCGCCACGTACAGCTCGGCAGCGCCGCGCGGTCCGTCGGCCAGGATCCGCTCCGGTTCCACGACGAGCACCGAGTCGTACTCCAGGCCCTTGGTCTCCGACGCGGGCACGGTGCCGGGCACGCCGGGCGGCCCGATCACGACGCTGGTGCCCTCGAAGTCCTTCTCCGCCAGCGAGAACTCCTCGATGGCCGCCGGGATCTCGTCCGGTGACACCCGCCGCGCCCACGGCTCGACACCGTTGGCGCGCACCGACTCCGGCGCCTTCACGTCCGGCGCGAACTCGGCCAGCACCCGCGCCGCGACGGCCATGATCTCCGCCGGCGTGCGGTAGTTGACCGTCAGGGAACGGTATTCCCACCGGCCTGGAACGTAGGGCTCCAGCATCTCGGCCCACGACGTGGCACCCGCCGCCGCACGGCGCTGCGCCAGGTCGCCCACCACCGTGAAGGAACGGCCGGGGCAGCGGCGCATCAGCACCCGCCAGTCCATTTCGGACAGTTCCTGCGCCTCGTCGACCACCACGTGCCGGTAGGTCCAGGACCTGTCCGCGGTGGCGCGTTCCACCAGGGAGCGCTGGTCGTGCTCCTCGAAGCGCTCGGCCAGGTCCTCGGCGAACATCATGTCCGTGGCGAGGAGGTGGTCCTCGTCGTCCATGTGGTCGACGCGGTTGACCATGCTCTCCAGCACCTCGGCCGCGTACGTGGCCTCGGCGGCGCGTGCGGCGGCCGCTGCCTGGTCCTCGGCCTGCTCGCTGCCGTCCTTGCCCAGCAGGTCGTGCAGCTCGTCGAGCAACGGCACGTCCGCCACGGTCCAGGGCTCGCCGGCCGGGCGGTGCAACGACGGGTCGCCGCCCGCCTCCGCCAGCAGCTCGGGAGTCGCGTAGAGCGACGACAGCAGCTCGAACGGCGTCAGCACCGGCCACAACGCGTCCAGCGCGGCGATGAACCCGTCGTCGTCGGCGAGGTCGTGCGTCAGCCCGGCGCGCATCTCCTCCCAGGCCTGCTTGTCCGACCGCGACATCCAGCCCTTGCCGATCCGGCCGATCGCCCGCTCGGTCAGCACGTAGGTGATGATCTCGCGGAACACCTTGCGGGCCTCGTTGTGCGGCAGCCCGCTGTCCCGCGCCTCCTGCCGCGCCCACTCGGCGACGTCGGCGGTGATCGGCACGACGACGTCCTTGATCGCGATCGGGAGCGGCTCGGCCGGCAGGCGCTGCAACGACGCCACCGCCGCCTTGAGCACCTCGACCATCTTCAGCGATCCCTTGAGCCGCGCGACGTCCGGCGCGTCCTCCGCGGTCGCGACCAGGCCGGGCAGCAGCGTGCCGGCGGTCGAGAACACCACGTCCGACTCGCCGAGCGACGGCAGCACGCGCCCGATGTGGTTGAGGAACGCCGGGTTCGGGCCCACGACGAGCACGCCGTGGCGTTCCATGCGCTCGCGTTGCGTGTACATGAGGTACGCGACCCGGTGCAGCGCCACGACGGTCTTGCCGGTGCCGGGACCGCCCTCGATCACCAGCACGCCGGGGTGGTCGAGCCGGATGATCGCGTCCTGCTCGGCCTGGATCGTCGCCACGATGTCGCGCATGCCCGCGCCGCGCGGCGCGTTCAACGCCTCCAGCAGGGCCACGTCGCCCTGCTCCTCGCCGAGCCTGCCGAACACCTCGTCGGTGAACCCGGCCACGGCACGCCGCCGGGTCAGGAACTGGCGACGGCGGCGCTGCCCCTCGGGGCTGGCGCCGGTGGCGGTGTAGAACGGCCGCGCGGCCGGCGCCCGCCAGTCGAGCAGCACCGGCTCGAAGTCGTCGAACTCGTCGAAGAGCCCGATCCTGCCGATGTAGGAGACGTCGCCGTCGACGCTGTCGAGCCGCCCGAAGCACAGGCCGTAGTCGGCCACGTTCAGGCGCTTCATCTCGCGGTGCCGGGCGCGCACCTCGTTGTCACGGTCCATCGCGGTCGCGCCGGTGCCACCCAGCGCGGACTGGTAAGCGGCCTTCACGCGCGCACGTTCGCCATCGAGCCGTGCGTACAGGTCGGCCACGTATTCACGCTCGGACTGCAGTTCTTCTTCGTAACCCACGTGCTCCCCACAGCGCCCTTGTCTCGGCTTAGGACGATGAGTTTGCGGCACGCCCGGGGCCTTGTGGCAAGGGCCCCCTTCTGCTATACGGTGAAGTGGGAAGAAACACCTCGTCCGGGTCAGGCCGGATCGGTGGAGAACACCAGGCCCTCGCTCTTCAGCGAAGCGCTGCCGGTCGTGTCGCGGGTCACGACCTTCACCCGGTACTGGCCGTCGGGCACGAGCCCGGTCAGGGTCACCTGCTTGTCCACCGGCTTCGCGACCACGGTGTTGTTCACGTAGACCTCGTAGTAGGCGGTCGGCATCCACCAGCGGTTGGCTTCCCACGTCAGCGTCGCCGTGGTCGCCGTCGTCGAGGTCACCGCGAGCGAGTACGGCCGCAGCGGGCGGTCGGCGATCAGGCCGAAGGACTGCAGCGATCCCAGCACGACCGAGTCGCCGGTGCCCGGCGTGCAGCGGGCGTCCACCGCGGGGAGCGCGGAGCCGTCGGAGGCCTTGGGGCGCAACGACATCGAGATCGCGCCGAGGTGGATCCGGTAGGTGCCGGCGGGGTTGAGGTGGAGCGCGTCCAGCCCACCGGCCGCGTGCAGCCACGGCGTGTCGTGCGTGGCCGCGAACCGCAGACGGCCCAGTGCCTGCTTCTTGTCCGGACCGGAGGTCCAGGCCTCGACCACCGCCGTGCTGTCGCCGTCGACCCGGCCGCTCACGAGACTGGTGATGTCGAGGTCCAGGTCGACCAGCGCGGCCTGCGCGTACGACACGCCGTTGGGTCCCACGTCGTCGGGCAGGCCACCGCCGAAGTGGACTCCCACGGGCACGCTCTGCCCTGTCGAGGTGACGCACGTGTACGAGCCGACGACGTCGACGCCCGTGGCGGTCGCGGTCCCCGCGGTGATGCCGGACAGCGCCAGTGCGGCGGCCACGACCAGAGCGGTACGAGCAGGAGTGGTCACGGTTCCCCCTCGGTTTTTCCTCACTTCCCTCCAGCGTGGCGGCGCCGGATCGGAGGCGAAACCGTCAAGCGGGGTAAGGAACTTCGGCCAAGGGGTGCTCAAAAAGTGCTAAACGGTGTGTTCCATGACCATCATCGCCGCCGTCCCCGGCTCCAGCGCCTTGCAGATGTGCGGCAGGTCGCCGGGGTACACGATGTAGTCACCGGGCCCGAGCTCCACCGGGTCGTCCGCCAGCCCCGCCAGGCACCGCCCGGACGCCACGATCATGTGCTCCACGCTGCCCGGCATGTGCGGCGCCGACTCGCGGGCACCGCCCGGTTCCAGTGCCAGCCAGTAGATGTCGTGCTTGGTCCCGGGACGGCACGCGGCCAGCAGCGTCGCGGCGTAGTGCGCTCGTTCGGAGTGGATGACGGGGCCCTCGCCCGCACGGATCACCTGCACGCGCGGCACGGCCGGTTCGACCAGGCTGCTGAACGGCACGCCGAGCGCCACGCCCAGTGCCCACAGGGTCTCCACGCTGGGGTTGCCGCCGCCGGACTCCAGCTGCGAGAGCGTCGACTTCGCGATGCCCGCCTTCTTGGCGAGCTCCGAGAGCGAGAGGCCGCTGCGGTCGCGCTCGCGCCGGAGGTTCGCCGCGATGAGGTCGAGTGGTGCGTTCGACACAGAAGACCATCCGTTCGGCTTGACGAACACCCGTTGCGTTGTTCATCGTATCGGGTGATGCGTTCGATATGGCGAACCCTTGATCGGGGTTCATACGACTCAGGGCTCCTGCGTGACGTCGCCGCGGTCGCACTGGGTGCCGCGGTGACCGGCGCCTCCTTCGGCGCGATCTCGGTCGGCTCCGGCCTGCCGTGGTGGATGCCGGTGCTGATGTCGCTGGTGATCTTCGCGGGCGGCTCGCAGTTCATGGCGGTCGGGATCGTCGCGGCCGGGGGCAGTCCCGCCGCCGCGGTGCTGGCCGGGCTCGTGCTCAACGCGCGGCACCTGCCGTTCGGGCTCGCGGTCGGCGACGTGCTGGGCAACGGCTGGCTGGCGCGGATCGTCGGCAGCCACCTGCTGATCGACGAGTCCACGGCCTTCGCGATGTCGCAGAGGGACCCCTCACGCGCGAGAGCGGCCTACTGGGCGTGTGGCGTCGCGTTGTTCTTCACCTGGAACACGGGCGTGCTCATCGGCGCGCTCGCGGGCCAGGCGATCGGCGACCCGATGACGTTCGGGCTCGACGCGGCCTTCCCGGCGGCCATGCTCGCGCTCACCCTGCCCGCCCTCAAGCACGCGGGCACCCGCAACGCGGCGCTCACCGGCGCGGCGATCGCGCTCGCGGCCACGCCGTTCCTGCCCGCCGGGGTGCCGGTGCTGCTCGCGCTGGGCGGCCTGGTCGTGTTCCGGACCAGCAAGAAGGAGGAACCGTGCCCGTCACCGCAGTCCTGATCCTCGCCGCGGGCACGTTCGCGATCCGGATCGCCGGCCCGTTGCTGCGCGACCGCGTCACGTTGCCCGACCGGGTCCGCGAGATCATCTCCGCCAGCGCGACCGTGCTGCTGCTGGCACTGGTCGCGGTCTCGGCGCTGACGAACGGCAAGAGCTTCGGCGGCTGGGCGCTCGCGGCCGGTGTCGTGGTGGGCGGGCTCGCGGCGTGGCGGAAGCTGCCGTTCGTGGCGGTCATCGTGCTGGCTGCGGCCACGACCGCGGGGCTGAGGTTCCTCGGCATCAGCTAGTGCTTGCGGACGTGGGAGAAGAGCAGGTTCGTGTGCACCTCGGTCACCTCGCGGCGGCTCGTGAACTTGTCGAGCACGAGCCGTTGCAGATGGCCGACGTCCGACACGGCGACGTGCACGAGGAAGTCCTCCGGGCCCGTCACGTGGGAGAGCGCGAGCGTCTCGGGCAACGACAGGACGTAGGCCATGAACGGGTCGACGATCTCCTTGGTGTGCGGGCGGATCTTCACCGCGAGCATCGCCTGCACGTGCTGGCCGACCGCCGCCGGGTCGACCTCGGCGTGGTAACCGGTGATCACCCCGCGCTCCCGCAACGCCCGGTGCCGCACGACCGCCGTGGACTGCGCGACGTTCACGCGGTCGGCCAGGTCCTTGTTCTGCAGCCGCGCGTCCTTCCGCAGCTCTCGCACGATGGCCTCGTCGATCGCATCCAGCACGGCTGTTCTCCGTTCCGCCGAATCGGCTGCGGTTCCTCGCCCGCTCCGCCGAGGAAGTCTCCACCATTCGGGCCATGACGCGCATCGAGACCATCGCAGTGCACGGCGGCCGCGACGACCTCGCGGAGCTCGGCGTGCACGCTCCTCCCATCGACCTGTCCACCACCTACCCCGTGCCCGACCAGGCTCTCGGCGGGCAGGCGCTGGGCGACTGGGCCACCGGTGCCGCGCGGGCGTCCTCGCCCGTCTACGCGCGGCTGCACAACCCGACCGTCGCGCGGTTCGAGCAGGCGCTCGCGGCTCTGGAGCACACCGAGACGTCCGTGGCGTTCGGCAGTGGCATGGCTGCGGTGACCGCCGTGGTCCAGGCCGCCTGCGTGATGGCGGGGAAGCCGCACGTCGTGGCCGTGCGACCGCTGTACGGCGGCACCGACCACCTGCTGTCGTCGGGTCTGCTGGGCGTCACGACCACCTACGTCGAGGCGGGACTGGTGGCCTCCGCGATCCGGCCGGACACCGGGCTCGTCGTCGTCGAGACGCCGGCCAACCCCAACCTCGACCTGGTCGACATCGAGCACGTCGTGCGGCAGGCCGGCGGCGTGCCGGTCATGGTCGACAACACCTTCGCCACGCCGATCCTGCAGAACCCGGCGCTGCACGGCGCCACGTACGTCCTGCACTCCGGCACCAAGTACCTCGGCGGGCACGGGGACGTCCTCGGTGGCGTCGTGGCGTGCGACGAGGAACGGGCGGCGGCGCTGCGGCAGGTCCGGATCATCACCGGCGCCGTGCTGCACCCGCTGGGCGGCTACCTGCTGCACCGCGGGCTCGCCACGTTGCCGTTGCGGGTCGAGTCGGCGTCCCGGTCGGCCGCCGTGCTGGCTTCCCGGCTGGCCTCGCACGACGCCGTCGAGTTCGTCCGCTACCCGTCCGCGTCCCGGCAGATGCGGGGGACCGGGGCGATGATCGCGTTCGGCGTGCGCGGCTGTCCTGTCGAGGTCGTGCGACGGTTGCGGCTCATCACGCCTGCCGTGTCGCTCGGTTCCGTCGGCACCCTTATCGAGCACCCCTCGGCTTTGACACATCGGCTCGTTCCGGGTGAAGAACTGCGGGCTTCTGGCGTTCCGGACAATTTGCTGCGCATTTCCGTGGGACTGGAGCACGTCGAGGACATTTGGGACGACCTGAACGCGGCGCTGTGTGACGTCCCTTACGTTAAGGCTTCCCCAACTGATTTCTTGGTGATGACCGCCACTCACTAGGGTCCCAACGCATCAGCGCGTCGGGGCGCGGGAGGTTCCGACGCGAGCGTTTTTCCGTTTTCGGAGGGAACCTCTTCGTGAGTTCTGCAGAAATCGATGCGGACGGCTACACCAAGGCGTTGAGCAAGCGCCAGGTGCAGATGATCGCCATCGGTGGCGCGATCGGCGTCGGCCTCTTCCTGGGCGCGGGCGGACGCCTCGCCACGGCGGGGCCGTCGCTGATCCTGTCCTACGCGTTGTGCGGTCTCGCGGCGTTCTTCGTCATGCGCGCGCTGGGCGAGCTGGTGCTCCACCGCCCGGTCGCCGGCAGCTTCGTCGAGTACGCCCGCGAGTTCATCGGTCCGTGGGCCGGCTTCACCTCGGGCTGGATGTACTGGGTGAACTGGGCGATGACGGGCATCGCCGAGATCACCGCCGTCGCGATCTACATGCACAAGTGGTTCCCGGACCTGCCGCAGTGGATCACCGCGCTGGTCGCCCTGGTCGTGCTGATCGCCGTCAACATGTTGTCGGTCAAGCTGTTCGGCGAGCTGGAGTTCTGGTTCTCGGTCGTCAAGGTGACCGCGCTCGTCGTGTTCCTGGTGGTCGGTACCGGGCTGGTGATCGGGGCCGCGGACATCGGCGGCACCACGGCGTCCGTGTCCAACACGCTGGGGCACGGCGGGTTGTTCCCGGCCGGGTTCGGCGTGGCGCTGATGACGTTGCAGGCCGTCGTGTTCGCCTACTCGGCGATCGAGCTGGTCGGCATCGCGGCCGGCGAGACCAAGGACCCCGAGAAGATCATGCCCCGGGCCATCAACGGCGTGGTCTACCGGATCGCCGTGTTCTACGTCGGTTCGGTGTTGCTGCTGACGATGCTGCTGCCGTGGGACCACTTCACCGGGACCGAGTCGCCGTTCGTCACCGTGTTCTCGGCGCTGGGGATTCCGGCTGTCGGCGACATCATGAACGCCGTGGTGCTCACGGCCGCGTTGTCGTCGTGCAACTCCGGGCTTTACTCGACCGGGCGGATTCTGCGGTCGTTGGCGCAGAAGGGGGAGGCGCCCGCGTTCACCGGGCGGATGAACTCGCGGCACGTTCCCGCCGGCGGGATTCTGTTCACCGGGGCTGCTTACCTGTTCGGTGTCATTCTCAACTACATCGTGCCGAAGGAAGCGTTCGACATCGCGATCGCTGTTGCTTCTCTGGGTGTGGTGTCGACTTGGGCGACGTTGATCGTGTGTCAGTTGCGGTTGCGCAAGAAGGCGTTGGCGGGGGAGGTTGTGCGGCCTTCTTATCGGATGCCTGGGGCTCCTTACACGTCTTATGGGACGTTGGCGTTCCTGGGGCTGGTTATCGGGCAGATGGCGTTCGCGGGGACTGCTGAGAAGATCGCGTTCTGGTCCATTCCGGTGTTGGCTGTGGTTTTGTTTTTGGGGTGGCGGTTCGTCCGGTCTCGTCGAGGGGCGGAGCCGGCTCTCGAACTGTCTCGGTAGGTGGTTCCGTTGGCGTGTTGGGTGCCCGTTTCGGGCGCGGGGCTCTGCCCCGGACCCCGCCAACTGATCAAAGACCCCCAGCGCCGTTAGCGGGTTGATGGCACGCCTGTTGCGTTCGGCGGCTTGCGGCTGCGTAGGTGGTGCGGTTCGGGTGGGGTGGTCCCGTCACGGCTCGTGACGGGAC
>NZ_JBHYGW010000044.1:0-47903 GCF_042738015.1 Lentzea sp. NPDC059081
ACCCCAAGCAGTTCGCGGAGCTGAACGGCAACCTCGTCGTGGTCGGCGCCGCCGCGCGCAACAGCGTCCGCAGGCTCTACCTGGACGAGAACCTGGTGACCCTGCGGCTCTCGACGGAGGCCGAGGCGGAGGAGCGGTTCGCCGAGGTGCTGGGAGGGGCCGAGGTCGGCAGGCGGATCACCTCGGACAGCCTGGAGCTCGCTGTCGTCGAACGGGTCCACGACGCCGCGCGGGGCACGACCGTCGTGTTCTGCCTCGGCCGGCACGGCGACACGACCTGGGCCGCCACCGAGTACCTCGTGCGCAACTGGCGGAGCCTGGAGCGGGAGTTCGGCGACCGGCCGTTCGCCCTCTGCCTCGGCTTCCAGGACCTGGGCTACGGCTACGACTACCGCCCGCCGCGGCGGCTCGGCGTGCTGCGCGGATGACACAGCACGCCGGGCATCGCTAGACGGCGGCCAGCCGGTTCATCGAGTGCTGGATCAGCCCGACCAGCACGGCCTTCGACGACTCGCGGTCGCGGGCGTCGCACAGCAGCACCGGGATCTGCTCGTCCAGGTCCAGCGCGTGCCGCACCTCGGCCACCGTGTACTGCTGGGCGCCGTCGAAGCAGTTCACGGCCACGATGAACGGGATGCCCCTGTGCTCGAAGAAGTCGATCGAGGGGAACGACGAGTCGAGCCGCCGGGTGTCCACCAGGACGACGGCGCCGATCGCGCCGGTCGCGAGCTCGTCCCACATGAACCAGAACCGGTTCTGGCCCGGCGTGCCGAACAGGTACAGCACCACCTTGGTGTTGATGGTGATGCGCCCGAAGTCCAGCGCGACGGTGGTCGTGTCCTTGCCCTCGATGCCCGCGAGGTCGTCGACGTGCACGCCGGCCTCGGTGAGCAGCTCCTCGGTTCTCAGCGGCGCGATCTCCGACACCGACGCGACCATGGTGGTCTTGCCGGTGCCGAACCCGCCCGCGATGACGATCTTCACCGCGGTCGGCACGGTCAGCTCAGATCCCACGAACACCATCCAAAACGGCCTGCAGGAGATCCCGGTCCGGGATCTGGTGAGAGGAGTTCTGCACGAGCACGTCACCGCGCTCGATCAGGTCCGACAGGAGGACCTTCACCACGACGAGCGGGACGTCGAGGTAGGCGGCCACCTCGGCGACCGACAGCGGGCGTGAGCACAGGGACATGATCTCGCGATGCTCGACCGACAGCGACGTCTGGTCGGACGCAAACGAGGCCGCTCGGACCTGCGTCACCAGGTGGAGGTCGGGTGCGTTCGGTCTAGTGCGCCCCCGCACCATGGCGTAGGGCCGCACCAGCGGACCCGCGGCCTCGTCGTACCACCAGTCCTCCCGCGAGGTCATCAGCGTGACTCTCGTGCGGCTGGCACCGTCGCCGTTTCTGCGCGGGGGGCCGAGGAGAGGTATGTGCCCACCCGTTTGACCAGCATGTTCATCTCATACGCGATCATGCCCATGTCAGCGTCCTCTTCTCCGAGAAGTGCAAGACACGCTCCGTGACCCGCCGCGGTCACGAAGAGGTACGCGTGCTCCATCTCCACGATGGTCTGCCGGACCGCGCCGCCGCCGAAGTGCCTGCCCGTGCCGCGGGCCAGGGACTGGAACGCCGACGCCATCGCCGAGAGGTGCTCCGAGTCGTCGCGGGACAACCCGGCCGACCGGCCGAGCAGGAGTCCGTCCGCCGACAGCACTACCGCGTGACGGGCGCCGACCACGCGCTGGATGAGCTCCTCCAGCAACCAGTTCAGTTCGCCGTGCTGGCTGGTGTTGTCCTTCATGGCGATGGTGCTCCTTCTGATCTCCAGTCGTCGGACAGCCGGGCGTCGCGGGTGCCGCGCTGGAACGCCGCCAGCCCGTCCCTGATCCGCTCGGCCGGCCGGTCGCTGCTGCTCACCGGTTCGGCGGGGGGCGCCTCCTGCGCGGACTGCACGAGCTGCGGCGCGAGGTTCTGCCGCTTCTTCCTGCGGGGAAGGGGTGCCTTCCCGTCCGGCGGAGGGGGCGCGGGGGTCGGTTCGTCCACCGATGCATCTGCAACGGATACGTCCGCGGGAGCCAGGGAGTTCAGTCCGTCGCGCAGCGCGGCCAGCCCCTCGGGGGTCACCGCCGCCGCGGGAGGGGGCGGGTGCACCTCGACGTGGCCGTGGACCTCGTCGTGGAACGACCGCACCGGCATCTGCATAGTCTCGGAGATGTCGCCGGCGGCGGTGTGGGGGGCGACGATGTTCGGCGGCAGGACGCACAACGCCACGGTGCCACCGTAGGGCGAGTCGCGCAGCTCCACCTTGATGCCCCGGCGCGCCGCGAGCCTGGCGACGACGAAGAGCCCCAGCCGGGACTCGCCGCGGAACGCCATCGTCTCGAAGTCCGGCGGGTTGGAGAGCTTCGCGTTGGCCTGCAGGCGTTCCTCCTGCGTGAGGCCCAGGCCGTGGTCCTCGATCTCGATCACGATGCCGTGCGGGACGGCGTCGGCGGAGTGGATGACGACCTCGGACCGCGGTGAGGAGAACGCCGTCGCGTTGTCGATGAGCTCCGCGAGCAGGTGGATGGTGTCGGCGACGGCGACCCCGACGAGCGCGCGGTCCGGAGCCGGGTTGACCTTCACCCGCACGTAGTGCTCGGTCTCGGCCACCGCGGACCGCAGGACGTCGCTCAGCCGCACGGGTTTGCGCCACTGCCTGCCCGGCTGCTCCCCCGCGAGGATGATCAGGTTCTCGGCGTTGCGGCGGGCACGGGTCGCCAGGTGGTCGAGCGTGAAGAGCGAGTCGAGCTGCTCGGGGTTCTCCTCCTCGCGCTCCAACTTGTCGAGGATCTTGATCTGCCGGTGCACCAGCCCCTGGTTGCGGTGCGCGATGTCGAGGAAGACCCGGTTCACGCCCTCACGGGCCTGCGTCTCCTTCACCGCCGCCGCGACCGCCGTGTACTGGGCGGTGTTGAACGCGTCCGCGACCTGGCCGATCTCGTCGTTGCCGTAGTCCAGCGGCGGCATGTCGCGGTGCACGTCGACCTGCTCGCCGCCGCGCAGGCGCGCCACGATGTGCGGCAGCCGTTCCTGCGCGAGCCGCAGGGTGTCCTCGCGCAACGAGTTCAGCCGCGTCACGAGCGCCTTGCTGACCAGGCGGTTGGACGTGCGCAGCGCCAGCACGATGCCGGCGACGACCGCGAGCAACGCGATGAGGCTGCCGATCAGCAGGGCGGTGACCCGGCTGTTCGCCTTGGCGAGGCCCAGGTCTGCGGCGTCGCCCGCCTGCTGGACCGCGATGCCGACGAGCTTCTCGTGCACGGGGGCGGCCGCGGCGCGCCACTGCTGCTCGGTGACGTCGCGGTCGCCGTTGATGATCCGGCCCTCGAGGTCGAGCAGCGCGCGGTACTCGGCGCCGCCGCGCAGCGTGTCGTACTGCAGGCGGGCCGGCTCCAGCGCGAACGGGATCGTCGAGTCGAGGCTCGAGTGGTAGGCGCCCACGAGCCGGGAGAACTCGACGCGTTCCGCCGGGGCGAACGAGCCGTTGAGCAGCCCGCGCGAGCCGATCGTCTCGCCGCGCGACATCCAGTCGGCGGCCTGGAAGATCGCGACGGCCTGGACGTCGGACTGGCTCGCCTCCGCGTCGGGCACGAGCCGCGCCTGCCGGGAGAACAACGCCACGCCCGCGTCGACGAGGCTGTTGTAGTAGTTGTAGACCGCCTGCGGGTCCGCGCTGCGGGACTCGACCTGTGCGCGTTGCTGCGGCAGCTGGTCCAGCACGGTCGTGAGCGCGCTGATCCGGTCGACGACGTCCTGCGGCGAGCCGTCGGACAGCTCGGCGAACGCGTCCTTCATCTTCCGGACGGACTCGTCGGTGGCCTGCTGCTGCTTCTTCAGCTCCGCCGTGCCACCGCCGGCCTGGCTCAGCAGCACGAGGCTCAGCTGGCGTTCCTTCTGCAGCCCGACGAACGCCTGCACGGACGGGATCGTCACGTCCTTCACGCTCGACGCCACCGAGCGCAGGTAGAAACCGTCGAAAAGGGTGTACGAGGAGAAGACGGCCCACATCACGAGGAGCACCACGCTGGGCACGACCACGACGCCGGCCAACCGGGACCGGATGGTCCGGTAGTTGGTCGGTGTGTAACCGCTCTTCTCGTTCACAGCGCTCTCACGGTCTCCATGTGTCCCACGGCTAGCGCTGCGGGTAACGCCAAGTCACTCCTTCGGCTGTAATTCTGGTTCGCAGGCTACCCAGTCGAGTGACTGGAGCAACAGCCGGTACGGGGGTTCTCACAAGCCAAGAACCCCCGTACGGGCTAGTTCTCCCGTTCCTTCTAAGGGCGCTCGACGGCGACGACGGTGTAAGTCGTCTCCGGCGTCGGCGGCGTGCTGAACCGGGCATTCGGCAGGTAGAGGCGCTTGCCGAACGCGGCGACCGTCGTGGGAACGTCGAACCGCGCGTCCGTTCGTTCCGCGGCGAGAGTCGCTCCGTCACGGCCCAACGTGTAACGCGCGACTTTGTTCAACCTGTTTTGCACCACGAACAACTGATGTCCCTCGCGCAACAGTCCGTCGCCATTCGTGAGCGTCTGCCCGTTCAAATCGATGGTGCTGGTTTTGCCGGTCCTGGGATCGATCCGGAACAGCTGACCGGTGTTGCTCTGCACGGCGATCAGGTCGTCGCGCAGGCCCGTGACGATGCCGTTGAGGTTCGTCGCTCCCGGCGTGACGACGAGGTCGCCGGTGAGCGCCAGCGCGCGGTGCGGCTTGAGGCTCAGCGGCACCTCGTACAGCACCGCCTGGCGGGAGTCCGTGAACCACGCCGACTTCTCGGTCAGCACGACGTCGTTGACGAACGTGTCCGGCGTGGCGAACTGGAACCTCGCCAGCAGCGCGCCGCTGCGGGTGTCGTAGACGCGGGCGTCGCCGCCCGTGCCGCCGGCGACCCACAACCGCTTGCGCGCGTCGACCTTCATGCCGAGCGAGGGCGTGCCGGGGCCCGTCGCCAGCACCTTGCCGTTGCCCGTGCGCAGGTCCGCCGCGTAGATCGACCCGTCGGCGCGCGACCCGAAGTAGGCCGTCGTGCCGCTGATCGCGATGCCTTCGGGCTGCCACCCGTTCGGCAGGGAGAACTCCGCGGGGAAGTGCCGGGAACCGTCCGCGGTGGCCGGCGCCGCGGCCGTGAGCGAGACGCCCAGGACCGCCGCGAGCAGGACACCGAATCTGCGGTACATGCCGCCTCCTAATCGGATTGGGTGCGTCCCCGATCCTTCTCCAGCTCGGCGGCGAAACCGGAGTTTTCTCAGCATTCCGACATCTCTACAGCTCAGCGGCGGCCTCCGCGATGAGCTCCAGCGACTCGCCAGGCCCCAGCGCGATCTCCTGGAGGCTCTCGAACCGGTGCGCGCACTGCTCGGTGAGGCCGGGGTCCTCGACGTACTCGCCCTTGATGAACGTCTCCAGGTACGCCACGTCGTTGTGCTGGCGGTGCGGGAACCCGAGCAGCGTGAACGGCGACCCCATGGCCGGGTACGCCCCGGCACCGCGCGGCACGACCTGCACGCTCACCGCCGGGTGTTCGCTGACCTCCATCAGGTGCAGGAGCTGGGCCTTCATCACCCGCGGCCCGCCGACGACCTGCCACAGCACGGCCTCGGGGAAGACGGCCTGCACCGCCAGCGGGTCCTTGTCGTGGAGACGGGTGGACCACGCCTCGCGCACCATCGCGAGCCGTGCGGTGCGCACCGGGTCGTCCGTCTGCAACGCGGCGTCGGTGTACCCGGCGAGCTGGAGCACGGCGGGCACGAGATCCGTTGTGAACGTGCGCAGCAGCGTCGCCTCGAAGACGAGATTCGCGAAATCGGCGGCCGCGTCGAAGTTCAGCAACTCGTCTGGAGCGCACTTGCGGATCCGTTCCGCGTACTGCGCGCGCAAGACCGCCAACTGCCATTCCGGAGTCGGCACCTTGTACACGTATCCGAGCGCCATGATGTCCACCGGAGCCGACGGTTGCACGGCGTTCTCCATCATGGACAGCTTGGCGCTGCTGAAGCCCACGCGCTGGCCGGCCTCGGTGAGGCTGAGCTCGCGCTCGTCGCGCCACCCGGCCAGCTGCCGCCCGATGGCGCGTTCTAGTGCGGTGGCCCGGAAATCCTTCGGCATGACGCGAAGGATATGACCAATTCGGATTCCCGAAAGGGAGGCCCGGTGTGGACAACCCTTCAGTGGCAACGAACTCCGTTGAGCGGAGAGCTAAGTCGTTAAACGCGCCGTGTGCATTTCTCGCATTGTTAGCGTTTCGTGCGCGCATGGGCACGCACGAGATCATGGAACCTGAACGCGTCGTCTCCCACTTCGGTCAGCAACGACTTCTCGACGAGGTCGTCCAGCGCGTCCTCGACCTCGCACGCGGGCTCCTCCGCGACGGACGCTGCCTCCGGCACCCCGAACACGCCCGGCTGCCACGCGCACAGCCGGTAGAGCCGGGCCTGCCGCTCCGGCAGCTCCCCGTACGACAGGTCGAGCAACGGCCAGAGCCGCCCGTCGTCGGGAAGCGGCCCGACGTCCGTCACGTGCCCGATGCCAAGCCTGGTCCTGCTGGTCACGAGCACGGTCCCGGACGGCGGCAGCAACGGCCGCACCTGCGCGGCCGAGCTCGCGTTGTCGAGCAGCAGGGTGAACTGCCGGCGCGCGACGAGGCTGCGGAACACCGCGCTCTCGTCGTCCGGCGCGACGTTCAGCCCGAACGCCCGCAGCACGCGGCCGATGCCGTGCGCCGCGAGGTCGACGTAGAGCTGGACCCCGGATCCCCGTTCCCGCAACCACTTCAACGCCAGCGCGGTCTTGCCCACCCCGGCGGCCCCGGTCAGCACGGTGATCCCGGCCCGGATGGCGCGCAGCTCGGCGTCGCGCCCGACGAAGTGCCGCGGCGGCGTGGGCGGGCGGAAGAGCGGCGGTACGTCCCAGCGACCCCTGATGACCCCCGTGGCATCCGCCGCCAGCACATCGCGCATCCCCGCACCTCCCTGACACCGTCGAAGCTACGGGCTTTCCTCCACTTGCATCAGACGGCCATCGAGTGATCGCACGCCAGCGCGGCACCCGCGTGCGAGGTGGCGGTCTTCACCTGCCGGCCGTTGACGACGATCTTGCACGTGAGCTCGCCGTGCACCCCTTCGAGCCTGATCGCGACCCGCCCCTTGCGCTTGCCCAGCCGTTCGAAGGGCAGGTCCGGGTTGCGCAGGGTCCGTTCCTGCTCACCGGGGAAGGTGTAGGTGAGCTGGTCGGTCGTGCCCGTTCCCTCGACCGTCACGCGGATGCTGGGCGCTGCCGCGCAGCCGGTGCTCCCGGCCAGCAGCAGGCCCACGAGTAAGGCGGCGGATCTCATACAGAGAACGGTACGAACCGGGGGCACCCGGATACATCAGCCTGAAGGCCCTGGAAACATCAGCCGTCAGGTTGACAACCCGAGGTCGTGGAGACGCGTTTCGACCCGGAACCGCTCGACCTCGCGCTCGACGCCTTCCGGCAGTTCACCCAGCCGGTGTTCCACGCCGAGCGCCGCGCAGGCCTGCACCAGCAACGCGTCGTAGGCCTGACGTGCGCCGATCTTCTTGGTCGCCGACACCCCCGGCCCGAAGCAGGCCCGCGACCGGCGCACACGACGAAGGTCGGCCGCGATTCGTTCTATCGGCCGATGTTCGGGGACGAGCGGGGAAGGACGAAGCCTCCGCAGCGCCTTCACCAGACCGAAGGGCACGCTCCCAGGTTAACCGGACTGCAGCGCCAGGAAGAGGTCCACGCGCGCCTCGAACTCGGTCAGGTCGACGCCGAGCAGCTCCTCCACCCGGCCGACCCGGTACCGCAACGTGTTCACGTGCACGTGCAGCTTGGCGGCCGCCGCGGTCCACGAGCCCGAGCAGTCGAGGAACACCTTCAGCGTCCCGGCGAGGTCGGAGCCGTGCTCGGCGTCGTAGTCGATCACCGGTCCGAGCAGCCGGCGGCGCAGCGAGCCGCGCAGTTCCTCCGGCACCCCGGCGAGCAGCAGCTGGTGCAGCGCGATCTCCTCGCCCGCCACCACGCACGTGCGACCGCCACGGCGCTCGCCCAGCCGGCGCGCGTGCGTGGCTTCCTCCGCCGCGCCACGCAGTCCGCGGGACTCGACCGGCGAGCTGATGCCGACGAGCACGCGCGACGAGCCGAGGCCCGGTTCCATCACGCGCATCGCCTCGCGGACCTCGTCGGGCGGGGAGTCCTCGGCCTTCGCGACCGCGTACACCGTGTCGCCCACCGGGGTCACCAGCGCCTGCGGCAGCGCCTCTTCCAGCACGCCCGCCGCGAGGTCGACCCGCTGGTCGGACGTCACCGCGCTCAGCACCCGCAGCCGCGCGCTCTCCAGGCCGGCGGCCGCGAGCCGTGACTCGAGGTCGGCCGACCCGCTCAGCACCGCGGCGACCAGCGGTGCCGCCGTGCGGTTCTCGATCTGCCTGCCCTGGGCCTGGCGCAGGCGTTCCAGGCCGACGAGGGACGCGAGCTCGGTGGCGGCCTCTTGCTGCACCGGGCCGCCTACGACGAGGATCCAGCTCGTGAGCCGGGTGCCGCCGCGGTCGGAGACGGGGACGAGCGTCACGCCCTTGACGGTCCTCGGCAGGCGGTCGGCCCGCAGGAACTCCTTCACCAGCGAGACGCGGTCCGGCAGCTCGCCGCCCGCGACGACGCGGCCGGCCGTGGAAAGCACCCAGCACCGGGCGTTCAGCTCGTGGCCGCCGGCGAGCAGCAGCGCGGGCAGGCCGGAGCCCTCCGCGACGACGTTGAGGAGCCTGCGGTGGCGCGACAAGCCGACCAGTTCCATCGACACGCGTTCGGTGATGGTCGCGAACGACAGGTCGACGGGCACCTCCAGCAGCGGCACGTGGTGGCGCTGGCACGCGTCGACCAGGTCGCCGGGAAGGTCGCTGCCGATGTCGGACGCCGCGAGGCCGGCGACGTGGGCGGAGGCGAGCGAGCGGACGAACGTCTCGGAGTCCTGCGGGCCGTGGTGCCAGAGCAGGCCGGACAGCACCAGCTCCCCGCCGGAGAGGTACCGGCTGGGGTCGGGCAGCTCCGTTCCGTACACGCGGGTGACGGTGCGGTCGAGCTGGTCCTCACCGGTGTGCAGGCTCAGGCGCAGCTCTGGCATCTGCAGCAACGTCCGCAGCAACAACATGAGAGGTCACTTTCGTCCATTCGTCGCCAGAATGGATGACATTTGTAGGAAAGCACAAATTCACGAGCTGTAGGAGCCTGGCGGTTCATGTGATCCGGCCGTAGCACGGGGACACATGAGGTCTGTGTACTGGCTCACAACGAGATGGGAGGGCGAGTGACGATCTCCACGCACGTGCTGGACGCGGCACGCGGCAGGCCGTTCGCGGGCATCGCCGTGTCGCTGCAGCGCCGCGACGGGACCGAGGTGGCGGCCGCGGAGACGAACGCGGACGGGAGGATCACCGGATGGGGTGACGGCTTGGCGGCGGGCGTCTACCGGCTGGTGTTCGACACCGCGGCGGCCGCGCCGTTCTTCCCCGAGGTCGTGCTCACCTTCGACTACTCCGACCCGGCGCAGCACTACCACGTGCCGTTGCTGCTGTCGCCGTTCGCCTACTCCACCTACCGAGGTAGCTGACGATGGACTTCCTTCGACCGGAGACGCTCGCCGAAGCGTTGGAGACCAAGGCGAACCGCCCCGACGCCGTGCCGATCGCCGGGGGCACGGACGTCATGGTGGAGCTGAACTACGACCACCGCCGGCCCGCCGCGTTGCTGGACCTGACCCGGATTCCCGAGCTGCGGCAGTGGGAGCCTGGGCTGCGGATCGGCGCGGGCGTGCCGTACGTGCGGATCATCGACGAGCTGGGCGCGCAGCTGCCGGGTCTCGCCATGGCCTCGCGGACGGTCGGGTCGCCGCAGATCCGCAACCGCGGCACGGTCGGCGGCAACCTGGGCGCGGCCTCCCCCGCCGGCGACACGCACCCGGTGCTGCTGGCGTCGGACGCGGTCGTCGAGGTGGCCTCCGTGCGCGGGACGCGGATGATCCCGGCCGCCGAGTTCTACCTGGGCGTCAAGAAGAACGCGCTGGAGCCGGACGAGCTCATCGTCGCCGTCCACCTGCCCCCCGCGCCGGGACCGCAACAGTTCTCCAAGGTCGGCACGCGCAACGCGATGGTGATCGCCGTGTGCTCGTTCGCGATCTCGCTGTTCCCGGCGGAGAAGCGGGTCGGCGCGGCGGTCGGGTCGGCGGCTCCGACCCCGCGGCGGGCTCACGAGGCCGAGGAGTTCCTCGCCTCAGCGCTGGACTTCTCGTCGCCGGCGCCGTTGCTGGACTCGGTGAAGCGCGAGTTCGGCGAGCTGGTGTCGAAGGCGGCGTCGCCGATCGACGACGTGCGCGGGTCGGCGGCCTACCGCAAGCACGCGCTGGCAGTGATGGCACGCAGAACGCTGGGCTGGGCCTGGCAGGAGCTTCTGGACGGGGAACAGGCATGCGCGTGAACGTGACGGTCAACGGCGAGCAGCGGCAGGCCGACGACGTGTGGGAGGGCGAGTCGCTGCTCTTCATGCTGCGCGAGCGGCTCGGGCTGCCCGGCTCGAAGAACGCCTGCGAGCAGGGCGAGTGCGGCTCGTGCACGGTCTACCTGGACGACGTGCCGGTGTGCGCGTGCCTGGTCGCGGCCGGGCAGGCGCAGGACCGCGAGGTCCGCACGGTCGAAGGGCTCGCCGACGGGGACGCGCTGGACCCCGTGCAGGAGGCGTTCGTCGAGGCGGGCGCGGTGCAGTGCGGGTTCTGCACGCCCGGTCTCGTGGTGCAGGCGCACGACCTGCTGGACCGGGTGCCGAACCCGTCCGACCCGGAGATCCGCGAGGCGCTGGCCGGGAACCTGTGCCGCTGCACCGGGTACGAGAAGATCCTGGACGCCGTGCGCCTGGCTGCGTCGCGCCGATGATCGTCCTCGACCGCTGCGCGGTGTCCACTGTGGACGAGGCCGGGACCGAGCACCTGTCCGGGCACGTCGTGATCGAGAACGGGCGGATCAGGTCGGTCGCGTCCGGTCCCGCACCCCGGCCCTACGAGTCACACACCTACGTCGACGCGTCGTCGTGCCTGGTCACGCCGGGGCTGATCAACACGCACCACCACCTGTACCAGTGGGCGACGCGTGGCCTCGCGACCGACGCCACGCTGTTCGAGTGGCTGACCACGCTGTACCCGGTGTGGCGCGGGCTCGACGACACCGTGACGCACGCGGCGGCGTCGGCGGGGCTGGCGAAGCTCGCGCTGACGGGCTGCACGCTGGCCGCCGACCACCACTACGTGTTCCCGTCCGGTGGCGGCGACGTGTTCGACGCGCTGGTGTCGGCGGGGCGGCGGGTCGGCATCCGGCTGGAAGCGATCCGCGGGTCGATGGACCGGGGCGAGTCGCACGGCGGGCTGCCGCCGGACAACCTGGTCGAGGAGACGGAAGCGGCGTTGACCGCCACGGAGCAGGCGATCGGCGACTACCACTCGACGGCCGACGACGCGCTGGTCCGGGTGGCTGTCGGGCCGTGCTCGCCGTTCTCGGTGTCGAAGGAGCTGATGACCGGCGCGGCGTCGCTGGCCCGCCGGCACGGCGTCCGGTTGCACACGCACCTCGCCGAGACCCTGGACGAGGAAGAGCAGTGCCTGGCGGAGAACGGGTGCACGCCGACCGAGTACGCCGAGCAGCTCGGCTGGCTCGGCCCGGACGTGTGGCTCGCGCACACCGTGCACCTCAACGGTGACGCGGTGAAGCGGCTCGGGGCCACCTCGACCGGATCCGCGCACTGCCCGACGTCCAACGGCCGGCTGGGCACCGGGATCGCGCCCGTCCGCGACCTGCTGGACGCGGGCGTGCCCGTCGGGCTCGGCGTCGACGGTGCGGCGTCCAATGAGGACGGCGGGCTGGTCGTCGAGCTGCGGTCGGCGCTGTACCAGGCACGTCAGCTCGGTGGGCCCGGCGCGATGGACGCCCGCAAGGCGTTGTGGATGGGCACGATGGGCGGCGCGCGGGTGCTCGGCCGGGCCGACGCACTGGGCTCGATCGAGCCGGGCAAGGTCGCGGACCTCGCCGTGTGGGACCTGTCCGGGCTCGACCACGCGGGTATCTCCGACCCGGTGGCGGCGCTGGTGCTGGGCACGCCGCCGCCGTTGAAACTGTTGATCGTGGGCGGTGAGGTCGTGGTGCGGGACGGGGTCCTGCTCACGGCATCGACCGACGAGCTGGCGCGGGACCTCACCGCCGCCAGTGCCAAGCTGCAGGAGGCTGCGCGATGACCCTCACCCCCGCCGAACTGACCTCCGCGGTGTCGGGAGGCATCGGCACGTCACCGCAGCGCCCGGACGGCAACCTCAAGGTGCGCGGCGAGTTCGCCTACGCGTCCGACCTGTGGCACGAGGACATGATCTGGGGCTCGACGCTGCGCTCGCCGCACCCGTACGCCCGCATCACGTCGATCGACCTGACCGAGGCGTTGAAGGTGCCGGGCGTGTACGCGGTGCTGACGCACTCGGACGTACCGGGGCGCAACCTGTACGGGTTGGAGCACAAGGACCAGCCGGTGCTCGCGGTGGACGTCGTGCGCTACCAGGGCGAGCCGGTCGCGTTGGTCGGCGCTGACCACCCGGAGACCGCGCTGCGGGCGATGAAGAAGATCGTCGTCACCTACGACGTGCTGGAACCCGTGGTGGACATGGAGACCGCGGCCGACGACACGCCGTTGCACCCCGGCGGGAACCTGGTGCGGCACGTGCCGATCCGGCGCGGCTCGCAGGACGCCGAGGCGGACGTGGTGGTCACCGGCCGGTACGAGGTCGGCATGCAGGACCAGGCGTTCCTCGGCCCGGAGTCCGGGCTCGCCGTGCCGGCCGAGGACGGGTCGGTCGACCTGTACATCGCGACGCAGTGGCTGCACGTCGACCGCGCGCAGATCGCGTCCGCCCTGGGCCTGCCGGAGGAACGGGTGCGGCTGACGCTCTCGGGTGTCGGTGGCGCGTTCGGCGGTCGTGAGGACCTGTCGATGCAGGTGCACGCGTGCCTGCTGGCTCTGCACACCGGCAAGCCGGTGAAGATGGTCTACAACCGCGAGGAGTCGTTCTACGGGCACGTGCACCGGCACCCGGCCGTGCTGTACTACGAGCACGGCGCCGACCACACCGGCAAGCTGGTCTACGTCCGCACCCGCATGTACCTGGACGGCGGCGCGTACGCCTCCTCGACTCCCGCTGTCGTGGCCAACGCGGCGACGTTGGGCGTCGGTCCGTACGAGGTCGACAACGTCACGGTCGACGCTTACGGCCTCTACACGAACAACCCGCCGTGCGGCGCGATGCGCGGATTCGGTGCGGTGCAGGCAGGTTTCGCCTACGAGTCCCAAATGGACAAACTCGCCGAGGCATTGGGCATGTCCCCGGTCGAGATCCGCGTGCGCAACGCGATGACCGAGGGCTCCGTCATGCCGACCGGCCAGGTGGTCGACTCGGCCGCGCCCGTCGCGCAGTTGCTCAAGCTGGTGCAGGACAAGCCGTTGCCCGCCGGCACGTCGTCGGACATCCGCGAGCTGCCCGGTGGCGTCTCGAACACCACGCACGGCGAGGGTGTCGTCCGCGGTGTCGGCTACGCCGTCGGCATCAAGAACATCTGCTTCTCCGAGGGCTACGACGACTACTCGACGGCGCGCGTGCGGGTGTCGATGGTCAACGGCTCGCTGGCCGCCGCCGTGCACACCGCCGCCTGCGAGGTCGGCCAGGGCCTGGTGACGATCATGCAGCAGATCGTGCGGACGGAGCTGGGCATCGAGCGCGTGACCGTGCTGCCGATGGACACCACGATCGGCAACGGCGGCTCGACCTCCGCCTCGCGCCAGACGTACGTCACCGGTGGTGCCGTGAAGGCCGCCTGCGCGCTGGTGTTCGACAAGCTGGCCGGCCGCACCGACATCGGCGACGAGGTGATCGACGAGACCACCGAGTGGCGGCACCGCGCGACCGAGGCCCTCGACCCCGAGACGGGGCAGGGCAACGCGCACGTCCAGTACGGCTTCGCGGCCCACCGCGCCGTGGTCGACGTGGACGTCGAGCTCGGCCTGGTGCGCGTGGTGTCGCTGGACTGCGCCCAGGACGTCGGCAAGGCGCTGAACCCGCAGGCCGTGGTCGGCCAGATCCAGGGCGGTTCCGCCCAGGGCCTCGGCCTCGCGGTGATGGAGGAGATCCAGACCTCCGGCGGCAAGGTGCGCAACCCGTCCTTCACCGACTACCTCATCCCGACGGTGCTCGACATGCCGCCGATGAGCATCGACGTGCTCGAACTGGCCGACCCGCACGCCCCGTACGGCATCCGCGGCGTCGGCGAACCGCCCACCATCTCGTCGACCCCGGCGATCGTGGCGGCGATCCGCGCGGCGACCGGCCTGGCGCTCACCCGCGTCCCGGTCCGCCCGGAACACCTCACAGGTACCTGAGTTCTTGGAGTTCCTTGCTGTGAACGCACATCTGCTCGCCACCATCGACCTGGCCACCCGCAACGTGGCCTCCGGCGGCGGCCCGTTCGGCGCGATGATCGTCCGTGACGGCGAGGTAGTCGCCACCGGCGTCAACCAGGTGACGCCCACGCTCGACCCCACCGCCCACGCCGAGGTCGTCGCGATCCGCGCGGCCTGCCAGGCCCTCGGCGACTTCAAGCTGACCGGCTGCACGCTGATCTCGTCGTGCGAGCCGTGTCCCCTGTGCCTGTCCGCCGCGCTCTGGGCGCGCGTGGACAAGGTGCTGTACGCCGCCGACCGCGACGACGCGGCGGCGGCCGGTTTCGACGACCGGGAGTTCTACGAGCTGTTCAGCAGGTCCCGCGACGAGTGGGACCTGCCCGTGCACCAGATCTCCACCGGCGAGGACAACGCCCCGTTCACAGCGTGGATGTCGCTCGCGACTCGTATCGACTACTGAAGACGGCCACAAGCCTGTCTAGCTGACCGGAGCTCGCATCGCACAAACGCGTTCCGGCGTTGGAACGCGCCCACCGGCATGGGAAAGGCCGTCTTCCGATGACCCAGGTACGGAGCCAACCGAAGTCTCCCCCGCTCGACCAGTTCTTCCGGATCACCGCACGCGGCAGCACTCTCGGCCGTGAAGTCCGGGGCGGTATCACGACTTTCGTCGCGATGTCGTACATCGTGCTGCTGAACCCGTTGATCCTCGGCGCGTCCGCCGACATCACCGGCGCCAAGCTCACCATCGCCGAGATCACCACCGCCACCGCGCTCGCCGCCGGCGTGATGACCGTCCTCATGGGACTGATCGGCAACGCACCCCTGGCGCTGGCCGCGGGACTCGGCGTGAACGGCGTGGTGGCGTTCCAGATGGCGCCGACCATGACGTGGGCCCAGGCCTTCGGTCTGGTGGTGCTGGAGGGCATCTGCATCGTGGTGATGGCCGCGTCCGGTGTGCGCGAGCGGATCATCAACGCGATCCCGGAACCGTTGAAGATCGCGATCACCGTGGGCATCGGGCTCTACATCGCCCTGGTGGGGCTGGTGTCGGCCGGTTTCGTGACCCGCACCCCGGACGCGGCGCACTCGACGGTGCCGGTGCGGATGGGCGTCGACGGGCACCTCAGCGGCTGGCCGATCGTGGTCTTCTGCCTGGGCCTGCTGCTGATGATCGTGCTGCTGGCGCGGGGTGTGCCCGGTGCCGTGCTGATCAGCATCGTGGTGGCCACGGTCGTCGCCGTGGTGGTGAACTCGGTGTTCTCCGTGCCGAACTGGGGCCTGGTGACGCCGTCGCTGCCCTCGTCGGTCGTCGGGTCGCCGGACTTCGGGCTGCTGGGCAGGGTCGACCTCTTCGGCGGCTTCGTGTCGGCGGGCGTGATCGCGGCGACGATCTTCCTGTTCACGCTGGTGCTGTCGGGTTTCTTCGACGCCATGGGCACCATCACGTCGGTGTCGGACGAGGCGGGCCTCACCCGTGACGGCCGCGTCGAGGGCATGGGCAGGATCCTGATGGTGGACGGCGCCGGCGCGATCGCCGGTGGTGTCACGGGGTCCGCCCCGAACACCGTGTTCCTGGAGTCGGCCGCGGGTGTCGGCGAAGGCGCCCGGACCGGCCTGGCCTCGGTGGTGACGGGCGGTCTGTTCCTGGTGGCCCTGCTCTTCACCCCGCTGGCGGCGATCGTGCCGGCCCAGGCGGCGGCACCGGCGCTGGTGGTGATCGGCGGCCTGATGATGACCCAGATCCGCCGCATCCCCTGGCAGGACACGGACTTCACGATCCCCGTGTTCCTGACGGTGGCGATCATCCCGTTCACCTACTCGATCACCAACGGCATCGGCGCGGGCCTCGTGTCCTACGTCGCGCTGCGGATCTGCAAGGGCCAGTGGCCCGGCTGGCTGATGACCGGCCTGGCGCTGATGTTCACCGTGTACTTCGGCGTGGACCTGATCACGGGCAAGTGATCCTCGACGGCTCGGCCGGGCGGCCACCCGGCCGAGCCACCCAGGAGGAGGTTCGATGCGTGACCTGGCGTCGACGCTGCTGTCGTGGGACCGCTTCGCGGTCGCCTCGGTGGTGGCCGTGCGCGGCAGCGCACCCCGACCGGTGGGCGCCGCGATGGCGGTGAGCCCTTCGGGCGAGGTGATCGGCAGCGTGTCCGGCGGCTGCGTGGAGGCGGAGGTCTACGAGCTGGCCCGCACGGTCCTCGAGACCTCGGAACCCGCGCTGGCCACGTTCGGCTACTCCGACGACACGGCGTTCGCCGCCGGCCTGACCTGCGGCGGCTCCCTGGACGTCCTGGTGCAGCGCGACACCCCACCGCTCCGCGCGGCGCTGCAGGCCTCCCTGGCCGGCCACCCGCTGTCGGTGGTCTTCACGGCGAACGGCCGCACGTTCACCGAGTCGTGGCTCCCCCCGCCCCGCCTGCTGGTGTTCGGCGCCATCGACCACGCCGCCGCGGTCGCCGAGGCAGGCCGCTTCCTCGGCTACCACGTGACGGTCTGCGACGCCCGCCCCGTGTTCGCCACCCCCGAACGCTTCCCCGCGGCCCACGAGGTCGTCGTCGACTGGCCACACCGCTACCTCGCGACCACCCGCACCGACCCCGACACGGCAGTCGTGGTCCTGACCCACGACCCGAAGTTCGACATCCCGGTGCTGACCGAGGCCCTGTCCCGCCCACTCGCCTTCGTGGGCGCCCTCGGCTCCCGCCGCACCCACGAGGAACGCCTCGACCGCCTGCGCGAGGCAGGCGTCTCTCCCGCGGCCCTGGCCAGACTCCGCTCCCCGATCGGCCTGGACCTGGGCGGCCGCAGCCCGGCGGAGACAGCGATCTCCATCGCCGCCGAGCTCGTCTCCTCCCGGCACGGCGGCACCGGTCTCCCCCTCTCGACCCTGTCCACTCCCATCCACCCGACGGAGAGCCATGGCACTGATCTTCCTCAACGGCGGCGGCATGAAGGGCGGCCCGCTGCACTCCCAGCTGCAGGGCACCCCGATGGTCTGCCGAGCCCGCAGTGCGCCCAGGTACCGCTACTTCTCGGTGCGGGACACCTTCCCCGCGATGCACGAGTCGGGCTCGGCCCGGGTGGTGGGTGAGCTCTACGACCTGCCGCTGAAGGTCCTCCGCGACCACCTGGTCCCAGCCGAACCCCCGGAGCTGGAGATAGGCGTCATCGAGCTGGAGGACGGCAGTGCCGCCCTGGCCACCGTCCTGCGCTCGGACAGGGTCGACGACCTACTCCGTTCGGGTGACATCAAGGACATCTCGTATCTGGGCGACTGGCGCGAGTTCCTACATCGCGAGGGGTGAGGGAGTGGCAAGGGGGAGTTGCCGCAGCGGCGGGGCCAACGGGGGTTGGTCCCGCCGCGGTCGTGCACACCGCCACACGAGCCACCCGGTCGCACCGCGCAGTGCTCACCGCCCCTGAACACGCAACAACCCGCGCTCATACGCCACCGCGACAGCCGCCGCCCTGTCCCCCACCCCGAGCTTCGCGTAGACGTGCAACAAGTGCGTCTTGACCGTCGCCTCGCTGATGAACAGAGCCGCCGCCACAGCCCGGTTGGTAGACCCCTTGGCCACCAACGCCAACACGTCCAGCTCACGCCCCGACAACGGCTCGGAAGCAGGCTCCCGAACCTGCCCCAACAACCGAGTGGCCACCGCGGGCGACAACACGGCCTCCCCAGCATGAGCAGCGCGAATAGCCCGCTGCAACTCCTCCCGAGGCGTGTCCTTCAACAGGTACCCGGTGGCCCCGGCCTTGATCGCCGGCAACACGTCCCGATCCGTGTCGTACGTGGTCAACACCAACACCCGACACGGATGCCCACGCAACCGCTCGATCGCCGACACCCCGTCAGACCCGGGCATCCGCAGGTCCATCAACACCACATCGGGCCCGACCGCCTCAACCACAGCGACCGCCTCATCCCCGGACGCGGCCTCACCAACCACCTCGAAGTCGGCAGCAGCCAACATCCCCCGCAACCCGTCACGAACAACGGG
Source organism: Lentzea sp. NPDC059081 (assembly GCF_042738015.1). NCBI lineage: Bacteria > Bacillati > Actinomycetota > Actinomycetes > Pseudonocardiales > Pseudonocardiaceae > Lentzea > Lentzea sp. NPDC059081. Next base: position 18,533 of record NZ_JBHYGW010000044.1, read on the forward strand.
GTGGTCATCAACGATCACCAGCCGAATCAAGCAACACACCTCTCAAGCGATGCCGAAGGCGAGCAGGAACAACCCCCGCACCGCCAACGGCGAAGCCGAGGCGCCCAAGCGATGCCGAAGGCGAGCAGTCAGACCTTGCCCAGATGGGTAGCGGTGCACCCACTCGTGGTTTTGCGATTGGGGCTTGACTTTGGGTGCGAGGTGCTACCCCTGATGGGATCGGCCGGTTGCGAAGCATCCGGCCTTTTCCGGCCGACAGAGCGCCTCGCAAGGGCCCCGAAGTCAAGCCCCAATCGCAATCGTCGCGGAGCGGCGATGTACATCAGTCTTTCGTCCGAGGTGCACGACCACGCTGGAACAGGCACCCGACCGCCCAGAGCAACCACGCTGGAACTCGCCCGGCACAAAACCCACCACTCACCCAGGAACCCGAACAGAAACAGCAGTCCCTCCCCCAACCTCGGACTCCACGAACAACGCCCCGGACAACCGATGCACCCGATGCCGCATGGCCGGCAACCCGAACCCGGAAGACGACACCGAGAGATCAAACCCGACCCCGTCATCCCGAACATCCAACGCCACAACATCCTCCATATAGGACAACGTCACCCCGACCCGAGAAGCGGAAGCGTGCTTGGCCACGTTCGCCAACGCCTCCTGCGCAGTCCGCAACAGGGCAACCTCCACCTCCGGATGCATGGCCCGAGCCGCCCCGGTCAACGTCACGGAAACAGGCACCCCGTAAACCACGGACCACCCCGAGGCCACCTCGTCCAACGCCTCGGGCAACGCCGCGGAGTCCAACGCGGGCGGCCTCAACGCGTGCACCGACCGGCGAGCCTCAGCCAGGTTGGCACGAGCCAGCTCACGAGCCACCGCCACCCGCCGCTCCCAGTCACCGGCAGTCGCCGCCGACAGCTGGGTGATGATCCCCGTCAGCCCCTGTGCCAGGGTGTCGTGGATCTCGCCGGCCAGCCGGTGGCGTTCGTCCAGCACCCCGGCCTCGTGCGCCTGCACCAGCAGCTGGGCGTGCAGGCCCTCGTTCTCCTCCAGCAGCTCCTTGCGCATCCGGGACTGCTCGGTGGTCACGTGCCCCACGTAGGTGAACGTGCACGCCACCACCACGAACACCGCCAGCAGCAGCCAGAACGCGGCCCGCGCCCCGACCGGCGGATAGCCGCCGAACAGGGACAGCGTCGCCAGGCAGGCCGTCAGCGCCACCACGAAGAACATCCAGCGGCCGCGCAGCACCTCGCTCGCGTAGATGTAGACCGCGTACGACACCGCGCCGAACCAGTGCTCGCGCATGCCGAGCACGCCGTAGAACACCACCATGCCGGTGATGAACACGGCCATCAGGTCCGCGCGCTTGTGCCACGACGGGTGGAACGTGAACCACCACGCCATCCACACGTAGCCGAACGCGACCACGCCGTAGGTGAACCAGCGCTCCGGTGCCGAGTGCTCGGTGAAGATCACGTACAACGCCGTCGTCACCGTCAGCACGAAGTACGGGATCACGCGAGCGATCGCGATGAGCCTGCGCTCCCACGTGTCCAACGAGGCCATGTCCACGCGCTACTCCCAGCGGAAGGTCCTGGCCGCGACGCTACCCGCCACGAGGCCCACGAACCCCATGACCGCGAGTTGCCTCCAATCCGGCGCGGCACCGAGCCACGCCTGCTGCAACGCCTCCACGCCCGGAGGCGCGTAGGACCCGATCTCCAGGATCGCCGAGGGCAGCATGAACCGCGGCAGGTACACGCCGCCCAGGAACATGAGCAGCATGAACACCGCCGTCGCCCAGCCACCGGCCGCCCGCGCGTTCGGGGCCAGCGCGGCGATCACCAGGCCCAGCGCGAACGTCCCGGCCCCTCCCAGCACCACGGCACACGCCAGGCCGAGTGGATGGTGGGGCAGGTCGACGTCGAAAACGACGTACCCGACCACCATAACGAGCAGCACCGACAAGATCGCCGCGGCGAAGTTGACGATCATCTGCCCCGCCAGCAACCGCGCCGGGTGCATCGGCGTCGTCGCCAGCCGCCGCAGCACGCCCTTCTCCCGGTACGCGGCCACGACCGTCGGCACCCGCTGCAACCCGATGAACGCCAGCGTGAACACGACCAGCGACGACAGGTAGCTGTCGATGAACCGGATGCCGCCGAAGTCCGGCAACGGCTCGCGCAACGCGGGAACCGCCCCCAGCCCCAGCAACAGCAGTGACGGGAACACCACCGCGAACAACGAGTTCAGCCGGTCGCGCAGGAACAGCCGCGCCTCGATCTCAACGATCTTCAACATCACTACCCCCGGTCAGCTCCACGTAGGCGTCGTCCAGCGACACCTGGTCGACGCGCAGCTGGCGCGCCACCACCTGCTTGCGCGCCAACAGGGACGTCACCGCGTGCAGCACGGCGTCCGACCCGCTGACGACGACCTGCTCCCCCACCAGCGACACCTCGTCGACCTCGGGCAGCGCCCGCACCAGCTCGAGGTCCAGCGCGGCGGAAGGCACGAACCGCACCCGCGTCGCACCGTCCACACGCGACACCAGCCCCGAGGGCGTGTCGAGCGCCGCGATGCGGCCGTCGCGGAACACCGCCACCCGGTCGCAGAGCCGCTCCGCCTCCTCCATGAAGTGCGTGACCAGCAGGATCGTCACGCCCGCCGCCCGCACCTCCTCGATCACGGACCACGTGTCGCGCCGCGCCTGCGGGTCCAGCCCGGTCGTCAGCTCGTCGAGGATCGCCACCCGCGGCGACCCGACCAGCGCCAGCGCGATCGACAGCCGCTGCTTCAATCCCCCGGACAGCTGCCCGAACTCCACCTTCCGGTGCTCCGCGAGCCCCAGCCGCTCCGACCAGTCCGCGGGCGACGGGTAGAACGACGAGAACAACTCCAGCGCCTCGCCGACGCGCATCCGTTCCGGCAGCTCGGAAGCCTGCAGCTGCACCCCGATCGACGACCGCACCGCCGCGGGCTCCCGCCCCAGCACCGACACGCTCCCCCGGTCCGGCCTGCGCAGCCCCGACACGCACTCGACCGTCGTGGTCTTGCCCGCGCCGTTCGGCCCCAGCACGCCGAAGATCTCCCCCTCGGCCACCTCGAAAGACACCGAGTCCACCGCGACCTTCGGCCCGTACCGCTTGCCGAGGTCGCGCACTTCGATGATTGCCATGCCACCACGATCGGGCAGCACGAGCGGAAGATCATCGAACGAGCGGCGACACCGGGATCAACCGATCGGTTGATGGACTACTCGGTCTCGACGAAGACGGTCCGCAACGCCGCGGCCAGCCGCTCGACCGGGTCGGACACCGGCCCCGGCAGCCGCGCGAGCAGCACCCGGCGCCGCTCGGCGGGCCCGCCCCGCACGGGCAGGATCCGCACCCCGGCGGGCGCGACCGCGACCAGCGACGTGGGCACCGTCGTGATGCCGAACCCCGCCGCGACCAGCTGCAGCTTCGCCAGCCAGTCGCGGGCCGTGTGCGCGACGACGGGCCGCTCGTCGAGGCCGGGCCACACCCCCATCACCCACGGGTCGCCGGAGCCGGAGATCCACCGCTGGCCACGCAGGTCCTCGACGTCGATGTAGTCGTTGCGCGCCAACGGGTGCACCGACGGCACCGCCACACGCAGCGTGCGCTCGACGAGGGTGTCGACCTCCAGCGCGGGGATCTCGTCGTCCGGGGCGCGGAACGGCGGCGCCGACGCGATCAGCGCGATGTCCAGGGTGCCCGCCCGCAACGCCCGCACCAGCGCCGGCGTGCTCCCCTCCCGCGTGACCACCGTGATCGACGGATGCGTGTGCGCCAACGCCGTCAGCGCCCGCGGGAGCAGCCACGCCCCGGCCGTCGCGAACCAGCCGAGCCGGACCGTGCTCTCGTCCTCGTCCGGCAGCCCGGCGAGCTCTCGCGCACCCGCGTCGACCTGCTCCACCACGGTGGCGGCCCGCGGCAGCACGAGCCGGCCCGCGGCCGTGAGCTGCACACCGTCGTACCGCCGTTCGAGCAGCACGGCACCCGCCGCCCGTTCCAGCGACGCGATCTGCCGGGACACCGCGGACTGCGTGTACCCCAGCGCCGTCGCCGCCCCCGTCAACGTGCCACGCTCGGCCACCTCGCGGAACACCCTCAGCGCGACCAGCGACGCGTCACTCAAGCTCATGACGTTTACGCATACCCCGCTTGACATACTTTCGCTACCCGCATGCCCAGAACGCGCCTAGCTTCGAAGACGTGATCGAAACAGAGTTCGGGTTCAGCAGTACCGCCGCCGAGGTCGCCCAGGGGATCGACTTCACCGGCAAGCGCGTGGTCGTCACCGGCGGGTCCTCCGGCATCGGCGTGGAGACCGCCCGCGCGCTCGCCGGCATCGGAGCCGAGGTGACTCTCGCCGTGCGCGACGTCGCCGCGGGCGAGAAGGTCGCGAAGGACATCGGCGGCACCGTCGAGGTCGCACGGCTCGACCTCACGGACCTCGCGTCCGTCGACGAGTTCACACGGAGCTGGCGCGGCCCGCTGCACGTCCTCGTCAACAACGCGGGCGTGATGGCGACGCCCGAGCAGTACACCGAGCAGGGCTGGGAATGGCAGTTCGCCACCAACCACCTCGGCCACTTCGCCCTCGCCACGGGCCTGCACGGCGCTCTCAAGGCCGCCGGCAACGCACGCATCGTCTCGCTCACCTCCCGCGGACACATGCTCTCGCCGGTGATCTTCGACGACGTGCACTACGCGTTCCGCACCTACGAGCCGTGGGGCGCCTACGGCCAGAGCAAGACCGCCAACGTCCTGTTCGCCGTGGAGGCGACGCGCCGGTGGGCGGCCGACGGCATCACCGCGAACGCCGTCATGCCCGGCGCGATCTACACCAACCTGCAGCGTCACATCGGCCCGACCGGGGTCGACCCCGCGATCATCAAGACGACCGGGCAGGGCGCCGCGACGTCCGTCCTCGTCGCCACGTCACCGCTGCTGGAGGGCATCGGCGGCCGGTACTTCGACGACTGCAACGAGACCCGGACGGCCGACCGCCGCGACGAGACACCACCGATGCGCGGCGTGGCCCGGTTCGCCCTCGACCCGGACAACGCCGCCCGCCTCTGGACGTACTCCGAAACCCTCCTCGCGAAGGCCTGACCCATGACGATCGCACTGGTCACCGGCGCCACCCAGGGCCTCGGCCTCGCGCTGACCGAAGGGCTCGCGCAGCGCCTGACGCCCGCCGACACCGTCTACCTGACCGGCAGGGACGTCGACCGCGTCACCGAGGCCGCGCAGGCGGTGCCGGGCGGTGGCGCGCAGGTCCGCGGTGAGCTGCTGGACGTCGCGGACCCCCGAGCGGCCGCCGAGCTCGCCGACCGGATCGAGGAACGCCACGGCGGTATCGACGTCGTGGTCGGCAACGCCGTCATGCGCGTCGGCCCCGACGACGACCCGCGCGAGATCATCGACGAGTACGCCGAGGTCAACAACTTCGGCACCACCAGGCTGCTGCGGGCGTTCGCGCCGATCCTGAACGACCACGGCCGACTGCTCGTCGTCGCCAGCTCGCTCGGCACGCTCCACCACGTCGCACCCGTGCTGCACGAGCACTTCACCCGACCGTCCTCATTGGACGAGGTCGACGAGCAGGTCGCGCGGTGGCGCGACGCCGTCAAGGACGGCAGCGCGAAAGCCGGTGCGTGGCCGGGGTTCGTGAACATCCCGTCGAAGGTCTTCCAGGTCGCCGCCGTGCGCGTGCTGGCGGACGAACGGCGCGAGACCGACGCACAGCGCGGCGTCCTGGTCGCCGCGGTCTGCCCCGGCATGATCAACACGCCGACGTCCGCGCTGTGGTGGGACGTCAGCACCGCCCCGACCCCGGCGCAGGCCGCGGAGGCGGTGCTGGACCTGGCGCTCGGCCCGGTGCGACCGGGGCGGTACGGCGAGCTCGTCCGCCACGGCGAGGTCGTGCCGTTCAGCTGATGGGCTGGTCCAGTCCGTGCACGACCTGGTCGAGCAACGTCCGGATGACCGCCTCGTTGTGCTCGGTGCGGCCCGGCGTGATCATCCGGGACGTCGCCTCGACCATCGCGTGGACGAGCATCGCCCGCAGCTGCGCGCGCTGCACCCCGGCCGTCGTGAAGACGCCGACCAACGGCGCCAGCAACCGTTCGTGCTCGGCCCTGATCTGCTCGCGCGACGAGTCCGGCAGCGCGTGCGCGGACAGGGCCACCACGGCACCGTGGCTGCCGTCGGTGATGATCGCGAGCTCGGTCCGCAGGTACGCCTCGATCTTGTCCGGCACGGAGTCCGCGCCGTTGACCGCGTCCTCCAGCTTGTCCGCCCACTCCGGCAGGGCGTCGGACACGATCGCGGCGACCAGCTCCTCCCGCGAGCGGAAGTACTCGTAGAGGCTCGGCCGCGACAGCCCGACGCGTCTCGCGAGCGACGCGAGCGTCAGCGCCTCCGCCCCCTCGGTCGCCACGATCTCCCGCCCGGCGTCCAGCAGGGCGCGCAACCGGTTGGCGCGGTGCTCCGCCACGGTGTCTGCGCTGATCCTCGGCACACCCGGATCGTATCGCGCTTGATTTCCCGACGGGGAGTTGGAATAGTTCCCGACAGAGCGTCGGGATCAGGGAGGCCAGCATGTTCATCGCGACCAACCGGATGTTCGTGAACCCGGACATGTCCGAGGAGTTCGAGCGCTACTTCCGCGGCAACATGCGCACCCACCTCCCCGGAGTCCCCGGCCTCCTGCGCAGCACGCTGCTCAAGCCGACCCAGGACGACCAGCCCTACGTCTCCGTCAACGAGTTCGAGTCGGAGGACGCCTTCCGCGCCTGGGTCGCGTCCGACGCGTTCCGCGAGGCGCACAAGGGCCACCGCACGATCGCACGGCTGGTGACGGGCAACGAGCCCGAACGGTTCACGCACGCGGAGGACATGGTCCTCCCCCGCCAGCGCACGGAGTAGACCCGCCTCAGAGGGTCGGCAGCAGCGCCTTCATCCGGTTGATCTCGTCGGACTGCGTGGCCACCACGTCGTCCGCCATCTCCTCGACCTGGACGTTGTTGCCGGCCCCGCGCACGTCCGTCGCCATCTTGATCGCACCCTCGTGGTGCTTGATCATCAGCTCCAGGAACATCCGGTCGAAGTCCTTGCCGCGCGCGGCACCCAGGGCGGTCAACTGGTCCTGCGTCGCCATGCCGGGCATCGAGCCGTGGTCGCCGTGGGAGCCCACGAGGTTGTTCATCCGCTGCCACTGCTTCATGGCGCCGATCTCGGGCTCCTGGCTGTAGCGGATGCGGTCCGCCAGCCCCTTCACCGTCGCGTTCTCGGCGCGGTCCGGGGCGAACCTCGTCATGGCCAGCGCCTGCTCGTGGTGCGCGATCATCATCGACACGTAGTCGCGGTCGGCGTCGTTGGGCGGGGGCGGGACGGCACGGCTCGCGTCCGAGGCCGCGATGGTGGGCGCCGAGCCGCCGGGAGTGTCCGGCGCGATGACCGGCGCCTGTTCCGGCTCCGACGAACAGCCTGCCAACAGGGCGAACGCCGCCACGACCACGACCAACCCAGAACGCATGCTTCGGACAATACAGTTCACCAGGCGTGATCCGGTGCCTACCGACTGAGACAGAACCCTCCGAAAGAAGCTGGCCTTTAGCAAGGCGAAAGGGTCATACTCCCCCTCACCAACCCGTAATGAGGGGGTAAAGCAGTGACTTCACGCGCAACGGCCCGGCGGCGCAGAGCGCCGTTGGCGGTTCTGGGGGCGCTCGCGCTGACGCTGTCGACGTTGACCGCGCCTGCGCACGCCGAGCCCGACCTGCCGTCCGACGGCAGCGGGCTGTCCGAGGCCCAACTCGAGGCGCAGGCGGAAGCGGTCAACGGTCTCCCGGGGGTCGACGAGATCTCCCGCAGCCGCAACATGGTCCCGGTCGCCCACCTGGACAAGCAGGCTCCGCTCGACTCGACGCAGACCGACATCGCGTTCCAGGACAACTACGCGTTCGTCGGCAACTACAACGGGTTCGTCATCTACGACGTCCGCAACCCGAAGAAGCCGACGATCAAGGCGCAGGTCCTCTGCCCGGGATCGCAGAACGACATCTCGGTGTACGGGAACCTGCTGTTCCTGTCGACGGACTCGTCGCGCAACGACAACTCCTGCAACAGCGTCTCCCAGCCGGCGACCGAGAAGTCGTCCTGGGAAGGCATCAAGGTCTTCGACATCAGCGACAAGAGCGCGCCGCGCTACGTCGCCGCCGTCGAGACCGACTGCGGCTCGCACACCCACACGATGGTGCCCGCCAAGGACAAGAAGAGCGTCTACCTCTACGTCTCGTCCTACTCGCCGAGCGCCACGTTCCCTGACTGCCAGCCGCCGCACGACAAGATCTCGATCGTCAAGGTTCCCGTGAAGAACCCGGCGTCGGCGTCGCTGATCAAGGCTCCGGTGCTCTTCCCGGACGGCGCGAACCCCGGCGTCCCCGGCACGATCGAGACCGGCTACACCTCGGCCACCACCGGTTGCCACGACATCACCGTCTACCCGCAGCTCGACCTCGCGGCCGGCGCGTGCATGGGTGACGGCGTCCTCTGGGACATCACCGACCGCGAGAACCTGGTCGAGATCAACCGGGTCCAGGACGACGCGCACTTCGCGTTCTGGCACTCCGCGACGTTCAACAACAGCGGCACCAAGGTCGTCTTCACCGACGAGCTCGGTGGCGGTGGCGCGGCGACGTGCAACGAGAAGATCGGCCCGAACCGCGGTGCCAACGGCATCTACGACATCGTGGGCAAGGGCAAGAACCGCAAGCTGGTCTTCAAGTCCTACTACAAGATCCCGCGCATGCAGGGCGACACCGAGAACTGCGTCGCGCACAACGGGTCGCTGATCCCGGTGCCCGGCAAGGACATCATGGTGCAGTCCTGGTACCAGGGCGGCATCTCGGTGTGGGACTTCACCAACTCGGCCAAGCCGCGTGAGATCGGCTTCTTCGAGCGCGGCCCGATGGCGAACGGCGCCGGCGGCGGTACGTGGTCCACGTACTGGTACAACGGCTACATCTACTCCTCGGAGATGGGCCGCGGCTTCGACGTCATCGACATGCGCGACCCGCGGACGTTCGTGGCGAAGCTCTTCCGCACGGACGAGCTGAACGTGCAGACCCAGGGCAACTTCTACCGCGGGTAGGAGCTCCCACCCAGATCAGTTTCCACGCAGATCAGCGCGGCTGCCGGCGTTCGGCAGCCGCGCTGATCGCTGTCAGGACCAGGGTGACGGCGACGCCGCCGAAGACCGCCCAGACCGGCGAGCCCACGTCCATCGCCCACGCGACGACGACCGCGGTGAGCCCGTACCCCGCACCGGTCACCGAGTACATCAACGACAGCCCCGGCGCGTGCGCGCCGACCGGCAGCCGTTCGCGCAACGCCAGGCTCCGCGTCACGAGCACGCCCGACTGGAACAGCCCGGCCGCCAGCAGCGCGCCCGTGATGCCCGGCAGGTTGGGGAACAACGCCACCGCGCCGACGCACGTCGCCGTGAGCACCAGCAGCACCAGCCCCTGCGTGCGGAACGTGCCCGGCCACGGCTTCAGCCCGTACAGCACCGCCCCCAGCGCGCTGCACGCCGCGAACCCGGTGAGCAGCGGCCCGGTCCAGCCGACGCCGATCCCCCGGTGCTCCAGCAGCGCGGGCAGCACGAGCTCCGCGACCGCCAGCTGCGCCAGTGCCGCCGCGCTCACCAGGTAGATCGGCCACGCCGACGTCACGACGCTCACCTTCGCCGTGCCGCGCCGGGACGTCACGTGCCCGCGCGGCAGGATGAACACCAGCCACGCCGCCACGACGACCAGGCTGACCGACACCACGACGGGCGCCCGCCGGTCGACGCTCAACGCCAGCACGGTGACGAGCGCGGGCGCCACCGCCCACACCACCTGCGTGATCATGGCGTCGAAGCCCATCGCCTTGGGCACCAACGCGTCCGGCACCAGCCCGAGCAGCATCGCCCGCAGCCCGCCCGGCGTCGTCGACGGCCCGGCACCCGCGATGAACGCCGCGATGACCAGCACCGTCACGTTCGTCGTGAGCGCCAGCGTCGTGAACGCGACCGCGCCGACGACCAGCCCGACCGACAGCTGCCCGCGCATCCGGGACGGGTCGAGGAACAGCCCGAGCAGCGCGGCGCCGAGGATCTCCCCCAGCACGTAGACGGCCACCAGCGACGCGGCCAGCACGTACCCGCCGGGCAGTCCCCTGGTCAGGAACACCATCATCAGCGGCGTCATCGACATCGGTAACTTGGCGGCGACGGTGACGACGGCGCACGCGAGCACGTCCCGGTTCGCGAGGTCGCGGTACCCGGCAGCGGAGATCGTCATCTACTCGCCCAGCTCCTGGAACAGCGTCAGCTGCAGCCCGGCCGGTGCTTCCAGCCGGGCGTTCAGCGAGTTCCACGGCGTCCGGGTGGGCTCCGCGACGACCTCTGCCCCCGCCGCCTCCAGGGTGCGGGTCACGCCGGCGGAGTCGGTGACCTCGAACGCGACCCGGATGTGCCCGGCGACCCGCTTGCCGACCTCGACGTCGTCGATGAACTCGGCGTGCGGCCGGTCGGCGAGCTCCAGCGTCGCCCTGCCCGCCTCGAGGATCGTGACCCGCCCGCCGTCGGAGGCGAACGCCGCCCGTTGCTCGAGGCCGAGGACGTCTCGGTAGAAACGCAGGGCTTCTTCGTAGTCGTCGGCGGTGACGACCAGGCGGAGCTCACGGACACCGGTCATGGTGACGATCATTTCACTCCGCGTGTCAGAACGAGGAGAAGACGCGGAAGTGCCTCAGACCTCGACCCGCTCCGCCGCTCCCACCAGCCTGGTCGCGACCACCAGCACCAGCGCGATCCCCGCCGTGACGTGGATCGGCGCGGGTCCGAACGTCGCCGCGAGCACCGCCACCGACCCGGCCGGCAGCAGGTACTTCCGGATCCCGTCCTGGCCGGGGCAGTCCTGCACGTACCAGGCGCACAGCAGGAACACGGCCAGCGGCACGGTCGTGAACGCGGCCACGGTCGTGCCCGGCGCGTGCGAGAGGTGCAGGTCGTAGTCGACGGACGCGGCGAGCCCGGCGCCCAGCGCGGCGATCGAGCCGAGGATGAGCAGGTGCGCGTAGCCCCACAGGAACGCCTTGCGCAGGTTGTGCAGGTGCGTCGGCGCCTCGAAGTAGATCCACCACACCGAGAACACGATCACCAGTGACGCCGCGGCGAGCGAGATCAGGTTGACGCCGCTGTCGAAGCCCTTCTGGAACGCCAGGGTGGCGGCCAGGATCGACTCGCCGAGCACGATCAGCGTGAAGAGGCCGTGCCGTTCGGCGATGTGGTGCGGGTGCCAGGTCGTGGCCGACGCGCGCTCAGCCCACAGCGGCACCAGCAGCTCACCGATCATGAAGACGACCCAGAGCGGGATCGCCAGCGACGGCGGCGCCACCACGACCCACAGCACCCAGAGAACCTGCATGACGCCGATGCCGATGGCGTACCGCTGCGTGCACGCCCGGTGCTCCGGGTTGTCCCGCGACGCGCGCAGCCAGTGCGCCACCATCGCGAGCCGGATCACGACATAGCCGCCGACGACCACGCGGTAGTCGTCGTGCTCGAAGACGCGCGGGATGCCGGCCGCGATCACGAGCACGCCCGCGATCTGCACCATCGTGATGATCCGGTAGAGCGTGTCGTCGTTGTCGAACGCGCTGGCGAACCACGTGAAGTTCAGCCAGGGCAACCACAACGCGAAGAACGCCATGCAGAACGCGAGCACGCCGTGGCCGATGTGGTTCTCGACCACGGCGTGGTGCAACGAGGCGGCGGCCTGCGCGACCGCCACCACGAAGCTCAGGTCGAACAACAGCTCCAACGGCGTCGCGACCCGGTGGGCCTCCGCCGTGTCGCGCGCGAGGAGCTTCCTGATCATCCAGGCACCACCATGATCCTTGATTCGCTGAGGTCCAGTGCGACCTGCGTGCCGGGCTGGAACGCCGCCGCCTGGTTGGACGGCTGGTCGACCCGCAGGACCTGCTCGCCCACTCTGACAGAGATCCGCGTGACCGGCCCGAGGAACGACTGGGTGAGCACGTCACCGACGATCCTGCCCTGCGCGCCGTCGTGCGCCGCGACCCCGATGTCCTCCGGCCGCACGATCACCCGCACGTCGCTGCCGGACGGCTGGTCGTGCGTCGCGGGCAGCGACACGCCGTTGATCACGACGGTCTGCCCCTCCGCCTTGGCCTCCACCGAGTTCGTGACGCCGACGAACTGCGCCACGAACGCCGTCGCGGGCTGCCGGTACACCACGGACGGCGCGTCGAGCTGCTCCAGCCGGCCGTGCGACATGACACCGACCCGGTCGGAGACGGCGAGCGCCTCCTCCTGGTCGTGCGTGACGAACAGCGTCGTCATGCCGAGCTCCGTCTGGATGCGGCGGATCTCGTCGCGCAGGGTCACGCGGACCTTGGCGTCCAACGCGGACAGCGGTTCGTCGAGCAGCAGCACGCGCGGCTGGATCGCGAGAGCACGCGCCAGCGCGACGCGTTGCTGCTGACCGCCCGACATCTGGTGCGGGTAGCGGCCGCCCAGGTGGGCGAGCCCGACCAGTTCGAGCAGCTCGCCCGCCTTCTTGGCGTCCGCCTTGCGCATCTTCAGGCCGAACGCGACGTTCTGCGCCGCGGTCATGTTCGGGAAGAGGCTGTACGCCTGGAAGACCATGCCCATGTCCCGCTTGTTGGCCGGGACCTTCGTGATGTCCTTGCCGCCCACCGTGACCGTGCCGGAGTCGGCGGTCTCGAAGCCCGCGACGATGCGCAGCGCCGTCGTCTTGCCGCAGCCCGACGGGCCGAGCAGCGACACCAGTTCGCCTTCGGCCAGCTCGAGGTCGAGCCCGTCCAGCGCAGCGTTGCCGCCGAAGGACTTCCTCAGCCCCGTGAGTTCCAGATGACCCATGTCTGATTACTCCTCGACCACGGTCTGACGGCGACGCTGGCCGACGTAGGAAAGTGCGAACAAGAGGACGAACGCGAACAGCAGGCACAGCAACGACACCGCGATGGACACACCCGCGTTGCGCTTGCCGAGCAGGTTGACCTGCACCTGCAACGTGTCGAAGTTGAGCAGCGACGCGATGGTGAACTCGCCGAGCACCAACGCCACGGACAACAGCGACGCACCGATGAGCGCGACGCGGATGTTCGGCACGACGACCTTCCACAGCACCGTGAACCACGACGCGCCGAGGCTGCGCGCGGCTTCGGCCAGCGTCTTCAGGTCGATGGCGGACAGTCCGGCGTCGACCGCGCGGTAGGCGAACGGCAGCACCAGGATCGTGTAGGCGAACGTCAACGTCAGCGGCGAGTCGCCGAGGAAGTAGTTCACCCACGCGTACAACGGCGCCATGCCGACCACCAGCACGATCGCGGGAATCGCGAGCGGCAGCAGGCACAGGAACTCGACGAGCCGCTGCAGCTGGGGCAGCCGCAGCCGGATCCACGCCATCGTCGGCACGAGCAGCACCAGCATCAGCACCGCGCTCGTGACCGACAGCAGCAGCGAGTTGACGAGCGCCTCCATCAGGCCGTCGTCGTCGACGATGGACGTCCACGACTCGAGGCTGCGGGTGTTGTTCCTGCCCCGCGTGGAGAACTCCGCCATCGCGATCAGCGGCAGCAGGAAGTAGACGCCGAGGACCAGCAGGACGACCGTGCGCAGGACGCGCTGCTTCACTAGCGAACCCACTTGGCCACCCTCTTCTGCAGCAGCACGTTCACGCCCATCGCGATGCTGACCACGACCACCATGCCGAGGCCGAGCGCCTTGCCGAGGTTCTCCTGGCCGAGCACGACCTCACCGGTGAGGAACCCGCGGATCTGCAGCGGCACGATCGGGCTGCCCTGCGAGACGAGCGCGGCGGCCGTGGCGTAGGCGCTGAAGGCGTTGGCGAACAACAACAGCAGCGCGCCGAGGAACGGCGGCAGCAGGATCGGCCCGCCGACGTGCCGCCAGTACGTCCAGCTCGTGCCGCCGAGGCTCGCGTTCGCCTCGCGCCACTGCGGACGGAGCCCGTCGAGCGCCGGCAGGAACACGATGACCATCAACGGGATCTGGAAGAACGTGTAGACGAGCGTCAGTCCGGGCAGCTCGAACAGCCACGCGCTGCCCGCGAAGAGGTCGATGCCGACGTTGTCGCGCAGGAACTTCGTGACGAGACCTTCGAAGCCCACCGTCGCGAGGAACGCGAACGCGAGCGGCACGCCACCGAACTGCGCGAGCACGCCACTTCCGGCGACGACGACCCGGCGCAGCATGCCGTCCGGGTTGCCGACCGCGACCGCCCAGGTGAGCAGCGCGCCGAAGATCGCGCCGATCACCGCCGTGAGCGCGGAGAGCTCGATGCTGCGCACGAAGGCGTCGAAGACGACCCCGGTGAACAGGGTCGTGAGGTTGTCGAGCGTCAGCGCGCCGTTCGAGTCCTGGAAGGCACCGAACAGCACGAGGACCGTGGGGTAGACGAGGAAGACCCCGACGAACGCGAGGAACGGCACCGCGACGAGCCAGGCGGCCGCAGACGGCCGACCGGCGGCCCCACCCTTGATCTTGGTGGAACCGCCGGGCGTCGTCGCTACGGGAGCGACACTCGTCATCCGATGGCCTGAGCCCAGGTCGCGGTCAGGACGGCCTTGGCCTTGTCGGCCTGCGCCTGCGTCTGGAACACCTGCTTGCCGTCGGTCTTGGGCAGCTTGTCCTTGGCGGCCTTGTCCGCCTTGTCGCCCATCTTGTCCAGGCGGACCGGGCGCGACATGCCCTTCAGGTAGAGGTTCTGGCCCTCGTCGGAGTAGAGGAACTCCTGCCACAGGCGCGCGGCCGCGGGGTGCGGCGCGTCCTTGCTGATGGCCTGGTTGTAGTAGCCGCCGATCTGGGCCTCGGCCGGCACGACGACCTTCCAGTCGAGCTTGCCCTGCAGCTTCGCGGTCTGCGCGGCGTTGGTGTAGTCCCAGTCGATGACGACCGGCGTCTGCCCGGACTCGATCGTCGCGGGCGACGGGTCGACCGGCTGGAAGTTGCCGGCGGCCTTGAGCTGCTTGAAGAACTCGACACCGGGAGCGATGTCGTCGGCGGACCCGCCGTTGCCCAGCGCCGCCATGACGACACCGGAGAACGCGGCACCGGCCTGCGTCGGGTCGCCGTTGAGCGCGACCTTGCCCTTGTACTCGGGCTTGAGCAGGTCCTTCACGCTCGCCGGCGCCGGCACCTTCGCGGCGTCGTAGCCGATCGACATGAAGCCGCCGTAGTCGCCGTAGTAGGCACCGTCCGCGTCCTTGAGCTCCGCGGCGATGTCGTCCCAGGTGCTGACCTTGTAGGGGGCGAACAGGTCCTTGTTGGCCAGCGCCACGTTCAGCCCGAGGTCGAACACGTCGGGCGCGCGGTCGTTGCCCTTGAGCTGCTTGGCGGCGTTGATCTCCTCCTGGCTCGACGCGTCCGGCTGCGCCGAGTCGACCTTGATGCCGTACTTCGCCTCGAACGCCTTGATGATCTCGCCGTAGTTCGCCCAGTCCGGGGGCAGCGCGATGACGTTGAGCTTGCCCTCCTTCTTGGCGGCCTCGACCAGCTTGTCCATGCCGCCGAGCTCGCTCGCCGACTTGGCGGTCCCGGCGGCACCGGTCTGCGTCTCCTTGGCGGGCGGGGCGCCACAGGCTGCCATCGCCAGCACCAACGCGCCGACACCGATGAGTTTCGTGGTGACGTTCCCTCGCTTCAGCACAGGCGGAGGATTCGCGCGGGAAGCTTTCGTTGTCAAGCCAGCCGCGCCGGTTGAGACCTTCTCGACTCCAACCGTGAATTCTTGGCGCCCTGGGGGTTGCGGCTGGATGCTTTCCGAGCTTCGCTCAGGTGTTGCGCGCCGATCCCGGTACCGGGACCGACGCGGACGAGCGCGGTGGTCAGATGCCGTCGCTTGTGGACGAACTCCTCCGCTCACGAGGCCCGGCGCGCCGAGCACACCGCCGACCCGCCCCACCGCGCCCCGTACAGCAACCCCGGCAGCAGCCGCCGGAACCGCAGGTGCACGTCCCCCGCCCGGTCCACCGCCTGCTGCATCCCGCCCGGCTCCCCGTCCGACCGCATCAGCACCCCGTCGAACGTGCGCACGATCCGCTTGCCGTCGTGCTCGAACCGCACGCGCAGGTCGAACAGGTCGCACGGCCGGTCGGGCACGTGCAGCACGCACGGGTGCATGGCGTCGCGGCTCTGCAACCGGTAGCGCAGAGCGAAGTCGTGCGTCTCGCCGCGTGCCAGCGGCGTGGCCGGGACGAGGGTGAACACCGGGCGGTCCAGGCTCCGGTCGCGCAACGTGCCGCCGTACAGCAGATGCACGTCCACGTCCCGACGGCGCACCGGGAACACGGAGGCGAACTCCAGCGAGTCCACCCCGTCCTGGTCGACGACGACCTGGTAGCGCTCCAGCACCTCCGGCTGCCCCTGGTCCAGGGTGACCGCCACGGACAGCTCCGCGGTGTGCCAGCCGCCGACGTCACGCCGGGTGGTCGTCGCGGCGAGCTCGGCCAGCTGGTCCACCGCCTCGTCGACGCGGCGGCGCACGGTGCGGGCGTCGCGGTCGATCACGGTCGCCACCCAGCCGACACGTTCCTGGTAGAGCGGGTGCCTGGCCTCGGAGGTGAGCCCGAACGCCGCCCGCGCCGGCAGCTGCAGGTCCTCCGGCAGCTGCTCGACCAGCTCGGTCAGCCTCGTGACGAGCTTCTGCTTCGCGGCGACCGACCCGTCGGCCCCGGTGATCCCGCAGGCCACGGCCAGCGCGGGGCCGATCTTGTCCACGATCCGTCCCGCGTGCACGCCCCGCCCCTTGCGCAACGTCTTCAGCTCCCGGACCAGGTTCGTCGTCATCTCCGCTCTCCTCCCCTTGCGTCCTCACGTGCGGCGGAGGCAGGTTGCGTGGGCCGTGTGGACGAGAAGTGGACACGCCGTGGATCGCTCACACGTGGTCCGGTCGCAGGACCATCCGTGCGACCGATGAGGCCAGCGCGATGCCCAGCCGCACCCCGTCCCCGCCGAGGAACACCCGCGACGTGCCGATGCGCTCCAGCACCTGCCGGTCGACGACACCGAGCCCGAACGCGACCACCTCCGGCCGCGCCGGCGACTCCGCGAGCCGCTCCAACGCCCGCGGCCAGTCCTGGTCCGTCGCCCGCCCGTCGGAGACGAAGAACAGCACCGGCCGCCGCACCCCGATCTCATCCGCTTTGAGCTCCGCCACGTCGCGCTCGACGAGAGAACGCACGAACGTGAACACCGCCCCGAAGTCCGACCCCGACTCCTGCCGGGGCACCACCGGCGGCGCCGCGTCGAGCGCAGGCGAGAGCGGCCGCAGGACCAGCGCCCTGTCCGCGAACACGACCACGCAGAGCCGGACCTCCGCCGCGGCGCGCCGATCCGCGTGCACGACCCCGCGGAACTCACGTATCCCCGCGTTCACCTCGTCGACGTGGCCGGTCATCGAGAACGACACGTCGCACACCACGTAGCAGGGCAGCACGTCGGACACCATCTGTCTCCCCCTCGACACCTTGCGTGACTTCGGAGCACGGTCGCCCCCTCGCGTTGATCAAAGGTGGACAAAAAGCGGATACATCGACACGCGGAAGGGGTATCGCGCGACATTCCACCCAGACAGGAGTGGACATCGAGGAGGTCGGCGTGGAGTTCCGGATGCTGGGTCCGTTGGAGGCGTGGCACGAGCAAGCCCCGGTGTCCTTGGGAGACCAGCAACAACGCTTCATCCTCGTCGTGCTCCTGTTGCACGCGAACAGGCCCGTGTCACCCGAACGCATCACCGAGATCGTGTGGCCGGAGCAGCCCGAACGCCGCACGCTCGTCCGCGGGTACATCAACAAGCTGCGCAAGGCTTTCGAGTCCACCGGCACGTCGATCGAAACGACGGCGACCGGGTACGTGCTGCGCGTCGACGAGGACGACATCGACACGGTCCGCTTCGACCGGTTGCGCGAGGAAGCCGCTTTGGCCGTGGTGAACAACGACAAGCGGGGTGCCATCGAACTGCTGCGCGAGGCGGTGGTGTTGTGGCGCGGCCGGTTCATCGAGGACATCGACATCGACAGGGTCGGCGGCGCCGAGGTGTTCCTGCCCGACGACAGCTACCGGGACGCGCTCGGTGATCTGGCGGAGTTGGAGCTCGTCACCGGGGACTACCGGTCGGCGCGGGACCGGATGCGCCGTGCTGTCCGCACCAGCCCGGACAACCAGAAGTACGCCGAACTGCTGATGCGCGCGTTGATCGCCTGCGGCGACAGGGCCGGTGCGATCAGGATCTTCGACTCCGCGTCGGATGCGCTCGCCGAGTTCGGCATCGAACCGGGAACCGTGCTGCGCAACCTCGCTGAACGCGCCCGGCGCGGCGAACCGGTCAGCTCGCTTCCGTCCCGGCCCGGCGCGTTCACCGGCAGGGCGGACGAGCTCGGAGCGATCGAGTCGGCGGCCTCCGGAGCGGGCGAGCGCCGCGCGATGTGGATCAGCGGTGCGCCCGGCGTCGGCAAGTCGAGCCTGGCCGTCGAGTCCGCGCACCGGCTCCGCGGCAGGTTCCCGGACGGGCAGATCATGGTGCGGCTCAACGGGTTCACCCCTAACGTCGCCAGGACGTCGATTTCGGACGCACTCACCCAGCTGCTCCTGGAGCACGGCGTGCCCGCTGAGCAGATCCCGGACACCGTCGGCCGCAAGGCCTCGCTCTTCCAGACCAGGCTCTACGGTACGAAGACACTCGTGGTGCTGGACAACGCCGCGTCCTCGGAGCAGGTCAGGCCGTTGCTGCCGGAGGCGGAGGGCTGCTTCGCGATCGTCACCAGCAGACACATGGGCGATCCGGACGTCGGCGCGCAGGTTCGGCTGTCCCCGCTGCCTCCGGACGAGGCGCTGGCGATGTTCCAGAGCTTGACCGACCCGTTCCGCATCCGGGGCAGGTCGGCCGACGTCGCCGGACTGGTCAAGCGCTGCGGTTACCTGCCGATGCCGATCAACGTCGCGGCCGCGCTGTTCCGGCGGCACGACCGGTGGTCGCTCGACCACCTGCTGGGCCTCATCGAGGAGAACGGCCCGTGGAGCGAGGACGGCACCACCGCGGTCCGAGTCTCCTACCTGCAGCTCGACGAACCACACCGCGCGGTGTTCCGGTTGTTCGGGCAGCTGCCCGGCCCGGACGTCGACGTCGTGGGAGCGGCCGCGCTCGCCGGGCTCGAAGTCGCGGCGACCCGTGAGCTGCTGGACGACCTGCACGAGGTCTGCCTGCTGGAAGAGGTCGCCCCCGACCGCTACCGCATGTTGGACTCGGTGAAGGAGTTCGCGGCGTCCGAACCCTCGGACGCGTCCGCGGCGCGCCTCCGCCTGCTCGACTTCTACCTCGTCACCCTCGCGAACGCGGTCGGGGCCGCGTACCCGTTCGACCGCGCCGGCCAGCCGTGCCCAGACCGGACGAGTCCGCTGGGCCTGCGGTTCGACGACCAGGGCGACGCCCTGGAGTGGATCAACGCCGAGCACGACAACCTCGCGGCCGCGATCCGGCACGCGGGTGAGCACGGGCTGGCCGGTCACGCGTGGCGGCTCGCCGTACTGGTCTGGCGGCACCACTACACCGCGAACCGGTTCAAGGACTGGGTCGAGGCCATGGAACTGGCCAGGAAGGTCCTCTCCGACGGGACGGACCTCTACGGCGAGGCGCACGTGCTGCTCCGCCTCGCCTCCGCGAACGACCGGCTGGGCAGGCACGCCGAGGCCCTGGAACTCGCCGAGCAAGCCCTGTCCCGGTGGCGCGACATCGGCGACGTGCGCGGCGAGGCGTCGAGCCTGTGCACTCTCGCGCTGTGCGCCATGCCGCTCGGCAGGCACCGCGAGGCGATCGCGCACTTCGAGTCCGCGCTGGAGAAGTACGAGGAGTGCGGTGACCTGCGCGGCCAGGCGCACGCGCTGGGCTCGCTCGGGTACCTGAACGAACAGCACCGCGAACACGATCTCGCCATGCGGCGCCACGGCGCGGCCGTGGAGATCCTCCGCGGGATCGGCCACCAGCGCGGTCTCGCCCACGAGCTCAACAACCTCGGCGCGAACCGGCAGCACCTGGGGATGCTGGACGAGGCCATCAGCGACCACGTCGAGGCGCACGAGATCGCGGTGGAGCTGGAGGACACCGTCGTGGCCGCCTACGCGCTGACCAACATCGCCGACGCGCACCGGTTGGCCGGGAGGCTTCCCGAGGCACGCCGCCACCACCGGCTCGCGTCCGAGGCCGCCCGTGGGGTCGACGACGCCGATCTGCACGCTCGTCTCTGCCGAGACCAGGCCGCCACCGCCAGCGACGGTGGCGACCGGCCGGGAGCGCTGAGGCTCTACCTGGAACTGCTCGACCTCGCGACCGGCACCGGCAACCGCACCCACCGCTCTCACGGCGAGATCGGTGTGGCACGGACGATGCACGCGCTCGGCCGGCACGCTGACGCGGTCGAGCACTGGCAGGCCGCGGAGGCGGTGTTCGCCGAGCTCGGCCAGCCGGAGGCGGAGGAGGTGCGGGCCGAACGGGCGACGTTGGCCTGCGCGTGCGGTCAACGGTGAGCAAGCAGGCGCTTGAGATCGGGGTAGACCTCCCGCACGGCACCGTGGTTGTGCCACCTGCCCAGGGTCCTGGCCAGCTGCCGCAGGTCGGCCCGCACCGTCGCGGAGTCGATGTGCGCCACGTCGTCCAGGGTGTCGGCGAGCGTGTGGCAGCTCTGCTCGATCTCACCCGACAACGCGTGGGCGAGTGACCGCCGTACCCCGAACCTGGCCCTGGTGCGGCGTGATCCGGCGGGCACCGACGTCAGCTGCCGGTCGAGCACCGCGGCTGCCTCGGCGTTGAGCCCGAGGTCCGACAACGCCCATCCCCGCGCCAGTTCGAGCGGATCGGGCGCGCTGGTGCCAAGTGCGGGATACGGACCAACCGGTGACGCGCACGCCATGAGCCGTGCGGCGCGGCCGAACGCGCTCTCGGTGGCGTGCCGGTCTCCGGCGAGAGCGTGCCCCTGCGCCTCCCGTCGTGCGGCGAGCGCGAGAACGCGCGAGCCGGCTCTGCCGATCCACTGCGCCTGCTGGGCCAGGCTGATCGTGCCCGCGGCGTCCTGCCGGTAGAGCGCGATGCCGGCCTCCCTGACGAACGCGTAGCTGGCGATGTCCGGGTCCCCCGCCGCACGCGACAGCTCCGAGGCCTGCCTGGTCCACCACACCGCGTTCTGCTCGTCACCGGCCTCCTGGCTCATCCAGCCCGTGTACTCGGCGATCCTGGCGGCCAGCAACAACAACCGGGTGCCGACGACGCCGGCGTTCTCCCGCGCGAGCGCGTGCACCGTGTGGTGCAGGGCTTTCAGCGGTTCGAGGACCACCGCCGGGCTGGTCCGCAGGCCGAGTTCGCGCAACTGCTCGAACGACGTGCGCATCCCCGCGATGACCTGCTCGTCCGGCACCGACCGCGCCCCGTTGCCCGCGAGCGCTCCGACCCCGAGCATCGTGCCCACCACCAACACCTGCCGGCGACCGAGCGCAGGCCCGCCGCACGCCGCTGCCTCGACCAGCCGCCCGCCGACGTCCAACACTCCGTCGCACAGCCGCGCCAAGGTCGGCGTCGGTGGTTTGAGGTCATTCTCGATCTTGCTGAGATATCCCTTGCTGTAATGGGTCAGCTTCGCCAGCTGCCCCATCGAGAGCCCTGCGGCGAGGCGGTGCGCACGCAGCAGCTCACCAAAAGTTTCAGCCACGACAGCCTCCTGGTCCGGCGTCCCGCGAGTACATCATCACAATCATCGCCACGCAATCGCCCCGGCCATTGTCACGAATGGCCGGGGCGAATTCGCGGCTACGTCAGTCGTGCCACGGGTTGCCGCCGCCGTCCTGCGTCTCGGTCGTGGTTGTCGTGGTGGGCGGCTTGGGCGGGTTCTCCTCGTCCGCGTTGGCCGCGACACCACCGGAAACGGAGGCGGCGACGGCGATGGCGGTCAGCAGCGTGGCGGCACCCGCCACGAAAGTGGACACGATTTTGGACATGGCGAATCCTCCGAAGGGATCGGATTTGAATTTCCGGATTTCGCCCGCTCCCGGCGGGCTCCCTTCGAGCATTCGTCGAGAAAAAGCGCGGAACCAGGTGTTTCCCGTTGCCCACCGAGGTGGTCAACACGTCCACTCCTCATCCACTTCCGGTCAACACCCGTGGTGAACACTCCGCGCACCCGGCCGCCGGCCGGGGAGTCATCAGGGAGGTTGAAGTGACCGAATCCGCGAGCTACGACATCGCCGTCTCGTTCGCAGAGGAGCAGCGCGCCGTGGCCGACGAGGTGGTGGAGGCGTGCCGCCAGCGGGGCCTGACCGTGTTGGAGGGCAACGACCTGCCCCAGGCCGAGGTGCGCTTCCTCGTGCCGTTCGTGTCGACCGCGGACGAGGTGCGGACCGACGACGAGCACGTCCTGCCGGTGCTGACCGGCGACGACCCGTCGTCGTCACCGCACCTGCACGCCGACGGGAACCTCGTCGACACCCTGGTGGCCCGCGTCGAGGCCGCCGAGACCGCGGGCCACGAGCGGGTGCTCGTCGCCGACCTGGTCGCCGCGCTCAAGCAGCCGGAGCCGGCCGCGGAACCCGAGCCCGAACCCGCGCAGCAGAACAACCCGCTGCGCGCCCTCGCCGAGCAGTTCGCGGCCGCGTCCCCCACGCTCGCCAAGCGGCTCTCCGGCAGCCTGCACCTGGACGGCACCACGGTCGCCGTGCGGGTCGAGCGCGAGGACAACACCGTCTACGCGGTCGAGACGCGCGACGACGACACGGTGAACTTCGTCGTCCTCGGCGGCACCACCGACCAGTTCTCCACGCTGTGGCAACGGATCGAGGACATGCTGTCCGCGTGACGGCTCGACGCGAAAGGGCGGTGCCCCCTCCCGGGGACACCGCCCTTCGCTCACTTCCTGGCCCGCTCGACCACTTCCTCCAGCCGCAACGGACTGGGCGGGTGGTGGCTCAGGCACAGCGGCGCCCGCATCCGCCGGAACCCGAAGGTGTCCCCGGTGACGTAGAACTGCCCGCGCTCCAGCCGGGAGATGTCCGCGACCGAGCTCCCCTTGGCCCGAGCCATCTCCGTGGCCGCCGCGATCTGCGCGGGACTGTTCAACCGCCCGAAGAACTGCGTGGTGGCGTTGCCGGTGATCTGGTTGTGCACACCCTTCGGCGCCTGCGTGGCGAGCAACAACCCGAGCCCGTACTTCCGCGCCTGCGACGCCAGCAGGATCGTCGTCTGCGTGGAGGCCGTGACCCCACCGGAAGGCGCGATCGTCTGCGCCTCGTCCATCACCATCAACCCACCGAGCGGCCGATCCGCCGCCGGGTTCCGCTTGATCCAGGCGAACACCTCGAGCTGCAGCTGGCTGATGAACCCCTGCCGCTGCTCGTCCGACGGCAACCCGACAAAACTGATCACCGAGATCCGCGCCTTCTTGCCAGCGGACGGCCGCAACAACACCCCGGGATCAGTCGGTTCCCCCTGGCCACCAAGCAAAGGATCGTTGACCATGGCCGCCCGCAACGTCTCCGCGAGATCAGCAGCGGTCGCCGTCGCCGAGCTCAGCCCGCTGACCCCGTCCGGCAGCTCCGCCAACAGGTCCACGAACCCGTGGAGATCCCGCCGATCGTTGCGCGCGTAGTGCTTCAACGCCTCCTTGAGCACAGCCCGCCCACGCACAGCGAACTTGGTCTCGTTGGCAATCCGGGCATGGGGCACCAACCGAGCCACCGCAGCCTCGATGGCCGCGACGAACTCGTCCTCATCCCCCCGAACCTCAGCGAAATCCGGCAAGGGGTGGAACACCAACGGCCGCCCACTGGCCCGCCCAGGCGTCCACACCACGACCTCGGTGCCGGCCAGGTAGGCAGCAGCCTTCTCCGCGTCCCCGTCCCGCCACTCCCCCGGCGGCTCGGGCCAGGCATCGCCAAGGCGCGCCAGGTCGTTGTTGGGATCCAGCACGATCGCCGAAACCCCTTGCAACGCACACTCTTCGACGATCCGGCGCAACAACACCGTCTTGCCACTACCGGACCCGGCGAACACGATCGCGTGCTTGCGCAACGACTCGAGCGCGATCCGGATCTCGCCGTCCATCCCGAGCACGATCTCCCTGGGCTTGGCCGGGTCCCCGGCGACCCGAGGCTGAGATTCCGGCACCGGCTGAGTCTCCGGCTCCGGCTGCTGACGTGGCGGTGAGGACTTCGGCCGCGGCGGCGGTCGCGTCTCCTGGTGCCCGCTCCTGGCCGCTGCCCGCGCCGGATCAGGCAGGATCTGCCGCAGGAAGGTGGTGTCGCTGGCGGGTTTGCGCGCGGCGAGCCACGCGAACAGCTGGTAGCTCTGCGCTGACCACATCTCCTTCAACGCGCCGAAAGTTCGCAGGTCGTCATCGGAGACGTTGATGCTCCTGCCACCGGCGCGCTCGAACTCCGCGAGCTCACCGCGGGTCTTCGCGCCGGTCCATCCCTTGGAGCCGTTGCGAATCAGGATCAGGTGGCGGCCCCGCACGTTCTCCGCCGCGGCACGGGCGTCCCGCAACCGGCGCAGCACGCGGTTGCCGTGGCTGCTCGCGATGAGCCGGAACACCCACCGCTCCTCGACGTCCTTCTCCTCGTCCACGGTGTGCCGCAGCCCTGCGTGCAGACTGTTGTCGTCCGATTGGGCTTCCGGGTGCCAGGTGAGGTCGTCGTTGCCGATCTCGGTGACCCAGGACCTCAGGCCGGCGAGCAGCAGCTCCGGCATGACCTCGTCCTCGTTGTGCGGTTTGACGTCCGCAGCCGCCAGGCTCGCCTCAGCACGCAGCCTCGCGAACTCGGCGTCGAGCTCGGCCAGGTCGTCTGGCGCTTGCCCAGCAGGTGCGACTGGAGCTCTCGCCACCACCTCCGCTGGGGGAGGCTGTTCGTCGAACGAACGCAGTTCCTTTATCTCACCGTGAAAGCAGCTTTCCGCGTGTGCGTGGATGCGTTTGAGCAGCTCGCGTGGAGTCATCGGCTGCCAGGTCGCGAACGCCTCGCGAGCAACGGGCCACGTCGGATGCGGTGGGGTGATGGCTTTGCGCTGGTAGATGACCCCGAGCCACTTCTCCACGAGCGCACGGGCGATTTCCGGGTCCATGATCGCGGCGAGGATCGGGGTCGTGGAGAAACGGTCTCCCACGGTGTCACTCGCGATGGACCCGAGCTTCACCCAGGTGTTCGGCAGGCAGGCCACGATCGTCAGCGTTCGCCGTGTCGTTTCGCGGAGCTGCATCAACCCGTCCGAGATGAGCGCGATCTCCTGTGCCAACTCGCTGTTCGACGTGTCCTCGTCGAAGTGGTCTTGGCTCTTGTTGACCAACGTGTCCAGTTGGTCGACCGCCACGACGCTGGGACCTGTGAGCGCCAGGATGCGCGAGATGTCCCGCACGAGGGTCTGCGGGCGCTTCGGTTTGCCCGGCAGACTCCAGTGCCGTCGCTCGTCCTGTGCGTCGTCGAGTCCTTCGAGGTAGGCACGGCCGATGTCCGCGTACTCGGAGGCGTAGAGCACCAGAGCTTTGATCGTGTCACCGCATTCGACCGCGACCCGGCCGTCCACCTGGCGAAGGCCGTTGAGCAACGCGCGAAGATCGTCGGGGATCAGCGGGGCCTCACCGACGATCGCACGAGTGGTCTCCTCCGAGGCACCCGCACGCTCACACAGTTGTTTCAGCAGCACGGTGATCTGGAGGTCGCCGACGTCGCTGGGCCTGAGCAGCTCACTGCGCATCGCGTCAGCGACGTCGTCCCAGAACATCTGGCCCGACGTGAGCTCGATCAGGAAGAAGTAGCCTCCTTCCCTCTGCACCATGCGGCGCACGGAGCCGAGCAGGTGGGTCTTCCCCACGCCCTTGCGCCCCTGCAGTGCGAGCCCGATGGGGCTCGGACCGGTGCTCGACTTGGCATCCGCGATTCCAGCGCTGATGCGGTGTTCCGCTCTCGGGTGCAGTCCGTCGACGTGCGAGGGCGAGGTCTGCCAGACGTCGTCCGGCGTCTCGGCGGAGTTGAACCGCAGTGCGGCCAACGCCTCCCTCAACCGCGCGGTCACGAACGTTCCTCGATCGCGATGAGGTGCAGGTCCTCACCACCGATCCGGACAGCCGCCGCACGGTCTTCGGAGGTGAGCATCTTCGTGTTCGAGTCCGGAGCCAGGTGGACCGTCCCGGTCTTCATCATCTCGAGCAGCGCGTCGTCCACCTCGCTCTTGTCGGCGCCGTTCAACCGGGTACGGATGCGAGCCAGCCGGATCCAGTCCTCCGGCGCGGTGGCCAGATCGCTGTAAGCAGAGCGGATCAACGACTCGAGGTCCCCTGAACGGAGCGCTTCGGCGAACAGTCCGCGCCTATGGAGAAACCCGACGATTCGTCGGAGCATCTCGGTGTGAGCCCTGGCCAGTGGGCCTGACTGGGTGGGCGCGTCTCCGCCGACGAGATCGTTCAAGCACCACGCGATGCCCCTGTCGGTGATCTCGTGCACCAGCTTGCCGCCCTCCTTCGAGGTCGACATCAACTCGTCGTCGTTCAGCGGTCCACGGACCTGCGGCGGAATCTTGATCTTGAACCGCTCGCCCAACTCCTTGTGCGAGATCGCGCGGTCTTCCAGCATCAGCTGCATCAATGCCGCCCGTGCCTGAGGGCTGTACGTCTCCGGCATCACGCCGCCTTTCAGTCTCTGTGTGTGAACGTGCTGATTCGTCGATCGACTCGGGTGAGGAGAGCGCCCAGCTCGTCACGCAAAGGCGCCGGCACCGCCGGACCGGTTCCATTGCGGTGGGACTTGCCGATCAGCAGCAGATCGGCGGACCGATCGCGCAGCGAGTCCATGTCCCCGTCGTCCAGCGCCCCGGCCATACCTCGCACCGTTTCCTCGAGAAGGGCGAACCTCCCCGCGTACGGCAGATGTCCTGGCAACTCCCGCAACGCCGCCTGAGCACTGCGCAGCGCTTCGAGATCGGGCTCGGTCTCCGGAGCGGGCGTCGCCTTGACGAGGTCGTGCAGCTCCCGCGCCACTCCCACGGGTCGTGCAGCCGGGTCGAACTCCAGATGCCTCAGGCTGCGCAGGAAACCGGGCAACCTCTCCCGGTCCGTTCCTCGGGTCAGCAGGCAGAACATCTGGCGCTGCGCACCGTCGGGCCCGAGCGTCCGCCGCACGAACCGTTCGGCCTCCGTCAGCTGCCACCGGCTCAGCTCGCCGTCGACCACGAGGCACAGGTGCTCTGCGGGATCACCGGTCCGTTCGAGGAACTCCGGGTCGCCCGACACGGACCTGTTCGCGGTCACGCCGAGCAGGTGAAGCTCGGTGATCAGCTCCGTGCTCGTGCGCCACAGCGTTCGCGGACTGGACACGAGCAGGTCCCAGTCGAAGTTGCGCCTCCGCGAGCGGGCCACCGCCACGTAGGCATCGCGGTTGTCGGCCAGCAGATCGGTCCGGTCGAATTGGTGCGCGATCACCGCGGCGACTGTCTCCAGCGCGAACGAGATCTGGTCCGGCGACGGAGGCCGCTCGGTCATCACCGGCAGCAGCTCGCCGAAGCTCCAGAAGGAGATGTACGGCACCGTCAGATGTCGCATCATCTGTTCCGGGGTGACGCCCTTGACCAGCCAGTTGCTGAACAACGGGGCGACGACACCAGTGCACTTCTGATGCCACTCCTCGGCCCGCTGATATTCCTGGCGGTTGTCGAGCCGCGACAGCACCGGCATCACCTGGTGACGTGGTCGGTCGTAAGGAAGGCGGTCCCTGGCCAGGTCCGCGAGACGGGCGATGTCCACCACCTCGTTCAGGTTCTGCTCGTTGGCGGTGAACACGACCACCAACCGGTCCGGCAGCTGCGCGGCACAGATGCCGGCGATGTCCGAGACCCCGGTGCGACTGTCGATCAGCACGAAGTCGTACTTGGCGATCCACTCCTCGCGGCGGTCCTCGAGGTACTCGGCGAACCCCTGTTCGTACAGGTCGGCCCAGTCGATCTCCTGCATCCGGTACGCGTAGTCGGCGTCCAGCTTGTTGCCGACGACCTTGCCCGCCGCCATCAGGTCGAGAACTCCACCGTCGACGTCCACGGAAACCGTGTGCGACCTGGGCATCTCAACTTTTCGGATGAAGTCGTGGGCGAGATCTACAACACCGCCGTCCGGCATCTGCGAAAGATGCGGCCGGAAGTAGAGGTGGAGGCCGGGTGCCTCCAGGTCCCAATCGACGGCGAGCACCCGGTAACCCCAGCGGGCGAGCAGCACCGCCGTGTTCGCCAGGGTGAAGCTGCGCCCGACTCCGCCTTTGTAGGAGTAGAACGTGATCACGGTTCCGGACATGGCTTGAACCTCGGCAAGGACGGACGTGGAGTCACGATCGGCTCGGGGAGTTCGACGATCGGCCAGTCTGGCTGCCAGTCAGGCACCTGGTGCGCCAGCTCGACCAGATCTCGTGCCAACTGCTTCACTTCTTTGTGGAACTGGAAGTAGTGCACGGTCTGCTGGTAGACCGGATCAGGATGCGCGAATTCCTTGAAGTCGTGGTATTTGCGCATCCTTTCCTCTTCCGGGAAGTTCTCCGAATCGGAGTAGAGGATGGGGTAGATCAGCCCCTGAGGGATCCTGGCGCTCGCGAAGCCGAGCATCTCCTCCCGCGCCCGCATGCTGTACAGCTCCGCCATGCACCAACCGGACGTGAAGTAGTGCGGCGTCATGACCTGGATCATGATCTTGCTGTGCCGCAGCGAGGTCTGGAGGTTGTGGGACCACTCCACGGCCCTGGGCATGTGGCGGTCCATGTAGACCCTCGGCGCGGGCGCGCATTCGTCGGCGAGGCAGTCCTTGAGCTTGTTGTAGAAGTGGTTCAACAACCATTTCTGGACACTGCCCTGACGGCTGTAGCTGATGAAGAAATCGAAGTCGTAGCCGGACACGGGAAACAACAGTAGAGGCGGTCAAGCCGCCATAAAAGACAAAAAAGTGGGCACTTTACGCCGTTCCGACCATTAACTGGACAAAAACTGGGCGACCCCGCGAACAGCGAGAAGCCCCCGATCATGTTCGATCGAGGGCTTCTCGGTGGAGTGGACGATACAGGGATTGAACCTGTGACCCCTACCGTGTCAAGGTAGTGCTCTCCCGCTGAGCTAATCGTCCGAGCGGATGACGAGACTCGAACTCGCGACCCTCACCTTGGCAAGGTGATGCGCTACCAACTGCGCTACATCCGCGTACATCACTGACTTCGTGAT
>NZ_JBHYGW010000045.1:0-47382 GCF_042738015.1 Lentzea sp. NPDC059081
CGTCACGGCTCGTGACGGGACCACCCCACCCGAACCTTCTGTCTCAAGCTTTCAAGCAGCTCGGCTTCGCCGTCGCCTCGGCTCGCCTCCGGCTTCGCGTGCTCGCCTCCGGCTTCGCGAGAGGCTCGAATATGCTGGTAGGCATGGTTGTCGCTGCCCCTCCCGTCATCGGCGTGCTCGCCCTCCAGGGTGACGTCCAGGAACATCTCGTCTCCCTCGCCAAGTGCGACGTGACCGCGCGGCCCGTGCGCAGGGCCGAGGAGCTGGACGAGCTCGACGGGATCGTCATCCCCGGTGGTGAGTCGACGACCATGAGCAAGTTGCTCGACAACTTCGGGTTGCTGGAGCCGCTCAAGGCCAAGATCAAGGACGGCTTTCCCGCCTACGGGTCGTGCGCGGGCATGATCCTGCTGGCCAACACGGTGCTCGACGGGCGCGAGGACCAGCACCAGCTCGGCGGTTTGGACGTCACGGTGCGGAGGAACGCCTTCGGGCGGCAGGTCGACTCGTTCGAGACTGATCTTGATCTCGACGGGGAGAAGGTGCACGCCGTGTTCATCCGCGCACCCTGGGTGGAGGCGGTGAGCGGGGACGTCGAGGTGCTCGCTACGGTGCCCGTTACGGCTGAGGCGGGCGAGGCCGCCGGTAGGATCGTCGCGGTCAGGCAGGGCAAGGTGCTGGCTACGGCGTTCCACCCGGAGCTCACGGGGGATGAGCGCGTCCACCGCCTGTTCGTGGACATGGTTCGTGGTTTGACTGGTTCGGAGGAGAAATGAGCGGCCACTCCAAGTGGGCGACCACCAAGCACAAGAAGGCCGCCATCGACGCCAAGCGCGGCAAGCTCTTCGCGCGGCTGATCAAGAACATCGAGGTGGCGGCCCGCACCGGTGGTGGGGACCCCGACGGCAACCCGACGCTGTTCGACGCCATCCAGAAGGCCCGCAAGAACTCGGTGCCGCTGGACAACATCGAACGCGCCCGCAAGCGCGGTGGTGGTGAAGAGGCCGGCGGTGCCGACTGGCAGACGATCATGTACGAGGGCTACGGGCCCAACGGGGTCGCGGTGCTCATCGAGTGCCTCACGGACAACCGCAACCGCGCCGCCACCGAGGTTCGCACGGCGATGACGCGCAACGGCGGCTCGATGGCCGACCCCGGCTCCGTGTCGTACATGTTCAGCCGCAAGGGTGTCGTGATCGTGCCGAAGGCGGGCACGTCCGAGGACGACGTGATGATGGCCGTGCTGGAGGCGGGCGCCGAGGAGGTCAACGACCTGGGCGAGGCCTTCGAGGTCGTCTCCGAGGCCGGCGACCTGATCCCGGTCCGCAAGGCTCTGCAGGACTCCGGCATCGACTACGAGTCGGCCGAGTCGAGCTTCCTGCCGTCCGTCTCGGTCCAGCTCGAGGCCGAGGGCGCCAAGAAGATCTTCAAGCTGATCGACGCGCTGGAGGACTGCGACGACGTGCAGAACGTCTTCGCGAACTTCGACGTCTCCGACGAGGTCATGGCCGAGGTCGGCTGACCTGGAACGCGAGCGACGCCGGTCACGCGAAGAGCGTGACCGGCGTTTTTTCGGCCCTGGGCCTCATCGGTGCGGTGACGCCGGTCACAAGTGTTGACCAGCCTACCAACTAGAAGGTAGAAATTCCCCGTGGCGACGACAGTGGAACGGATCCTGGACAGTGCTCAGGCGCTGGTGCAGGTCCGCGGGTACAACGGCTTCTCCTACGCCGACATCAGTGCCGAGCTGTCCATCACGAAACCGAGCATCCACCACCACTTCCCGACCAAGGCCGCACTGGCCGAGGCGTTGATCGCGCGCTACCGGGAGCAGTTCGCCGCGGCGCTCGTGGAGGTCGACGACAGCACCGGCGGCGCGAGGCAGCGTCTCGTGGACTACGCCGGGCTGTACGCCGCGACCTTCGCCCGAGGCGGTCGCATCTGCCTCTGCGGCGTCTTCGCCGTGGACGCGGAAAGCCTGCCCGCTCCGGTGCGGCAGGCGACCGACGCGTTCTTCGACGACCAGCGGCGGTGGGTGGCGGGCGTCCTGATCGAGGCGGGCGTCCCCGCCTCGAAGGCCGGCGCGGCGGCGGAGGCCTATCTCGCCGCGCTGGAGGGCGCCCTGCTGCTGTCCCGTGCTCATGGCCAGCCGGAGGGCACCGCCGAGCCTGATCGGGACGTGGTCCGGTCGGTGGCGGCGACCCTGGTCGACGCCCTGCTCTGAAATCGCACCACCTGACGTAGCCGCGCGCCATCGGCACGCGGCGCGTCGTCGCATGACCCAGCAACCTTCCAACTAGTAGGTAGTCACGTGAGGAGAAAGACCATGGGACAGGACTTCACCGGACGCAAGCTCGTCGTGGTCGGCGGCAGCAGCGGCATGGGGCGCCAGATCGCCGCGGACGTCGTCAGCGGCGGGGGCAGCGCGGTCGTCATCGGCTCCCGCCGGGAGCGGGTCGAGCAGACCGTGGCCGACCTGGGCGTCCAGGGGCGGGCCTGGGGCATCACCGCCGACCTGCGCGACCCCGCCGCGGCCGAGCGGGTGCGCGAGGAGCTGGCCGGCGAGCACGCCGACGCGACGCTGCTGGTCAACGCGGCCGGGGTGTTCAAGCCGCTGCCGTTCCTCGAGCACACCGCCGCCGACTACGACAGCTACCACGACCTGAACCGGGCCACGTTCCTGATCACCCAGACCGTGGTGCGGGGCATGGTGGCCAGTGGCGGCGGCGCGATCGTCACGATCGGCAGCATGTGGGCCAAGCAGGCCGTCGGCGCGACGCCGTCCTCGGCGTACTCGATGGCCAAGGCCGGCCTGCACGCCCTGACCCAGCACCTCGCCCTGGAGCTGGCCACCCACCACATCCGGGTCAACGCCGTCTCCCCGGCCGTGGTCGCCACCCCCATCTACGAGGGCTTCATCCCGCCGGCCGAGGTCGACGCCGTCCTGGCCGGGTTCGGTCCGTTCCACCCCGCCGGCCGGGTCGGCACCACCGAGGACATCTCGGCGGCCGTCACCTTCCTGCTCTCCGAGCGGGCCGGCTGGGTCACCGGGGCGGTCTGGGACGTCGACGGCGGCGTCATGGCCGGCCGCAACCAGTGACGCTGTCCGCGAGGTGAGCGGGAGGCGCTGGGGTAGGACGCCCGGAAGGCGGCCTGACCCCAGCGTCACGTCGGCCATCGGCTGAGCGGTCCTACTTCGTCTCGATGCGGCCGATCGGCTCGGCGGCCTCCGCCAGGTCGGCCTGCACCTGCTTCCAGTCCTGGCCGTCGATGCCGAGCGCGCTGCGCAGGAACGCCCACGACGTGCGGCGGATCAACGCGACGCGCTCCGGGCTCTCGTCGGTCGTGTCCGTGGCGTTGTAGCCGTGGATCCCGCCGAGCGAGTGCTCACCGCCGAACAGCGTGAGCAGGCCCTGCGCGCCGGGGCTGAGGTGGTAGACGTCGGTGAACCACTCGGGACCGCGCACACCGAGCAGCGACTGGTCCGCGTCTCCCGCGACGACCAGGAACGGCGTGGCCAGCTGCTCGAAGTCGGGGGACATGAACGAGCCGAAGTTGTCGCGCGCGAACGGCGTCAGGTTGTCGCCGCCGAGCCCGGTCGCCGCGAACAGCACGCCGGCCTTCACGCGGGAGTCGGTCAGGTCGGGGCCGGGCTTGCCGTCCGCGTCCAGGACGCGCGCGCCGAGCAGCAGGCCGACGGTCTGCGCGCCCCACGAGTGCCCGGCGACGGCCAGACGGTCGCGGTCGACGCGCTCGGCGAGACCGGGGACGGCGCCGAGCACGACGTCGAGGTCGTCGATCACGCGCTGGACGTCCTGGACGCGGAAGTTCGCGATCTCCGGGTAGCGCGGGTCGTCGGGTGTGAGGCCCAGGGTCGCCGAGTCGAGGAACGTGGGCTGGACGACGACGAAGCCGTTGCCCGCCCAGAAGTCCACCAGCGGGTCGTACGACGACATCGACTGGCTGAAGCCGTGCGCGAAGACGACGATCGGCAGTCCGGTGCCGGACGTGGGTGCCGACACGCGCACCTGGAGGTCGTCACCGCGGTCCGGTGCGGGCAGCACGACCGGCTTGACGCTGAGGATCGCCGAGGTGAACGCGGGCACGGCGGTGCTGGTCATAGGCATGGAAGGGTCCTTCTCCACGAGCGATGGAACGTTGTAGACTCCGAACCGGAGCGTGGTTCCGAATATACGGAGCAGTGCTCCGCTTGGCAAGTGCGGGCTCGTGGAGAGGTGTGCCAGTGGCTGGGTCTGGGAAGCGCGCGGACGCCCGGCGCAACGAGAAGGCGCTGCTCGACGCGGCGGCGGCGGTGTTCGTGGCCGACGGCGTGGACGCGCCGGTGCGCAAGATCGCCGCCGAGGCGGGCGTCGGCATGGGCACGATCTACCGGCACTTCCCGACGCGCGCCGACCTCGTGGTCGCCGTCTACCGGCACCAGATCGAGGCGCTCGGCGAAGCGGGACCCGCGCTGCTCGCGGAGGCGGAGTCGCCGTTCGCGGCGCTGCGCGACTGGGTGGACCTCTTCGTGAACTTCCTCGTGACCAAACACGGCCTGGCCGCCGCGATGCGCGACGACCCGGAGGGCTTCGCCGCCCTGCACGCGCTGCTCGGCGGACTCGTGCCGGTGCTCGCGGACCTCCTCGGCGCGGCACGCGAGGCAGGCGAGATCACCAGGGAGATCCCGCCGTACCAGCTGTTGCGCGCGGTGGGTGACATCTGCGCGGGCGCCGAGCGGGTCGACCCGGACTACGACGCGCGCGTGACGATCGGGCTACTGCTCGACGGATGCCGTAGCGAGAGCCAGGAAGGCTGACCACGCCTCGGCGCTGACCGGGAGATGGGTGGCGGGGGCCTTGCTGTCCCGGATGCCGACGCCGTGGCCGATCTCGACGCAGTTGTCGCCGTCCCCGCTGTAACTGCTCTTGCGCCACACGGTCATCAGGGACCCTCCAGAATGCTGTTGATCACCGCCCTCGATTGTTCCTCATCCAGGGCGGCACCAGCGAGGTCCTTCAGGATGTTCTCGTAGACCTTGACCGTGTCCGAGTCGTCGAAGAACAGGCAGCACTTCACGCTCTCGACGTAGACGACCGGCGGGTACTTCGGGAACCTCATGAGGCGGAAGTCGCCGGAGACTCCCGCGTGCATGCCGATCGCCGTCGGGACGACCCGGATGCTGATGTAGTTCCGCACCGACAGCCGCAACAGGTGGGCGAGCTGTTCCCGCCACACCTCCTGTCCGCCGACCGGCAGTCGCAGTGCCTGCTCGTGCACGTAGAAGGTGAAGGTTCGGGTGTATTCGAGGATCGCCGCGCGAGCGGCCCTCGCTGCCACCACCGCAGGGCGCTTCTCCGGCGGGACCGTTCGTGCTTTGGCAGTCACCGCCTCGATGTACTCGGGTATCTGGAGCAGGCCGGGTACCAGGATCATCGACCAGCAGACGATCTCGTCTGCTTCCTTCTCCTGACCGATCAGCGTGCGCACCTGGTCCGGCACGCCGTCGTCCGGCACCTGGAGGTAGACGCTGCCCGACTCGCGGAACAGGTCGAGGAGCTCTTCGCGTTCCCGCAGCGGAGTGCGGCAGTAGGCGAGGAACTCGCGCACCTCGGCCTCGTTCACCCCGCCCTTGCCGGCGAGCATGTCGGAGACCTTGGCCTCCTGCCAGCCGAGCACCTCGGCGAGCCTGCGCTGGGTGAGGCCGGTGCGTTCCACGGCGGTCCGGACGCCGTTGCCGAACTCGCGGCCCACCACGCTGGACGATCTCTTGGGCATGGAGGAACGCTAGGAGCCGAACCGCGCGCACTCCATCGTTCAGCATCAAATGTGCCTGAAGGTGGGAGCGTTGGAACGGCTCCAAGCAGCCATAAGGCGCCGAAAGCGTGCCGTAGGGTGGAGGCCGTGCTTTCCGACGAAGACATCGAGCTGAGGGCCCGCCTGCTCTCCGCGGCCGACCGCCACGGCCACACCAACATCGTCGTGAACCCGGACGACGAGGGTCCGGGGTACGTGTTCTCGGTGGGGGCCTGGCGGAGGTTCGGCGTCGCGGAGGCCGTCGTGATCGGGCTGCCGCAGGGCATGGGGGAGAACCTGGTCAACGCGTACGTGAGACGGGCCAGCGGCGGCGAGAGGTTCCTGCCGGGCAAGCTCTACCCCGACTTCTTCGAGGGCGTGCCGATCACGTTCGAGCGGGTGTACAAGGGTTTCTACCCCGAGTTCTTCGGCAGCGCCTACCTGCTCTACGACGGCTCGGACTTCGCGGCCGTGCAGATCATCGTGCCGACGCCGCAGGGCCACTGGCCGTGGCAGCCCGACGCGCCGGAGGGGTTCCACGACCACCAGCTGATCCTCACCGAGAGCGGCATCCCGGAGAGCTGGACGCCGGGGGTCACCGGCCCGTGAACGTCCACATCGGACCGATCGGTGACGGCCACGCCGGCGAGGTCATGACGATCCAGCGCGCCGCGTACCTCCAGGAGGCGCGCCGGTACGGGGCGTGGGACCTGCCGCCGCTCGTCGAGACGCTCGCCCAGGTCCGCGCTCACCTGAGCGACGGCACACCCGCGCTCGGGGCGTTCGACGGCACCCGGCTCGTCGGGTCGGTGCGCAGCCGTGTCGACGGTGGGCGGATGGAGGTCGCGCGGCTGTGCGTCGCGCCGGACGTCCAGGGCGGCGGGGTCGGGCGCAAGCTCCTGCACATGATCAGCGCGAAGGCTCCCGAGGGCGTGGACGTCGTGTGGCTGTTCACCGGGGCCGAGAGCGAGGACAACCTGCGGTTCTACGAGAGCGCCGGGTTCGTCCGCGTCGCCGAGCACCTCGACGCCGTGGGCATCCGGTGCGTCACGCTGGAGCAGCGGGTCGCCTGACGGAGACCGGATCGTTGTCCGGCGGTCGTTGTCCGGTGAAAGCGCGCCGACACCGGACAACGATCTCCGTGTACAAAGGCGGAGCGGCCGTCGGTCCGGGGGGATCCGGCGCCGCGATCGGGGGGAGGAGCGCCCCGCCCCGCAGGAGGCGAGGGGGATGCGGAGCGGGGCGCTTCGGGTACGGGCTCAGTTCTCGTTCAGGAACTTCTGGGCCAGCGACTCACCGAGCGAGGTGGCCTTGGCGTGGTCCTCGATCGGCGACACCTTCGAGCTCTTGAAGTAGAGGTAGTGCACCGGGCCGTCGGTCCCGCCGTTCTCCGGGTTCGGGTTGATGCCGAGGTCCACGGCGGTCGCGTAGGACGCCTCGCCGATGATGTTCGTCGGACCCGTGTCGCCGACGACGGCGTACTCGACCCTGTTGTTGTAGATGACGGCGACGACGCCACCGCCCTGGATGCCGAAGTTGCGGTAGTCCCACGTGCCGCTCGGGGAGGGCACGACGACGTACGGGAGCTTGTCCGCGACGAGCGGCTTGCCCTTGGAGTCGTGGAACGCGGTGTCCGGCTGGAACCACGGGTCCGTGCTCTCGCTGCAGTTCGCGGTTCGCTGGCCGTCGCAGTCGATGTCCAGGTCGGCCTTGTACCAGACGGCGCCGTTCTTGCCGCAGACCGGGATGTTCGCGGACGTCTCGTCGTCGCTGCGGTACTTGCCGCTCGAGATCTGCTGGCACGACGTCAGCTTCGCGAGCAGCTGCGACGCGCTCGGACCGGCGGCCTGGGCGGCGGGGGAGGCCAGGACACCGGCGACGAGCGCGGACGCGGCGAGGAGCCCTGGGACGAGCTTGCGCATTGTTCCCTCTTTCGACAGGTAACTTTCCTGACTGAAAGCGGCGGGAGCACCACTGTGCGCAATGCTGCGAACGGGCGTCAAGGGGCTAGGGCTTACGTCCCAACAGTCCTATCAGTCGCGTCTGGTCGTCGGCGTCCTCCGCGACCGGAATCGGCGAATCGAACATCGACGAACCGCTCCAGTCGTCGATGGTGCGTTCCACGTACCCCAGGACGGCCGACGCGAGATCCGGGTCGATGCGTTCGTCGGCGCCGATCGAGCGCGCCAGGTCCCACGCGTGGACGGCGAGGTCCGCGGTCATCTGCCAGCAGTACTCCTCGGCGTCCATCTCGCCCGACGACACGCTCACGGTTTTCTTCAGGGCGGACGGCTCCAGCCACGCCTCGCGCGCCGCCGCGGCCGCCACGACCCAGGACACGAGCGGGTCGTCGCCCAGGTTGTCGTGGTCGAACCTGTCACCGACCTGCTTGGCCGTGCAGCCGGCCAGCAACTCGGGCGCCCAGAGCTGTTCGTACACCAGGTGGCCGACGAGGTCTCTGACCGACCACTCCCGGCAGGGGGTGCCGAGCGACCACTGGTCGGGCGCGATCTCCCGCACCCGCCGGTCGAACTCCGTCATCGCCACTCCGTGCGCCTGGATCAACTCCATCCCAGCAGTGCATCAAACTCCGCTCAAATGCGCACCCTGACGTGAGAGCTGGGCCACTCAGGCGCAACCTCGATTTGCTAGCAGTACGAGCGTTCGGCGTAATGTGCACCGGATCCGCCGTGACATCGTTGACACGAGAGGACGATGAGCGTGAGCGCCC
Source organism: Lentzea sp. NPDC059081 (assembly GCF_042738015.1). Lineage (NCBI taxonomy): Bacteria > Bacillati > Actinomycetota > Actinomycetes > Pseudonocardiales > Pseudonocardiaceae > Lentzea > Lentzea sp. NPDC059081. Next base: position 8,525 of record NZ_JBHYGW010000045.1, read on the forward strand.
CTAGCGCCAGCATCTCCGGCCAGGACAAGGGTTTCTTCGGGCACCCCCGAGGCCTGTCCACGCTGTTCTTCACCGAGCTCTGGGAACGGTTCTCGTACTACGGGATGAAGGCCATCCTCGGCCTCTACCTGTGGACAGCCGTGTCCGAGGGCGGCCTCGGCGTCGACAAGGCGCTCGCCCTGTCGGTCGTCGCCATCTACGGCACAGCGGTCTACATGTCCGGCGTCGCCGGCGGCTGGCTCGCCGACCGCGTCTGGGGCGGGCAGCGCTCGACGTTCTACGGCGGCGTGCTGATCATGTGCGGCCACATCGCCCTGGCGATCCCGATCGGGATCACGGGCGTGTACCTGGGCCTGATCTTCATCGTCATCGGCACGGGCCTGCTCAAGCCGAACATCTCGACGGTCGTCGGCGGCCTGTACGACAAGGACGACACGCGTCGCGACGCCGGCTTCACGGTGTTCTACATGGCGATCAACATCGGTGGCTTCGTGTCGCCGCTGATCACCGGCGCGCTGGCCGACGGCATCGGCTTCCACGCCGGCTTTGCCGTCGCCGCGGTCGGCATGGCGCTCGGCCTGGTCCAGTACCGGATGGGCCGCAAGTACCTGCGCGGATCGGCCGCCGTGGCGCCGAACCCGTTGCCGCACAGCGAGAAGGGCCGCATCTACGGCCTGATCGCGCTGGTCGTGGTCGCGATCGCCGCGCTGGGCGTCGGGTCGTACCTGCTGGGCGGCGTCGAGGGCGTCATCCTGCTGATCAGCGTGATGTCGATCGTGCTGCCGATCGGGTACTTCACCGTGATGCTGCGCAGCAAGAAAACGCTGCCGGAGGAGAAGCCGCGCGTCCTCGCCTACATCCCGCTGTTCATCGCGGCGGCGATGTTCTGGCTGATCTTCGAGCAGAGCTCCTCCGTCATCGCCGAGTTCGCCGACTCGCACGTCGACAACCACGTGTTCGGCTGGGAGTTCCCGATCGCGTGGTTCCAGTCGATCAACCCGATCATGATCATCGCGCTGGCGCCGGTGTTCGCGTGGCTGTGGCTCAAGCTCGGCGACCGCGCGCCGTCGACGCCGCGCAAGTTCGCGGGCGGCCTGGTGTTCGTCGGCCTGTCGTTCGTGCTCATGTACTTCGCGAGCGACTCGGCGGCCGACGGCAAGGTGACGCCGCTGTGGCTCGTGGTGATGTTCCTGTTCATGACCTGCGGTGAGCTCATGCTCTCGCCGGTCGGTCTCTCGGCGACGACCAAGCTGGCGCCCAAGGCGTTCGCCTCGCAGACGATGAGCCTGTGGTTCCTCGCGGTGTCGGCCGGTACCGGTGTGGCGGCGCAGCTCGTGAAGTTCTACACGACTAGTCCGTCGGCGTACTTCTTCACGCTGGGCGGCGCGGCCGTGGTGCTCGGCGGCGCACTGGCCGTCGCGGCACCGTCGATCCGCAAGCTCATGGCGGGCGTCGAGTAAGGCCGGGTCGCGGGCGCGGTGAGGGGTGGGGGCCTTGCCGCGCTGCCTGGTCGGGGCGCTGGGCGGGTCTCGTAGTAGAGGGGGATCCTCGGCGTGGTGCGGACTTTGGCGTGAGGGGCCCCTCGGTGCGAGGGGGCCCTCGGTGTGCGGGGGAACCTCGGTGTGACGCCAGCGGTTCGGGCACCGCGTGGGCGGGCCGGGCGCGGCCAGCTCGCGATCGCGTGGGGCCCCTCGGTGCGTGGGGCCTTTCGGCGTGCGGGGGAACCTCGGTGCGAGGGGTTCGTCGGTGCGACGCTGGCGGCTCGGCCACCGCACAACCGGGCCACACCGGACGGCGGGCGTCGAGCAGGCCCGGACACAAGGCGAGAGGGAGGCCCGTCGCGGCGGCGGTGCGGCGGGTCTCCCTCTCTGCTCTAAGAATGCACTACGCATCTGTGTCATTGGGGCACGAACATTGCTCCACGCGGGTGAAGTAGAGCACGTGCTGCAACGAATTTCGCTTTTCGTCAGCCTGGCTTCACAGCGAGTGATCGTTTGGTTTCGTTCGCACGCACCGGAAGTCGCAAAGCGCCGCGGATCAGCTTCGACTTCCGCCGCGCCACGGGCCCGTCCGGTGCGAGGCCGGGGAACCGCTTGAACAGTTCGTGCAACGCGATCGCGCCCTCGATCCGGCTCAGTCCCGCGCCGATGCAGTAGTGGATTCCGGCGCTGAACGCGAGGTGCTCGCGCGCGTTGGAGCGCGTCGGGTCGAACTCCGCCGGGTTCTCGAACACGCGCGGGTCCCGGTTGGCCGCCGCCAGCATCAGCATGACCGGCATTCCCTGAGGGAGACTGACTCCCGCCAGTTCGAGACGTTCTTTCGGCCAGCGGATCGTGTACTGCACAGGTGGGTCGAGTCGCAGCACTTCCTCGACAAATCCTTCGGCGTACTCGGGACTTTGCGCGAGTGGCGCCACCGTGTGCGGGTTCTCGAACGCCTTCAGCACACCGTTGCTGATGAGGTTGACGGTCGTCTCGAATCCGGCGAAAAGCAACAAACCGGTCGTGGCAACGAGATCCTCGCGGCTGAGGTCCTCGTGCTGCGTCACGAGATGGCTGACGATGTCGTCCTGCGGGTTCTTCCGGCGCTCGGCGATCAGCGTGTCGATGAAGTCGTTGTACTCGACGATCGTGGCGTGCAGGTTGTCGAGCTGCTTCTTCGACCAGACGCCGTCGAGCGTCTCGGCCAATGCGCTTCCCCAGCGCGCGAACGTCTCCCTGTGCCCGTCCGGCACGCCGAGCAGGTCCGCGATGACCTGGATCGGCACCTGCGAGGCGAACTCGGTGACGACGTCGAACCTCGTGCCGAGCCGGTCGAGGTGGTCGGTGACGATCTTCCGGATGGACTCCGTGCGCTCCTTGAGCGCCCGTGGCGTGAAGAACGGCTGCGCGAGCTTGCGCAGCCGCGTGTGGTCCGGCGGGTTCTTCATCAGGAACGAGTCCTGCACCGGGTTGACGACCTTCTCGCCGTCCTGGACCAGCGTGATCGGCACCATCGACGCCTCGTCGAACGTGGCGACGACGAACCTGTTGTCCCGCAACACCGAGTCGCAGATCTCGCGGCTCGGCGTGACGTACGCGCCCATGCGGCTGCGGACCATGTCGCCCTTGGCGCGCACCTTCTCGTACATCGGGTACGGGTCGCGGTCCGGCGGCGAGGCCATGACACCGGCGTACGGGTCACCGAGCAGCGCGTAGCCGCGGACGAGCGTGCGCAGTGCGAAGAACTGGACGGCGGTCTTCATGGCTCCACGGTGCGGTGCGCGCCGCCGGGGTTCAAGAGCTCCTGCGGTGCCGGCGCACGGTTTCCTCGACCAGGTCGAGCACCGGCTCCATGTCGTCGGCCGGCAGCCCCATCGCGAGGTGCGACACGAGCCCTTCCAGCACCAGCTCCAGGAAGCTCGTCAGGACGGTCACGTCGACGTCGTCGCGCAGGTTGCCCGCTTCGCGCTGCCGGATGAGGCGTTGCTTCGTCGCGGTCGTGAGCTGCTGGCTGCGCTCGGCCCACTTGGCCCGGAAGTCCGGGTCGGTCCGGAGTCTGCGGGAGACTTCGAGCCTCGTGCCCAGCCAGTCGGCGGCGTGCTCCTCGGTGCGCTTCTCGGGCTCGTCGAGCAGGTCGCGCATGACCTGCACCAGACCCTGCTCCGCCACCACGTCCGCCATCCGCAGCGCGTCGTCCTCCGCCAGCGCGAGGAAGAGCGACTCCTTGTCGCGGAAGTGGTGGAAGATCGCACCGCGGGACAGTCCCGTCGCCTCCTCGAGACGGCGTACTGTGGCGCCTTCGTAGCCGTGTCGCGCGAAACAGGCACGCGCACCGTCGAGGATCTGACGGCGGCGGGCGTCGAGGTGGTCCTGGCTCACCCTGGGCACCGGTAGATGGTGGCAGGGGACGGGTGGGAAATCCAATCCGTACGTACGGATTGGACACCTCCGTTGGTGTGATCCTTCCGGTGTCGCGGACCCCGCGGTGGCCGGTGCGCGGTGGCGGGCGCGCGGGGGTGGCGGCGCGGCCGGACGTGCCGGGTCGGGGGTGTGGCCGGGTTGGGGGAGCGGCGGGCCGGGGTTGGATCCGCCGGACGTGCGGGTGGCGCGAGTCGTGTTCGGACGCGCCGCGTGCCCGGTGGAGTCGCTGCACGAAGCCCGGTGCGACTCCCGCCCCCGCCTGCCCTCCGTCCCCTCTGCCGCCCTTTCGAGTGGATCTTCAGCCGGGCCTGCTCCACCTCGCCCGTTTCCGCACATATCCTCTGCCGCCATGGACACCCAGGAGTTCAAGCTGTCGACGCTCGCGGAGCGTCTCGGGTGGCAGCGGCGTGAGCCCCGCGGCGTCCACGTGGTCGACCTGCTGCTCAGCCGCACGGTCTCGGACCTCATCGCCGCCCTGGCCGAGCACCGGAGCGGTGACGGGTCCCGGTAAGCGCTTTCCCGGAGTTCGGCGCCGGGGTTGACGGTGTGCGCCGGGCAGTGGTGTGATGCGCACAACAGTTAGGAAAGTTTCTAAATCAATCCCGCCGCCGCTCCAGTGATCCCCGACCCCGGGAGGCACGACAGTGGCATCGAGAGTGGCATCGAGAGTGGCACCGACAAGCGCGGCACCAGGTAGAGCGGCATCCAGAAGGGCCCTGGCGCTCGGCGTCGCCGCGGCAACGGTCGCGGCAACGGTCGCCGTGGAGCCGGTCCACGCGGCACCGGTCCGGTACGAGGCCGAGCAGGCGGTGGTCAGTCAGGGCGTTGTCGAGAGCAACCACGCCGGGTTCTCGGGCGCGGGGTTCGTCAACGTCGACAACGTCGTGGGCAGCTCCGTCGAGTTCACGGTCAACGCGACACGACCAGGCCCGGCAACGCTCAAGATCCGCTACGCCAACGGCACGGCGGACAACCGGACAGCGGACCTCAGCGTCAACGGCGACACGAGTCAGCGGACGTTCGCGGGTACGGGGGCGTGGACCACGTGGGTCACCGCGGACACCGCCGTCACCCTCGACCTGGGCGCCAACAAGATCAAGCTCACCTCCACGAGCGCCACCGGCGGGCCGAACCTGGACTACGTCGAGGTCGAGGAAGCCGCGCTCGAACAGGAGGCCGAGCAGGCGGTCATCAGCCAAGGGGTCGTGGAGTCGAACCACGCGGGGTTCTCGGGCAGCGGGTTCGTCAACTACGACAACGTGGTGGGCTCCTACGTCGAGTACACGATCAACGCCGAGTCGGGTGGTGAGCACGAGCTCGCGTTCCGGTACGCGAACGGCACGACGACCGACCGGCCCGTGTCGGTGACCGTGGACGGCGCCGGGCCGCAGACCGTGCAATTTCCCGGCACGGGTGCGTGGACGACGTGGCAAACCCGGACTGCAACTTTCACTCTGCATGCCGGTGCCAACCGGATCCGCGCCACCGCGACCACCGCCAACGGCGGGCCGAACGCCGACAAGCTCACCGCCACGCTGACCGGGCCGCCCGACGACGAGGCGCCGACGCCACCCCGGAACCTGCAGTTCGTCGGCTCCACCTCCACCTCGGTGAGCCTCAGGTGGGAGGCGGCTACCGACAACGTCGGCGTCACCGGGTACGACGTCTACCAGCACGGCCAGCTCGTCACGAGCGTCGGCAACGTGCTGGAGGCGACGGCGACCGGGCTGCGCGCCGACACCGAGTACGACTGGACCGTGTTCGCGAAGGACCGGGCGGGCAACGTCTCGCAGGCCTCGAACAACGTGCCGGGACGCACGCAGCCCGCGCCGCCGGACACCCGGGCACCGACGACACCGGGCACCCTGCGAGCGACGGCCACCACGACCACCAGCGTGACGCTCGCTTGGAGCGGCTCCACGGACAACGTCGGCGTCACCGGCTACGAGATCCACCTCGACGGCGCCCTCAAGCAGACCGCGGACGGCACCGCCACGAGCGCCACCGTCGCCGGGCTCACCAACGGCCGGACGTACCAGGCCAGGATCAGGGCGAAGGACGCCGCGGGGAACCTGTCGGCGTTCTCGAACGAGATCAGCGTCAAACCGGGCGCGGGCGGTGGCACGGGAGTGCCGAACCCCGGTGCGGTCACGCAGATCGCGAACGGCGTCGACGTGGCGTGGGGGCTGGCGTTCCTGCCCGACGGCAGCGCGCTGGTGACCGAGCGCGAGACGTTCAACGTCCTGCGGATCACCGAGGGCGGCACCAAGACCGTCATCGGCGAGGTGCCGGGCGCGATGGGCACCAACGGCGAGGGCGGCGCGCTCGGCGTCGAGGTGTCGCCGAACTTCGCCACGGACCGGTTCGTCTACGTCTACCACACCTACAGCGACGGGAACCGGCTGGTCAGGGCCCAGTTCGACGGGGCGCGGCTGACCGGCTGGACGACGTTGCTCGACGGCGTGCCGAAGAACCGCTACCACAACGGCGGGCGGCTGCGGTTCAGCCCGGACGGCCGGTACCTGTTCATCTCCACCGGTGACGCGCAGAACGGCAACAACGCGCAGAACCTGAACACCAACGCCGGCAAGATCCTGCGGATCAACCCCGACGGGTCGATCCCGGCGGACAACCCGTTCCCCGGCAAGGCGATCTGGAGCTATGGGCACCGCAACGTCCAGGGCCTCGACTTCGACTCGCAGGGCAGGCTGTGGGCGTCGGAGTTCGGCAACTCGCAGCAGGACGAGGTCAACCTGATCACCAAGGGCGGCAACTACGGCTGGGAGCCGTGCGAGGGCACCATCGGCAACTGCGCGGGCACGATCGCGCCGAAGAAGACGTGGCCGACCTCGCAGGCCTCGCCGTCCGGCCTCACGATCATCAACGACCACGTGTTCGTCGCCACGACCGTCGGCCAGCGGATCTACCGGATGCGCATCGACGCCAACGGCGACCTCGTCGACCAGCAGACGTACTTCCAGGGCACCTACAACCGGCTGCGCACGGTCGAGGTGGACCGCGAGGGCGACATCTGGCTCACGACGACGACCGACAAGGACGGTTCGGCCGGCAACGACCGCGTCCTGCACGTCGACATCGTGTACGAGGGCGGAAACCGGGCGCGCGCCGACGGTTGATGTCAACTGTGATGTGCCTGTGCGTACGCGTGCGCACAGGCACATCACTTGTTTCGTAAGGATTTGAAGGCTGCGAGTGGAGGAACCCGCGTGTAGCGTCGATCGGGCCAGACGATCACGGGGAGTGTGGCGACGTGACTGCGTTGCGTGACCAACCGGCGCCGGTGAGATTCGCCGACCGCGCCGAGGCCGAGGCGTACGTCGCCTCGGTCTGCTTCAAGCACGGACCTCCGAGGCTCTTCGGCGTGGAGCTCGAGTGGACCGTCCACCACGCCGAAGACCCGACACAGGTCCTCGATCGACGACGACTCGCCGCCGCTCTGGGCGAGCACGCACCACCGACACTCGTTCCCGACAGTCCCCAGCGGCCGCTTCCCAGCGGCACCCCGCTGACCGTCGAACCGGGCGGGCAGGTCGAGATCTCGACCCCTCCCTGCACCAGTCTCCCGGACCTCTTCCGCACGGTCGCCCAGGACATCTCCCACGTCACCGCGATGTTCGCGGACCACGGCCTCGTGCTCGGCGACAAGGGCGCCGACCAGCACCGCGGGCCCACCCGGATGCTGCAGGTGCCCCGGTACGCCGCGATGGAGCACGCGTTCGGCGAGCTCGGCACCGACGGCATCTCGATGATGTGCAACACCGCCGGCCTGCAGGTCTGCATCGACTTCGGCGAGCAGAAGCACCTCCAGGACCGCTGGGCCGCCGTGCACCGGCTCGGGCCGGTCCTCAACGCGTTGTTCGCGAACTCGCCCAGCACCGGTGGCATGCACGCCGGCTGGGCGTCGGCGCGCATGCGGACGCTGTACGGCACGGATCCCGTGCGCACCAGGCCCAGTGCCGTGTGCGCCGATCCCGCCGCCGCGTACGCGCGAAGGGTTCTGGACACCCCGGTCATCGTCGTGCGCGGGCCGGGTCCCAGCTGGATCCCGCCGCGCAGGCTGACGTTCGCCGAGTGGATCGACGGGGCGCTCGACCGCGGCCCCACCAGCGACGACTTGGACTACCACCTGTCGCTGATGTTCCCGCCGGTGCGGCCGCGCGGGTACATGGAGATCCGCTACCTGGACACGCCCGCCCCCGGCGGGTGGATCGCGCCGAGTGCGCTGCTCGTCGCGCTGTTCAGCGACCCGTCCGTCGTGGACGGTGTGCTGGCGGCGACGGAACGGGCCGCCGGGCGGTGGCTGGTCGCCGCGCGGTACGGGATGGCGGACGAACGCGTTGCCAGGGCGGCGAAGGACGTCGTCGCACTGGGCATCGAGGCGTTGCACCGCACCGGTCTCTCATCAGAACAGATCAGCACCATCAGCCAGGAGCTTGAGGGGAAGCTGTGACAGAAGAACTCCGCGAGCAGGTGGCGGGGGAACTGTTGCGCTCGCGCGCGCGTTCCACCGCACTGACAGACGCCGTCGACGAGCACGACCTCGTCCGGCAGCACTCGAAGCTGATGTCGCCCCTGGTCTGGGACCTGGCGCACATCGGCAACCAGGAAGAGCTGTGGCTGGTGCGCGACGTCGGCGGTCGCGAACCCGTCCGCAGCGACATCGACGAGTACTACGACGCGTTCAAGTTCAGCCGGTCCGTCCGGCCGGAGCTGCCGCTGCTGAACCCGAAGGAGGCCCGCCAGTACGTCGGTGACGTGCGCGGCAAGGTCTTCGACGTGCTGGAGAAGGTGCCGTTGCAGGGCCGCCGGCTCGTCGAGAACGGCTTCGCGTTCGGCATGATCGTGCAGCACGAGCAGCAGCACGACGAGACCATGCTGGCCACGCACCAGCTGCGCCAGGGCGACCCGGTGCTGCACGCGCCGTTGCCCCCCAAGGGAAAGCTCGTGCCCGCGACGGAGGCGTTCATCCCCGCCGGGCCGTTCGAGATGGGCACCTCGGACGAACCGTGGGCGCTCGACAACGAACGTCCCGCGCACGCCGTCCACGTCGACTCGTTCTTCATCGACACGACCCCGGTCACCAACGGCGAGTACGCCGAGTTCGTCATGGCCGGCGGGTACGACGACCGTCGCCTGTGGACGGACGAGGGCTGGGAGCACCGCACCACCGCGAAACTGGTGGCACCGCGGTTCTGGCAGCGCGAGGAGAACTCGTTCGTGCGCACGGCTTTCGGCGTCACCGAGCCGATCGTGCCGGACGAACCGGTGGTGCACGTGAGCTTCCACGAGGCGCAGGCCTACGCGACGTGGGTCCACAAGCGCCTGCCGACCGAGGCCGAGTGGGAGAAGGCCGCCCGGTACGACCCCGCGACGGGCCTGACGCGGCGTTATCCGTGGGGCGACGAGGAACCGACGGAGCTGCACGCGAACCTGAACCAGCGCCACCTGCGCCCGGCCCCGGTCGGCGCGTACCCGGCGGGCGCCTCGCCGAGCGGGGTGCACCAGCTGATCGGCGACGTGTGGGAGTGGACCTCCAGCGACTTCGGTCCCTACCCCGGCTTCGAGGTGTTCCCGTACAAGGAGTACTCCGAGGTCTTCTTCGGGCCGGACTACAAGGTGCTGCGCGGCGGCTCGTTCGGCACCGACAGGTCCGCGATCCGGTCGACGTTCCGCAACTGGGACTACCCGATCAGAAGGCAGATCTTCGCCGGCTTCCGCTGCGCCAGGGACGCCTGAGCGGTGTGCCGCCATCTGGCTTACCTGGGCCCCGCCCTGCCCTTGGCCAGGCTGCTGTACGACGCACCGCACTCGCTGGAGCACCAGTCGTACGCCCCGCGGGACATGCGGGCCGGGGGAACGGTCAACGTCGACGGCTACGGCGTCGGCTGGTTCCCCGGCCCGGTGCGGTACCGGCGCGCCGGAACGTTGTGGAGCGACGCGAACCTCCGTCAGCTGGCCTCGACGGAGTCGACGGCGTTCCTGGCGGCGGTGCGCAGCGCGACGGTCGGGATGCCGGTCGCGGACGCGGCGTGCGCGCCGTTCACCGACAGCACCTGGCTCTTCAGTCACAACGGCAGGATCGACGGCTGGCCGCACACCGCGGCCGGCCTCGCGAAGACGCTCGACGTCACCGACCTGCTCACGATGGACGCGCCGACCGACTCGGCGCTGCTGTGGGCCGTCCTGCGGCGACGCCTGGAGACCGGGGCGAGCCCGGACCGGGTGCTCGCCGAGCTCGTGCGGGAGGTCGCGGACGCGGCACCGGGCTCGCGCCTGAACTTCCTGCTGACCAACGGAAGCGCACTCGTGGGGACGACGTGGACACACGCCCTGTGGGTGCTGCGGAAAGGCGACGGCGTGACCCTCGCGTCCGAGCCGCTCGACGACGACGAGGACTGGCGGGAGATCCCCGACCGGCACGTCGTCCTCGCTGATCCATCCACTGTGGAGGTTCGACCGATATGACCGAGCCGGTGCTGGACGTTCATCTGACACCCGAGGACGCCGCACACGCGCTTCGTGCCGACGTGCGTGCCGGGCTGACCGCGAGCCCGAAGTGGGTCTCGCCGAAGTGGTTCTACGACGCGGTGGGCAGCGCGTTGTTCGAGGACATCACCCGCCTGCCCGAGTACTACCCGACGCGCGCGGAACGGGAGATCCTCGCGGACCGCGCGGCGGAGATCGCGGCGACGACGGGCGCGCACTCGTTGGTGGAGCTGGGTTCCGGCTCGTCGGAGAAGACCCGGCTGCTGCTGAGCGCACTGCGCGAGCACGGCACGTTGCGGGAGTTCGTGCCGCAGGACGTGTCGGTGTCGGCGCTGACCGAGGCCGCGCACGCGATCATCGCGGACTACCCCGGACTGCGGGTGCACGGCGTGGTCGGCGACTTCACCCAGCACCTGGCGCTGCTGCCGGGCGAGTCGCCGCGGGTGGTGGCGTTCCTGGGCGGCACGATCGGCAACCTCATCCCGGAGGAGCGGGAGAAGTTCTTCCGCACGGTCCGCGACGTGCTGGAGCCGGGCGAGTGGCTGCTGCTCGGCACCGACCTGGTCAAGGACGAGGAGACGCTGGTGCGCGCGTACGACGACGCGCAGGGCGTGACCGCGGAGTTCAACCGCAACGTGCTGAACGTGCTCAACCGCGAGGTCGGCGGCGACTTCGACGTCGAGGCGTTCGAGCACGTGGCGTTGTGGAACGCCGAGCAGGAGTGGATCGAGATGCGGCTGCGGGCCACCAGGGCCGTGCGGGTGACTCTCGCCGAGCTCGGCCTGACCGTCGACTTCCGCGAGGGCGAGGAGCTGCGCACCGAGGTGTCGGCCAAGTTCCGCGAGGAAGGCGTGCGGCGGGAGCTGGAGGATGGCGGGTTCGCGTTGCACCGCTGGTGGACCGACAGCGAGGGCCGCTTCGCGGTCTCGTTGGCCCAGGCGGTGTAACCGGGCGAACACCCTCCGATAGGCGGGTACAAGCGGCACGCCGTCAGTGGTGGGCTGCTGCGATGACTCCTGCAACTACGCGTGCCGTGCGCGTGGCGCTCGTCAGTGCGCTCGCGCTCGGCACGATCGCGTCCGGGCTGGGCACCGCCTCCGCCCAGCCCGAAGCGGCCTCCGCCGTCAGACCCGCCGCCTGGGGTGCGTGCGCGGACGACGTGCTCGCCGAGATCCCCGCCGCCGAGCGCACCCAGGTGAGCTGCGCGGTCCAGACCGTGCCCGTCGACCACTCGCGTCCGCGCGGGGACAAGACCGGCGTGATCATGATGAAGCGCCCGGCCTCCGACCCGGCCAAGAAGATCGGCTCGCTGTTCATCAACCCCGGCGGTCCCGGTGGCGCCGGCCTGATCTACAGCGCCTACGGCTCCAGCTTCTTCACCCCGGAGGTGCTGGAGAAGTTCGACCTCATCGGCTTCGACCCGCGCGGCGTCGGCCGCAGTGCCCCGCTGCGCTGCTTCCGCACCCAGGAGGAGGCCGACTCGGTCAACGAGGGCTGGTTCGCCCTGCCGATCACCAAGGACGAGATCGCGAGCTCGATCCGCCAGTCCAAGGTCTACACCGACTACTGCGGCATCAACGCCGGTCCGCTGCTCAACCACATGTCGACCGAGGCCGTCGCGCGCGACCTCGACGTCATGCGCGAGGCCGTCGGCGACCGTCAGCTCAACTACGTCGGCTTCTCGTACGGCACGCTGCTCGGCGCGACGTATGCCAACATCTTCCCGTCCAAGTCGCGGGCGATCGTGATCGACGGCAACGTCGACCCGCAGCTGCGGCTGACCAACGGCGCGCAGTACGACCGTGAGCGCGCTCGTGGCTTCGAGATCGCTCTCGACGCGATGCTGAAGCGCTGCGACACCGTGGGCGTGGAGAAGTGCACGTTCGCCGGTGGTGCGCGCAAGAAGTTCGACACCCTCCGCGAGAACCTGCGCAAGGGCCCGACGACGCTGCCCGGTGGCGCGGTGGTCACGCTGACCGACGTCGTCGGCCGCACGTCGAGCAACCTGTACAGCCCGTCGACGTTCAAGGCGTTGACGGCGTGGCTGCAGTCGATCCACGTGGCGCAGAACCCGTCGGCTGCCTCCCTGGGCGTTCAGTCCGTTGTGGACGTTCCGATGCTGAACAACCTCGGCGGCCGCGCCGACGTGCGGGTGCTGCCCGACACCCCGTACACCGCCGACGACTCGTACTACGCGGTGAACTGCACCGACAAGCCGTTCGCCCGCACGAACAAGAACTGGGCGAGCACCGCGGCGAAGTGGGAGAAGGAGTCGCCGACGTTCGGTCGCTACCAGGCCGCGTCCGACCTGCTGACCTGCCCGACCTGGCCGACGCGCAACCCGGACCGCTGGATCGGCCCGTGGAACCGCAAGACGCCGAACCCGGTCGTGGTCGTGGGCAACTACTACGACCCGGCGACGCAGTACATCTTCGCGCAGCGCATGGCGAAGCAGCTCGGCAACGCGCGGCTGATCAGCGTCGACGCGTTCGGTCACTGCATCCTCGGTGACTCGGCCGGCGCCGACGCGGCGGTGACGAGGTACCTCGTCGACCTGACCGCCCCGGTGAACGGCTCGGTCTACCAGCCGAACGTGCAGCCGTTCTAGACCCGGTGCTTCCGGGGGCGGCCGTCTGCCGCCCCCGGAATCCTCCGAACGACGGGTACAAACGATGCACGGACGGTGATGAGGTGCACGCGTGACGTCATCATCTGCATCTGTGCGTGTCCTGCTCGCGGGTGTTCTCGCGCTCGGCACCGTCGTCTCCGGCCAGGGCGCCGCCTCCGCCCAGGCCCCCGCGGTCAGACCCGCTGCCTGGGGGCAGTGCGCGGAGGACGTTCTCGCCACGCTTCCCGCCACTGTGACGCCCGAGGAACGGGCTCGGCTCACCTGCGCGGTCCAGGAAGTGCCCGTCGACCACTCGCGCCCGCGCGGGGACAAGACCGGCATCGCCATGATGAGGCGGCCGGCGAACGACCCGTCCCGCAAGATCGGCTCGATCTTCCTCAACCCCGGTGGTCCCGGCGGCTCCGGCCTGATCCGCGGCGCCATCGCGAAGAACTACTTCCCGGCCTCGGTGCTCGACCGGTTCGACGTCGTCGGCTTCGACCCGCGCGGCGTGGCCCGCAGCGCGCCGTTGCGCTGCTTCCGCACGCAGGAGGAGGCCGACGACGTCAACGCCGGCTGGTCCGCGCTGCCGATCACGCAGGAGGAGATCGGCACCACGATCCGGTCCGCCAAGGCGTACACGGACTACTGCAGGATCAACGCCGGTCCGCTGCTGAACTTCATGTCGACCGAGGCCGTCGCCCGCGACCTCGACGTCATGCGCGAGGCGGTGGGGGACGAGCAGCTCAACTTCGTCGGCTTCTCCTACGGCACGCTGATCGGCTCGACCTACGCGAACATCTTCCCGTCGAAGTCGCGGGCGATCGTGATCGACGGCAACGTCGACCCGCAGCTGCGCCTGACGAACGGTCCCGAGTACGACCGGCAGCGCGCGCAGGGCTTCGAGATCGCCCTCGACGCGATGCTGAAGCGGTGCGACAGCGCGGGTGCCGAGAAGTGCGCGTTCGCCGGTGACGCCCGCAAGAAGTTCGAGGACATGAAGAAGGCGTTGGGGCGCGGGCCCGTCACGTTGCCGGGTGGCACGCAGGTGACGCTCGCCGACGTGGTCGGCCGGGTGGCCGGCGACCTCTACTCGGTGCCGCGGTTCGTCGCGCTGGTGGCGTGGCTGCAGTCGATCCACAACGCCCTGAACCCCGCGCCCATGGCGTTCAGCGCTCAGTCCGTTGTGGACCTTCCGGCGCCGCTGAACAACGGCGGTGGCCGCTTCGACGTCGACCCGCTGCCGGAGACCCCGTACACCGCCGACGACTCGTACTACGCGGTGAACTGCACCGACAAGCCGTTCGCGCGCAGCAACCGCAACTGGGCGGCGACGGCCGCGAAGTGGGAGAAGCAGTCGCCGACGTTCGGCCGCTACCAGGCCGCCTCGGACCTGCTGGCGTGCCCGACCTGGCCGACGCGCCACCCGGACCGCTGGATCGGGCCGTGGAACCGCAAGACGCCGAACCCGGTGCTGGTGGTCGGCAACTACTACGACCCGGCCACGCAGTACGTGTTCGCGCAACGGATGGCCAAGCAGCTCGGCAACGCGCGGCTGATCAGCGTCGACTCGTTCGGCCACTGCATCCTGGGCCGCGCGGCCGCGGTGGACGCCGTCGTGGCGCGCTACCTGGTCGACCTGGTGGCGCCGGCCGACGGCCAGGTGTTCCAGCCGAACCTGCAGCCGTTCGCGTAGTCAGAGAAGCGCGCTCCGCACGATGAGCACCACTGCGCTGGCGCCCGCGACGACCAGCATCGGCGTTCTGAGGCCCTGGGCGTCGAAGCGCCCGCGCAGTGGTGTGGAGAGCAGGAAACCGACGACCAGGAACGGGATCAGCAGCACGCCGCTCCACAACTGGTGCGCCGTCACGTTTCCCGCGAAGGAGAGCCCGATGATCGACGTGACGGCCCCGAGGGTGAAGAACGCCGCGAGCGTCGCCCTCACCTGCGGCCCGGCCTGGTTCTGGTAGACCAGCCCGATCATCGGCCCGCCGATCGACGTGGCCGTGCCGAACGACCCGCTCGCGACACCGGCCGTGACGAGCGCCCGCGGGGTGGGGGCCGGCCGCCACGAGACGAACGAGAGCACGACGCACGCGAGGACCGCGGCGCCGACCACCACGCTGAAGCTCTTCTGGTCGAGCGAGTCGACGATCCAGATGCCGATGGCCGTGCCCGGCAGGCGGCCGGTCATCGCCCAGCCGACACCGCGCCAGTCGACGTGGGTGAACTCCCTCACCAGCGACATCATCGCGAGCGCGCTGCCGACCACCAGCACGGGAACCGGCACGAGCGCGGGGTCCAGCAGCGCGAGCAGCGGCACGACGATCAGCGCCATCCCGAAGCCGATCAGGCCCTGCAGCAGCCCTCCCAGCGCGACGGCCACCCCGGCGAGCGCCAGCATTCCCCACGACATGGTTAGCAATGCTACCTATCCGGCGCACTACTCTCCGGTGTCGTGCGGCACACCAGGATCGACCTGTCCCGCGTCCAGGCGGCACGCGAGGTGATCGCGCCGGTCTTCCTGGACACCCCGCTGTACCGGTGCGAGGCGCTGGAACCGGTGCTCGGGTGCGCGGTGAGCGTGAAGCTCGAGACGGCGAACCCGGTGCGCAGCTTCAAGGGCCGCGGCACCGAGCTGGTCGCTCACGGGCTCGCTGCGGCGGGGGAGCGGGCACTGGTGTGCGCCAGCGCGGGGAACCTCGGTCAGGCCGCCGCGTGGTCCGGTCTGCGCCGGGGGATCGACGTCACGGTCGTCGCGTCCCGGCACGCGACGGTGACCAAGCTCGACCGCATCCGCGCGCTGGGAGCCCGGCTGGAGCTGGTCGACGGCGACCACGAACTGGCCCGCGACCGGGCGGCGGAGATCGCGTCGCGTGACGGCATCCGGTTGCTGGAGGACAGCCTCGACCTGGAGACCTGCGAGGGTGCGGCGACCATCGGTCTCGAACTGGTGGACGCTTCTTTCGACGTCGTCCTGATCGCCCTGGGCGGTGGTGCGATGGCCACCGGCGTGGGGCACGTGCTGAAGGCCCTCGCGCCCGGTGTGGAGGTGGTGTGCGTGCAACCCGCGGGCGCGCCGGCGATGACGCTCTCCTGGCGCGCACGGCGGGTGGTCACCACCGACACCGCCGTCACGATCGCCGACGGCGTGGCCGGTCGCCGTCCCATCCCGGCCGTCCTGGCCGACCTGCTGCTGGTCGCGGACGACGCGGTGCTGGTCGAGGAGACGTCGATCATCGCCGGGATGCGGGCGCTGTTCGACCACGCGGGACTCGTCGTCGAACCGTCGGCCGCGCTGGGCGTCGCGGCGGTCCTCGAGGACCGCGACCGCTTCGCCGGACGCCACGTCGTCACCGTCGTGTGCGGCAGCAACGTCGACGCGGACGCCTACCGCCGGTGGGTCTCACACCGTTGACGGCAGTCCGAACTTCGCGAACAGCGTGAGGTCGAAGAACGACGACACCCGCGTGATCCGGTCGCCTCGCACTTCCAGCACCTGGAGGTTGAACGGCCGGAACACGCCGTCCTCCTCACGCAGGTACAGGCCGTAGGCGGGCTGGCCGTTGGCCTCCGTCCCGATCATCCGCGCGCCGTGCGGGACGGCGGGGCACTGGTTCGCGAGGTGCCACGCGACCATGTCCGGGCCCCGGTACCACTGCGGGTACGGCGGCATCTCCCAGACGACGTCCTCGGCGAACATGCCGATGATCGCCGGGATGTCCTTGGCCTCGAACGCTGTCACCCACCGGTCGAGCAACGGCTTGGCGTCGGCCGGCTCGACGACCTGGTCCTCGGTGAGGTCCTCCAGCTGCGCGTGGGCCCGTTGCAGGGCGCTGTTGACGGCCGCCACGGTCATGTCGAGCTCGTCGGCGGTCTCGGCGGCGCTGAGCCGCAGGACGTCGCGCAGGATGAGCACCGCGCGTTGTCTCGGCGGAAGGTGTTGCAGCGCCGCGACGAACGCCAGTCGCGTCGACTCGCGTTCGGTGACGATGGCCGCCGGGTCGGTCGGGATCGGTTCCAGCCAAGGGATCTCGTGGTCCTGGGTCAGCGGGTCGTGCTCCGACGCGCTCCCCGAGAGGTCGAACGGCAGCGGCCGCTTGGCGCGGCTGTCGAGCGCGGTGAGGCAGACGTTCGTCGCGATCCGGTACAGCCAGGTGCGCACGGACGAACGGCCCTCGAACTTGCCGTACGACTTCCACGCGCGCAGATAAGTCTCCTGCACCAGGTCCTCGGCGTCGTGCAGGGAGCCGAGCATCCGGTAGCAGTGCGCCAGCAGCTCCCGCCGGAACGGGTCCGCCGCGGTCTCGAAGTCCACCGTCACCGTTGCGCTCCGATCGAGTTCTGCAGCCTTGTGATGAGCTTCGCGACGTGGCCGATCAGTTCCGCGGGCTCGTGCACCTCGAAGTCGAGGTCCAGGTACAGCAGGTAGAAGATGATCCGGTCGAGCGCCTCGGCACCCGTGCGCATCAGGCACGACTCGTCGTCGATCGGTTCCAGCGACACGGACATCGGCGACGTGCGCTCCGCGACGGTCTTCAGCGGGGCGTGGATCTTCAGCACGGCCTGGTAGGTGTAGACGTTCGACGCGATCTGCCGCGACACGAACTCGCCGAGGCTCTCCGCCGGTGGTTCTCGTGGCGTGAAACGCGCGGCGAGCGCCGGTTCGGTGGTGACCCGGTCGACGCGGAACGTGCGCCAGTCCTCTTTGGACACGTCCCAGGCCACGAGGTACCACCGGCGGCCGGTGTGCACGAGACCCTGCGGTTCGACCAGGCGCTTCGCCGGCTCGCCGTGCGTCGAGGCGTAGGTGAACCGCAGCTGCTGGCGGTCGCGGCAGGCGGCGGCGATGATCGTGAGCGTCTCGGGGTCGACCGTCGGACCGGCCGCGCTCAGCGGAGTGGTGTGCGCCTGCAACGCCTGGACGCGCCGGCGCAGCCTCGTCGGCAGGATCTGCTCCAGCTTGGTGAGCGCGCGGACCGACGTCTCCTCGATGCCCGCGACCGTGCCGTTCGCCGCCGTCCTGAGCCCCACCGCGACGGCCACCGCCTCGTCGTCGTCGAGCAGCAACGGCGGCAGCTCCGCGCCCGCGCCGAGCTGGTAGCCGCCGGTCGAGCCGGGCAGCGACGTGACGGGGTAGCCGAGGGTGCGCAGCTTGTCGACGTCACGGCGGATCGTGCGCACGTCGACGCTGAGCCGGTCGGCGAGCTCCGGGCCCGTCCAGTCGCGCCGCACCTGCAACAGGGACAGCAGCTTCAGCAGCCGTGCGGACGTCTCCAGCATGGGGGAAGTCTAGATTCCATTGCGGACGGCGGCCGGTGATGGCTAAGGTTCGCGGTATGACTGCCGGGTCGGCCTTGTGCCGTGAGCGGAACGGTTGCCCGGCCCTGACTTGATCAGGGCCCCTCCACCCCGCGCGATGTGCCCTTCGGGACAACGCGCTTCGGGAGAGGAGGTGATGCGCAATGCTTCCCAACGTTGGTGATGTCTTCTCGGGGAAGGTCGTCTCGACCGTTCCCTTCGGCTCGTTCGTCGAGCACCCCGCCGGTGCACACGGGCTCCTGCACGGCCGCCAGGCCGAGGTCGGTTCGTCGGTGCGGGTGAAGGTGCTCGCGGTGGACGCCGAGCAGCAGCGGTTCAGCCTGGAGCTGGCGTGAGCTGAGTTCCCGGGCAGAGGCGCCCTGCCCGGGACCTACGGCCTGCGGTAGTCCGCGGACTCGTTCGTGAGGCGGTCGTGCAGGGTCTTGCGGTGCCCTTCCTCGGAGGGCGCGGGACCCAGTGCGTCCGCCGGGCTGGTCACGTTGTGCAGCAACCGGTACAGCACCACGTCCGTCGCCGTGAAGAGCCAGTCGTCCGCCCTGCCGGGCGGTGCGGCCGGCCCGAGCGCGTTCTCGAACCACGCCGGGAACAGCAGGTCCCGTGCCACCGCGTCCTCGACGCGCGTGCGGATGTGCTGCCGCACCTCGGCGATCGCCGTGTTGCCCGCCGACTTGGCAGCGGTGTCCTTGGCGTGCGTGTCGTCGTCCGGCAGGTCGGGCCGGGTCCGGGCGGTGATGTCGTGCCACTGCCTGTAGTTCTTGCGCCACAACGCCTCCGCGTTCGCCGGCAGGTGGGTCAGCGCTTCGGCCGCCTCCATGGCCTCGCGCGCGTCCCTGTCGTACTCGGCGATGGCCTTGCGGGTCAGCTTGGCCTCCTGCGGCGTGAACGTCTTGCGGGCGTAGGCGTCCTGGCCGGCGGCGATCCTGGTGAGCTGGTTCTCCGTGATCTCCGGCCACGTGTCGAAGTCGGCCCTCTCGGTGTTGCTCGCCCGGATCTTGCGGTTGAGCGCCACGAGGAGGCGTTCGAGGCGGTGCACGCTCTCGGCCAGTTCGTTGACGCGCTCGTCGGTCTTGGTGAGCTTCCTGGAGTTGTCCTTGAGCTGGTTCGTGATGCTCAGTTGTTGTTGCGCTGCCTCGGTTTGGGTGTCGTCCAGCCGGGTGGTGAGCGACTGGAGGTCCTTCTTCAGCCGTTCCAGCTTGTCGTTGAGGGCCTTGACCGGGTCGATGTTCACCGGAGCGTCCTCCAGGCCCACCAGGCGACTCCGGCCGCGGTGATCACCGTGGCCCACCCGCTCGCAATCGGGGTCAGGAGGGTCGCGGCGAGTGCTGCCGCTATCGCCGTGGTCCTGGCCCGTGGTTCCCAGTGGTGCCGGCCGGTGGGGTCCACCAGGACCGCCGCTGCCACGGCCACCGCCAGGAGGAGGGAGAGCAGGGACCAGGCGTCGAACCAGCCGATCGCCACCGCCAGCGCCGCCGCGGTGGTGGCCGCGGCTATCGCGCGGTTCGGGGTGGCTCGTTGCGCTGCTTCCGCGTCTCGTCTGGCTTCCAGGACCGCTTCCACTTCCTTGTTCGTGGTCGTCAGGAGGGTCGGGAAGTCCGGGCTGCCTGGGCCTGCGGCTTGGAGGGCTCGTAGGGCTGTTCGCAGGGACTTCTGGCGGTCGGCCAGGCGTGCGAACGGATCGGCTGCCATGCCCTGAAATCGTGATCAACGGGGGTGGAGGGGGCTAGACCGGTGGGCGGAGTTGGTCCGGTTGCCGACGAACTTCCCTCACTCGGACTAGTTGGGTTGTTTCGTTGGGCCCCCTGTTGCGTGGCGTTCCCCTGTTGCGTGGCGTTCCCCTGGTGCGGGCGGGGTGGTTGCGGTTGCGTGCTTTCCCTCAGGGGCTCTGCCCCCGAACCCCCGCCAATCTGATCTGGGGGTACCGCGCCCTCGGCGGGTTGATGGCACGCCTGTTTGTGTTGGGCGGCTGCGCGTTGCGTTGGTGGTGCGGTTCGGGTGGGCCCCCGTCACGAGTCGAGCCAGGAGCCGGCCACAACGAGGTAGGGGTGTCAAGCGGGCGAAAAGCGTGCCCGCTTGACACCCCTACCTCGTTGCAGCGAGAGCTGTGGCACGACTCGTGACGGGGGCCCACCGGAACCTTCGTTTCAAGCCAAGGCAGCTCGGCTTCGCCGTCGCCATTGCGTGCTCGCCTTCGGCATCGCTTGGCTCGCCTGCGGCATCGCGGTCGCTACGACTTGCGTTGTGCCTCCGGAGGCCAGACCACCTCGATCGGCACGCCGCTTGCCCTTGCCTGTTCCACCACGTCCGCTGTGCCGCCCTTGCCCTGGGCCGGGACGCCGTCCCAGACGGCTACCAGGAGTTCTACGGAGGCGAGCATTCGTTCGTTCGCCGCCACGTAGGCCAGGCGGCCGCTCGACATGTGCGGGAGGACGCTGACCACCGTGGCTGCTGCCCTCAGCTCGTCGTAGTCGGCCAGTTGGTGTGGCTTCAGGCGTTCTCGGTAGTCGAGGGCGGGGAGGACCACCTCCACCTCGCCGCCCAGGGCGAGGATCGCCCTGGCGAAGACCTGGTCGGCGCCCGGTGCCAGGCACGTGACGCCCACCAGGGGGCGGTCCAGTTGGTCCAGTACCTCCGTCAGGGCCGCCTGGACTGCGGGGATGCAGTCGGGGATCAGGTTGCTGTGCCCGGTGATGCCCACTCGCATCAGGCGGTCCGGATCGCTCTGATCGCGTCGCGGGTGTCCTGCACGGCGGGGATGTGGCGGTGTTGTGCCGCCTCCTTGGCGAAGTCCTCCAGTTTGCGCAGGACTCGGCCAGAGGAGAGCTTCGCCGCCGTCGGCAGCACCTCGTTGATCAAGCCGCACGCCGCCTCCGGGTCTCCCGCGACCATCTTGGTGCGCGCCAGTCCGATCACGTCGAAGGCGCGGTTGCGCACTTTCGACGGGTCTCGCAGTTGCAGTGCGCGCCGGATGTGTTGTTCGGCGTACACGGCTTGGGTGGGGTCGTGCATGGCGAGGTCGCGGCAGCGGGCGCCGATCACGCCCTCCAGCTCGGCCTCGTCGAAGCTGTGCAGGTAGCGGGGCTCGTTGCCGGCCTCGCGCTGGGCGAAGCTGTCCTGGGCCATGCCGACCGCCTGGTGGAACTCCCTGGTCTTGCCCATGTGGGCGTAGGCCCAGGCCTCCCTGGTCAGCAGGAGGGCCTTCAACGTCGGCGTGCCGGTGCGGCGGGTGCCGTACTGGCCCAGTTGGACGAGCTCCAGGCCGTCCTCCGGGCGGCCCAGGTCGAACATCTGCCGGGCCATCGCGGCCAGGCAGAGGGCCGCGAAGCCGTCGTTGTGGCCCGCCTTGGCCATGCGGATGGCCAGCACGTAGTAGCGCTGGGCCGCGTTGTGCAGGCCCGCGTCGAACGACATGCTCGCCGCGACCTTGGACAGTTCGGCGCCGATGAAGAACGCCTTCTCCGTCGTGGGGCCCGCCGGCGCGCGTTGCAGCCGCTCGGCCAGCTCGTCCAGCTGGCCCAGCACCGCCTTGCGCGCCAGTCCGTACCCGCCCCGGCCACCCCAGCCGCGCAGGCCGTCGGCCACGTGCTGCAGTGCGTCGAGCTCCTCCGTGCTGATCGCCGAGTGCGACGACCACTTCGACAGGTTCTGCAGGGGGTGCAACCACCGCTGCAAGGGCTCGACCAGTGCGGATCCCACCGTCACCGCGGCGGCTCCTGTGAGCGCCGCTCGTCTGCTGATCGCCAAGTCGCTCCTCGCCGTCTCCTCGACCGAACGGGCAATGCTCGTCGCCTCCCATGCGGCGGCGAGCACGTCTGGCGGGCCCGTTTCGGGGGAGCCCACCTGAGCTGGGATGACGACTCGGTCGAACCACAGTCGTTCGCCCGGCACGCCCAGCACCTGGGCGAAGTGGCGCAGCCGGTCGAGCCGGTCGATCTGGTTCTCGCCGGACTCGTAACGCGAGAGCTGCGCCTGGCTGATGCCGAGCCACGCCGCCATGCGGTCCTGGGTGACGCGGCTCAGGTGCTGGGGGTGGTGCCGGTACGCGGAGATCAGGGCACCCATGTCGCGGTCCGTGCACGCGGCCGCGATCGCGGGGTGGTCCCAGAAGTCGTTCGGGACCTCAGGAGGGCCGTGCACGCCGGAACGGGCGTTGCGGCGGCAACGGTGGCAGAGCCGATCGGTGTTGTCGGCGGCGATGAACGCCCCACAAGGGCAAGCGCGTCTGGATTTGGGTCTCGCGGTATCCATCGGCCTCGCCCCCGTCACTGAGCGTTTTCCAAGTGTACGGAGCCGTGATCGTCAGTCCATCCATCTCATGCATAAGACGTAATGGATTCGCGTGTCGCAGTGCCTGGTACCCCTCTCGGTGGATGGGCTTCATACGTCCGCTGCATGACGTCCATGCAGCCGGCGAGTGGTGTTGGCGTGATCTGCGACGCACCCTGCACATCGTCAGGGGCGGGACGACCCCCGTGGCCTGACCAGTGCCTGACCCACCAACGGGGAGGACCACCGCCGATGAGCCTCACGACCGCGGAGACCGGCACGGGGAGTGCCGGGATCCCACAGAACAGGGGACACGAACGGGCGATCGGGGAGGCCGTCGCCGGCTACCGGTTGCTCGGCTGGCAGGTGTCGGTGACCGAGCAGGGAGTGTTCCTGCCGCTCGGGCCCGCGACCACCGCGCTGGCCATGCCGGCGCGCATCGGGTCGCGCGTCCTGGCCGACCTCAAGTCGCGCATGCTCGCCGGTCCCGTCACCGTGATTCCCGGCCCCCGCGAACACTGGATCTTCCTGGCCGAGCTGGTGGCGTTGCTGCCGACGCACCTCAAGGCGCCACCGGAGGTCCAGTTCGTGCGATCGCCGCACCGGATCGCACTCCCGCCCACGATGACCAGGTACGGATCGCTGCGGTGGGCGAACCCGCCGTCGCACTCGCGGCACTGGTTCCCGCCGTTCACGGCGGTGCTCGCGCTGGCCCGCCAGGCCGCCGCGGAGGACCAGCGCCGATAATCGGTGCTCGTGGATCGTCGATCAGTGCTGTTGTGCGGGCTCGTCGCTGCTGCTGTGAGCGCCTGCGGTGAGCCCGCGCCCCGCAGGACGGGCGGCGTCGGGGCCGCTCGTCGCGGGGACCGCGTCACCTCCGCCTCCTCCGTGCCGGTGGGCAGTGGCGTGCTCGTGGACATGCCCGGCAACGCCCAGCTCCTGGTCGTCCAACCTCGATCAGGTGAATTCAGGGCCTTCAACCCGGCGTGTCCGCACGTTGGCTCGTTCGTGAACCCGCCAGCCGGTGGGGTGATCACCTGCCCGTTGCACGGGAGCACTTTCGACGCTTCCACGGGCGCCGTCCGCAAAGGACCTGCGACTTCCGGTCTCGCCGAGGTCGCGATCTCCCTTTCGGGTGACGATCTGGTCGTCTCCTGAGACCTGTGCGTTTGCTGTGCATCCTGTTCCAGGCTGAACTTTCGCCGTCCTCATCGCGTAATGCTGTGGTGTGACCCCGAACACCCACCACCACGGAGGAACGGTCGTGAACACCGAAAGCCCGGTCAACAGGCGGACGGCGCTGTGCGGAATCGTGGTTGCCCTCGCGGTGCCCAGCGGACTCGTGACGGCGTGCAGCTCCGGCTCGTCGACGGGCACCGGTGCCACGACTCCGACCCAGGGAGGTTCCACCCCCACGTCAGGCTCCACCGGTAGTGCGGGCGGCGCGCTCGTCGCGCTCGCCGACGTGCCGGAAGGCGGCGGCGCCGTCGTCGACGGCCCCGGCGGCAAGAAGATCGTCGTGGCGCGCGTGTCCGCCACCGAGGTGAAGGCCTTCGACGCGACGTGCCCGCACCAGGGCTCGATCGTCGCGGAACCGTCCGGCGGCACCATTACCTGTCCCTCGCACGGCAGCCAGTTCTCCCCGGCCGACGGCTCGGTGAAGAAGGGGCCGGCGACGACCGGCCTGAAGGCGGTCGCGGTGAAGGTCGACGGCGACCAGGTGGTCCTGACCTGACCCTGTCGGTTTTTGTCAGACCCCGTCGATAGTCTGGACGGCGTGGCAGACCCCTCGACGTACCGCCCCGCGGTGGGCACGATCCCTGAGGCTCCCGGCGTCTACAAGTTCCGCGACGCCGGTGGCCGGGTCGTGTACGTCGGCAAGGCGAAGAGCTTGCGCAGCAGGCTGAACTCCTACTTCGCCGACCTGGCCGGTCTGCACCCGCGCACGCGCCAGATGGTGACGACGGCGGCCTCCGTCGAGTGGACCGTCGTCACCACCGAGGTCGAGGCGCTGCAGCTCGAGTACAACTGGATCAAGGAGTTCGACCCGCGCTTCAACGTCCGGTACCGCGACGACAAGTCGTACCCGGTGCTGGCCGTGACGCTGCACGAGGAGTACCCGCGGCTGCACGTGTACCGCGGCCCGCGCAAGAAGGGCGTGCGCTACTTCGGCCCGTTCGCGCACGCGTGGGCGATCCGCGAGACGCTCGACCTGCTGCTGCGGGTGTTCCCGGCGCGCACGTGCTCGGCGGGGGTTTTCAAGCGCCACAACCAGATCGGGCGCCCCTGCCTGCTCGGCTACATCGACAAGTGCTCGGCGCCGTGCGTCGGCAAGGTCTCCGCCGACGAGCACCGCGACATCGTGCTCGACTTCTGCGACTTCCTGGCGGGCAAGACGGACAACATGATCCGCCGTCTCGAACGCGAGATGTCGGCCGCCTCCGACGCCCTGGAGTTCGAGCGCGCGGCCCGTTTACGGGACGACCTGGGCGCGTTGCGCCGTGCGATGGAGAAGCAGGCCGTCGTGCTCGGCGACGGCACGGACGCGGACGTGATGGCGTTCGCGCAGGACGACCTGGAGGTCTCGGTCCAGGTCTTCCACGTGCGCGGCGGCCGCGTGCGCGGCCAGCGCGGCTGGGTGCTCGACAAGGTCGAGGCCGTGGACGACGCGGCGATCGTCGACCAGTTCATCATGCAGTTCTACGGCGACGAGACGGAGAACACCCCGCGCGAGGTGCTCGTGCCCGTGCTCCCGGACGACGCGTCCGCCCTGGAAGACCTGCTCTCCGAACAACGCGGCTCCCGCGTCGCTCTGCGCGTGCCCCAACGAGGCGACAAGCGCGCGCTGATGGAAACCGTGGCGCGCAACGCTTCCGAGGCCTTCGCCCAGCACAAGCTGCGCCGCGCCGGCGACCTGACCGCCCGCTCCGCCGCCCTGCAGGAACTGCAGGACGCGCTGGCCCTGGACACCGCCCCGCTGCGCATCGAGTGCATCGACATCAGCCACGTCCAGGGCACCGACGTGGTGGCATCACTGGTGGTCTTCGAGGACGGCCTGGCCCGCAAGTCGGAGTACCGCCGCTTCGCCCTCCGCGAAGCCGCCACGGAAGGCGACGTGGCCTCGATAGCCGAAGTCGTCCGCCGCCGCTTCCAGGCCATGCTCCGCGAAACCGCCTCCGGCGGCCCCAACCCGGGCATCGACCCGGACACCGGCAAACCCCGCAAGTTCGCCTACCCGCCCAACCTCCTGGTGGTCGACGGCGCCGGCCCCCAAGCAGCCGCGGCAGCCGACGTCCTGGCCGAACTCGGCATCACCGACGTGGCCATCGTCGGCCTGGCCAAGCGCCTGGAGGAGGTCTGGGTCCCCGGCGAACCCGACCCGGTCATCCTCCCGCGCAGCAGCGACGGCCTGTACCTGCTCCAACGAGTCCGCGACGAGGCCCACCGCTTCGCCATCGCCTACCACCGCCAGAAGCGCTCGAAGCGCATGATCGCCTCCGAGCTGGACGACGTGCCCGGCCTCGGCGAGACCCGCAAAGCCGCACTGCTCAAGCACTTCGGCTCGGTCCGCAAGCTGCGGCAGGCCAGTGTGGACGAGATCAGCGGCGTCCCCGGGGTGGGGCGGCGGACGGCGGAGGCGGTGGTGGCGAGCCTGGCGTCGCCGGAGGGCAAGGCCTGACGGGGGCGTGCGGGTGTGGGATCGGAGCCGGGGCGTGGGATCGCTCAGCCGGCATCACTGCGCGTCGTTCAGCCGGTCTCGTCACCCATCCCTCAGGCGGCGTCGCTGGGCGCCTCGACCGGCTTCGCTGGGTGCCCTCAAGCTGCTTCGCTGGGTGCCTCGACCGGTTCCGACACGCGCGCCTCGGCCGGCTTCGCCGCGCCCCGCGACCATGCCGCACCGCCCGCGACCAGCCGCCGCCCCGCCCCCGCCCTTCCTCCTGCGGGAGGCGGCTGATCATGGTTTCCGGACATCCAACAGACGGCGCCGAGCGTGAATCAGGACGAGGTTCACCCATTCGGGTGTCGGAAACCACCGAGGCACGTAGCGTGCCAAGTGCCCAACCTGCCACACGCGGGGGCAGGGGCAGTGGAGACTCACACCGAGCGAGTCCTCGACGACCCGCCGACGCGGAGCCCCGCAGGAGCCCCGCCGATGCGGAGCCTGACAGGAGCCCCGCCGACGCGGAGCCTGACAGGAGCTCCGCCGACGCGGAGCCCCGCAGGAGCCCCGCCGACGCGGAGCCCAGCAGGAGCCCCACCGACGCGGAGCCCCACGAGAAGCCTCGCCAACACCGAGCAAAAACCGAGCCAACACCGAAGCTGGCCACAAGAGAGCGTTGTCGCGCTCATGAACAGGTAACGGAGTCGTAGTCGTGAACGCGGAGAAGTCCGGCATCGAAGTCGCCGTGGTGACCGGGCTGTCCGGTGCGGGCCGCAGCACCGCGGCCAAGTGCCTGGAGGACCTGGGCTGGTTCGTCGTCGACA
Organism: Lentzea sp. NPDC059081; assembly: GCF_042738015.1. Taxonomy (NCBI): domain Bacteria; kingdom Bacillati; phylum Actinomycetota; class Actinomycetes; order Pseudonocardiales; family Pseudonocardiaceae; genus Lentzea; species Lentzea sp. NPDC059081. The sequence goes on from NZ_JBHYGW010000045.1 coordinate 35,612, forward strand.
ACCTGCCCCCGGAGCTCATCGCCACCATGGTCGAGCTCGGCGCCCAGGCGCGCGGGGCCATCACCAGGGTCGCTGTCGTCATGGACGTGCGCAGCCGCGCGTTCACGGAGGACCTGTCCGCCATCATCAAGGACCTCGACGCTCGCGGGTACAAGCCTCGCGTGCTCTTCCTCGAGGCCACGGACGACGTGCTGATCCGGCGGTTCGAGGCGGTGCGGCGTGGTCACCCCATGCAGGGGGACGGGCGGTTGCACGACGGCATCGAGGCCGAGCGGATCCTGCTCACGCCGCTCAAGCAGGAAGCGGACCTGGTGCTGGACACGTCAGCGCTGTCGGTCCACCAGCTGCGGGCCAAGATCGAGGACACGTTCGGCACGGAGGCGGCGTCCAGGACGCGGGTGACGGTGCTGAGCTTCGGCTACAAGTACGGGCTGCCGATGGACGCCGACCTCGTCATGGACGTGCGGTTCCTGCCGAACCCGTTCTGGATCCCGGAGCTGCGGGAGCAGACGGGTCTCGATGGTGAGGTGCGCAACTACGTGCTGTCCCAGGAGGGCGCCGACGAGTTCCTTGACCGGTACCACGAGCTGCTCCGGCTGATCGGGGCCGGGTACCGGCGTGAGGGCAAGCGCTACCTGACGCTCGCGATCGGCTGCACTGGTGGCAAGCACCGCAGTGTGGCCCTGAGCGAAGAGCTGGCCGCGAGGCTGGCGAGCGAGGACGGCATGGCCGTGAAGGTCGTGCACAGGGATCTGGGACGCGAGTGACGAAGGTGAAAGCTGTCGCTTTGGGCGGTGGGCACGGGCTGCACGCGACGCTGAGTGCGTTGAAGCAGGTCACCGACGACGTGACGGCCGTGGTGACCGTCGCGGACGACGGTGGTTCCTCCGGACGTCTCCGGCGGGAGCTCGAAGATCTGCTGCCGCCGGGTGACCTGCGCAAGGCCATGGCGGCGCTGGCGGGGGAGGACGAGTCGAGCAGGCTCTGGACGTCCCTGTTCAAGCACCGCTTCGGCGGCACGGGTGCCCTCGCCGGCCACGCGGTCGGCAACCTGGTGATCGCCGGGCTGCTCGAGCAGCTCGGCGACCCCGTGGCGGTGCTCGACCTCACGTCGAGGCTGCTCGGGGTGACGGGCAGGGTGCTGCCCATGTCGAACGACCCGCTCGACATCGAGGCGGACGTCGTGGGCCTCGACGAGGACGAGACGGACGTGCGGCGCATCCGCGGGCAGGTCGCCATCGCGACCACGCCGGGGCTGGTGCAGCGCATCCGGCTCACTGCCCCGAACGGGCGACCTGTCGGCTGCCCGGAAGCGGTACAGGCTGTACTTGACGCCGATCTCGTGCTACTCGGCCCTGGATCGTGGTTCACCAGCGTGTTGCCGCATCTGCTGGTGCCCGAGCTCCACGACGCGCTGGTGCGCACGCGGGCCACGAAGGTCCTCGTGCTCAACCTTGTCCCCCAACCGGGGGAAACCGCCGGTTTCTCTCCGGAGCGCCATTTGGACGTAGTCTGCGAACACGCACCCGAGCTGAAGGTGGACGCGGTGATCGCCGACGTCGACTCGGTCCCCACCCCGGACCGGCTGACTCGAGCCGCCTCGGCACTGGGCGCGCGCACACATCTGGCGAAGATCGCCGCACCGGACGCTGCCGAACGGCATGATCCGGAGGCGCTTGCCGGTTGCCTGAGGCAGGTGGTCGAGGAGACCGGAGCAGGAGGGACAGGCCCGTGGCGATGACGTCGGCGGTCAAGGACGAGCTGAGCAGGCTCGCGGTATCCAAGACCTGTTGCCGCCGCGCGGAGGTGTCCTCCCTGCTCAGGTTCGCGGGCGGCCTGCACATCGTGTCCGGCCGGGTCGTCGTGGAGGCCGAGCTCGACCTCGGGTCCGCCGCGCGCCGGCTGCTCAAGGAGATCCAGGCGCTCTACGGCCACCACGCCGAGGTGTTCACGATCCAGTCGAACGGCCTGCGCAAGGGCACCCGGTACGTCGTCCGCGTCGTCAAGGACGGCGAGGGGCTGGCCCGCCAGACCGGTCTGCTGGACCCGCGCGGCCGTCCCGTCCGCGGTCTGCCCGCCCCGGTCGTGTCCGGTGGCGTGTGCGACGCGGAGGCGGCGTGGCGCGGGGCGTTCCTCGCGCACGGCTCGCTCACCGAACCCGGCCGCAGCTCGTCGCTCGAGATCACCTGCCCCGGCCCGGAGGCCGCGCTGGCACTGGTCGGCGCCGCCCGCCGGATGGGCATCGCGTCCAAGTCGCGCGAGGTCCGCGGGGCCGAGCGCGTGGTGATAAGGGACGGCGACGCCATCGGCGCGATGCTGACCAAGCTCGGCGCGCACGACAGCGTGCTGGCCTGGGAGGAGCGCCGGATGCGCCGGGAGGTCCGCGCCACCGCGAACCGCCTGGCCAACTTCGACGACGCGAACCTGCGCCGGTCCGCACGGGCCGCGGTCGCCGCGGCGGCACGGGTCGCGCGGGCGCTCGAGATCCTCGGGCCCGAGGCACCCGACCACCTCGCCGCGGCGGGCCAGCTCCGGCTCGCGCACCGGCAGGCGTCGCTGGAGGAGCTCGGCCAGCTGTCCGACCCGCAGATGACCAAGGACGCGGTGGCGGGCCGTATAAGGCGTCTGCTGGCCATGGCGGACAAGAGGGCCAAGGACCTGGGCATGCCGGACACCGAGTCCGCGGTCACGGCGGACATGCTCGAAGCCGAGGTCTGAGCACCGGGCACCCGGCCCGGACGACGACAGCGCCCCTGGGACCAGGTCCCGGGGGGCGCTGTGCGGGTCAGGCGGGGATCAGATCATCCCCAGCCCCGTGAGCAGCGGGTTCGCCAGCGTGCGCGAGTACGTGTTCGTCACGTGGTTGTTCCGGTACACGACCACGTTGCCGATCACCGCCGGGCACACGTCGTCCTTGCAGTACCACGGCGTCAGGTCGACGACCTTCACCCCGGACACGCCCTCGGACGCCGCCACGAGCGGGTCGCCCTCGCCCTGGAACGCCTCGGCGCGCGGGGTGCCGCAGGCCGCCGGGTCGTCCGCGTTGCGCTCCAGGCAGCGCGGTACCTGGCCGTTCGGCCGCGGCAGGTCCTTGATCACCGCGACCGGGATGCCCGCGTCGGAGAACGCCTTCAGCATCTCCCGGTAGCCGCCGACCATCTCCTCGCGCGACGTCCACGTCCACTTCAGGTCGCTGACGTACGACTCGCGGCTCATGCCCGACAGCACCACGAGGGTCGGCTTCTGCGCCTTCACCCGGTCGAGCACCGCGCGGTTCTGGTCGGAGCAGGACGTGAGCAGCGTGCCCGCCTCCGACGGCGGCACCGCGTTGAACGGGCAGCCGTTGCGGGTCATCGCCTTCACCTGCCACTGACCCCTGCCGTCGCCGCGCGCGAAGTCGATCAGCGGGGTCGAGTACTGCGCCGAGTGCGAGTCGCCGAGCAGCACGACCGTCTTCGGCGCCGTCTGGTCACCCCACGAACAGGCCGTCGAGGCGTAGTCGAGACCGTAGACGTTGCAGTCTGCACCGTTCGTGCCGCCGTACGGGCCGTCCTCGTTCGCCACCGCGGGCGCCGGCAGCAGCGGCACGCCGGCCGGAACCGGGCGGGGTGAGCGCGGGTCGAACGCCATCGCACCGGGGTGGTCGGCGTCCAGGGCCGTCTGGGACGCGAGCTGCGTGAGGTGCTTCTCGGCGGTGTACCAGGGGATCGAGGCCGCGACCACGGACACGACCACGAGCACGAGACCGAACAGGTAGGTGCCACGGCGGCGGCCGAACCTGTTGCGGCGGAACGGGTCCTCGATGAACTGCTTGGACAGCGCGGCCAGCACGAGGCTGATCACCAGTGCGAGCAGCATCTCCTTCTTCGACAGCCGGTCGCGCCCGCCGATCTCCAGGATCACGACGATGACCGGCCAGTGCCACAGGTAGAGGCTGTAGGAGATGTCACCGACGTACTGCACGGGACGCAGGCTCAGCAGCCGCGCCAGCGCCGTGCCCGCGCAGGCCAGCATCGCCGCGGTGCCGAGCACCGGCAGGGCCGCCACGTAGCCGGGGAACATCATGTCGGTCGAGTACAGGAAGCAGGAGACCAGCACGGCCGCGAAGCCCAGCCAGCCGAGCACCTCGCGCACCGCCCGCGAGAGCGTCACGCGGTGCAGCACCATCGCCGTGAGGCCGCCGATGCCGAGCTCCCACATGCGGGTCGGCGTCACGAAGTAGGCGGCGCCGTGGTCGACGGGCGTGTAGTAGACGGAGAACGCGAACGACGCGACGGTCACCAGTGCGACGGCGCCGACGGCGTAGGGGACCGTGCGGCCGTTGAGCTTGCCGGCGAGCGCGGCGCTGCCGATCAGCAGCAGCGGGATGACCAGGTAGAACTGCTCCTCGACGGCCAGCGACCAGTAGTGCTGGACCGGGGAGGCGCCGGCGGTGGCGTGCCCGTAGTCGTTGGACAGCACGGCGAGCAGCCAGTTCTGCGCGTTCAGCGCCGACCCGACGACCTCGCGCAGGAAGCCCGGCCACCGCGACTCCGGCAGCAGCAGGACGACGGCCGCGACGACCGCGAGCAACGTGGCGGTGGCGGCGGGGAGCAGGCGGCGGATGCGCCGCGCGTAGAAGTCGCGCAGGCTCACCGTGCCGGTGCGGCGCAGCTCGTTGGTGAGCGTGCCGATGATCAGGAACCCGGAGATCACGAAGAAGACGTCGACGCCGACGAAGCCGCCGGGCAACCACGACGGGCGCAGGTGGTAGAGCAGGACGACGCCGACGGCGAGCGCCCGCAGGCCCTGGATGTCCCCGCGCATCGCGTGCTGGGGGCGAGGGGCGTCGAGCACCCCGGTGGGACGCTCGGCGGAGGTGACCGCCACAGGTGACTCCTCAGCTGCCTGGGTTTTCGCGGAAGACGTCCGCGTCAGAGGCCAGAGGATAACTCGATCGAGTGGATCAGTCGTGGCAGGGTCACTGCGTGTGACGACCAGCCCAGACGGCCAGCTGAGAACGCGAGCGCAGCCCCAGCTTGGACCGGGCGTGCGTCACGTGGCGGGCCACGGTGTGCGGTGAGATGCCCAGCCGTAGCCCGATCTGGCGGTTCGTCAGGCCTTCCGCCACCAGCGTCGCGACGTGCAGCTCCCGCGCCGAGATCACGCCGTCGTCGTCGCCCACGTCGAGCTGGGCGGTCAGGGCGTAGGAGACGGCCTGCGCCAACGACATCCGCTCGCCCGTCGACTCCGCCGCCCGCAGCCGGCCCGCCGTGATGCGGTCGCGGCACACCGCGCGGGCGTCGTCGAGCAGCGCCTGCCAGTAGGGCTCCGCGCGGAAGTCGAAGCGCGCCCGGACCACGCCCGCGGCGGTCAGCAGCGACAGCGCGCGTTCGTCGTCAGAGCCCACGCCGACCAGGCCCAGCGCCAGGCCCTCCAGGTCGTAGAACTGGTCCATCGGGTGCTCCGAGCCCACCTCCAGGCTCTCCCGGAACAGCGCCACGGCCTCCGCGTGGTCCTTGCGCGCCAACGCGATCGCGCCGGACGTGTGCAGCGTGGAGTTGAGCATGTGGGGCAACCCGACCAGGCGCATCAGGGTCAGCGACTCGCGCACCAGCGGCTCGGCCGTGCCGGGTTCGCCGTGCTGCAGCAACGTCCAGCCGTAGGAGTTGAGCAGGACGCCGCGCGCGAGCTTGTCGCCGTCGCCGCGCATGAGCTCCACGGCCTCGTCGAAGAGCGTCCAGGCCAGCTCGGGGTCGCCGGTGTGCGCCTCCGCGGAGGCCAGCACCTCCAGCGCGCGGGCCAGCGTGCCGGGGCGGCCCGCGTCGGCCCGTTCGATGGACAACGACTCCCGCGCGAACCGGCGGGTCACCTCCCAGCCGCCGCGGATGCGGTGGTGCATCGCCGCCAGCGCCGTCAGGACGCTGCGGTACGACGGCGGCATCGGCCGGGTCAGGGCGCTGTGCAACAGCTCGGTCGGCGCGCCGCGCGGCCCGCGGGGCGAGGACGTGTACGCCGTGGCGACGATGGCCAGCGCGTGCCGGGTCCAGTCGCCGGTCTCCTCGGTGCGGGCCACGGCCAGCTCGATCAGACCGGCGTTGCGCTCCAGCCGCAGCACCACCGGCGGCGAGGGGAAGAACCGGGAGATCTCCGGCTCGACCACCGAGCACACCCAGCCGACCACCCGGTCCGCCACGAACGGGACGTCACCGCACTCGACCGCCCGTTCGCGGCAGTACAGGCGCACCGACTCGAGCTGGCGGAACGTGACGTGGCCGCCGGCGCGGTCGGCCACCAGCAGCGACTTCTGCTCCAGGCTCGTCAGCAGCTCCAGGGCGTCGTCCAGGCCGCACACCGCGCTCGCGACCCCCAGGTCGAACGGGACGCCCAGCACGGCCAGCCGGCGGCAGGCGGCCTGCTCGTCGGACGAGAGCAGGTCGTAGCTCCAGCCGATCGCGGCGCGCAGCGTGCGGTGGCGGTCGTCGGCGGCGCGCGGGCCCCCGGTCAGCAACGCCAGCCGGTCGCCCAGCCGCGCGAGGACGTCGGCGGGGGACAGGACGGTCATGCGGCGCGCGGCCAGCTCGATCGCCAACGGCATGCCGTCGAGCGACCGGCACACCGCGACGACGTCCGCGACGTTCGCCGCGTCGACGTCGAACGTGCGGTCCACCGACACGGCGCGGTCGCGGAACAGCACCACCGCGTCGTGCCGCAGGGCCTCGGCGACGTCGGCGACTTCGGCGTTCGCCGGGGGCAGACCGAGCTCGCCGACCGCGAAGACCTGCTCCCCGGCGAGTCGCAGCGGCTCCCGCGACGTCACCAGCACGCGCAGCTGCGGGCAGCAGGCCAGCAGCTCCGACACCACGTCGGCGACCTCGGCCAGCACGTGCTCGCAGTTGTCGAGCACCAGCAACGGCCGCCGGTGCTGCTCGACCTCGGCGATCACCGCGTCGCGCACCGACCGGTTCGGCAACGGGCGCGCGCCCACGGCGTGGTAGACCGCCTGGACGACGTCGGACACCGGCGCCAGAGCCGCCCACCACACCTGGTCGGCGCGCCTGCCGACGTGCTGCACGGCCAGCCTGGTCTTGCCCGCTCCCGCGGGGCCGACCAGCGAGACCAGGCGGTCCGTCCCGTGGCGGGCCAGCGCGGCGAGCTCCTCGCGGCGGCCGACGAACGTGTCGAGCGGCCTCGGCAGCGTCGTGTCGTGCGGAGCGTCCTCGCGCGTCGAGGTGCGTTCGCGGTACGCGCGCTGGCGGCACGCGTTGGAGCAGTAGCGCCTGCCCGCGGCGGCCTCGGTGAGGGGGTTCCCACAAGTCACGCAGGCGGCAGTGGCCGTCATGGAGTGTGACCGTACCGCTGTGTAACGACCCGTAACACCCGCTGTTTCGGAGTATTGAACCGTCTTCCCCGGCGTGGGGACGATTCCGCCATGACGGGGCGAGACAAGCAGGGGAACGGTCCGCTCGTGCCACCGGGCGACCGCGCGGTGGTGGACGAGTGGCTGACGCGGATCACGGCGGTCGTCGGCAGCGGCGCGACGGAGGACAGCCCGGAGGCCTGCCGCACCGCGGCGGAGGCAGCGGAGGAGCTGAGCGCGTACCTCTGGATGCTCCGCGCCTCGCGCCGCCGAACGGCCTAATCAGGGCCTGTTTTTCTGGCTCGATCCAGAGATACTCACTATCCCTGTGACCAGCGACGCAGTTCTGCGGATAGGGTGGGGTCGTTACTGCCAGACTGAACGCAAGGAGTCCGTCGTGACGGTTCGTGTAGGTGTCAACGGTTTCGGCCGCATCGGGCGCAACTTCTTCCGCGCCGTGAGGGCCGGCGGCCACGACATCGAGATCGTCGCGTTCAACGACCTCGGTGACGTCGCCACGATGGCGCACCTGCTGAAGTACGACAGCATCCTCGGTCGTCTCGACGCCGACGTGCAGGTCACCGATGAGGGCATCTCGGTGGACGGCAAGGTCATCAAGGCCCTCGCCGAGCGCGACCCGGGCAAGCTGCCCTGGAAGGACCTCGGCGTCGACGTCGTGGTCGAGTCGACCGGCTTCTTCACCGACGCCACCAAGGCGCGCGCGCACGTGGACGAGGGCGGCGCCAAGAAGGTCATCGTCTCCGCGCCGGCCAAGAACGAGGACCTCACCGTCGTCATCGGCGCCAACGAGGAGAAGTTCGACGGTTCGCAGACGATCATCTCGAACGCGTCCTGCACCACGAACTGCCTCGCGCCGCTGGCCAAGGTCCTCAACGACAGCTTCGGCATCGAGCAGGGCCTCATGACCACGATCCACGCGTACACGCAGGACCAGAACCTGCAGGACGCGCCGCACAGCGACCTCCGCCGTGCCCGCGCCGCCGCGCTGAACATCGTCCCGACCTCCACCGGTGCCGCGAAGGCCATCGGCCTGGTGCTGCCGGAGCTCAAGGGCAAGCTCGACGGCTACGCGCTGCGCGTGCCGATCCCCACCGGCTCGGCCACCGACCTGACCGTCACGCTCAAGCGCGAGGTCACCGTCGACGAGGTCAACGCCGCGTACAAGGCCGCCGCCGAGGGCCCCCTGGCCGGCATCCTCAAGTACTCGACCGACCCGATCGTGTCGGCCGACATCGTCACCGACCCGCACTCGTGCATCTACGACGCGCCGCTGACCAAGGTCATCGGCAACCAGGTCAAGGTCGTCGGCTGGTACGACAACGAGTGGGGCTACTCCAACCGCCTCGCGGACCTGGTCAAGCTCGTCGCCTCCAAGATCTGAGTTCGGAGTAAGTGCGTTGAAGACTCTCCGCGACCTGCTCGCCGAGGGTGTCGCAGGTCGGCGCGTCCTGGTGCGCGCCGACCTGAACGTCCCCCTGGATGGCGACAAGATCACCGACGACGGCCGCGTCCGCGCGTCGGTGCCGACGATCAAGGCCCTGGCCGACGCGGGTGCCCGCGTGATCGTCACCGCTCACCTCGGCCGCCCCAAGGGCGAGCCGGACCCGAAGTTCTCCCTCGCGCCCGCCGCCGCCCGCCTGGGTGAGCTGCTCGGCACCGAGGTCCCGCTCGCGTCCGACCTCGTCGGCCCGTCCGCCACCTCCGTGGTCGGCGCGCTGACCGACGGCGGCGTCGTGATGCTGGAGAACGTCCGCTTCGACGCCCGCGAGACCTCGAAGGCCGACGCGGAGCGCGCGGAGCTGGCCGACGAGCTCGCGTCGTTCGCCGACGCGTTCGTCTCCGACGGTTTCGGTGTCGTGCACCGCAAGCAGGCTTCCGTCTACGACGTGGCGCAGAAGCTGCCCGCGTACGTCGGCGGCCTGGTGGAGACCGAGCTCGGCGTGCTGCGCAAGCTCACCGACGACCTGGAGCGCCCGTACGTCGTGGTGCTCGGCGGCGCGAAGGTGTCCGACAAGCTCGGCGTCATCGCGAACCTGCTGGCCAAGGTCGACAAGCTGCTCATCGGCGGCGGCATGGCGTACACGTTCCTCAAGGCCCAGGGCCACGAGGTCGGCACGTCGCTGCTGCAGGAGGACCAGCTCGACCAGGTCAAGGGCTTCCTCGCCGAGGCCGAGAAGCGCGGCGTCGAGCTCGTGCTGCCGGTCGACGTGCTCGTCACGGCCGAGTTCGGCAACGTCGAGCACGAGGTCCTCGCGACCTCCGAGATCCCCGCCGACAAGATGGGCCTCGACATCGGCCCTCGCAGCCGTGAGCTGTTCGCGTCGAAGCTCGCCGACGCCAAGACCGTGTTCTGGAACGGCCCGATGGGCGTCTTCGAGATCGAGACCTACTCCGGCGGCACCCGTGCCGTCGCGGAGGCCCTCGTGAAGTCCGAGGCGTTCACCGTCGTCGGCGGTGGCGACTCCGCCGCGGCCGTGCGCGCCCTGGGTCTGCCGGAGGACGGCTTCTCGCACATCTCCACCGGTGGTGGCGCCTCCCTCGAGTTCCTCGAGGGCAAGGAGCTCCCCGGCATCAGCGTCTTGGAGTCCTGATGGCAGCCCGGCTCCCGCTCATCGCGGGCAACTGGAAGATGAACCTCAACCACCTCGAGGCCATCGGTCTCGTGCAGAAGATCGCCTTCTCCCTGCCGGAGAAGTACTTCGCCAAGGTCGAGGTCGCCGTTCTCCCGCCGTTCGTCGACATCCGCAGCATCCAGACGCTGGTCGACGGCGACAAGCTGCTCATCAAGTACGGCGCGCAGGACATCTCGCAGCACGACTCCGGTGCCTACACCGGTGAGGTGTCCGGCCCGATGCTGAAGAAGCTCGCCTGCCACTACGTCGTGGTCGGTCACTCCGAGCGCCGCGAGTACCACGGCGAGACGGACGCGGTCGTCAACGCGAAGGTCAAGGCCGCGCTCAAGCACGAGGTCACGCCGATCTTCTGCTTCGGCGAGAAGCTCGACGTCCGCGAGGCCAAGGGCCACCTGGAACTGGTGCGCCGGCAGCTCGAGGACGGCCTGGCCGGTTTCTCGGCCGAGCAGGTCGCCAAGATCGTGTTCGCGTACGAGCCCGTGTGGGCGATCGGTACCGGCAAGACCGCGTCGTCCGCGGACGCGCAGGAGGTCTGCTCGGCGGTCCGCTCGTTCGTGGCGGAGAAGTACGGCGAGGAGACCGCGGCCGTCGTGCGCGTGCTCTACGGCGGTTCGGTGAAGTCGTCGAACATCGGCGAACTGATCCAGCAGAAGGACATCGACGGCGCCCTGGTCGGCGGTGCGAGCCTGCAGGCCGACGAGTTCACCAAGCTGTGCGCTCTGGCCGCCGGCGGCCCTCTACCCTAAGTTGATCTGGATAAACCACTAACCCCACTGGTTGCACACGTTCGGCAGTCGAACAGGTACTCTATGGCGTCGGCTGCCTGACAGCGAGGAAGAAATGATCCTGTTCCTGCAGATCCTGTTGATCGTCTCCAGCGTGCTGCTGGTGCTGCTCGTGCTCTTGCACCGCGGCCGTGGTGGCGGCCTTTCCTCGCTGTTCGGCGGCGGTATGCAGTCGAGTCTGTCCGGTTCCTCCGTTGTCGAGAAGAACCTCGACCGCCTGACGCTGTTCGTCGGCGCGGTCTGGATCATCGCCATCGTGGGCATCGGACTGCTGATCAAGCTCCCCGGAGCCTGATCAACCGTTCAGCGGCAGAAGCCCTCCGGGGCTTGGGGTAACCACTTGGTGGGGGTGTAACGGTCGATGTCCGGTGGTAACGCGATTCGCGGTACCCGCGTCGGCGCAGGCCCGATGGGTGAGTCGGAGCGCGGCGAGTCCGCGCCTCGTCGTCGGGTGTCGTACTGGTGCGCGAACGGTCACGAGTCCCGGCCTTCCTTCGCGGTCGACGCGGAGGTGCCGGAGAACTGGGACTGCCCGCGCTGCGGCCTGCCGGCAGGTCGTGACGAGCAGACGCCACCCGCGCCTCCGCGCAACGAGCCCTACAAGACGCACCTCGCTTACGTGAAGGAGCGTCGGTCGGATGCCGATGGGGAGGCGATCCTCGAGGAGGCTCTCGCCAAGCTTCGTCGGCAGCGGGAAGAGCCGTAGGGGTTCGGATTTGGTTTTGGTTTGAGTGGAAGGCCTCCTCCTGCCGCAGGGAGGGGGCCTTTTGCTTTTGTTTTGGGTTCCCCTGTTGCTTGGCGTTCCCCTGTTGCGGGCGGCGGGTTTCTGTTGCGTGCTTCCACCTGGGGGCTCTGCCCCCAGACCCCCGGCAATCTGATCGGGGGCCCCGCGCCGTGGGCGGGTTGATGGCACGCCTGTTTGTGTTGGGCGGCTTGCTGTTTCGTAGTTTGGTTGCGTTGCGGTGGGGTCCCGTCACGAGTCGCACCAAGAGC
>NZ_JBHYGW010000046.1:0-41254 GCF_042738015.1 Lentzea sp. NPDC059081
CCGATGGTACTGCACTGGTTACGGTGTGGGAGAGTAGGTCGCCGCCGAACTTAATTTGCCCTGCGGGTTGAGCGCCACAAGCGCTCCCCGCAGGGCTTTTTTCGTGTTCGGACCCGTCTGGAGGTCGGCCCGACACCACGCGCGACGCGCGGGACGTGAGGTTTGGGGGCCAACGGTCCACCGAGCTCGCGGAGGGCGGGCGCACCGTTCGTTTCCAGGAAGTTTCTTGTCCGGTCGGACTAGTGCGCGATCGGCGTAACAAGGGTGAAGATGTGGACCATGGACCACCGAGCCCGCACCTCAGGACTGCGCCGCAGCCGCACGGTCACCGCGCCGAGGCTCGGTGAGCTGTTCAACGGCTATCTCAACCCCGCACGGCCGCACGCCGACGCCTACGACGAGATGTTCTCCACCGACGACGGGGTGCGCAGCGCGTACCGCGCGTTGTACGAGTCGGTGGCTCCGTCGCAGGTCAACGACCTGAACGCACGTAGCGAGGCACTGGGCAGGGCGTTCGTCGACCAGGGCATCACCTTCTCGCTGAGCGGCCAGGAGCGGCCGTTCCCGCTCGACCTCATCCCGCGGATCATCACCGCGAGCGAGTGGTCGAAGCTCGAGAAGGGCATCGTGCAGCGCGTGCGGGCGTTGGAGCTGTTCCTCGCGGACATCTACGGCGACGCGCAGATCGTGCGGGACGGGGTGCTGCCGCGGCGGCTCATCACGAGCTGCGAGCACTTCCACCGGGAGGCGGCCGGCATCAGCCCGCCCAACGGGGTGCGTCTCCACGTTTCCGGCGTCGACCTCGTGCGCGACGAGCAGGGGACGTTCCGGGTGCTCGAGGACAATCTGCGGTGCCCGTCCGGCGTGTCCTACGTCATGGAGAACCGCCGGACGATGGCGCGGGTGTTCCCCGACTTGTTCGCACGGCATCGCGTGCGCGCAGTGGGCGACTACGCGGTCCACCTGCTCAGGGCTCTGCGGAACGCGGCGGCGCCCAACGCGGCGGATCCGAACGTGGTGGTGCTCACCCCCGGGCTCGCGAACTCCGCCTACTTCGAGCACTCCCTGCTGGCGAGGCAGATGGGCGTGGAGCTGGTCGAGGGACGTGACCTGTTCTGCCGTGACAACTTCGTGTACCTCCGCACGACTGAGGGGGAGCGTCAGGTCGACGTCATCTATCGGCGCATCGACGACGACTTCCTGGATCCTGTGCACTTCCGGCCGGACTCGGTGCTCGGTATCGCGGGCCTGCTGAACGCCGCACGGGCCGGCAACGTCGTCGTCGCCAACGCGGTCGGCAACGGCGTGGCGGACGACAAGCTTGTCTACACCTACCTGCCGGAGATCGTGCAGTACTACCTCGGCGAGAAGATGTTGCTGCCCAACGTCGACACGTTCCGGTGCTGGCTGGACGACGAGCGCGCGCACGTGCTCGACCGGCTCGACGAGCTCGTGGTCAAGCCCGTCGAGGGGTCCGGCGGCTACGGCATCGTGTTCGGGCCCGACGCCACGGTCAAGCAGCTCAACTCGCTGCGGAAGCGGATCAGGAGCAACCCGCGCGGGTGGATCGCCCAGCCCGTGGTGCAGCTGAGCACGGTGCCGACCAAGGTGGGTGACAAGCTCGCGCCCCGGCACGTCGACCTGCGGCCGTTCGCGGTCAACGACGGCAACTTCATCTTCGTGCTGCCGGGCGGGCTCACCCGCGTCGCGCTGCCGGAGGGCAGCCTGGTGGTCAACTCGTCGCAGGGCGGCGGGTCGAAGGACACGTGGGTGCTCGCGGCCAAGTCGTCGACCCAGGAGCGGGAGCTCGCCGAGCCGGGGCTCGCCGGGCCGTCCGACATGGAGGCCGCGGCCGCCGAGCAGGGGCCGGAGCTGACGACTTCCCAGCAACAGCAACAACAGCAGCAGTAGGGAGGCGCGCGTAATGCTGGCACGCAACGCGGAGTCGCTGTACTGGATCGGCCGGTACGTCGAACGGGCGGACGACACGGCGCGCATCCTCGACGTCTCGGTCCACCAGCTGCTGGAGGACGCGACCGTCGACCCGGACGCCACGTCACGGCAGCTGCTCACCGTCCTGGGCATCAAACCGCCGGCGGGCGCGGACCAGTTCGACGTGTGGTCGCTGACGGAACTGGTGGCGTACAACAAGGACAACCCCAGCTCGATCGTCTCGTCGGTCAACAGCGCGCGAGAGAACACCCGTGGTGCGCGTGAGGTCGTGTCGACCGAGATGTGGGAGTGCCTCAACGCGATGTGGAATGCCGTTGCGGAACGGCAGACCTACGCGCGCACGATGGGACCGCACGCGTTCTTCAGCTTCGTCGAGGAACGTGCGGCGATGTTCGCGGGTCTGGCCGACTCCACCATGTCGCGCGACGACGGCTGGCGCTACCTCGTGCTGGGTCGGTCGGTCGAGCGCGTCGACATGATCGTGCGGCTGCTGCTCGCACGGGTGGGCGACAAGGCGTCTTCTCCTGGCTGGGTCACGGTTCTGCGGTCGGCCGGCGCGCACGACACGTACCTGCGGACCTATCGCGGGGCGCTGGACGCGTCGCGGGTGGTGCAGTTCCTGTTGCTGGACAGGCTGTTCCCGCGGTCGGTGTTCCACGCGCTGCGCCAGGCCGAGTCGTGCCTGGAACAGCTGGAGAACCAGCCGACGGTCCGGGTGGGGGCGCGGGCCGAGGCGTTGCGGCTGCTCGGCAAGGCGCGCAGCGAGCTCGAGTTCCTGCGGCCGCACGACCTGATCGACGACCTGCCGAAACGGCTCGCCGCACTGCAGAAGACGGTGCGGGACGTCGGCGAAGCCGTGTCGTTGCAGTACTTCCACGTGGCGCCGTGGGTCGCCTGGACGAACACCGAGGTGGGCTGACCATGAGCTGGCGTGTCCGTGTGGTGCACACGACCGGTTACGCGTACGAGGCGCCGGTCGTGCAGTCGTACAACGAAGCGCGGCTCACTCCGCGTGGTGACCGCCGTCAGAACGTGGTGGTCTCACGCGTCGAGACGAGCCCTGCGACTCGTGCGTTCCGCTACACCGATTACTGGGGCACCGAGGTCACGTCGTTCGATCTCCACGCGCCTCACACGGAACTGAAGGTCGTCGCGTCGTCCGTGGTGGAGACGAGCGCGGAGATCGAACCGGTCACCACGGGCACGTGGCAGGACATGCGCGAGGACAACCTCGTCGACCGCTACACGGAGTTCCTCGAACCGACCCGCTACACGACCGGCAACCGCGAGCTGTTGACGAAGGCCCGTGAGCTGAAGAAGGGCAAGTCGCCGTCGGACGCCGTGCTCGCCGCCTCGCACTGGGTGTACGAGCAGCTGACGTACCAACCGGGGTCGACGGGCGTGCACACGTCGGCCGTCGACGCGTGGGAGGAACGCAAGGGCGTCTGCCAGGACTTCGCGCACCTCAGCCTCGTGCTCCTGCGCGGCATGGGGATTCCGGCGCGCTACGTCTCCGGCTACCTGCACACGAAGGAGGACGGCTCGCTGCGGGAGACCGTCCGCGGTGAGTCGCACGCCTGGATCGAGGCCTGGACCGGGGGCTGGTGGGGGTACGACCCCACCAACGCGATCCCGGTCGGCCCCCGGCACGTGTGGGTGGCGCTGGGCCGCGACTACGCGGACGTGGCTCCCCTGAAGGGCATCTACTCCGGCGGCGGTGCGACGGCGCTGGAGGTCACCGTCGACATCACGCGGCTCGCCTGAGCGTCACCACGGCAGTATCACCAAGGCAGGGTGCCGTGAGCGGAGACGAACCCGCCGGTCGGGCCGTCGGGACCGATCCGCGCCATGCGGACGATGATCTCGGCGCCTTCCTCGACGGTCTGGGTGCCGGTGTTCGCGTTCAGGTCCGTCTTCGTGTAGCCGGGTTCGACGGCGTTGATCCGGATGTCCGGGAACGCCTTGGCGTACTGGACGGTCACCATGTTCACCGCCGCCTTCGACGCCGGGTAGGCCACGCCGGGGTAGAAGTGGGTCGGCGAGCCCGGCGTGCTGGCGGAGGTGACCGAGGCCAGCCCGCTGCTGACGTTCACGATGACGGGCGCGGCGGAGCGGGCCAGCAGCGGCAGGAACGCGTGGGTCACGCGCACCAGGCCGACCACGTTCGTCTCGAACGTCGTGCGCATGTGGTCGCCGGTGGTGTCCGCGGCGGTGACGACGCGGCCGTCCTCCGTGCGGCCTTCGACGCCGGCGTTGTTGACGAGCACGTCGAGACCGCCGTCGGCCTCGATCGTCTTCGCCGCGGCGGCCACCGACCCGTCGTCGGTGACGTCGAGCACGACCAGGCGCGCGCCCAGCTCCTCCGCGGCCAGGCGGCCGCGGCCGGCGTCCCTGCTGCCCAGGTAGACGGTGTGGCCGGCGGCGATGAGACGGCGGGCGGTCTCGTACCCGAGGCCCTTGTTGGCCCCGGTGATCAGTGTCGTGGTCATGGGTCCCAGGGTCGTCGCGACCCCCGGGACCGACCAGTCGACTGCTTGTCCCAGGACTGCCGGGACCAGGCTCAGCGCCAGCCGTGGCGTTCGCGCAGGGCGTCCACGACCTCGCCGAACGCGCCGGGAGCCAGCACGGCGCCCTCGCGGCGGATGTCGTCGTCCGAGTCGAGCGCGAACACCCGGTCGAGCCGCAGGTAGGAGTCCCTGCCCTCGCGGTCCCAGGCACCGGAGCCCAGCTCGATGTAGTCGTCGCGCGGTTCCTTCGACGACAGCATCAACGCGATCAGGTCGCCGTTCGCGTGGCCCACGACCAGCAGCGGGCGGTCCTTGCCTCGGCTCGGGTCCTCCTCGAAGGGAACCCAGGCCCAGACGACCTCGCCGGGGTCGGCATCGCCGTCCGCCGAGGGCTCGTACGCGAGCTTCGCGGCACCGGCGGCGTCGTAGATCTCACGGACCGCGCCCTTCTCGGGACGGGGGTCCTCACCGTTCATCTGCACGAACGCACCCTAGTGGTGCAGAGCACCACAGCCACTATGGGACCATAAGGGGACACCCGTCCGATTTCCTGTTGAGGACTGCCTTGACCACGTTCGCCGACACGACCTTCACGCCTCCGGAGCTCATCCGGAACTTCTGCATCATCGCGCACATCGACCACGGCAAGTCGACGCTGGCCGACCGCATGCTGCAGCTCACCGGCGTGGTCGAAGCGCGGGCGATGCGCGCTCAGTACCTCGACCGCATGGACATCGAGCGCGAGCGCGGCATCACCATCAAGGCGCAGAACGTGCGCCTGCCGTGGCAGGTCAACGGCCAGGACCACGTCCTGCACATGATCGACACGCCGGGCCACGTCGACTTCACCTACGAGGTGTCCCGCGCGCTGGAGGCCTGCGAGGGCGCCGTGCTGCTGGTCGACGCCGCGCAGGGCATCGAGGCGCAGACGCTCGCGAACCTGTACCTGGCGATGGAGAACGACCTCACCATCATCCCGGTGCTGAACAAGATCGACCTGCCAGCCGCGGACCCCGACAAGTACGCGAAGGAGATCGCGCACATCGTCGGCTGCGAACCCGACGACGTGCTGCGGGTCTCCGCGAAGACCGGTCTCGGCGTCGAGGCGCTGCTCGACGAGGTCGTGAAGCAGGTCCCGGCCCCGGTCGGCGAGGCGGACGCCCCGGCCCGCGCGATGATCTTCGACTCGGTCTACGACACCTACCGCGGCGTCGTCACCTACATCCGCGTCGTCGACGGCAAGATCACGCCGCGCGAGCGCATCAAGATGATGTCGACGGGCGCCACCCACGAGATCCTCGAGGTCGGCATCGTCTCGCCGGAGCCCAAGCCGTCCCGCGGCCTCGGCGTCGGCGAGGTGGGCTACCTGATCACCGGTGTGAAGGACGTCCGCCAGTCCAAGGTCGGCGACACCGTCACGTCCGAGCGCAAGGGCGCCACCGAGCCGCTCGCCGGCTACCGCGAGCCGCGCCCGATGGTCTACTCGGGCCTGTACCCGGTCGACGGCTCCGACTACCCCGAGCTCCGCGAGGCGCTGGAGAAGCTGCAGCTCAACGACGCCGCGCTGACGTTCGAGCCGGAGACCTCCGCGGCGCTCGGCTTCGGCTTCCGCTGCGGCTTCCTCGGCCTGCTGCACCTCGAGATCACCCGCGACCGCCTGGAGCGCGAGTACGGCCTCGACCTGATCTCCACGGCCCCGAACGTCGTCTACCGCGTGATCATGGAGGACGGCGCCGAGCACGTCGTGACGAACCCGTCCGACTGGCCGGAGGGCAAGCGCGCCGAGGTGTACGAGCCCGTCACCAAGTGCACGATCATCGCGCCGTCCGACTACATCGGCGCGATCATGGAGCTCTGCCAGGCCAAGCGCGGCCAGCTCGGCGGCATGGACTACCTGTCCGAGGACCGCGTCGAGCTGCGCTACACGATGCCGCTCGGCGAGATCATCTTCGACTTCTTCGACTCGCTGAAGTCCCGCACGCGGGGCTACGCGTCGCTCGACTACGAAGAGGCCGGCGAGGCGGAGGCGGACCTCGTGAAGGTCGACATCCTGCTGCAGGGCGAGGCCGTGGACGCGTTCTCGGCGATCGTGCACAAGGACCACGCGTACGGCTACGGCACGCGCATGGCCACGAAGCTGCGCGAGCTGATCCCGCGGCAGCAGTTCGAGGTGCCGATCCAGGCCGCGATCGGGTCACGGGTCATCGCCCGCGAGACGATCCGCGCGATCCGCAAGGACGTGCTGGCGAAGTGCTACGGCGGTGACATCACCCGCAAGCGCAAGCTGCTCGAGAAGCAGAAGGAAGGCAAGAAGCGCATGAAGATGGTGGGGCGCGTGGAGGTGCCGCAGGAGGCCTTCGTCGCCGCACTGTCCACTGAGGAGCCGAAGGGCAAGAAGTAGGCGCCGTGGCACGTCTTCATGTCGGCTGCGCGATGTGGAACCACAAGGCGTGGCTGGGGCGGTACCTGCCGCAGTCGCTTCCCGCCGGGGAGCGGCTGCGTGCCTACGCGGGCTGGTGCAACGCCGTCGAGGGCAACACCACGTTCTACGCGACGCCCGCCCGCAAGACCGTCACGACCTGGGCGGCGCAGACCGATCCCGGCTTCCGGTTCGTGGTGAAGCTGCCCAAGACCGTCACGCACGAGCGGCGCCTGGCCGGTGTCGAGGTCGAGATGCGGGCGTTCCTGGACGCGGTCGAACCTCTCGGCGACCGCGCGGTCCTGTGGGCGCAGCTGCCCGGCTCGTTCGGTCCGGCGGAGGTCGACGCGCTGAGCCGCTTCCTGCGCAGGCTGCCCGCGGGCCTGCGGCGGGCCGTGGAGGTGCGGCACCCGCAGTTCTTCACCGACGGCAGGGCGACGTCGCTGCTGGAGGGGGCGCTCGCCGGCGTGGACGCCGAGTGGGTGCCGTTCGACACCGAGGTCCTGTTCCAGAGCCCGCCGACCAGTGAGGCCGAGCAGGAGGCCTGGGGCAGGAAACCCCGGCTGCCGCGGCGCACGCGGGCGCTCACCGACCAGCCGGTCGTCCGCTACCTGGGCAGGGACTCGGTCGAGGAGACGGTCGAGGGGTGGCGGCCGTGGACCGGAGTGGTCGCCGAGTGGCTGCGGGAGGGCAGGTCGCCGACGGTGTTCCTGCATACCCCGGACAACCACGACGCGCCGGCGCTCGCCCGCCGGTTCCACGACGAGGTGCGCGCGCTGGTGCCCGGCCTCGACGCACTGCCCGAGCCCGACCCGGTCGAGCCCGCGACCCTGTTCTGAGCGGACGTCGCAGGTTCATCAGTTCGTGCGACTGTCGGCTTCCGGGGACGTTGCCTAGCGTCGAGGTTCATGACTTCCGTTATGAGCCACGAGAACGACGTCCAACGCTTCCGGAAGTGGGACACCAACGGCGACGGGGTCATCGACCGCGGTGACTACGAGGCCGAGGCCCGCAGGATCGTCGCCGCGTTCGGTGAGACCTTGAACAGCGGCCGCGGCCGTGCCGTCATGGAAGCGCTGGTGGAGCTGCACCGGCGGCAGGCGGAGGCGGCGGGCGTGGGGCCCGCCGGTGCGATGAACGAGCACCAGTACCTCGCGGCGAACCAGGAGCTGATGTTCGGCCGTGGCGACCAGGGCTTCGACGAGCTGCTGCGGCCCGCCATCGCCGCGATCGCGGACCTGTGCGACACCGACCGCGACGGCCTGGTGAGCCGGGTGGAGCTGCGCCGGTGGCTCGGGTCGGCGGTGGGGCTGAGCGACGCCGACTCCGACGCCGCGTTCGACCGCATCGACCTCGACGGTGACGGCGCGCTCACGGTGGACGAGCTCGTCGTCGCGGTGCGCGAGTTCCACTACGGGCGGCTGGACATCCCGCTGCTGGGCTGAGTCAGGCGGCGGGCTCGACGAGCGCGACGACCCGGTCGTTCTCGCGCGAGTAGGGCCCGCCGATGTACTTCTCCGCGACCCGGTCGACGATCTCCCACGCCTCGTCGCCCTCCAGCCACTCGACCACGCGGCCGCGGAAGGTGACCGACTTGAACGGGTTGTCGGGGTGCGTCAGCGAGATCGCCACGCGCGGGTCGCGGCGCAGGTTGCGGGCCTTCTGCGACGTCGGGCCGGTGATGACGACGACGTGGTCGCCGTGCGTGCCGATCCACACCGGCACCGAGTGCGGTGCGCCGTCGGGCAGGACGGTGGCGAGGTGGGCGATCGAGTTCCCGTCGAGCACCGCGCGGAGTTCGGGGTTCATCGCTCGACACCGTAACGGAGGTGCGTCACGCCGGGAGCGGGAACGGCGTCGATCAGCGTCAGGGTGATGTGCTCCGGCAGTTCCTGGAAGAACGGGCGCCCGTGGCCCAGCAGCACCGGGACCTGGTGCAGCACCAGCTCGTCGACCAGACCTGCGCGCAGCGCCGCGTTCACGACGCCACCGCCCATCAGGCCCACGTCCTTGCCGTCGGCCAGCTCGCGCGCCTTCGCGATGGCGTCCTCGATCGTGCCGGCGAGCGTCTGGCGTTCGGAGACCTCGGCCGGACGGTGGGTGAGCAGGACCAGCTTCGCGTTCGGGTGCGGGCTGCCGCCGCCGAAGCGTTCGGAGTCCTCGTAGGTGGTGCGGCCCGCGACGACGGCACCGACGCGTCCGGCGTGGAAGTCGAACACCTCCGCGCTGGCCTCGCTCAGCTTGAAGCCGTCGAACTGGCTGCTGGGCACGGTGCCGGTGAAGTACCAGTCGAACAGGACGCCGCCGTCACCGAGGCCGTGGCCGGGACGGGGGTCGCGGCCGGTGATGTAGCCGTCCACCGAGACCGAGAGAGCGCTGATGACCTTGCTCATGCCGTTCCTCCTGAGTTCCCTGAAGAGACGCTGGGAACCGTAGCAGGTTAGAGTTCCTTCAGGGAACCCCGAGTTGCTAGGATGGGGGGCATGCAGCGGACCAGCTTCAGCGGGATGGCGTGTTCGATCGCCCGCACGCTCGACGTGATCGGTGAGCCGTGGTCGCCGTTGGTCCTGCGGGACGTGTGGGCCGGGTTGAACCGGTTCGAGCAGCTGCAGGCCGACCTCGGGATCTCGCGCAAGGTGCTGACGGAGCGGCTCCACCACCTTGTGGCACAAGGGGTTCTGGAACGGCGGCCGTACGACCAGCGACCGCGCTACGAGTACGTGCTCACGCAGAAGGGCGCGGAGCTGGTCGACCTGCTCATGGTCATGAAGGGCTGGGGCGACCGGTGGCTCGCCGGGGAGGCGGGGCCGCCGGTGCTCTACCGGCACCACGCGTGCGGGGAGATCGCCGACGTCGACCTGCGGTGCGACCGGTGCGGCGAGCCGATGCACGCCGGGGACGTCGACCTGCTGCCCGGCCCTGGCGTTGCCAGTTCGGCAACGTAGTTTGCCGATCCGGCACGGCCGGGCGCATCTTGGGACCATGACGACCGCACAGGAGTTCTGGGAGACCTTCTACTCGGAGCGGGACCAGGTCTGGTCCGGCAAGCCGAACCCGTTGCTGGTGCGCGAGGCCGAACGGCTCACGCCCGGCAGCGCGCTCGACGTCGGGTGCGCCGAGGGCGGTGACGCCGTGTGGCTCGCGAAGCGGGGCTGGCGCGTGCTCGGCGTGGACGTGTCGCAGGTGGCGCTCGACCGGGCGCTCAAGCACGCCTACGACGCCGGCGTGGAGATCTCGGTGGAGCAGCACGACCTCAAGGCCACGTTCCCCGAGGGGTTGTACGACCTCGTCAGCGCGCAGTTCCTGCACTCGCCGGTCGAGGAGGACGGGGAGCGCAACAGCATCCTCAAGCGCGCGGCGGACGCGGTGGCGCCGGGCGGGTACCTGGTCATCGGTGGCCACGCCGGGGCGCCGTCGTGGTCGGAGCACCGGGACTACTACTTCCCGACGACCAAGGACGTCCTCGACCACCTGAAGCTCGCGGACAACTGGATCATCATCACGGACGAGGTGGTGGAACGGCCGCTCGTGGGGCCGGACGGGCAGGAAGAGGCGCGCAAGGACAACGTGCTGACGCTCAAGCGGTTGTTCTAGCCGGCGGCGTCCGCCGTCAGGAGGGTCACGAGCTGGGCGGCGAGGGCGTCGTCGAAGGGACCGGGGACCGCGAGGAGGCGATACCAGAGGACGCCGAAGACGACGTCGGCCGCGAGTTCTTCCGTGACGTGGGCCGGCAGGTCGCCGCGCAGGCCCGCCCGCTGGACCAGGGTGCCGAGCGCGGCGCGCCGTCGTTCGAGGAAGTCCGAGCGGAACCGCTCCCGGAAGGCCGGGTCGATCTGCGCCTCGATCATCAGCGCGCGGGTGAGCTCGGCGATCTGCGGGACCCTGGCCAGTGCGAAGCTGTCGTCGAGCATCCTGCGCAGATCCGCGGCCCAGCTCCCCTCGTCCGGCACCGGGATGTACAGGTCCGCCTTGCGCGCCAAGGCATCCATGAGCACGTCGCCCTTCGAGGGCCACCAGCGGTAGATCGTCCTCTTGCCCGCGTGCGCGCGTTGCGCGATCTTCTCGATCGAGACCGCCGCGTACCCCTCTTCGACGGCGAGCTCGGTCGCGGCCTGGAGGATGGCGTCTCGGCTCTCCTGGCTGCGTTGCCGGCCGGGCCGACGGGGTTCCGCGGGTGTCGGGTGCACCTCCCCATCGTAGGGACGGCACGCCGAGTTGTGAAACGGACCGTATCGATTTGCGTTCACGACCGCCGCGGTCGTAGCCTAAATCGAACCGAACCGGTTCGTTTCGATTGGAGACTCGTCATGGCTTCTCGCACCACGCTCGTTTTCGGGGGCACCTCGGGAATCGGTCTCGCGACCGCGCGTCAGCTCGCCGCCCGTGGGGAGACCGTGCACGTCGCCGGCCGCAGCGCCGAGAGGGTCGCCTCGGTTCGTGTCGAGGCGCCCGAGCTCTCCGCGCACGTCGCGGACGGCACCGACCACGCGGCCGTCGCCGCGCTGGCGGAGGGGGTCGCGCCCATCGACGCGCTCGTCATCACGATCTCCAGCTCGGCCGGCAACGGTCCGCTGGCCGAGCTCGACCTGGCCGAGCTCCGGAAGGGGTTCGACGAGAAGGTCCTCGGGATGCTGACCGTCATGCAGGCGGCGCTGCCGCACCTCTCCCCGGACGCCTCGATCACCCTGGTCGGTGCGATCAGCGCGCACACCGCGATGCCGGGCACGGCGGGCATCGGGGCGATCAACGCCGCCGTCGAGGCACTCGTGCGCCCGCTGTCGATCGAGCTGGCCCCGCGCCGGGTCAACGCCGTCTCGCCGGGTCTCGTCGACACCCCCTGGTGGAACGCGCTGCCCGCCGAGACCCGGGACGCCTACTTCTCCGCCGCGGAGGCGGCGCTGCCGGTGGGCCACGTCTCGACCGCGGACGAGGTCGGCGAGGCGGTCGTCCTGCTGGCGACCAACAGCTCGATGACCGGCACCGTCGTCCCGGTCGACGGCGGCGTCCGCTTCGTGCAGCTCTGACGGCCGCCTGCATCCGGGTGAGGACCAGAAGATGAGCACTCAGGAGAACATCGACGTCGTCCGCGGCTACATCGACGTCGTCTTCAACGGCGGTGACCTCGGCGCGATCGACCGGTACTGGGCCGAGGACATGATCTGGCGTGGCGGCACCCTCGGTGAGTACCAGGGGATCGACGCCTACCGCGCCTACCTGGAGGCCACCGCGGCCGCGGGCGCCTTCGCCGGGATGCGCCTGGACGTCCGGCAGGTCGTCGCCGTGGACGACGACGTCGTCATCAGCTTCACGTTGAACGCCACGCACACGGGGCCGTTCCTGGGCGCGCCCGCCACGGGCCGGCAGATCAGCGGCGTGCCGGGGATCGCGATCTTCCGGGTGGCGGACGGCAGGATCGCCGAGGCGACCTTCGTGGAGGACCTCCTCGGGCTCGCGTTCCAGCTCGGCGTCACCCGGCTGCCGTCACCACCTCGGGGCTGAAACGCGAAGGCCACCCTCGGCGGCGTTGCCGGGGTGGCCTGGATGGTGTTCGTCAGGCGGAACGCAGGAGGCGGTCCATCGCCTGGCGGTTGATGATCGAACGGAGCTCGCCGGTCTCCTCCGCCGAGTGGCGGGAGAGGATGGCGTCCAGCTCCAGACGGTCACTCTCGGTGGTGTAGCTGGCCAACTGCCGTTCCAGGCTCTGACGCTTGACGCGAGCCGCGCGGCGGGAGGCCAGGCTCGAGCGCAGGGACTTCACGGACAGGTCGTGGCGGGTCATCGTGTCCTTCCAATCTCGGTTACGTTTCGATAATACACCCTGCTCACGAAGTCTGTACCGATGAAGAAGGCGAGTTAGCTCACGTACTCGTCGAGCAACCTCAGGGCTCGCGCGTACTTGGCCTTGAGCCGCTCCTGCGTCGCCTCGTCGAGACGGGCGATGCGCGTGGGGGAGAGGTTGTCGGCGATGTCCGCGTGTTTCACGCTGAGTGCCAACGGGTTCGCCGCCACGCGACGCAGGTAGTCCTCCTGCGGCTCGCCCGGGAGGTGTGAGAGGGCTACGACCGCGTCCACCACGACGGCGGGGCAGCCGCGGGCCAGGAGGTCGTCGGCGGTCACCGGGGTGTCCTCGACGACGTCGTGCAGCACGGCGGCCATCTGTTCGTGCTCTCCGGAGACGGAGGCCATGACCCGCAACGGATGGCCGATGTAGGGCCGGCCGGACTTGTCCAGCTGGCCGTCGTGGGCGGCGGTGGCGATCGCGATGGCGTCTTCGAGGGTGAACACGGACATCAAGCTAATCCAGGACTTGACCCGGCGTAGTGGTCTAGTCCATTTTTAGTCCACTCACAACATGGTCGCCGCATGAGTGTGTGGAGGTGGACCATGTCCAAAACCAGACGTGCAGCGATAGCGCTGCTGTCCGCGCTGGTCGCCTGTGCCGGTCTGGTGCTGGTGATCAACGGCAGTGCCGCCGCCGCCAACCTCGCGGCCAACAGCGGCTTCGAGGCCGGCAACCTCAGCGGGTGGACCTGCACCGAGGGCACGAGCGTCACCAACGCCACCAAGCGCACCGGCTCGTACGCGTTGCAGGGTGCGCCGGTCGGGCAGAGCAACGCGCGCTGTCAGCAGACCGTGAGCGTGCAGCCGAACACCGCCTACAAGCTCAGCGCGTACGTGCAGGGCAGCTACGTCTACCTCGGCGTCACCGGCGGCGTGGAGAAGAACACCTGGACGCCCGGCACGAGCGGCTTCAGCCAGCTCGCCGTCGACTTCAACTCCGGCAGCGCCACCAGCGTCACGATCTACGTGCACGGCTGGTACGGCCAGCCCACCTACTTCGCCGACGACTTCAGCCTCGACGGCCCCGGCACCCCGCCGACCAGCACGACCACGACGACGTCGACCACCACCACTACTACGACCACGACGACCACCACCACGACCAGCAACCCGCCGAACACCGGTCTGCCCAAGCACGTTCTGACGGGCTACTGGCAGAACTTCTACAACGGTGCGCGCGCTCTGCGCCTGTCGGACGTCCCCACCACCTACGACATCATCGCGGTCTCGTTCGCCGACGCGACGGCCACGC
The DNA here is from genome assembly GCF_042738015.1 of Lentzea sp. NPDC059081. Taxonomy (NCBI): domain Bacteria; kingdom Bacillati; phylum Actinomycetota; class Actinomycetes; order Pseudonocardiales; family Pseudonocardiaceae; genus Lentzea; species Lentzea sp. NPDC059081. Next base: position 13,973 of record NZ_JBHYGW010000046.1, read on the forward strand.
AGGGTCAGGTGGCGTTCAACCTCGACCCCGGCCTGAGCAGCCAGCTCGGCGGCTACACCGACGCGCAGTTCCGGGCGGACGTCAAGACCGTGCAGAACCGCGGCCAGAAGGTGATCATCTCCGTCGGCGGTGAGAAGGGCACGATCAGCGTCTCCAACTCCACGGCGGCGACGAACTTCGCCAACAGCGTGAAGTCGCTGATCTCCACCTACGGCTTCAACGGCGTCGACATCGACCTGGAGAACGGCGTCAACGCCCAGTACATGGGTCAGGCCCTGCGCGACATCTACAACGGCGGCGGCAAGGTCATCACCATGGCGCCGCAGACGATCGACATGCAGAACGTCAACGCCGAGTACTTCAAGCTCGCGCTGGCCACCAAGGACATCCTGACGATCGTCAACATGCAGTACTACAACTCCGGTTCGATGCTCGGCTGCGACCAGCAGGTCTACAGCCAGGGCACGGTCAACTTCCTGACCGCGCTCGCGTGCATCCAGCTGCAGAGCGGCCTGCGCGCCGACCAGGTGGGGCTCGGCCTGCCCGCGTCGCCGTCCGGTGCCGGTGGCGGGTACCAGTCGCCGTCCAACGTCAACAACGCGCTCAGCTGTCTCGCCCGCGGCACCAACTGCGGGACGTTCAAGCCGAGCACGACCTGGCCGTCCATCCGCGGCGCCATGACGTGGTCGATCAACTGGGACGCCTCGAACAACTGGCAGTTCGCGAACACCGTTGCCCCTCATCTGGACTCCCTGCCCTAGATGATGGAAACCCGTCGGTGTCACGTCCACAATGGACGTGACACCGACGTCCGTTCGGAGTAGCCGTTGCGTCGTCAACGACACAACGGCTTCGCCGGGCATCCCTTGCCCTGTCCAACTAGGTTGTGCACATGTTCCCCACGCTGGCCGTGCCCGTGATCGCCGCGCCCATGGCAGGTGGCGCCTCCACCCCCGAGCTGGTCGCCGCGGTGAGCGAAGCCGGTGGGTTCGGGTTCCTCGCGGCCGGTTACCTCACCGTCGAGCAGCTCGCGGAGAAGATCACCCGCACCACCGAGCTCACGGACGCACCGTTCGGGGTCAACCTGTTCGTCCCCGGCACGCGGTCCACGGCGGACATCTCGTCCTACGTCCAGCGGGTCACGGCGTACGCGGACAAGGTCGGCGCCGTGCCGGGTGAGCCGCGCTGGGACGACGACAACTACGCCGCCAAGCTCGAACTGGTGCTGGCGCTGCGGGTCCCGGTGGTGTCGTTCACCTTCGGCCTGCCCGACCACGACGACGTGCGGCGGCTGCGCGCGGCGGGCTCCACGATCGTCGTGACGGTCACCACGCCGAGCGAGGCGCGGCAGGCCCAGCAGATCGGCGCGGACGTCCTGTGCGTGCAGGGCGCGGACGCCGGTGGCCACCGCGGCACGTTCACCGACGACGGCATCTCGCCCGGCGGTGGTGAGCTGTACGGGACCCTCGCGGCCATCCGGCTCGTGCAGGCCACCGTCGGCCTGCCGGTGATCGCGACCGGCGGTCTCGTCACCGGTGCCGACGTCGCCGCCGTCCTGGCCGCGGGTGCGAGCGCGGCGCAGCTCGGCACCGCATTCCTGAGCTGTCCGGAGGCCGGAACCGCTGCGGCGCAACGGGAGGCGCTCGCCGACGGTGGCCGGCGCACGGCCCTCACGCGGGCGTTCAGCGGCAGACCCGCCCGCGGGCTGGTGAACCGGTTCCTGATCGAGAACAGCGCGCACGCCCCCGCCGCGTACCCGAACGTGCACCACCTGACGCGGCCGGTGCGCGCGACCGGTGAGCTCGAGGTCATGTCGTTGTGGGCGGGCACCACGTACGCGCTCGCGACCGCCGAACCGGCGGGCGAGGTCGTGCGGCGGATCGGCGCTGAGCTCGGCGAGGTGGTCGAATCCCTGGCCGAGCGCTTCGGGCGCCGCTAAGAAGGAGAGCGTGACCTCGCTCTCGGATGAGATGTTCCAGGCGATGATGGACTGGAACCCGATGTTCGCCACGCTCGTCGGTGTTCCCGGCTGGGACGACCGGCTGCCCGACCTCAGCGCCGACGGCCGGCAGGAGATGCGGGCCAGACTCACCGGCATCCTCGACCGGGTCGGGGAGAGCGACGAGGACCAGGTCGCGCGGGACGTGATCCGGCACCAGGCCACCTCGATCATCACGGAGATCGACGCCAGGCTCGTCGAGCACACCGTCGCCACGGCGATGCGGGCGCCGGTCGCGAACCTGCTCTCGATGACCTCGCAGATCGACTTCTCGCAGCGGCGGCACCTGGTGCCGAGGCTGGTCAGGCAGGCGGGCAAGCGGTTGCGCGACACCGACCGCAGGCCGTTGCGCCGGCACGCGGAGAACGGCGCGGCGCACATCGCGCGGTTCCTCGACTCCCCGCGGCAGGAGTGGGAGGGAGAGCTCGACGTGCGCGGCGAGTTCGCCGAGTTCCGCGCTCTCCTGCTGTCGCTCGACGGGCGTGACGACGAGCACGCCGGGCTGTGCTGGCTGCCGGAGGGGGAGCGGAACTACGCGAACCTGGTCCGCGACTACACCACCACCTCCTACACCCCGGCCGAGCTGCACCAGCTGGGACTCGACCTGATCGCGTCGTTGCGCGAGGAGTACGCGGAGATCGGCTCGCGCGTCTGGGGCACCTCCGACGTCGCCGAGATCTTCCGGCGGCTGCGCACGGATCTGTTGTGGGCCACCGAGAACGACATGCTCACCAGCGCGGTCGAGGCGATGGCGCGGGCCGACGCGCAGGCGCCGAAGTGGTTCGGACGGCTGCCGCAGGCGCTGTGCGAGGTGCGGCTGGTGCCCGAGATCGACCGCGAGACCGCGCCGCTCGCCTACTACACCGACGCGGCGATGGACGGGTCGCGTCCCGGCATCTACTGGCTGAACCCGTTGGGCGCCACCGAACGCAGCCGCACGCTGTCCGAGGTGGTGGCGTTCCACGAGGCCGTGCCCGGCCACCACTTCCAGCTGTCGATCGCCGCCGAGACCGAGCTGTCGAACGTGCGGAAGTTCGCGTTCATCGACGCCTACCTCGAGGGCTGGGGCCTCTACACCGAACGCCTGGCCGACGAGATGGGCCTGTACTCCTCCGACGAGGCGCGGCTCGGCATGCTGGGCCTCGACGCGATGCGCGCGGGACGGCTCGTCGTCGACACCGGCCTGCACGCGTTCGGCTGGTCGCGCCGGCAGGCGGTCGACTACCTGCGCGAGAACACCGTCATGCCCGGTTCGGAGATCCACTCCGAGGTCGACCGGTACGTCGAGGCGCCGGGTCAGGCGCTCGCGTACATGGTGGGGCGCCTGGAGATCCTGCGGCTGCGCGCCGAGGCCAGGTCGGCGCTGGGCGAGCGGTTCGACATCAGGGAGTTCCACGACCTGGTGCTGGAGAACGGTGCCGTGCCGTTGTCCACGCTCGGGAATCTGGTCACGGCTTGGTCGGGAAGGATCTGAATGTCACTCGCTGACGACATGTTCCAGGCGCTGATGGACTCGTCGCCGCTGAACGCCGCGATGCTGGGCATCCCCGGCTGGGAGAACGAGCTCGGGGACCTCACCGTCGAGGGCCAGCGGACGGCCAGGGACCGCATCGCCGGCCTCCTGGACCGGGCGGAGACGGACGACTCCGAGGACCCGGTGACGCTCGCGGTGATCCGCCAGCAGGGCAGGGCGGTCGTCGACCGGATCGACGCGAAGCTGGTCGAGCACACCGTCGCGACCATGAGCGCGCCGGTGAACAGCCTGCTCCTGCTGTCGTCGAAGGTGGACGTGTCGCAGCGACTCGGCCAGTTCCCGCGCTACATCGCGCAGGCGGGCGAGCGGGTCCGCCAGTCCGACCGCAGGCCGCTGAGCCGCCACCTCGCGACCGGTGTGCAGCGCATGGACGGCTTCCTGGCCCAGCCGGAGCAGGAGTGGGAGGGCGGGCACTCGGCCGAGATCCGGGCCGCCGTCGCCGGGTTCCGCGACGTGCTGGCGTCGGTCGAGGACGGCCGCGGCGACGACCAGGCCGGTCTGTGCTGGCTGCCGGACGGGGAGCGGAACTACGCGAACCTGGTCCGCAACTACACCACGACCTCCCGCACGCCCGACGAGCTGCACCGCCTCGGGCTCGACATCATCGCGTCGCTGCGCGAGGAGTACGCCGGGATCGGCTCGCGGTTGTGGGGCACCTCCGACGTCGCGGAGATCTTCCACCGGCTGCGCACGGACCTGTTGTGGGACGACGAGGAGCAGATGATCGCCAGCGCCGTCGACGCGATCGCGCGGGCGGAGGCCGAGGCGCCGAAGTGGTTCGGGCGCATGCCGTCCGTCGCCTGCCAGGTGCTCGCCGTGCCGGAGGAGGAGCGGTCGACGTCGGCCATCGCGTTCTACCAGCCCGCGCCCGCCGACCGCAGCAGGCCGGGCACGTACTGGCTGAACCCGTTGGGCGCCACCGAACGCAGCCGCACGCTGTCCGAGGTGACGGCGTTCCACGAGGCGGTTCCCGGCCACCACTACCAGTTCTCGATCGCCGGCGAGACCGAGCTGCCCACCCTGCGCAAGTACGCGTTCATCGAGGCGTACCTGGAGGGCTGGGGCCTCTACACCGAGCGCCTCGCGGACGAGATGGGCCTGTACTCGTCGGACGAGCAACGCCTCGGCATGCTCGGTCTCGACGCGATGCGCGCCAGCAGGCTCGTCGTCGACACCGGCCTGCACGCGTTCGGCTGGTCGCGCCAGCAGGCCGTCGACTACCTGCGCGACAACACCGTCATGACCGAGCCCGAGATCCACTCCGAGATCGACCGGTACATCGAGACGCCGGGTCAGGCGCTCGCGTACATGGTGGGGCGCCTGGAGATCCAGCGCGTGCGGGCGGAGGCGCAGGAGCGGATGGGCGAGAGGTTCGACGTCCGCGCGTTCCACGACCTGGTGGTGGGGAGCGGCGCGGTGCCGCTCTCCACCCTCGACCAGATCGTCACGGCCTGGTCTGTCGCGCCATGACGGAGTGCTTGCGCGAGTAGGTGAAGTAGATGACGAGGCCGATCACGAACCAGACCGCGAACCGCAGCCAGGTCTCCGGGGTCAGGAACGTGATCAGCCAGACCGAGAAGATCACACCGAGCACCGGCACGACGGGCATGCCGGGCGTCCTGAACGTGCGCGGCAGGTCGGGCTGCTTGTAGCGCAACACGATCACGGCGACGCAGACGACGACGAACGCGAGCAGGATGCCGATGTTCGTCAGCTCGGCGGCCTCGGCGATCGGCAGGAACCCGGCGATGGCGGCGGAGGCGATGCCCAGCACCCAGGTGATGCGCGACGGGACGTGCTTCACCGGGTGCGTCTTCGCGAACCACGGCGGCAGCAGCCCGTCGCGGCTCATCGAGTAGCCGACGCGGGCCGCGCCCAGCAGGAACGTGAAGAGCACCGTCGTGATGCCGAGGATGGCGCCGACGCTGATGACGATGCCGAGCGCGGGCAGGCCGATGTCGGCGAACGCCGTGGCGAAGGCGGACTCCGCGTCGACGTCGGAGTAGTTCACCATTCCGGTGAGCACGAGACAGGCCAGCACGTACAGGACCATCGACACGGCGAGCGAGTAGATGATGGCCTTCGGCATGTGCTTCTGGGAGTCCTTCGACTCCTCGGCCGCCGTCGACATGGCGTCGTAGCCGAACACCGCGAAGAACACCGTCGCCGCACCCGTGAGGGCACCCGAGATGCCGAACGGGAAGAACGGGTTGTAGTTGTCGGTGTCGATGTGGAACGCGCCGACGATGATGACCAGCGCGACGACCGCGATCTTCAGGTACACCAGCGTGGTCTCGAACCGGGCCGCGTTCTTCATGCCCGTGTTCAGCACGTACGCGATCAGCAGGCACAGCAGCACGGCGAACAGGTTCACCTTGTACGAGCCCGCGGCGACGTCACCGGTTTCCGTGCCCGGTGCGCCCAGCATCCACTGCGGCAGATGGATGTCGAGCAGCGACAGGAGTTCCGTGAAGTAGCCGGAGATGCCGATCGCCACCACCGCCACGATCGCGGTGTACTCGAGCAGCAGGTCCCAGCCGATGAACCAGCCGACGATCTCGCCCAGCACCGCGTAGCCGTAGGTGTAGGCGCTGCCCGCCTTGGGGATCAGGCCCGCGAACTCGGCGTACGAGAACGCCGCCGCCGCGCTCGCGATGCCGGCCACCAGGAACGAGATGAGCACGGCCGGGCCCGCCGTCTTGTTCGCGACGGCGCCGGCGAGCGAGAAGATGCCGGCGCCGATGATGCCGCCGATGCCGATCGCGGTGAGCTGCCAGAGGCCCAGCGTTCTGGTGAGCCCGTCGCCGGTGTCCTCGGCGATCTGGTCGATGGGCTTGCGCCGGAAAACGCCCTGCGTAGTCATGGGATCACTGTCACGCGGTTCGACCGCGCCCGCTGACCGGCAGGGCGTTTCGTCCCGTTCAGGAGCGCGTGAAGACGATCTTGCCGGCGGTCTCGCCGTCGAGCATGGACTTCAGCCCCTGCTCGGCGTCCTCGAACTTCAGCTCCGCGCCGATCTGCGGCTTGAGCTCGTTGAGAGCGCAGAACCGCAGCAGGTCGCCCAGCTCCTCGCGCGTGCCCATGGTCGAGCCGACGACCCGCAGCTGCAGGAAGAAGAGCCGCTGCAGCTCGGCCGCGGACGCGTCACCGGACGTCGCGCCGGAGATCACGACGATGCCGCCCGGCTTCAGCGCCTTCATCGAGTGCGACCAGGTGGCCTTGCCGACGGTCTCGAACACCGCGTCGACCCGTTCCGGCAGCCGCGCGCCCGACTCGAAGGTCGCGTGCGCGCCCAGCGACTCGGCCAGCGCGCGCTTCTCCTCGCTGCGGCCCGTGACCCAGACGCGGAACCCGGCGGCGCGGCCCAGCTGTATCAACGCGGTCGACACACCGCCCGACGCGCCCTGCACGAGCATCGTCTGGCCGGGGCGCAGGCCCGACTTCACGAACAGCATCCGGTAGGCCGTCAGCCACGCCGTGCCCATGCACGCGGCCTCCGCGAACGACAGACCCTCCGGCTTCGGCAGCGCGTTGCGGGCGGGGACGACCACGTGGTCGGCGAACGTGCCCTGGTGCTTCTCGGTGAGCAGCGTGCGTTTGGGGTCGAGCGTCTCGTCGCCGTCCCAGCCGGGGTCGCCGATGACGGAGTGCAGCACCACCTCGGTGCCGTCGTCGAGGACACCCGCGCCGTCGCAGCCCAGGATCATCGGGAACTGCTCGGGCTTGATGCCGACGCCGCGCAACGTCCACAGGTCGTGCATGTTGAGGCTGGCCGCCCGCACCCCGACGCGCACCCACCCTGCGGGCACCTCTGGCTCGGGGCGCTCGCCGACGCGGAGCGAGGCCAGCGGGTTCTCGGGACTGGGTTCTGCTGCGTAAACGGCGAACATGCTGGGCAACATACCCATCTGGATCGTGGCCAAATGCCGTGACACGGGTCACGAGACTAGAGTCGGGCGGGTGGACTGGCTGGTGCAGTGGTGGGACGGCGTCGAGCTGTGGGTCGTGCAGCTGCCCGTCGCCGTGCAGTTCCCCGTCGTGATGATCGTGGTGTTGCCGCTCTGCCTGGGCGTGGCGCGGCTGATCGACCGCGTGGCCGACTGGGGTGCGAAGAACCCGGCCTCGGTGCCCGACGCCGAGCCAGAGCCCGAACCGGAGAAGGTCGCCGCGTGAGTCCTGGTCGTCGCCTGACCGTCGCACTGGTCGGGCTCGTAGCCCTTGTCGTCATCGGGTGGTTCGTCAAGGACAACACCTCGTCGGCACCGCCCTCACCCACCCCGTCGTCGTCCACCCGGCCGTCGGCCACCAGTGCCGCTGCCGGTGAGGTGCCCGGTGCGAAGTCGGGCCTGGACGTCCAAGCGCTGACGAAGCTGCCCGCCGAGGCCGCGAGGACGTGGAAGCTGGTCGAGGCGAACGGGCCGTTCCCGTACCCGCGCAACGACGGCGTGACGTTCGAGAACCGCGAGAAGCGGCTGCCGCAGCAGAAGTCCGGGTACTACAAGGAGTACACCGTGCCGACGCCCGGCAGCCCCGACCGCGGCGCGCGGCGGCTCGTCACCGGGTCGGAGAAGGAAGTCTTCTACACCGGCGACCACTATTCGTCGTTCGTCGTCGTGGACGTGAAGAAATGAAACGACACATTCTCGTTTCGGAGAAGAAGGCGGCGATCGCGGCCATCGCGAAAGCCCTCGACTTCCCCTCCTGGTTCGGGCAGAACCTCGACGCGCTGCACGACAGCCTGACCGACCTCTCGTGGCTGCCCGAGGGGGAGTACGTGCTGGTCGTGCCCGCGGACCTGGACCCGTCCGTCGCGGAGGTCCTGCGCGACGCCGTCCGGTCGACCGCCGGATCAGGTGAACGGACACTGCGCGTGGTTCGCACGGAAAGGTGACTCGGGCTGCGGAATCGCCGTCCGGAGTGGACAGTGCTGCCCCATGGGAACGCGATTCCGCCGGCTGGGCTACGCGCTCAGCGTCGTCGCCGCTGCGAGTGTCTTCTGCCCGGCCGTTTCCTTCGCCGGTGACCCGGACTGTTCGCGGGAACGCGCCTTCACGCCGTTCGACACCGCGGACGGCGACAACCCGGTGACGATGCAGAGCGGTCGTGTCGTCGAGCTGCGCGCGTCGAACGAGTCCAAGTGCGCGTGGGGCCGCATCTCGGCCGGCACGCCCGGCGAGGAGATCTGGACCGACCGCAAGGACCCCTCGGGCGACGGGCACGAGGGGTTCCTCGGGTACACCAGGATCGACTCCGGCTCCGCGAAGTTCACCGAGGCGTTCAAGAACGACGGCCGGATCATGCGCGCCTGCGGGTCGTCGCAGGGCGTGATCGAGTGCACGGGCTGGTTCTAGCTCTCAGTCCTCGGCGGGCACCCAGGACGGCTTGCGCTTCTCCCGGAACGCCGTGATGCCCTCCTGGCCCTCGGGGCCGCCGAAGTGCCGCGCCGACAGCTTGAGCATGTCCGCGAAGACCTCGCCGAGGTTCGTGGACCGTTCCTGCTGGAGCATCTCCTTGGTGGCCGCGAGGGCGTTCGGGGCACCCAGCGCGAGCATGTCCGTGTAGCGGCGCACCTCGGCGTCGACCCCGTCGACCGGCACGGCCGAGTTGAGCAGGCCGACCTGCACGGCGCGCGGCGCGTCGAACGCCTCGCCGGTGAGGAACAGCTCGTGCGCCTGGCGGGGAAGCAGCCGCGGCAGCACGGTCACCGAGATGACCGCCGGCACCACGCCGATCCTGACCTCGCTGAACGCGAACGTCGCCTCGTTGGCGGCCACGGCGATGTCGCAGGCCGCGACGATGCCGACGCCACCCGCGCGAGCCGGGCCCTTGAGCGCCGCGACGACCGGCTTCGGGCTGGTCCACAGCTGTTCGAGGATCGCGGGGAACTCGTTGACGCCCTGGTCTCCCGCGCTCGCGCCGGCGGCCTCCTTGAGGTCCATGCCGGAGCAGAACACGGTGCCCGTGTGGGTCAGCACGACCACGCGCACCTGGTCGTCCTTCGCGGCGTTCGTCAGGTGCTCGCGGAGCTCCCGGCGCAGCTGCGACGACAGCGCGTTGCGGTTGTGGGGGGAGTCCAGCGTGATCGTCGCGATGCCACGCTGCACCTCGTAGTGGACCAGCTCGTCTGCCATGTCGCTGACCTTAGCTGTGACAGCCTGCGACGACGCGGTGATGCTGGTGCTGCCGGGTGGCGACGGCTGGGCCGGCGGCTCGCTCGCGGCCTTCGGGGCGTTGGCACGCCGGTTCCGCGAAGCGTACTCGCCGCGGACCCTGCGGGCCTGGTACGAGTTCAACCGCGTGGACACGGCCAAGGCGTTCGGAGAGCTGGTGGCGAGAGTCCGGAACTGAGGCGGCCCCGTGCGAGTGGCAGTGCGCAGGTCTTGCTGGAAGACCTGCGCACGACGCTCGCCACGACGACCGCGGCTACCGACTGGTGCCCGGCAGGGGGTGGGGCAGCAGTCAGCCGATGGTCGTGGTCGTCAGGACGGGGTTCGGGTCCGGGTAGCCCTTCGCGGCGGCGTTGATCGGGATGCCGATGACGGTGACCACGGCGGTGAAGGTGAGGCCGGGCGCGTCGTAGCTCGTGCCGCCCAGCTTCGTGGTGATCGAGCCGCTGGCGCCCGCCGTGAGGTTGATCGTGACGGTCGGCAGCTCGAAGCTCGCGCCGCCCTTGATCGGACCGGGCACGCTCAGCACGACGTCGGTGCCGGACAGCGCGATCGTCGGCGTGCCACCGAGTCCGGCGCCACCGGCGAGGCTCGCGGACCTGAACGTCGAGTTCGCGGGCACCGGCAGCTTGAGCGCGAGGCCCTTGATCTCCCGGACCTGTCGGCCGCCCGCCTCGGACGGGATGGTGTTGGGCGCGGGGTCGATGGTGACCGCGACGGCGCCACCGGCCGCGACGCTCGCGGGTGCCGACGCGTCGACGCCCTGGTCGAGCGTGAAGTCCGTCGTCTGCCCGACGGCGCTCGCGCGGAGCTTGTAGGTGATGGTCTGCGGTGCGGCTGCTGACGCGTTGGAGGCGAACATCAGCATCGGTACCAGTAGCAGGGACCCGATTCCGGCTAGCTTCATGGCCTCTCCCCGTTGAGTGGACGAGGGACACTTCCAGCACGCGGCGTAGTCACCTGACTACTCATGAGTAGGTTTCACGTCAACGGTTCACAGTTCACATCGCCCGAACGGACGCGCGGACTCGATCTTGCGGCGGTGGTCGGAAGTGGCGCCCGCGGTTCAGCGCCGGGTGTTGTTGGCCAGCGTGCCGATCGCGGACAGCACGAAACCCGCGAAGAAGAGACCGAAGCCGAGCCCGAGGTGCGGACCTGCCGGGCTGGGCGGTGTGAACTGCCTGTCGGCGCCCGGGAAGGCGGGCATGGGCGGACTCGGCGTTTCCAGCGCCGTCAGGAAGTCGAACCCGAGCACTCCGAAACCCGCGATCGCGAGCAGGGTGCCCACCCACACCACGACCTTGATCCACAATGGCGCCCCGGTCAGGGGACGGCCGCCGTAACGGCGTCTGCGGCGCGAGAAGTGATCGTCGTGCACGTTGCCCCCGGTGTCGTCGTGCAGTTGGTACCACGCGTCGATCCCGTGCCGGGGCGGTTCGGTGAACCTCGCCGCCGAGTGGTGGGTCAAGGGAGCTGTGGCAACCAGCCGCGGCGCAGGGCCACGGTCACGGCGGCGGTCCGGTCGTTGACGTCGAGCTTGGCGAACACGTGCAGCAGGTGGCTCTTGACGGTCGCCTCGCTGACGTTGAGCTCGTGGCTGATCGCGATGTTGGACAGGCCGCGCGCCACGAACCCGAGCACCTCGGCCTCCCTGGCGCTCAGCCCTGGTCGTTGCACGGCGCTGACGAGCTTGGTCGCCACCGGGGAGGCCAGGACGGTCTCTCCGCGTGCGGCGGCGCGGACGGCCTCGACCAGCTCGTCGCTCGGCGCGTCCTTGAGCAGGTAGGCCGTGGCGCCGGCCTCGATCGCCCGGAGTATGTCGCCGTCGGTGTCGAAGGTGGTGAGCACGACGACACGGCTCGGGGTTCTTGTGATGATCTCGGCGGTCGCGGTGGCGCCGTCCATTCCGGGCATCTTGAGGTCCATCAGCACGACGTCGGGGGTGAGACTCGTGGCGAGCTCGATCGCCTCCTCGCCGCTGCCGCACTCGCCGACCACAGTCAGATCTTCTTGCGCCTCAAGGATCGTGCGCAGTCCGAACCGGACCACCGGGTGGTCGTCGGTCAGCAGCACGCGGATCACTGCGACAGCCTGACGTGCACGTGGACTCCTTCTCCTGGCGCAGAACGGATCTCGAACTCACCGCCGGCGTTGCGCACGCGGTCCTTCAGCCCGTCGAGGCCGTAGCCGCTCGGCGTATCGGGCCCGAAGCCCCGCCCGTCGTCGACGATCCTGAGTTCGACGGGGTTCGCGTAGTCGAGCGTGACGGTCACCGTTCTGGCGTTGGCGTGCTTGCGGACGTTCGCCAACGCTTCTTGGGTGACGCGCAACAACGTGACCTCGCTGTCAGGCGGCAATGGACGGTAGTCGCCTTCGATGGTCGTCGTGGCGCGGAGGTTCAGCTCGTGGCCGATGCGATCCGTCAGTCGTTCGAGCGCGGCAGGCAGGGAGGACCCGTTCAGCGCGACGGGCGTGAGGGCGGCGACGAGGGCGCGGATCTCGGCGAGGTTCTCGCTCGTGGTCTGCTCGGCGAGCGCCAGGTGCTGGTCGCGCTTCGCCGGATCGGTGGCCGTCCGCGCGGCTCTGATGAGGAGCAGGACCGACGTGGCGCCTTGGGCGAGCGTGTCGTGCAGGTCGCGCGCGAGCCGTTCGCGTTCGGTGAGCACACCCGCCTCGTGACTGACGTCGGCCAGCTCCGCGCGTTGCCGGCTCTGCTCGATGATCCGCGCGATCCACAGCCCCAGCATCACCGCGGGCAACACCCCGAGCACGATGATCCCGGCCATGTCGATCGCCGCCGTGCCGCCGGCGACGAGGACGACGCCTCCACTCGAGAGCGAGGTCAGCGCCGTCGCCCAGATCGCCTGCCGCGGCGGCAGCAACGACCAGATGTGCGGGTACAGCGCGAAGAACAGCACCGACAACGTCGGCACCAACGCGAACATCGAGACCACCAGCGGAATCGCGACGGCCAGGTACCTCACCCCGCGCTGATCTCGTTCGAGCGGCGCCCCGACACGCCAGTACCAGCCGCACAGAGCCGTCAGCAGGGCCAGCGCCGGTATCCGGTGCTCGTCCTGGGCGAGCACCAGCACCGCACCGACGAGCGCGAGCACGGCGAAGGCCACGTGCCAGGCGACCTTCGTGCGGTCCCAGGCGTCATCGGAGGACACGTCCGCCACTGTGGGGCTGCGGGCGCGAAAACACCAGTAGCCGGTCGGCTGAGCCGGGAACCCACCGGTCCGTCGATGCGTGCTCGTGCGTTGTCGCGCCAGGCTTTCGGTCATGACGAAGAGGAAGTCCAGCTTGGTGCTGCTGGTGCTGTCGATGGTCTACGGCGCGGTGATCGCCCTGCTCGCGATCACCGGGTCGGAGGCGCTGAGCGTGGTGGCGATCGCCGGGGGAGCGGTGCTGGGGATCGGGTGGGCGGTCGTCGGGTACCTGTCGTCGCAGAAGGGGCAGACGACGACCTGACGTGGCGGGGTGCAGCGGTTGGGATCAAATGTGCTAGGCTGTGCCCAGAGCCTCTGCCGCTAGGTGGAGGAAGTGAGCCCAGGTGCGCGTCCGGACGGTCGCTGCCTGGGCTTCGCGCTTCTCAGACCTGACCCAGGTCGATCACGCTGCCGACGACCGGGGCGATCCGCCTCTTCCAGTCACCGCCGGCGCCGTGGCACCAGGCGACCGCGTCGCTGATCCACAGGGCGGGCTCGGCCGAGGAGTGGATGTGCTCGTACACCAGCCCGGCGTCGTGTGCCTTGGTCCGGGTACCGATCAGGAGGCGGTCGCGGCCGTTCGCGACGGGATCGCGTGAGTCGAGCACGAGCCGGGAGACGCCGAGGCCGATGGCGTCCTCGACCAGCAACGGCAGGAGTTTCGAGCGGACCCGCTCGCTCTTCCCGCGACCGGTGTAGATGTGCGCCGCGAAGTCGCAACAAGCCAGCCTGTCGGCGACCAGCCTGCGCCGCGTGGGCTTCTCGGTCTTGAAGTGCACACGCCGGGAACCGGGGAGCAGCAGGCTTCGCATCAGCGCACGCGTGGAGTGCAGCGCGTTCGGGGTCACCAGGACGGCTGCCATGAGGTAGCCGCCCCGCTCCGACTCGTCGACGAACATGTGCATCCAAACAGGATCCCAGGCAGCCCCGACAATTCCTGTTCCGGTGACGATGAACGCGAACCCAGACCGATGAACGCGAAACCCGGCCGCTGAACGGCTCAGGCCGCCACCACCTGCCGGGCCACCGCTTCGTCGTACCGGTCCAGCACCAGCTGAGCGACCTCGACGTCGTCCCCCAACGGCTGAGCCACCAGCGCACCAGGAGCCAGCGAGGCGACCTTGTCCGGCAACAACCCCGGCGCCAAGAACCAAGAAGCGACAGCGATCCGCGAAGCCCCACGGGCACGCAACCGCTCGACAGCCTCCGGCACGGAAGGCGAAGCGATGGAAGCGAAAGCCGCCTCCACCCCGGCCCATCCGGACTCCGCGGCCCACCGCCGAGCCACCGCCGCCACCGCCTCGTTCGCCGGAGCGTGCGAGGACCCGGCCCCGGCGAGGACGACGCCCAACGAACGGTCGCCGAAATCCACCCCGGCCTCGGACAGCCGTCGCAGCGCAGCCGACTCCAGCCGCGAGTCCGGTCCGAGCACCGGAGTCACGACCGCCGGAACCCGCGACTCGGCCACCGCGGCCGGCACGTCGACACGGGCGTGATAAGCCTTGCCCAGCAACAAGGGCACTACCACCGAAGGGCCGCGCAGAACATCGCTCAACCGCGGCGCGCACAGGTCGAGGAAGCAGCCGCGCACGTCCAGCTCGGGCCGCAAAGACCGAACCACGGACAGCAAGGCGTGCACGGAAGCCGCCGACCGGGGGTCACGACTGCCGTGCGCGACGGCGATGAGCGGGATCACAGCGCCCCCGTCAGTCCACGGGCCCGGAGTACCGCGCGTTCCAGGGGACGGAACAGCAGCAGCTCGATGCCGATGCCCACCAGCAGGATCAGGAAGATCGCCGCGATCACCATGTTGATGTCGTTCAACGACGACCCGTTGTGCAGGTACTGCCCCAGACCGGTGCCGAGCTGGGGCGAGGTCGCGATGATCTCCGCGGCCATCAGCGACCGCCACGAGAACGCCCAGCCCTGCTTCAGCCCGGCCAGGTAACCGGGCAGCGCGGCGGGCAGCAGGATGTGCCGGGCCGAGGCCAGGCGACCGGCGCCCAGGGCCCGTCCGACTCGCGGCAGCAGCGGCGGGATCTGGTCGATGCCCGCCACCAGGCCGTTGGCGATCGACGGCACGGAACCCATCAGCACCACGAAGTAGATCGTCGACGGCGTCACGCCGAACCACAGGATCGCGGCAGGCACCCAGGCGACGGACGGCAGCGACTGCAGGCCCGTCAGCAACGAGCCGATGCCGGCGCGCACCACCCGCACCTTGGCGACCAGCAGGCCCAGCGGGGTGGCGATCAGCACCGCCGCGATGAACCCGAACACCGCGCGGTGCAACGAGGTCCACAGGATGCCGAACGCCTCGCCGGTGGAGATCGAGCGGACCAGCTCGTTCCACACGTTCACCGGCGCGGGCAGGCGGAACTCCGGCAGGATCGCCGAGGCCCAGATCGCCTGCCACAGGCCCAGCAGCAGGGCGAACGCGATGATCGGCGGCACGCCCGTCTTCAGGAAGCGGCGCCAGACCGGTGGTTTGTGCGCCTCCACCGGCACGTCGAGGGCGTCGAGGCCGGCGCCGACCTTGTCGAGCGTGTCAGGAGGCGTGGCCACTGATGACCTCTCGCAGATGTGTGTTGATCTCGTCGAGGACGGTGTCGGACGAGTCCGTCACGTCCCACTCGCGCACCACACGGCCGGGACGCGAGGACAGCAGCACGACGCGCTGGCCGAGGCGCACGGCCTCACGGACGTCGTGCGTCACGAAGAGGATCGCGGTGTTGGTGGTCTCCCACACGCGCAGCAGCTCGCTCTGCAGCACGTCCCGCGTGATGGCGTCCAGCGCGGCGAAGGGCTCGTCCATCAGCAGCAGCGCCGGGGCGCCGTCCGCGGAGACGGTGGTGGACGCCAGCGCGCGGGCCAGTGCCACGCGCTGGCGCATGCCACCGGACAGCTCGTGCGGACGCTTGTCCGCGACGTCGCCCAGCCGCACCAGCTCGAGCAGTTCCAATGCGCGGCGCTTGCGGGCCAGGCGGCCCACGCCGGCGAAGCGCAACGCCAGTTCGACGTTGCGCGCCGCCGTGAGCCACGGCATCAGGGCGGGCTCCTGGAACATCACGGCCGGGCGTGAGGTGTTGATCTGCAACGAGCCCGCTGTCGCGCCGTCCAGGCCCGCGACGATGTTGAGCAGCGTGCTCTTGCCGCAGCCGGAGGCACCGAGGAGACAGACGAACTCTCCCGGCTTGACCTTGAGGTCGACGCCGTCGAGCGCCACCACGGCCGAGCTGCCGTGGCCGAACACCTTGCGGACTCCGGCCAGTTCGACGGCAGTATCCACAGTGGACTGAAAAGTGGTCTCGAGCGTGGCGGTCATGTCCATGTCCCCTCGGCGAGTTACTTCTTGTCCAGTCCGGCTGCTTGCACCTGCGGCTTGCCCTGTGCCTGGAGAACCTTGTTCAGCAGCGTGAAGTCGGCGTACCCGGCGACGTTCGCCGCCTCCTTGGCCACGCCCGCCGTCACGGCGTCCTTCGCGAGCTGCGGGAAGTGCTTGGCCTGCGCGTCGGTGGTCAGCTCGATGTTGTCCCACGCGGCGTCGAGGATCTTGTCGCCGAGCTTCTTGGACGTGAGCTTCTCCAGGTGGGCGTTCGCCGCCTTCTTGGCCTCGTCCTTGTTCGACTTCGCCCAGTCGATCGCGGCGACGTGGCCCTTCAGCACGGCCTCGACGGTCTCGGGGTGCTCCTGCAGGAACTTCGTCCGCACGATGACGACGGTGGTCGGGAACGCCCCGCCCTCCCACAGCGTCTTCTCGTCGAGCAGCACCTTGCCGCCACCCTCGGCGACGATGCGCGCCGACCACGGCTGCGGCGCCCACGCTGCCTGGATGTCGCCCTTCTTGAACAGGTCGAGCGACTGCGCGTTCTCCACGTTCTGCACGGTGACCTGGCCGGTGAGGTTCTTCTCCGCCAGGTACTTCTTCAGCGACACGTCCTGCGTGTTCGCGAGCTGCGGCGTGGCGACGACCTTGCCCTTGAGGTCCTCGATCGAGTTGATCTCGGGCTTCACCACGAGCTGAGCGCCACCGGACGTCGCGCCGGAGATCAGGCGGACGGCCTCGCCCTTCGACTTCGAGTAGGCGTTGATCGCCGGGCCGGAACCGATGTAGGCGATGTCGAGGGACTCGCCCAGCAGGGCGTTGACCTCGTCGGGGCCGGCGTTGAAGGTCTGCGTCGTGAGCTTGGTGTTGCCGAGCTCCTTGGCGTACAGGCCCTTCTCGACACCGATCAGCGCGGCGGCGTGGGTGATGTTCGGGAAGTACCCGAGGCGGACCTCGGTGGCTGCGCCCTTGGACTCGGCGGCGGCGGGAGTCTCGGAGGTTCCGGCGCGGCTGCAACCGGAGATGGCTGTCAGTGCGATCAGAGCGACGGCAAGGGCGGGCTTGAGGTTCACGGCGAGAAAGCCTTTCAGGGACCGGGGGAGACGAGGGCGTGGTTGTCAGGGGCAGCCGCGCTGCCCCCGGTACAGCTCTCCACGCCGTTCTCGAGCAGCGGCAGCGGAGCCCCGACCAGACCGGCGGCGAGAGTGGAACCGTCACTCGCGTCGATCACCAGGAACGACCCGGTGCGCCGGCTGAAGCTGTAGTCGTCCAGCGGTACTTCCTCCGCGAGGCGCAGTGCCACGCGGCCGATCTCGTTGAGCTCCAACGACGCCGGGCTTTCCACACTGGACAGCGTCTGCTCGTCGAAGCGGTCGCGCAGGTCGGTGACCATCGCCTGCACGGTGCGCGTGCCGTGCTTGACGAGGACTCGGGCGCCGGGTCGCAGCGGCTTCTCCGCGAGCCAGCAGAGGGTGGCGTCCAGCTCGTCGGTGACCTTGGGCTCGTTGCCCGCCACCGAGATCAGGTCGCCGCGGGAGATGTCGATGTCGTCCGCCAGCAGCAGCGTCACGGACTGGCCGGCCGCCGCCTCCGCCAGTTCGCCGTCCGCCGTGTCGATCTTCGTGACCGTCGAGCGACGGCCCGACGGCAGCACGACGACCTCGTCGCCCGGCTTGACGGTGCCCGCCGCGACCAGTCCGGCGTAGCCCCGGTAGTCGAGGTGCTCCGCCGTGCGCGGGCGGATCACGTACTGCACGGGGAACCGGAACGGCGCGTCGTGGGGGTCGGGCTCGACCGGCACGGTCTCCAGGTGCTCCAGCAGGGTCGGGCCGGAGTACCAGGGCGTGTTCGCCGACTTGTCCACGACGTTGTCGCCCGCCAAAGCCGAAACGGGGATCTCCACGACCGAGTCCTCGGTGTAGCCCAGGGCCGTGGCGTGCGCAGTGAACTCCTTGGCGATGCGGGAGAACGTCACCTCGTCGTAGCCCACGAGGTCGATCTTGTTGACCGCGAGCACGAGCCGGGGCACGCCCAGCAGCGCGAGAACCGCCGCGTGGCGCCGGGTCTGCTCGATGACGCCCTTGCGCGCGTCGACCAGCAGCACCGCGAGCTGCGCGGTGGAGGCGCCGGTGACCGTGTTGCGGGTGTACTGCACGTGGCCGGGGGTGTCCGCGAGCACGAACGACCGGTTGGGCGTCGCGAAGTACCGGTACGCCACGTCGATCGTGATGCCCTGCTCGCGCTCCGAACGCAGGCCGTCGACCAGCAACGACAGGTCCGGCGTCGTGAGACCGCGGTCGGCGCTCGCCCGGTGCACGGCGTCGAGGGTGTCCGCGAGCACGGACTTGGTGTCGTAGAGCAGCCTGCCGACCAGCGTGGACTTGCCGTCGTCCACACTGCCCGCGGTGGCCAGCCTCAACAGGTCGCTCATCTAGAAGTACCCCTCCCGCTTGCGGTCTTCCATCGCGGCCTCGGACAACCGGTCGTCGGCCCGCGTGGCGCCGCGCTCGGTCAGCCGGGACGCGGCGACCTCGGCGATCACCGCGTGGATGTCGGCGGCGTCGGACTCGACGGCACCCGTGCAGGAGCCGTCGCCGACCGTGCGGTAGCGAACCGTCTTGCGCTGCAACGTCTCACCGTCGCGCGCCGTGCCCCACGGGCCCTCGGCGAGCCACATGCCGTCGCGCAGGAACACGTCGCGCTGGTGCGAGTAGTAGATGTCCGGCAGCTCGATGCCCTCGCGCTCGATGTAGTTCCACACGTCGAGCTCGGTCCAGTTGGACAGCGGGAACACGCGGACGTGCTCACCGGCGCGGTGCCGGCCGTTGTAGAGGTTCCACAGCTCCGGGCGCTGGCGCTTCGGGTCCCACTGGCCGAACGCCGTGCGCAGGCTGAAGATCCGCTCCTTGGCGCGGGCGCGTTCCTCGTCCCGGCGGCCGCCACCGAACACGGCGTCGAACTTGTGCTGCGTGATGGAGTCCAGCAGCGGCACCGTCTGCAACGGGTTGCGCGTGCCGTCCGGGCGTTCTTCGAGGCGGCCGTCGTCGATCCAGTCCTGGACCTTCGCGACCTCCAGGCGCAGCCCGTGCTGGGCGACGACGCGGTCGCGGAACTCGATGACCTCGTCGAAGTTGTGCCCGGTGTCGACGTGCAGCAGCGGGAACGGCACCGGCGCCGGGTAGAACGCCTTGATCGCGAGGTGCAGCAGCAGCGTCGAGTCCTTGCCGCCGGAGAAGAGGATCACCGGCCGGTCGAACTCGCCCGCGACCTCGCGGAAGATGTGGACGGCCTCGGACTCGAGGCGTCCCAGCGTGTCGAGAGGAGCAGCTGTGGTCATCCGTGCAACCCGCATTCCGTCTTGGACTGACCGGCCCACCGGCCGCTGCGGGCGTCCTGCCCCGGCAACGGTTTCGACGTGCACGGCAGGCAGCCGATCGAGGGATACCCCTCCTGCACCAACAGGTTCTCGAGGATGCCCTTCTCGTGGATGTAGGCGTTGAACTCGTCGTCGGACCACGGCGCGATCGGGTTGATCTTCACCAGGCCGTTGCGCTCGTCCCACTGCACGATCGGCGTGTTGGCCCTGGTCGGCGCGTCGACCCTGCGCACACCGGTGACCCACGCGTCGTACTTCGCGAGCTCCCGGCGCAGCGGCACGACCTTGCGCAGGTTGCAGCACGTGGCCGGATCCGACTGGTACAGCAGGCCGAACTCGCGCTCCTGGTCCTCGACCGACTGCTCGGCGGCTGCGTTGACGATTCGCACGTCCGGGTAGACGACTCCGACGGCGTCGCGCACGCCGATGGTCTCCGGGAAGTGGTAGCCCGTCTCCAGGAACAGCACGTCGAAGTCCGGCTTCACCTTCGCGGCGAGGTCGATCAGCACGGCGTCCTGCATGTTGGAGGCGACGATGTAGCTGTCGCCGAACGTCCGCGCGGTCCACTCCAGCGCCTCGGCGGCGGTGGCGTCCCTCAGCTCCAGCTCGGCCGCCTCGGCGACGATCTTGAGGTCTTCCTTCAGGTCGCTCACTTCTTCACCTCCTGCGGCAGGTTCAGACCGACGAACGAGACCTTGAAGACGCGACGGCACCCGGTGCACAGCCACGCGTAGCTCGGTTCCTCCTGCGGGCGGAGGTCCTCGTCACCGCAGTAGGGGCAGTAGAACGGCGTCGCGCGCTCACTCATCGCAGCGAGCCCTCCTCGGCGCGGCCGACCCACTGGGCGAACCGCTCGTCGGTCTCCCGCTGCGCCACGAAGTTCCGCACGACCCGCTCGACGTACTCGGGCAGCTCGGCCGCGGTCACCTTGTGGCCGCGCAGCTTGCGGCCGAACCCGGCGTCGAGGCCGAGCCCGCCGCCGAGGTGCACCTGGAAGCCCTCGACCTGGTTGCCCGCCTCGTCCGTGACGATCTGGCCCTTCAGCCCGATGTCCGCGGTCTGGATGCGGGCGCAGGAGTTGGGGCAGCCGTTGATGTGCACGGTGATCGGCGCCGTGACGCCGTCGACGATGTCCTTCAGGTTGGCTTCGAGCTGCGTGACGAGGTCCAGCGCACGTGCCTTGGTCTCGACGATCGCGAGCTTGCAGAACTCGATGCCGGTGCACGCCATGATCCCTCGCCGCCACGGCGACGGCTCGACCTGCAGGCCGAGCTTCGCGAGGTCGCTCTTGAGGGTCGGGACCTCGGACTCGGCGACGTCCAGCACGATGATCTTCTGCTGCGGAGTGAACCGGACGCGGTTCGACCCGGCCCGTTCGGCGACCTTCGCGACCTCGACCAGGATCGAGCCGGAGACGCGGCCGGCGACCGGCGCCGCGCCGACGTAGAACAGGCCGTCCTTCTGCTTGTTCACGCCGATGTGGTCGAGCTGCTGGTCCAGGACCTCCGGCGCGGGGCCGTCGATCATCTTGCGACCCAGGTACTCGTCCTCCACGACCTGGCGGAACTTCTCCGCACCCCAGTCGGCGACGAGGAACTTGATGCGCGCGCGGTGGCGCAGCCGGCGGTAGCCGTAGTCGCGGAAGACGGAGATGACCGCCTCCCACACGTCGGGCACCTCGTCGAGCGGCACCCAGGCGCCCAACCGCTTGCCCAGCATGGGGTTCGTGGACAGGCCGCCGCCGACCCAGAGGTCGAAGCCGGGCCCGTGCTCGGGGTGGACGACGCCGACGAACGCGATGTCGTGGATCTCGTGCGCGACGTCCTGCAGGCCGGAGATGGCGGTCTTGAACTTGCGCGGCAGGTTGGAGAAGCGCGGGTCGCCGATGTAGCGCTCGAGGATCGTGTCGATGGCCGGCTGGCCGTTGACGACCTCGTCCTGCGCGATGCCCGCGACCGGCGAGCCGAGGATGACGCGCGGGCTGTCGCCGCAGGCCTCCATCGTGGTGAGGCCGACGGCTTCGAGCTTCTCCCAGATCGTGGGGACGTCCTCGATCCGGATCCAGTGGTACTGGATGTTCTGCCGGTCGGTGATGTCCGCGGTGTCGCGCGCGTAGGTCTGCGAGATCTCGCCGAGCACCTTGAGCTGCTGCGTCGTCAGCGCACCACCGTCGCTGCGCACGCGCATCATGAAGTACTCGTCGTCGAGCTCCTCCGGCTCCAGCGTGGCCGTGCGGCCGCCGTCGATGCCGGGCTTGCGCTGCGTGTACAGGCCGTACCAGCGGAAGCGTCCGCGCAGGTCGGCCGGGTCGATGGAGTCGAAACCGCCGTGGGCGTAGATGTTCTCGATGCGGGTGCGGACGTTGAGCGGGTTGTCGTCCTTCTTGCTCCGCTCGTTGGGGTTCAGCGGCTCTCGGTACCCGAGCGCCCACTGCCCCTCGCCGCGACGCTGCTTGGCGCGCGGTGACGTCTGCGGCGGGACCATCGCCATCCTCCGGGGTTTCGAGGCGCTTCGTGCGCGTGCGAGCCCGGAGGTGCTTGTGGTGGGGGCGTCGTCAGCGCACCAAGCGCCGACGGGAACAAATCAGCGCGCGGTTATGCCGAACGACGGCACATCGCGCTGGAGACACGACGGAAGTCGACGTGGCGGCGGGCCACGAGGCGGACTCCAGTCGAATGCATGTCCTCAGTGTGCATGCCGTCCAGAGCGTGGTCCACCGCCAACCGAATGCTGAGATTGACGAGGAGAAGTTGACATCCTAGGCTGGTTTCACTCCGTGATATCTCTGTCACCGACAGATACAACCCCTGGCTGGACACCGCCGTTCGGGCTGTGTGGGGGACACTTGTGCCCATGCCCTCCGCTCTGCCCGAAGGCGAGCCCGCGCCCGCCGACGGTTCGCTGCCCGCGTCCGCTCTCGCCGGTGTCGGTGCCCGCCCGTTCGGCATCTACGTGCACGTGCCGTTCTGCGCGACCCGCTGCGGCTACTGCGACTTCAACACCTACACCCCCGGCGAGCTCGGATCGTCCGCGTCTCCTTCCTCGTGGCTGGAAGGGCTGCGCCGTGAGCTCGACCTGGCGGCGTCGGTGCTCGGCACTCCCGTGCAGGCCGAGACCGTGTTCGTGGGCGGCGGCACGCCATCGTTGCTGGGCGCTTCGGGACTGGGCGAGGTGCTGGACGCGGTGCGAGGCTCGTTCGGCCTGGCGCCCGGTGCCGAGGTGACGACGGAGTCGAACCCGGAGTCGACGTCCCCCGAGTTCTTCGAGGGCATCCTGAACGCCGGCTACACGCGCGTGTCGTTGGGAATGCAGTCCGCGGCACGACACGTCCTGGCCGTGCTGGACCGCAAACACACGCCCGGCCGTCCCGTCGACGCCGCCCGCGAGGCTCGTGCGGCCGGGTTCGCCCACGTGAACCTCGACCTGATCTACGGCACGCCGGGGGAGCAGCCCTCGGACCTGGCCGCGTCGCTGGACGCCGTGCTGGACGCGGGCGTCGACCACGTGTCGGCCTACGCGCTGATCGTCGAGGACGGCACCGGTCTCGCCCGGCGCATCCGGCGCGGGGACCTGCCGATGCCGGACGACGACGTGCTGGCTTCGTCGTACGAGATGGTCGACTCGGTGCTGTCGGGCGCCGGGTTCTCCTGGTACGAGGTGTCGAACTGGGCGACATCGGTGTCCGCGCAGTGCCGGCACAACGTCCTGTACTGGAAGGGCGCCGACTGGTGGGGCTTCGGGCCGGGCGCGCACAGCCACGTCGGCGGCGTGCGGTTCTGGAACGTGAAGCACCCGGCGCGCTACTCGTCGCTGCTTTCGGAAGGTAAGTCGCCTGCGGCCGGCCGCGAGGTGTTGTCCGCCGAAGACCAGCGGGTCGAACGCGTGCTGCTGGAACTCCGCCTCGCCGAGGGCCTGCCTCTCGACGTGCTGGACTCCGCCGGTCGTGAGGAAGCGAAGCAGGCCATCGCCGACGGGTTGCTGGAACCGTCGGACGACCGCTGTGTGCTCACCGACCGCGGCCGCCTGCTCGCCGACGCCGTCGTGCGGCGCCTGCTGGCCTGATCAACCGACCCTGATCAGCGGGCGCGCAGGTCGTGCTGGCTGTGCACCTCGGTCAGCACGTCGCCGCCCTTGCGGTACGTCACCTCGCCCCACCACAACCCGTCGTCCCGGCGGGAGTCCTCCCACGTCACGGTGCCCGGCCACCACTCGTCGTCGCTGAGCACCAGGCAGGCCCTGCCCGGTGTCGGCGGCGAGTCGCCGTCCCTCACCACCGACAGGTGCCTGCGCCTGTCCTGCGTCATGGTTTGGACCCTAGCGACCGGCACCGACAAAAACTCCGGCTTCGGTGGAGCCCGACCTCAGCGCGGGCACCGGGCCCGAAATCGCCTGGGTAAACTCGGGAGTACGGGACACGGAGGTGAAACCACGGTGAACGCCGATGAGCGTCGGTTCGAGGTGCTGCGCGCCATCGTCGCCGACTACGTGTCCAACCAGGAACCCGTCGGGTCCAAGGCGCTGGTCGAGCGGCACAACCTCGGTGTGTCCAGTGCGACCGTGCGCAACGACATGGCCGCGCTGGAGGACGAGGGCTACATCGCCCAGCCGCACACCAGCGCCGGTCGCGTGCCGACGGACAAGGGATATCGCCTCTTCGTCGACAAGCTGAGCGAGATCAAGCCCCTGTCGGTCGCGGAGAAGCGGGCCATCCGCAGCTTCCTCGACGGGGCGCTCGACCTCGACGACGTGATGCGCCGCAGCGTGAGACTGCTCGCCCAGCTCACGCGGCAGGTGGCGGTGATCCAGGTGCCGACGTTGTCGCGCGCGGCCGTGCGGCACCTCGAGGTGCTGCCGATCACGCCGTCGCGGCTGATGCTGGTGCTGATCACGGACACCGGGCGCGTCGACCAGCGGATCGTCGAGCTCGGCGACGTGATCAGCGAGGAGCACACGGCCCAGCTGCGCGGCGTGCTGAACCAGGCGATGGCGGGGCAGCGGCTCGCCGACGCGAGCGCCAAGGTCGCCGAGCTGCCGGACGAGGTTCCGTCGAACCTGCGCGAGCCGATGCTGCGGGTCGCTACAGTGCTGATCGAGACGTTGGTGGAGCACCCGGAGGAACGGCTGGTGCTCGGCGGCACGGCCAACCTCACCCGCAACATCACGGACTTCCCCGGGTCGCTGCGGCAGGTGCTCGAAGCGCTGGAGGAGCAGGTCGTCGTGCTCAAGCTGCTCGCCGCGTCCCGCGACCCCGGTCGCGTGCTGGTGCGCATCGGCGAGGAGAACGAGGCCGCTGAGATGCGCAGCACGTCCGTGGTGTCCATCGGCTACGGCAGCCGCGACAACCCGCTCGGGGGCCTCGGTGTCGTCGGACCGACGCGCATGGACTACCCCGGAACAATGGCGGCCGTCCGCGCGGTTGCCAACTACGTCGGTGAGATCCTGACCGGTCGTTGACCTGAACGTACTTGCAGTGGTTGATGAACATGAAAGCGAACAAGGTGGCCAGGGATTACTACGGCATCCTCGGTGTCTCGCAGAACGCGACACAGGATGAGATCAAGCGCGCCTATCGCAAGCTCGCCAGGCAGCTGCACCCGGACGTCAATCCCAACGAGGAGGCCCGCTTCAAGGAGGTGACGGCCGCCTACGAGGTGTTGTCGAACCCCGAGAAGCGCCGCGTCGTCGACCTGGGAGGCGACCCGCTCGACTCCGGTGGCGGTGGCCGCGGTGGCGGCGACCCGTTCGCCGGCTTCGGTCTCGGCGACATCATGGACGCGTTCTTCGGCGCCACGTCCGGTGGTGGCCGCGGGCCGCGCAGCCGCGTGCAGCCGGGCTCGGACGCGTTGATCCGGCTCGACATGACGCTGGAGGAGTGCGCGGCGGGCGCGTCGCGGGAGCTGACCGTCGACACCGCGATCCTCTGCGACCGCTGCCACGGCGCCGGCACCCAGAACAACTCCAAGCCCGTCCAGTGCGACACCTGCAACGGCCGCGGCGAGGTCCAGTCCGTGCAGCGCTCGTTCCTGGGCCAGGTCGTGACGTCGCGCCCGTGCCCGGTCTGCCGCGGCTACGGTGAGGTCATCCCCGACCCGTGCCAGCAGTGCGTGGGCGACGGCCGCACCCGGTCGCGCCGCACGATCTCCGTGAACATCCCCGCCGGTGTGGCCGAGGGCATGCGCGTGCGCCTCGCGGGCCAGGGCGAGGTCGGCCCCGGCGGCGGCCCGGCCGGCGACCTCTACGTCGAGGTCGAGGAGCACCCGCACGACATCTTCGAACGCGACGGCGCCGACCTTCACTGCGTGGTGCAGATCCCGATGACGACCGCCGCGCTGGGCGCCACGCTGCCGCTGAAGACGTTGGACGGCGAGGAAGAACTCCAGATCGACCCCGGCACGCAGCCCAACACGCAGCTGGTGCTGACGGGCCGCGGCATGCCGAAGCTGCGCTCGACCGGCCGCGTCGACGGTCGCGGCGACCTGCACGTGCACCTCGAGGTCGTCGTGCCGACGAAGCTCGACGCCGCGCAGTCCACGCTGCTGCGCGACCTCGCCGAGCTGCGCGGCGAGAGCGAACCCTCGTTGTCCCACAACGGCAAGGGCGGCGGCGGGCTGTTCTCCCGCCTGCGCGCCTCCCGCGGCAACCGGTGACCCTGCCCGTCTTCCTCGTCCCGGCGCTGCCGTCGGGCGAGGAGTTCGTGCTGGACGGCCCCGAAGGCCGCCACGCCGCCACGGTGCGACGGCTGCGCGCGGGTGAGGAACTCGTGCTGTCCGACGGATCCGGTGTGCTGGTGCGGTGTTCGGTGGCCGCCGTGGAGCGCGACGCGTTGTCGCTGCACGTGGTCGAACGCTGGGAAGAGCCGACGCCGACGCCACGAGTGGTGCTCGCGCAGGCGTTGGTGAAGGGCGACCGCGGCGAGCTCGCGGTCGAGCTCGCCACCGAAGCCGGCGTGGACGGCGTGGTCCCGTGGCGCGCCTCCCGCTGCGTGGCGAAGTGGGAAGACGGCCCGCGCGGCGCGAAAGCGTTGGGGCGCTGGCGATCCACGGTGCGCGAGGCGGCCAAGCAGGCCCGCCGCTCCCGCGTGCCGTTCGTCGACGAACCGGTCTCGACCACACAGCTCGCCCAGCGCGTGTCGTCGTCCGCGTTGACGCTCGTGTTGCACGAGAGCGCGGTCGACCGCCTCGCCGACATAGAGCTGCCGGCCGACGGAGACGTGCTGCTCGTGGTGGGTCCCGAAGGCGGGATCACGGCGGAGGAGCTCGACACCTTGCGATCTTCGGGTGCGCGAGTAGTCCGATTGGGCCCAACTGTTCTGCGTGCATCTACCGCCGCGGCGGTTGCTCTGGGTGCGATCGGGGTACTCACGCCCCGGTGGTGACCCTAGTCACTCCGAAGATGAACATCGGATGGATTGGCTTGACGCAAGTTGTAGCGAATCGCAGGCCGATGGGGTTACCCTAGTTGCAGAGGGGATCAATTGGTCTAGCCGTAAACGGACTAGACGATTAAGCCCTTCTGACCAAAGGACTCGCCGGACACCTCCCCCCTCGGTCCGGCGTCGGGGGGGGGGGGGGGGGGGGGGGAGAAAGGGGGGGGAGGAAGGGAGAGGACAACACCCCCCGCCCCTCCGGTTCGGTTGTGCCGGTACCTAGTTCCCCGAATGAGCAACACA
>NZ_JBHYGW010000046.1:41264-41668 GCF_042738015.1 Lentzea sp. NPDC059081
GGACTTGAGAAAAAAAACCCCACGGGGGCGAAAACACGCACACCCCCTCCACATTTCTCGCCCTTGGCTGCTCGGCGCCTGTGGCGCCTCGCCGCTGGGCGAAATACGGGTGTCTTTTGGGGGCCGAGCCCCCAAACCCCACGCCGGGGGCACGCCCCCGGACCCCCGGCCGCTCGTGCTGTCTGCTCGGTCTTGCGTGCCCGGTCTTGCCTTCCTCGTTCTGGCTGCTCGGCTTTGTGCGCTTGGTTCTTGCCTCTTCGGGCCTTGTTCGCGTGGCTTTGCAGGCTGGCGCAGGGGTACCCCCTGACTGGCAGGGTCCCGGCAAAGTCATTTTGGCTTGTCAGGTGGGGATTCCGAGGAGTTGGAGTGGTCGGGTGGGGTTGCGGGCCATGGCTCGTAGCCCT
>NZ_JBHYGW010000047.1:0-39398 GCF_042738015.1 Lentzea sp. NPDC059081
ACTTGACCCCACCCCTCGCGCGCGGCTAAACGCCGGCACTGCTCGTGACGGGACCACCCCACCAGCCAGGTATGGAAAAAGCGGCTCGGCTTCGCCGTCGCGTCGGCTCGCCTTCGGCCTCGCGGCTGAGGGGCGGCTCGTCTTCGGCCTCGCGGTCGCCTCCGCGTCCGCTCTCGCTTCGGCTTCGCCGGAATGTCAGACCCGCTGAGTACGTTGGGTCGCGGGGGACCTGAGTCCAAGGGGGACCCTTGCGTGAGCCTGCGTCACGGCCGGGCCTGCGCCCTGCCGCGCCCGTCCAGCGTCGCTCCGCGCTTCGCGTCGAGCCCGTCTGCGGTGTGAGAGGCGTCTCAGCCCTCGTCGATCACGTCCGGGTCCAGGCCCAGGTAGTTCGCCACCTGCTCCACCAGGACGTCGTGCACCAGGTCCGCGAGGTCCGCGCCGTCCTTCGCGCGGGCTTCCAGTGGGCGGCGGTAGAGAACGATTCGGGAACGGTGGTCGTCGCCTGCCGGGAGCAGGCGGGCCAGGGGGACGTTGCCGTCCTCGACCACGCCGTCCTCGCCTTCGACCTGCACGTCCGGGACGTCGTCCACGGCCACGTCGAGTTGCGTGAGCTCGGTTCGCCAGCGGGCTTCGATGGGCTCCAGTGCCTCGATGACCAGGGCGTCGAAGCGTTCTGCCCGCGAGCGGGCGGCGGGGAGGGTGGCCGGGTAGAGCGGGCCGCGCAGCCCTCGGCCGTGTCGGTCGCGGTTGCGTCGACGCGGCGAGTCCTGCCGCCGTGAACCCCTTGCCATCACCACAACAGAGCAGCCTAGTTGCTGCCTCCGGCGACTAAACACAGCGTGCCTCACACACAGCCTCGCGTGGACGCGCTATCGTCCCCGATCGTGCGGAGCGTGAGACGGTGCTCGCGAACCGGGTGTGCTAACCCGGCTGTCGCCACGCTCACCTACGCCTATGCGGACTCCACCGCAGTCGTCGGACCGCTTGCCACGTACTCCGAACCGCACAGCTACGACCTGTGCGAGGAGCACGCGCTGCGGCTCACGGCGCCGCGTGGTTGGGAGGTCGTGAGGCACCAGGGTGAGTTCGCGGCGCCCGAGCCGACTGTGGATGACCTGACGGCGTTGGCCGAGGCGGTGAGGGAGGCTGGGCGTGCCGATGTGAGCCCCAAGCTGCCCGACGTGCCCGCCGGGACCCAGCGGCGCGGTCACCTGCGCGTATTGCCCGATCCGCACGAGGACTGACTGACCACACGCACCTCTGATCCGCTCGCCGGTAGGCTGCCTGACCAGTGGCCGTCAAGAGCGAGTTTCGGGAGTGTGCGGCGTGCGTGACCTGTCCGGCATCGTCAAGGCGTACGACATCCGTGGGGTGGTCGGCGAGCAGCTGGACGCCGGCGTAGTGCGCGACTTCGGCGCGGCTTTCGCGCGGCTGGTCGGTGGACCGGCGATCGTGATCGGTCACGACATGCGCGACTCGTCGCCCGAGCTCTCCAGGGCCTTCGCCGCTGGTGCGCAGGCGCAGGGCGTCAACGTGATCAGCATCGGCCTGGCCAGCACGGACATGCTCTACTTCGCGTCCGGCAAGCTCGACCTGCCGGGTGCCATGTTCACCGCGAGCCACAACCCGGCGAAGTACAACGGCATCAAGATGTGCCGCGCTGGTGCCTCGCCGGTCGGCCAGGACACCGGTCTCTCGCAGATCCGCCAGGACGCCGAGGACCAGGTCCCCGACGCCGAGGGCGTGGAGCCGGGCACGTTCGAGGAGCGGAACATGCTCGTCGACTACGCGGCCTACCTCAACGAGCTGGTCGACCTGAAGACCATCCGTCCACTCAAGATCGTGGTGGACGCGGGCAACGGCATGGGCGGCTACACGGTGCCGCAGGTCTTCGAGGGCCTGCCCATCGAGGTGATCCCCATGTACTTCGAGCTCGACGGCAGCTTCCCCAACCACGAGGCGAACCCGCTCGACCCGAAGAACATCGTCGACCTCCAGGAGCGCACCAAGGCCGAAGGCGCGGACGCGGGTGTCGCGTTCGACGGCGACGCCGACCGCTGCTTCGTCGTCGACGAGAACGGCGACCCGGTCAGCCCGTCCGCGATCACCGCGCTGGTCGCCGTGCGCGAGCTCGGCAAGGACCCCGGCGGCACGATCATCCACAACCTGATCACGTCGCACGCGGTGCCGGAGATCGTGCAGGAGCACGGCGGCAAGCCCGTGCGCACGCGCGTCGGCCACTCGTTCATCAAGGAGGAGATGGCCAGGACCGGCGCCATCTTCGGTGGCGAGCACTCCGCGCACTACTACTTCCGCGACTTCTGGCGTGCCGACACCGGCATGCTGGCCGCGCTGCACGTGCTGGCCGCGCTCGGTGAGCAGGACGGGCCGCTGTCGGCCCTGACCTCGGTCTACAACCGCTACGCCGCCTCCGGTGAGATCAACTCCGTCGTCGAGGACCAGGCAGGCCGGATCGCCGCGATCAAGGACGCCTACGGCTCGAAGGACGGCGTCACGATCGACGAGCTGGACGGTCTCACCGTGCAGCTGGCGGACGGCGCGTGGTTCAACCTGCGGGCCTCGAACACCGAGCCGCTGCTGCGCCTGAACGTCGAAGCCGCCACGCCCGAGGCCGTCGCCGCGCTCAGCGACGAGGTCCTCGCGATCGTGCGGGCCTGAGGAGAGAACGTGGCCGTCAAGCTCGAAGAGCAGTTGCTGGAGATCCTCGCCTGTCCGTGCCCCGAGCACGCGCCGCTGCGGGTGGGGACGCCGACCGATCCGGAGGCGGACTTCCTCACGTGCACGGCGTGCGGCCGTTCGTTCCCGGTGCGCGACGGCATCCCGGTGCTGCTGCTGGACGAGGCGGTCGAGCCGCCCTCGGCTGGGTGACCACGGTGCTCGACGACACGCTGCTCGACGACTCGAGCCGCCTCGCCGACACCGACAACGGTGGCTGGCTGCGCGCTGCCGCACGGGCGGGAGCCCAGGTCCGCGCCACCGTCGAGGCCGCGGCCGAGGCGGGGGTCGAGCGGATCTTCAGCGAACGCCCGCGCGCGGTCGTGCTGGTCACCCGGCCCGGCCACGCGGTGGCGGTCGCGGGCGTCGTCATGGCGTTGCTCGGTCCGGGGTGCGCGGTGCCGGTCGTGGTGTCCGACGAGGTGCCGCCCTGGGTGGGCGCGCTCGACGTGGTGCTCGCCCACACCGAGGACCCCGGTGACCGGGTGCTCGCCGAGTCGATCGACCGCGCGGTGCGCAGGGGCGCGAGGACGTTGCTGACGGCGCCGGACTCCGGTCCGATCGCCGCGGCCGCGGCCGGCCGGGCCGTGCTGCTGCCGCCGCGCATCGACGTGCCGCCCGGCTTCAGCTTCCACCGCGCGCTCGCCGCGTGGATCACGGTGCTGAACGCGCTGGGCCTGCTCAAGGCCGACGTGGAGCTGATCGCGGACGAGCTCGACCGCGAGGCCGAGCGCGACCACCCGATGCACGAGTCGTTCGTGAACCCGGCGAAGTCGCTCGCGTTGCGCGTCGCCGACCGCACGCCGCTGCTGTGGGGCCTCGACGAGGTCGCGACGTCCGTCGCTGTGCACGGCGCGAACGCGCTGGCGGCGTTCGCGGGAGTCGCGTGCGACGTCGCCGGGTATCCCCAGGCACTCACCCGCCCGGTCCTGCACCGCCGCGCGGTGCAGGGCACCTCCGGCGCCGATCTCTTCGCCGACCCGGACGACGAGCCGGGCAGCGGGCTCGTGCGCGTGCTGCTGCTGGCCGTGCGCCAGGGCCCCGTGGCCGAGTCGATGAGGCGCGCCGCCGAGGACGCACTGCCCGGAGCGGACGTGCTGGAGCCGGCCGTCGAGGTGGCGGGAGGCGACGCGGTCAGCGCCGCACTGCTCGCGCTGCGCTTCGAACTGGCCGCGCTGTACCTCGGGCTCGCCGCCGGATCTCTCGGCGGCAACCCGTACTGATTTGGGAGCTGAGACGAGAAGTGGACCTGCTGCACAACGCGGTGAGGCCGTACGCGTGGGGATCACGCACGGCCATCGCAGAGCTGCTCGGGAAGGAGGTGCCCGCACCCCATCCCGAGGCAGAGCTGTGGATGGGCGCCCACCCCGGCGACCCGTCCCGCGTGACCGGCGCGGACGGCGTCCAGCGCTCGTTGCTCGACCTGCTGACCGCGGACCCCGCCGGCCAGCTCGGCACCCGCGTGGCCGACCGGTGGGGCAGCAGGCTCCCGTTCCTGCTCAAGGTCC
This sequence comes from Lentzea sp. NPDC059081, assembly GCF_042738015.1. NCBI lineage: Bacteria > Bacillati > Actinomycetota > Actinomycetes > Pseudonocardiales > Pseudonocardiaceae > Lentzea > Lentzea sp. NPDC059081. Next base: position 4,245 of record NZ_JBHYGW010000047.1, read on the forward strand.
TCGCCGCCGACGAGGCGCTGAGCCTGCAGGCGCACCCGTCGGCGGCCCAGGCGGCGGAGGGCTTCGCGGCCGAGGAGAAGCGCGCGGTCCCGCTCGACGCCGCGGTGCGCAACTACAAGGACCCGGCCGCCAAGCCCGAACTGATCTGCGCGTTGACCGAGTTCCACGCCCTCGCCGGTTTCCGGGCCCCTGACCGCACGGTCTCGTTCCTGCACACGCTCGACGCGCCCGCGCTCTCCCCGTACACCGAGATGCTGGTCGCCCAGCCCGACTCGTCGGGCCTGCGCGCGCTGTTCACGATGCTGATCACGCTGCCGCAGACGTCGCTCTCGGTGCTGTTGCCGCAGGTCCTCGACGCGTGCGTGCTGCACGTGAAGGAGCACGGCGAGTTCGACCTGGAGTGCCGCACGATCCTGGAGCTGGGCGAGTCCTACCCCGGCGACGCGGGCGTGCTGGCGGCGTTGCTGCTCAACCGCATCGTGCTGCAGCCCGGCGAGGCGATCCACCTGCCCGCCGGCAACCTGCACGCGTACCTGCGCGGCACGGGCATCGAGATCCTGGCCAACTCGGACAACGTCCTGCGCTGCGGCCTGACGCCCAAGCACGTCGACGTGCCCGAGCTGCTGCGCGTGCTGGACTTCTCGTGCGGCGACATGGAGGTCATGCACGGCGAGGAGGTCCAGCCGGGCGTCCACCTCTACCGCACGCCCGCGCCGGAGTTCGAGCTGTCGAGGCTGGACATCGGCGCGGAGACCAGGATCGACCACGACGGTCCGCAAATCATGATTTGCACGGACGGCTCCGCGGTACTCACCAACGCGCGCGGAGACGAGTTGCGCCTGGGTCGCGGGCAGGCGGTGTGGCTGCCGGCCTCGGACCCGGCGGTGCTGGTCCGACCGGATGGTGTTGAATCCGCTCAACTTTTCCGCGCGACGGCCGGGACCGACTAAGGTCCCGTCCGGACAAACCGGACTAGTTCAGCCAGGACTGGGTGCAGCGAGGAGACAGGCGTGTCAGCAGGGGGCGGAACCAAGGCCATCATCGCGGCGCTACTGGCGAACGCCGGTATCGCGGTGGCCAAGTTCGTCGGATTCTTGATCACCGGTTCGTCGTCGATGCTCGCCGAGTCGGTGCACTCGCTCGCCGACACGTCGAACCAGGGCCTGCTGCTGCTCGGCCAGAAGACGGCCCAGCGCAAGGCGAACAGGCTGCACCCGTTCGGCTACGGCCGCGACCGCTACTTCTGGTCGTTCGTCGTGGCACTGATGCTCTTCAGCCTCGGCTCGGTGTTCGCGCTGTACGAGGGCATCCACAAGCTGCAGCACCCGGAGCCGCTGACGAGCCCGATCGTCGCCGTCGCGATCCTGGTGGTCGCCATCGGCCTCGAGTCCTACAGCTTCATGACCGCCATCAAGGAGTCGAGGCTGATCAAGGGCGACGCCACCTGGTGGGGCTTCATCCGCAACTCGCGCACGCCGGAGCTGCCGGTCGTGCTGCTGGAGGACGCGGGTGCGTTGATCGGTCTGGTGCTGGCGCTGCTGGGTGTCGGGCTGTCCACCGTCACCGGCAACCCGGTCTTCGACGCCCTCGGCACCGTCGCCATCGGGTTGTTGCTCGGGGTCATCGCGATCATCCTGATCATCGAGATGAAGTCCCTGCTGATCGGTGAGGGTGCTTCGGATGCCGATCTCGACGTGATCTGCGATGAGCTGGCTGCGGGGAAGGTGCAGCGGGTCATCCACATCAAGACGCAGTACATCGGGCCGGAGGAGCTGCTGGTCGCGGCGAAGATCGCGCTGGAGCCGCGGTTGCCGTTGGACGAGGTGGCTCAGGCGATCAACGATGCGGAGCAGCGGGTTCGGAACAAGGTGCCGCATGCTCGGTTGATCTACTTGGAGCCGGATTTGGATCGGTCCACGGTTGCCAGTGCTTGATCTTTTTTGCGTTGGAGCCGCCTCGGGGTTGCCCGGGGCGGCTTTTTCGTTTGTTTGGGGTGCGTGGGTTCCAGCGTTGTTCAGCTGAGCGGGTTCCGTGTCTGTTCCAGCGTGGTCGCCTTTGTGGTCTGGTGCCTGTTCCAGCGTGGGCGTGCACCTCGGACGAAGACCTGGGTTCATCGCCGCTCCGCGACGATCCGCGATTGGGGCTTGACTTCGGGGCCCTTGCGAGGCGCTGGTTCGGCCGGAAAAGGCCGGATGCTCCGCAACCGGCCGATCCACAAGGGGTAGCACCTCGCACCCAAAGTCAAGCCCCAATCGCCTAACCACGAGTGGGTGCACCGCTACCCATCGGCGCAAGGGCCTGCACGGCTCGCCTTCGGCATCGCTTGGGCGCCTCGGCTTCGCCGTTGGCGGTGCGTGGGTTGTCCCTCACCTGGGCGTCGCACATCACGTTTCGAGACAAAACACCGGACAAGCCCTGGTCCGGAGCTATAGCGATCTCACCTGCTGGATACCTCTAGGGTGGGCCGAATCGGTTTCCATCAAGGAGGAATGCACCGTGCCGGGGAACGGGTTGTGGCGCACCAAGTCGATCGAGCAGTCCATCGCGGACACGGACGAGCCGGACACCAAGCTCCGCAAGGACCTGACGGCGTGGGACCTCACGGTCTTCGGGGTTGCCGTGGTCATCGGTGCCGGCATCTTCACCCTCACGGCCAGTACGGCGGGCAACATCGCCGGGCCGTCGGTGTCGTTGAGCTTCGTGCTCGCGGCGATCGCCTGTGCGCTGGCGGCGTTGTGTTATGCCGAGTTCGCCTCGACGGTGCCGGTCGCGGGTAGTGCCTACACGTTCTCCTACGCGACGTTCGGCGAGTTCGCCGCGTGGATCATCGGGTGGGACCTGGTGCTGGAGTTCGCGGTCGGGTCGGCCGCGGTGGCCAAGGGGTGGTCCGCCTACCTGCAGACCACGTTGGGGTTGCTGGGTCTCGACGTGAAGACCGAGGTGGGGGACGGCTTCAAGTTCGACTGGGGTGCCGTGCTGCTCGTCGCGGTGATCACCACGTTGCTGATCGTGGGCACGAAGCTGAGCTCGCGGGTCAGTGCTGTCATCACGGCCATCAAGGTCGCGGTGGTGCTGCTGGTGATCGTGCTCGGCATCTCCTACATCAAGGCCGAGAACTACCGCCCGTTCATCCCGCCCGCCGCCGAGGGCGGGCCCGCTGCCCACACCGGGATCGAGCAGTCGCTGTTCTCGTTGATCACCGGGTACTCGGGCAGCACCTACGGCGTGCTCGGCATGCTGGCGGCGGCGAGCATCGTGTTCTTCGCGTTCATCGGGTTCGACGTCGTGGCGACCACGGCGGAGGAGACCAAGAACCCGCAGAAGGCCGTGCCGCGCGGCATCCTCGGGTCGCTGGCGATCGTCACGGTGCTGTACGTGGCCGTCACGCTGGTGATCACGGGCATGGTGCCCTACAAGAAGCTCGCGACCCAGCCGGACGGTACGCGTGCGACGCTCGCCAGTGCGTTCGCGGACAACGGGGTCGACTGGGCCGCCACGGTGATCTCCGTCGGGGCGCTCGCCGGTCTGACGACCGTCGTCATGGTGCTGATGCTCGGTCAGAGCCGGGTGTTGTTCGCGATGTCGCGCGACGGGTTGCTGCCGCGTGGGCTGGCGAAGACCGGGAGCCACGGCACGCCGACGCGCATCACGATCATCATCGGTGTGCTGGTCGCGGTGGCGGCGGGCTTCTTCCCCGCCGGCAAGCTGGAGGAGATGGTGAACGTCGGCACGTTGTTCGCGTTCATCCTCGTCTCGGCGGGTGTGATGGTGCTGCGCAAGACGCGTCCCGACCTGTCGCGCGGGTTCCGCGTGCCGCTCGTGCCGTTGGTGCCGATCCTCGCGATCGTCGCGTGCCTGTGGCTGATGCTGAACCTGACCGCGCTCACGTGGGTCCGGTTCCTCATCTGGATGGCGGTCGGCGTGGTCGTCTACTTCGCCTACAGCCGCCGGAACTCCGTGCTGGCGAAGACCGGCCAGAGCGACGTCCGTTCCGAACCGGTGGTCAAGCACGGCGAAGAGCCGGGCATCTGACACGACACCAACTAACCTGCCGACCATGGGAAACGCGCGGTGGCTCTCCGAGGAGGAGGGGAACGCCTGGCACCACTTCGTCCAGGCGTACCACCTCCTCGAGAGACAGATCGAACAGCAGCTGCAACGCGACGCGGGACTTTCGCACGCGCAGTACAACGTGTTGGTCGTGCTGTCCGAAGAACCGCGCAACCGCATGAGGATGACGGAGCTCGCCCGGCGCGTCGTCGTGTCGAAGAGCTCGTTGACCTACCAGATCGGCAAGCTGGAGAAGGCGGGACTCGTGCGGCGTGAACCGCACGAGTCCGACGAGCGCGGGATCCTCGCCGTGCTCACCGACGCGGGCAAGGTGTTGTTGCGCACCACCGCACCCGGTCACGTCCTCACGGTTCGGGAGTACCTGATCGACCTGTTCACGTCGGAACAGCTCGTGCAGCTCGGCGAGTTCATGAAGCTCGTGCACGAGAAGGCGGACGACTAAAGAGTCAGCAGGCCGCGTTCGTCGAGCCAGTCGGCCACGTCGTCGGCGGTGCGGGCGGTCACGTCGAACTCGAAGACGGGCAGGATCGACCTCCCGGCCAGCTCACGAAGTTGAGCGGCTTCAGCCGTTCCTCCAGCCAGCCGAAGTCGAACCGGCGTCCCCGCCTGGCCTGGTAGGCGATCGTGGACAGGTGGAACCGGTCGACGATCCACGAGTAGTAGCGCTGCAGCTCGAACATCCGCACCCACGTCTCGTAGGTCTCGATCGCGTGCGCCGTCTCCTCCGGCGCGAAGTCGATCAGCCCGCGGCCCCACGGCTCGTTGGTGAAGCCGCTCCACTCGGCCGAGATCAACGGAGAGTGGTAGCGGTACCTGCGGTGGCCGACGAGGCGCGGGTGTTCGTTGAGCGCGTAGGCCAGGTCCGTCTTGCCGGTCAGGCGCGTCCCTTCGAGGATCACCTTGGGCGTGAGCTTCATGGTGGTTAGCTTGCCTCGTGATCCTGTGCCTCGACGTCGGTTCCACCTGGACCAAGGCCGCTCTGGTGACCCCGGAGGGCGAGCTGGTCCGCACCGGGCAGCACCCCACCACGCCTCCCGAGGTGTTGCGGGGCATCGACGCGCTGCGCGAGGAGGTCGGGGACGGCGAGGTCCTGGCGTGCTCGTCGGCGGGCGGTGGGCTGCGGCTCGCGGTCGTCGGGCAGGAACGGGTCGTCAGCGCCGAGGCCGGGTACCGGGTCGCGCTGTCGGCAGGGGCGAAGATCGTCCACGTCAGCGCGGGGCCGGTCGACGTGAAGGCTCTCCGTGCGACGGCACCGGATCTGGTCCTGCTCGTCGGCGGCACGGACGGCGGCGACCGGTCCGTCCTGCTGCACAACGCCGCGAAGCTCGCGCGGGTGGCCGTGCCGATCGTGCTGGCGGGCAACGTCGAGGCGCAGCCGGAAGCGGTGGAGCTGCTGGCGAAACGGACCGTGGTGGCGTGCCCGAACGTGCTGCCGGACGTCGGTCAGCTCGCCCCGGAACCCGCGCGCAAGGCGATCCGCGCGGCGTTCCTGGAGCACGTGATCGGCGGCAAGGGGCTCTCGCGCGGGCCGCGGTTCCGGCAGCTCGTGCGGGCCGTGACACCGGACGCCGTGCTGGCCGGGGTGTCCCGGCTCGCGGCGCAGGACCGGGAAGGCGCTGTGCTGGTGGTGGACGTCGGTGGTGCCACGACGGACGTCTACTCGGCGGTGTCCACCGTGGACAGTGAAGGTCTGGAGAGGACGGTCGCGCTGCCACCCGACCGTCGCACGGTCGAAGGCGATCTCGGCATGCGCTGGTCGGCTCCGGGCGTCGTCAAGGAAGCACTCGCGGAACGGCTGACGACCGAGGACCTCGCGGAGGAAGCACGACTGCGGGCCGAGAACGTCGGCTGGCTGCCGGACGACCCGGCCGTCGACGTGAAGCTGGCGTCGTTCGCGGCGATCCTGGCAGTGCGCAGGCATCTGCGGCAGGTCGACGGCCAGCTCGGACCGCACGGCGCGGGTCTGCTGGTGTTGTCGGGCGGGGTTTTCCGGCACACGCCGGACATCGCGCCGGTCGTGGAGGCGCTGCGGAGCGACCCGGTGCTGCGACCGGTGCTGCGGACCGCGGAGATCACCGTCGACCGCGACTACGTGCTGGCGCCGGTGGGCCTGCTCGCCGAGTCGGGGCGGCTCGAGGCCGCCGACCGGCTGGCGAAGCGGCTGGCGTGACCGCGATCACGTGGTGCAACCGGCGTCCGGTGGCGTCGGTTGGGAACAAATGTGAAGCGAACTATGGCATCGGCCGCTGTCATCGCGGCCTCTGTGGGGATCCTGCTCGGGAGTGCCGGCACCGCGTCCGCTCAGGACCCGTGGGGCAAGTACCCGACGAAGGCGAAGTGCGACCAGGTCGGCAAGCAGGTGACCGACCAGTACGGCGGCATCTGGACCTGTTCTGACCGGGGCAGCGCGGTTCCGGCCTCGCAGCGCTGGTGGCTCTACGTCATCTAGCCCAGAAGGGGTTCGGTGCGGAAAGCTGGCCGGGCGGTCACTCCTCGTCGTCGATGAACTCGAGGAGGTCGCCCGGCTGGCACTCCAGCACCCGGCACATCGCTTCGAGCGTGCTGAACCGCACGGCCTTCGCCCGCCCGTTCTTCAGCACCGCGACGTTGGCCGGCGTCAGCCCGACCTTCTCCGCGAACTCGCCGACGCTCATCTTGCGCTTGGCCAGCTCGACGTCGATCCGCACGACGATCGCCATCAGATCACCGACTCCATGTCGGCGCGCAGCGACGTGGCGCGTTGAAGCAGCGCCCGCATGACGACCAGCACGAGCCCGACCACGGACACCCCTGTCGTGAACACGAAGAACAACACCAGCACTCCGGGGTCGTCGGCGTTGAAGCCGAGCCAGATGAACACCGCCACCAGCACGACCCACGCGGCCGCGATGGCCCACACCATCACGTCGACCCACTTGGTCGCGGACTCCGTGAAGATCAGATCCTTGCGCACCAGCGTGAGCAGCTTCCACGTGGCCACGACCACCACCTGGACGCACACCACCCAGAAGATCGCCACGATCATCGTGAGCAGGTGCTCGGTGGCGTGCTCGGGGTGCTGCTCGACCATGTACCGGTACGAGCCGGGGAGCGACAACGTCTCCAGGACGACGAGGATCCCGAACAGCGCGACCAGGAAGACCCGGAGCGCCGTCACCGCCCAACGTTCAGCAATCATGCATCGAGTATCGGCAGCGATCTATCGAAAGTCAATCGGTAGTGATCGTGTCGCGACAGGTAACTAGAGTGGCGGCCGTGGGACTGCGTGAGCGGAAGAAGACCGAGACCCGAGCGGCACTGGCGGCCGCCGCACTGCGCCTCGCCCTGGCGAAGGGCGTCGACGAGGTGCGGGTCGACGAGATCGCCGAGGCGGCCAACGTCTCCCCGCGCACCTACAACAACTACTTCCCGAGCCGCGAGCACGCGATCGTCGCGGGCATCACGGCCTCGCGCGCTCTTCAGGTGGCCGACGAGCTGCGCGCACGTCCCGCCGGCGAGCCGCTGGTCGACTCGATCATCGCCGCGTTCGCCGAGCAGTACCGCGAACCGCCGTCGGAGGCCCAGGCGCTGATCACCTCGACGCCGTCGTTGCGCGAGGCCTACCTCGACTCGGTGGCGTCGATGGAACCCCCGATCGCGGAGGTGATCGCCGACCGCCTCGGCACGTCGGAGCTGGGCGCGTCCGTGCTGGCCGCCGCTGTCTCCGCCGCCGCACGGATCGCCGTGCAGCGCTGGGTGGACGTCCGCCCGTCCGGCCTCGTCGTGGTGGGGACCGCGTCCGTCGAGGACCACCTGCGCGAGGCGATCGGCCACCTCGCGCCGGCTCTCAGGTGAGCTCGTCCTTCAGCACGCACATCAGCAGGGAGTCGTGCCACTCGCCGTCGCGGAAGAATGACTGCCGCAGCCGCCCGTCGACCTGGAAGCCGACCTTCTCGTAGGACCGGATGGCGCGGGTGTTGGCCTCGACGACCCCGAGTTCGATCGAGTGCAGCCGCATGGTGTCGAACCCGTACCGGCAGACCGTGCGCAGCGCGTCCGTGCCGTAACCGCCGCCCCAGAAGTCCTTCTCGCCGAGGTAGATGTCGACCTCGGCGCGCGCGTTGACCGGGTCCGCGTCCCGCAGCGCGACGACGCCGATGGCCTTGCGCTCCTCCAGCGTCTCGATGCAGAAGGTGACCTTGTCGTGCGCGTTCTCCTGCCGGTCGGCGAGCCGCTTCCGCAGTGACGCCAACGACTCGTGGAAGTAGGCCTGCAACCAGCGCATGACCTCCTCGTCGTTGTGCCAGCGGTAGAACGCTTCGGCGTCCTCCGGCTCGACGGGCCGCAGTCGGACGAGATCCCCGGTCAGCATGATCCGGAGACTAGGAGCCGCCGAGCGCGTCCCGCGACCGAGTTTCCGGCTTGCGCGCGAACGGCAACGACGTCGCCTCCGGCGCGTCCACCTCCATCAGCCCCGACGCGATCGCCACCGCCCGGTCCCACTCGGGGTCCGACGTGTAGTCCGAGTGCGCCGACACCCCGGACCGCCACCGCCTGCCGGGGAACGGACCCCGCTGCGGGTCCGGCAGCCAGTGGTCGCCGCCGAGCACCAGCGCACCCGTCGGTCCGCGCAACGCCGGTGCCAGCGCACCTTCGGTCCCGTCGGCGCGGTAGCCGGCGCCGAGCAGCATCCCGTCGAACACCTGCCGCCGCCACGTCATCACCGCACCTCCCAACGGGTCCGTGCCGCGGCACAGCGCGCGCCAGCGTCCGTCGAGCCCACCGGCCAGCTTCGCCAGCGACGCGTGCGGCACCACGGCGGGGAACGCCCGCGGGTAGGCCCACTGCAGCTGCGATCCCGCCGTCAGCAACCCGATCCGCTCCCGTTCGTACGGCGGCAGCTCCTCCAGCAACCGCGCGGCCGCGACGGCCACCAGCAGCGAGCCCTGTGAATGTCCACAGAGGACCACGCGGGTGCCAGGGTCGCGCAGGTGGTCGCGGACGCGCTCGACCAGTTCCGGCACGACCTTCAACGCGTAGCAGGGCGGCACGATCGGGTGCGCCTCGCGTGGCCAGAACTGCGCGATGTCCGCGATGATCCCGAGCCGGCGACCGGACTCCGGCTGCCGCGCCGCCAGGTAGACGGCCCGCAGCAGCGACACGGCGAGCAGACCGAGCACGCCGACGCCGAACGCGGAGAACGGCGCGAGCCACGTGGCCGGTGCGACGTTGCGGACGCGCAGGACCGTGGCCACGACCGCGCCGACGACCAGCACCGACGCGATGATCAGGATCAGGTGGTGGCCGTGGTTGCGTTCCCAGCGCGCCCACCACCACGCCCGCGTCGCGGTCCGGAGGTCGCGCATCCGGCCGGAGTGCAGCAGTGACGCCTCACGCGCCCACACCTTGCCCTTGCGGAACGCCCGCCACCGCACCGCGCCGGTGAACGATGCCACCGCGAACGTGCTCAGCAGTCCGAGCGCACCCGCCACACCCCACAACAGGGTGATGTAGTCGTACCCGACGGGTAGATGCAGCCCGGAGCCCAGCGCCTTGCGCACCGGCAACGCCACGCCCGCGCCGAAACCGCCGCCGAGCAGCCCCGCGATCGCCAGCACCGGCGCGGAGAACCACCCGCCCGCCCACGGCCGCAGCTCGCGCGGCAACGCCTTCCACGCGCCGCGCGCGAGCAGTGCGGCGGGCATCAGCAGAAGTCCGAACAGCACCAGCACGAACGCCATCAGCAACGCCACGACCTGCACGGTCACGTCCGCGCCCGGCACCCTCAACGGCAGCTGCTCCTGCAGCGCCAGCGTCGTGAGGACCAGCAGCACCGACAGCACCAGCAACACCCGGCGCGGCTTCTTGCCCAACGCCGCCCGCAACCACCGCCCGCCGCGGTGGGGAGCGCCGCCCGTCGGGTCGTCGAGGAGCAACACGCCGAGCACCGACACGCCGATGAACACCAATGAGGTGACCCACGCCACGGTGATTGCGACGCCCATGCCGCCCGACGCCGTGAGTTGCTTGAGCGGACCGCCGAGCGCGATCAGCGCCGTCACCGCCAGCGCCGCGATGACGTGCAACGACCGCAGCGCCGGCGTGTCCGGGTCGGTCGCGACGTGCGCGCCGGGCAGTCCGGACGCGGGCTGCTGCTCCTTCTCCTCCGCGTCGGCGATCTCCCGGCGTTCGATCCGCCAGTCGACGTGCGAGATCCGCCGCATCACCGCGATCACCGCGACGATCGGCAGCAGCCCGAGGAACGTGCGGAACCACCCGATCGAGCGGACGTCGTCCGGGATGCTCGACAAGCACGCGGTGCCGGGCCGCAGGCACTGGGCCGCCAGCAGGTCGAGGCTCACGACGGAGATCTGCGCGACCAGCAACGCCGTGAGCAGCAGCGCGAACACCCGCAGCAGCGACCGCAGGCCGATGCCGAGCAGGTGGGCGGGCAGGTTGCGCTCGGGAACGGGCGGCAGCATCCAGTGCGCGACGTTCGCGATGCTGAACGGGAAGAGCAGCGCCCAGGTGGCCTTCGCCACACCCCCGGACGTCATGCCACCCCACAGGTAGCCCTCGACCACGCGGGGGATGGGACGTCCCTCGGTCTGCAGCACCGGTCCTGGCGCCGGCCTGCGGAGTCTGTCGGCGGGGCGCACGATGCGCCCCAGCCCGTCGCCGGCGACGTCCACGGCCGCGACGGCGTCGACGAGCGTCTGCGGCGTCGTTCCTTGGACGCCGTGCACCCGCAGCTCGACGACACGTGTGTCCGGGCCGGCAATCAACACCGGAGACCTCCCTCACCCAGAGTAGGGGTCATAGTGGTGCATGAATGGGCGGTATGGTCGGACGACACCCTCTCTGAAGTGCCTTGGAGGACTTCGCAATGACCGCGGACCGGTTGCAGACCCGCAACGGCATCGACTTCGCAGTGGCCGACCTGTCGCTCCACGAGTTCGGTCGCAAGGAGATCCGTCTGGCCGAGCACGAGATGCCCGGCCTGATGGCGTTCCGCCGCGAGTACTCCGGGGTGTACCCGCTCAAGGGCGCCCGCATCTCCGGATCGCTGCACATGACGATCCAGACGGCTGTGCTCATCGAGACCCTCGTCGACCTGGGCGCCGAGGTGCGCTGGGCCTCGTGCAACATCTTCTCGACGCAGGACCACGCGGCCGCGGCCGTCGTCGTCGGCCCCTACGGCACGGAGGAGGAGCCCAAGGGCGTCGCCTGCTTCGCCTGGAAGGGCGAGACGCTGCCGGAGTACTGGTGGACCGCCGAGCAGATGCTCACCTGGCCCGACGGCAAGGGCCCGAACATGATCCTGGACGACGGTGGCGACGCCACCCTGCTCGTCCACAAGGGCGTCCAGTACGAGGCGGCCGGTGTCGTCCCGTCGGCCGAGGACAACGACTCGGAAGAGTGGAAGATCATCCTCGAGACGCTCCGCGCGTCGCTCGCCGCCGACGGCAAGAAGTGGACGAACATCGCTTCCGGCATCCGCGGCGTCACCGAGGAGACCACGACGGGCGTCATGCGCCTGTACCAGCTGGCCGCCGCCGGTGACCTGCTGTTCCCGGCGATCAACGTCAACGACGCCGTCACCAAGTCGAAGTTCGACAACCGCTACGGCATCCGCCACTCGCTGATCGACGGCATCAACCGCGGCACCGACGTCCTGATCGGCGGCAAGGTCTGCGTCGTCGCGGGCTACGGCGACGTCGGCAAGGGCGCCGCCGAGTCCCTGCGCGGCCAGGGCGGCCGGGTCATCGTCACCGAGATCGACCCGATCTGCGCCCTGCAGGCCGCCATGGACGGCTACGACGTCCAGCGCCTCGAGGACGTCCTCGACCGCGCCGACATCATCATCACCACGACGGGCAACAAGGACGTCGTGATGGTCGACCACATGGCGCAGATGAAGCACCAGGCGATCGTCGGCAACATCGGCCACTTCGACAACGAGATCGACATGGCCGGCCTCGCCCGCTACCCCGGCATCCGCCGCAACAACATCAAGCCGCAGGTCGACGAGTGGGTGTTCCCCAACGGCCGCTCGATCATCGTGCTGTCCGAGGGCCGCCTGCTCAACCTCGGCAACGCGACGGGCCACCCGTCGTTCGTCATGTCGAACTCCTTCTCCAACCAGGTGATCGCGCAGATCGAGCTGTTCACCAAGCACGAGGAGTACGACAACGAGGTCTACCGCCTGCCCAAGGTCCTCGACGAGAAGGTCGCCCGCATCCACCTGGAGGCGCTCGGCGGCAAGCTCACGAAGCTGACCAAGGACCAGGCCGAGTACATCGACGTCGACGTCGAGGGCCCGTTCAAGGCGGACCACTACCGCTACTGAGTGGTTGTGACAGGTTGTTTCCAGGGGCCTCCCGCGCGCGGTGCGGGAGGCCCCTGTTTCATGTCCGTCGTGGGATTCTTCGGCACCTATGCGTTCGAGAACGGCGAGTGGAAGACCCTCTCCGAGGGCGAACTGCCGCCTTTGTCCGAGCCTTCGCTGTGGATCGACATCCACGACAGCGACATCACCTCGGTCGTGTACGCGCCCGCCGGCCCTGGTAGCGGCGTCGCATACCTCGGGCTGACGCCGCGCACGTACTTCGAGAACCCGAACGCGTCCGACCCGACCGACGTGCTGCGGGAGGCGTCCGGGCTGGCCGCGTGGTGGGCGTTGGTGTCGTCAGGGTCGGACGTCGTGGCCAAGCAGGCCGAGATCCTCGGGTTCCTGGCGGAGGACGAGAACCCGGACGAGTTCGAGTGGGACGAGTCGGAGGACGTCGACGAGATCGACGACGGCGAGGTGTTCGTCGAGGTGAAGACGAAGCGGTTCCTCGCCGCGCTGGACCTGCCGCTGCCTACCGAACTCCGATGAACCCCTGCCAGGCCTCGACGCTGAAGCTCAGTTCGGGGCCGGCGGTGTTCTTGGAGTCGCGGACGCGGACGACCTGGGCGAACGCCACCTCGACGCAGTTGTCGTCGACCTCGTCGCCGCCGCTGTAGCTGCTCTTACGCCAGGTGAAGTCTCCGGCCACTGAGGTCCTCCCGCGATCGACTGGCGAGATCCGCCACCATCGTTCGCGATTCTTCCTCACTCACAGCGAGCGCATCCAGGCGTGTGAAGATCGACTTGCAGCGTTTGACGCCAACCTGGTCCTGAACGAACACCTTGGCCAGGTCAGAGTGCGTGTACGCCACACTGTCGCGCTTCTCGAACTCCCAGAGCACGTAGTTGGCGAGAAGCACTCCAGCCGGACCACTCGCCGCCGGCACGATCCGAAGCGCGTGTGTGCGGAAGAGCAGCTTCTTGAGCTGAGCTTCCATGACGGCGCCATTGCCCACCTTCAATCGCAATGCGTTCTCGTGGAGGTAGAAGGTGCAGTCCGGTCGGTCGTGCCGCCGCATGATCGCCTGTCGTTCCATCCGGAAGCGGACTGCAGCTTCGACCAGTTCAGGAGCCAGCACGCCACGAGCCTCGTACAACGCCCGTGCGTAGTCCTCGGTCTGCAACAGGCCAGGGACGTACGTCAGGTCATAGCTGGTGATCGCATCGGCGGCCGACTCAGCCATCGCCATCGTGCGCAAGTTGTCCGGTACCTGCACGAAGTAGGTCGCGAACGCCGACCGGTACCTGCTCAGGAAGTCCAGGATGAACTCCTGGCTGCGACCACACCGCCCCAGGTACTGGATGAGGTCGATCTCGGTCGCCCGCACCTTCCCGTTCTCGATGTTCGACACCTTGCCCGGATCCCACCCGAGCATCCGGGCGATCTTGCGCCCGCGGAACGTCGTGCAGCGCTCCCGCACCTGTCGCAGCTCGTCGCCCAGGTCGCGGCTGTAGGGAGTGGACGGATCGCCGATCATGCACAACGACGCTAGGTGATGGAGAAGCACCAACATCGTGCCCAAACGGGTGGAATCGCGATTGACGTCCGGGTTTTACTGACCACGTGCGGACGACCATCATCAAGAAGACCCTGCGCGTGCCCACTTCGGACGGTGCGCCGGGTGACGGCGCCGCCACCGCGCGCCAGCTGGACGCCGCGCTGCTCAACTCGGGCTTCAAGGCCTCGCGTGACCTGCTCGAACACGTCGGCGGCCTGGCCGGTGCCGAGGAGTTCGCGGCTGAGGTCGTTCGCGCGGTCAAGGACCTGATCGGTGCGCGCGGGCAGCACAACCCCTATTTCAAGGAGTTTCCGCACAACGTGCCGGACACGCTCGCGTTCTGGCGTGAGTGTCTGCGTGATGCGATCGAGAAGGGTGTCGAGCCGACGAACAACCTGCTCGACCTGCCCATGTACGGCCGTGTGCAGCACACGTACGAGGAGATGCTGCAGGCGCATGACCTACTGATCCCCTCGCTCAAAGACCGCGTCACGGTCGTGCACCTCGGTGGCACGCTCGAAGAAGAAGTGCAGCTGCTGTTCGAAGAGCTCGCGTCGAGCCCGATCCCGTTGAACGAGAGCGACAGGGCAGTGCTCGGTGAGCTGGCCGTGCTCTGCCCGGACGCGAAGGTGGAGGTGCCGGTCCGGGAGAACCGGGCGGTCCTCAACGCGGCACGGCTGGTCGCGCAGCGGCCGCTCGAGGACGTCGACACGGTCACCGACGTGCTGCGGCTCGCGGCGGAGGCGTCCGGGGGAGATGTCACGCTGGCCGAGCCGACGCGGTTCCGGTCGTTCCGCCGGCCTGAGCGCAGGGCGTTGCTCAAGGCGCTCGACGAGGTGAGCGCCGCCAAGTTCGGCGACGTCAACCGGCACCGCGAGGCGTGGAAGCGGCTCGGGGAGAGGCTGCACCCGCACGAGCACCCGTTCGAGAACGCGCGGGACGTGTTCGCGGTGGCGCGCGGGGAGAAGGTCGCGCGGTCGTTCGCCGGGCAGGTCGAGATGGCGTTCGCGGAGGGTGACGTCGACCGGGCCGTGCAGGTCCTCGCCAACGCGCCGGGCCTCCTGCTGCGGCAGGTCGACCGGCTGCTCCGCAACGGCGCGCGGGACCTCGCCGGGCACGTCGCGGTGGCGGTGCCGGAGGTGTCGAGCCGCGTCCTGATCTCGTTGCTGGAGCACCTGGCGAACCGCGCGACGCCGGACACCGCCCGCGTTTTCGCGTCGCGGCGGCGCAGGGTGTGGATCGCGGACGACGAGCGCGCGCCGCTCGACCCCGGTGCCGTCGCGGAGATCACCGAGGTCGTCGAGAACGAGCTGGTCCGCCGGCTGCCGGAGTACTCCGAGCTCCTGGTCGACGCCGAGGTGCTCGACGTCGTCGTGCCCGTCTCCGGGACGGAGGAGGGCTTCGGCGTGCTGCCGCGCGGGTCGAAGCTGTCGTTCGACGGCGACGTGCTGCGGTTCTTCGTGCACTGGCGCCAGCAGGCCAAGCGGACCGACTACGACCTGTCCGCCCTGCTGCTCGACGAGAAGTTCGAGTACCAGGGGCAGGTCTCGTGGACGAGCCTCAAGCTCGGCGGTGCGCACTACTCGGGTGACGTCACGGACGCGACCGACGGCGCGACGGAGTTCATCGACGTGCACCGGAAAGCCTTGAAGGCCAAGTACGTGGTGCCGCAGGTGAACATCTACTCGGGGGAGGCGTTCGACGACGTCGCCGAGTCGATGTTCGGGTTCATGAGCCGCGACCTCGACCAGATGGGCAAGCCGTTCGAACCGAGCACGGTCCGGATGCGGTCTTCCATGCGCGGCAAGGGGAAAGTCGCGCTGCCGGTGATGTTCGAACGGGAAGGCGACACCTGGTCCGGCACGTGGCTGCACCTCTACCTGCGCGGAACGGCGTGGGGCAACCGGATCGAGGAGAACCGCGACATCGTCAAGCTGATCGCGTCGGCGTCGTTGCGGCGCAAGTACTTCACGGTGGCACGGGTGAAGGACCTGTTCGCGCGCAAGCAGTCCACAGAGGACGCTCCGAGGATTCGCATCGGGCTGACGCAGGACGAGACCGGCGGCGTCACGACCGTGGCGGAACTCGGGAAACTACTGTCGGACTGAAGCCCTTCGCTGCTAACGTGAGCGGTGCGAGGCCATGAGGGAGCTTCCTTCTAAATCTGGAACCGGAATGCTCTTCGGAGCGCCGGTCTTTAGCCCCCTCGCCTTCCTCGCACCTCCGCTCAGGGGACGTGTGTCCGCGAAATGCGCGGACCACGTCGCTCGGGTGTCCTCTGGGGACGCCCCAGACACCGGGGCTTTTCCGAACGATCTAGCTCCACTCGACGGCGATGCCCGCGATCCCCGGCCCGACGTCGCCGAAGTACGCGCTGACGACGCCGCCGAGCCCGCACACCAGCTCCTCGACGTCGACCGGCGTGGCGTCGGCCGAGGCGCGGAACTGCTTCATGCACCGCGCGGGCATCGCACGTCGGTGGAACGAGAGCTGCACCAGGTACGAGCCGCAGACGTCGCGGAACGTGCGGTGGCTGCCCACCGTCGAGCCGCCCGTGTCGTCGACGATCGTGAAGCTGAAGACGTGCTCCTCGCCCGCCGCGAGCCGCCGGTCGAACAGCAGCTCGACCGCCATGTTGCGGGAAGCGCTTTCCCGGCGTAGCCGGCCCTGCCGGCAGCCCTCGCCGGCGCGCACGAGGGTGTTCTCGATCAACGAGCCCTCGTCGCCGCGGTGCACGGCCAGGTATCTGTCCGGACCTTGGCGCACCGCGCGCACGACCAGCCGTGTGGTGATGGAGCGTTGTTCGCGGTGCATGCCGATCTGCACGGTGTCGTGCACGGACAGCACTTCGAGATCGGCGTTGCCGCGTGCGGACTCCGGTACGGAGTCGAACGTCGCGAGCAACGGCGCGGGGTCCGGCCAGGTGGCCACCGGTCGGGGCGCGTAGGTGTTCGCGGTGCGCGGGCCGATCAGGTCCAACAAGGACGATGGCGGCAGACGCAGCACGGACTCCAACGCGCGCACGGTGCTGATGGCGCGCGGCACCTCGGGATGACGCAGTCCTCGTTGCCAGTACGACAGGGTCGACTGACCAACTTGGACACCGAGTTGTTCCAGGTGAGCGCGCAGCCGTGCGAGCGAGAGGCCACGGTGGGCGATCGCCTCGCGCAGTGCGCGGTGGAAAGGCCCGTAGCGCAGCGTCTCGGCGAGAGGGGTCGGCAGACCCCCGGTCGGGGTACCGATCGGCTCGTCGACCGATCCGGCGTGCCCGGAATCCGCGGCCACCGCGGCACCTACCCTTCACACACGCGCCGTGTGACTGTTCACCGTAGTCACTCGTTCTGGTGATCGAAAGATCGGATTTCGCCCGTGTGGGGGATGGGCAGCGGCCGTGTGAGTGGTCGGAACCGGTTCCGTCTACTGTGCGCGCGTGGGAAAGCTCGTAGTGATCGAAGGTCTGGACGGTGCCGGCAAGCGCACGCTCGCCAACGGGTTGACCGAGGCGCTCGCCGCCGAGGGCAGGACCGTGGCGACGCACGCGTTCCCGCGCTACGGCGTCAGCGTGCACGCTGACCTGGTCCGCGACGCCCTCTACGGCAAGGTCGGCGACCTCAGCGACTCCGTCTACGGCATGGCCGTGCTCTACGCGCTCGACCGGCGCGGCGCGGCCGACGAGATCCGCAAGGACCTGGAGGAGCACGACGTCGTGCTCCTCGACCGCTACGTGGCGTCCAACGCCGCCTACAACGCCGCGCGGCTGCACCAGGACGAGACCGGCGAGTTCGTTGAGTGGGTGCGCGAGCTGGAGATCGAACGCTTCGGGCTGCCCGTCCCCGACCTGCACCTGCTGCTGCGGGTGCCCGTGGAGGTCGCCGCCGAGCGGGCCGCCAAGCGCGAGCAGGACGACGACTCGCGGACGCGCGACATTTACGAATCCGATGGCTCGCTGCAGGCGCGGTGCGGGGTCGTTTACGACGGATTGGCGAACGTCGGCTGGCTCGCTCCGTGGCAAGTGGTCGACGGGCGGTCAAACGTGAACTTTTCTTCGCTTCTGGGACCGCTCTTCACTCCTTGAGTGGTCGCTCACGTGCGTACCGGTTGACACGATCGTGTGTTCACCCCGTCACTGTGAGTGTATAGGAGATCACGATTTGAAGCGTGTACTGCAGCGTCCCCCGGTCGGCGTCGCCCGTACGGCGGTGCTGATCGCTGCCGCCCGTGCACAGGAGCAGCGACACCTCCACCGCCTCTTCGACGACCCGCTGGCCGCCGGGCTCGTGCGGGCCGCGGGGTCCGCGAGCGACCTCGGCGGTGTCCGCGACCTCGCCGGCGACCACTTCGTCCTGCGCACCCGCTACTTCGACGACGAGCTGCTGGCCGCCGCCCGGCCCCAGGTCGTGGTCATGGCGGCGGGCCTCGACACGAGAGCGTTCCGCCTGCCGTGGCCGCCGGGCACGACACTGTTCGAGCTCGACCTGCCCGAGCTGGTCGAGTTCAAGGAGGACGCGCTGCGCGAGCTCGGCGCCACGCCCCGGTGCGACCGCGCCACCGTCCCGGTCGACCTGCGCGACGACTGGCCCACCGCGCTGATCCACGCGGGCTTCGACCCGAACAGGCCCGCGGCGTGGCTGGTGGAGGGCCTCTTCATGTTCCTGCCCCCGGACGCGGGCGGGAGGCTGCTGCACTGGGTCAGCGCGCTGTCCGCCCCCGGCAGCACGCTCGCGCTCGAACACGTCAACCGCGCGTTCCGCGACCTGCCGCAGATGAGGCCGGTGCACCAGCGGTTCGACGCGCTCGACGCGCGCTGGCAGTCCGACGTGGAGGATCCCGTCGCGTGGCTCGACGCCTACGGCTGGGACGCCACCGTGACGCACCAGGTCGATCTCGCCGCCCGGCACGACCGCGCGGTCCCCGCGATCACCGACCCGCGGAAGGTCGGCGACGCGCGCATCTGGCTCGCCTCGGCCGTCCGCACGGCCTGAGAACGCCTGGTAACGAAAGGTGTTCGTCGCGCGGTTACTCCCGCGACGAACTGGGCGAATCGGGGCGAGGTGGGGCACGTGGAACGACAGTTCCGGCCGGTGACCGAACGAGCGCACACCGCCACCAGCGGCAACGGAGCCTGGGCGGTGCGCGAACGCGCGACCGGGAGTGCGACGATGTTGAGTATGAAGGCACGCGTGCTCGTCGTCGATGACGACCCCGCCCTGGCGGAGATGCTGACGATCGTGTTGCGCGGGGAGGGCTTCGACACCGCGGTGGTCGCCGACGGTGCCCGTGCCCTGCCCGCGCTGCGCGAGCTCAAGCCCGACCTCGTGCTGCTCGACCTGATGCTGCCGGGCATGAACGGCATCGACGTCTGCAAGGCGATCAGGTCCGAGTCGGGCGTGCCGATCGTGATGCTCACCGCGAAGAGCGACACGGTCGACGTGGTGCTGGGCCTCGAGTCCGGTGCGGACGACTACGTCGTCAAGCCGTTCAAGCCGAAGGAGCTGGTCGCCCGCATCCGGGCGCGCCTGCGCCGCACGGAGGCCGAGCCCTCCGAGGTCTTGCAGATCGGCGACCTCACGATCGACGTCCCCGGCCACGAGGTGCTGCGCGAGGGCAGGCCGATCCAGCTCACGCCGCTGGAGTTCGACCTCCTCGTCGCGCTCGCCCGCAAGCCGCGCCAGGTGTTCACCCGCGAGGTGCTGCTCGAGCAGGTGTGGGGCTACCGCCACGCCGCCGACACGCGCCTGGTGAACGTCCACGTGCAGCGGTTGCGTTCGAAGGTCGAACGGGACCCGGAGCACCCCGAGGTGGTGTTGACTGTCCGCGGCGTCGGGTACAAGGCCGGCCCTCCGTGACAGGTGGCGTATGAAGTTCGTTCGGCCGGTCGTCGCGAAGGCGCGCTTCCTCGTCGAGGAGGCGCGCAAGCGATGGGCCGCGTTTGGTGACCTGTGGCGTCGTTCGCTGCAGTTGCGCGTCGTCGTCTCGACGCTCGCGTTGTCCTCCGCCGTGGTCTTCGTGCTGGGCATGGTGCTGCAGATGCAGATCACCAACCAGCTGCTGAACACCAAGGACGAGGCCGCGGTGCGCCAGGCGATGGCCTCGCGCAACCTGATCCAGTCCGACCTGGTGGGTCTCAACCCCGGTCCGGACAGCGTGCAGACCCGGTTCACCAGCGCGATCAACAAGCTCGCCGTCGGCGGTGCCGGCACGGACGCCACCACGGCGGGGGCCGGCGCGTTCGAACCGGTGCTGGCCGACGGGCTGAACTCGAGCGGCGGCGGCCGCGTTCCCTTCGTCGGGCCGCTGGAGGACGTTCCCCGCGGGCTGCGGGAGATGGTCGAGAACGGCGACGAGGGCACCCAGATCCACACGGTGCAGCGCGACGGCACGGCCACCACCCTGTTCGTCGTGGGCCTGCCGATGAGCACGTCCGCTCGCTCGATGCAGCTGTACCTGATCTTCCCGCTGACCGCGGAGCAGCGCACGGCCGAGGTCGTGCAGTCGACGCTCGCGGTGGGCGGCATCGTGCTGCTGGTCCTGCTCGCGCTGATCGCGAACCTCGTGACGCGCCAGGTCGTGCGGCCCGTCCGGCAGGCGGCCGAGGTCGCCGAGAGGTTCGCGGACGGCGTCCTGCACGAACGCATGCACGTCGTCGGCGAGGACGACGTGGCACGCCTGGCCGAGTCGTTCAACGAGATGGCCGAGTCGATCCAGGCCCAGTTCAAACAGCTGGAGGAGTTCGGCCAGCTGCAACGCCGCTTCACCTCCGACGTCTCGCACGAGCTCCGCACGCCGTTGACCACCGTGCGCATGGCCGCGGACGTCCTGCACGCCTCGCGCGAGCAGTTCCCCGCCGGTCTCGCCCGGTCCACCGAGCTGCTGGTCGACGAGCTCGACCGGTTCGAGTCGCTGCTGGGCGACCTGCTGGAGATCTCCCGCCTGGACGCCGGCGTCGAGGAGCTGACCGCCGACCAGGTGGACATCCGCGTGCTGGCCCGCCGCGCGCACGACTCGGTGCGGGCGATCTCGACGAGCGCCAACTCGCCCGTCGTCCTGGACCTGCCGGAGTCCGAGCTCGTCGCGGAGCTCGACTCCCGCCGCGTGGAGCGGATCCTGCGCAACCTGCTCGCGAACGCCATCGACCACGGCGAGGGCCAGCCGGTCGAGCTCACCATGCGGGGCAACGACAACGCCGTCGCGATCACCGTGCGGGACCACGGCGTCGGCCTGCGCCAGGGCGAGGCGGAGCTGGTGTTCAGCCGCTTCTGGCGCGCCGACCCGTCGCGCAACCGCCGCACCGGCGGCACGGGCCTGGGCCTGTCGATCTCGCTGGAGGACGCGCGTCTGCACGGCGGCTGGCTGGAGGCGTGGGGCGAACCGGGCCACGGCGCCGTGTTCCGCCTGACGCTGCCGCGCAAGCACGGCGAGGAGCTGCGCGGGAGTCCGCTGCCCCTGGCGCCCGCCGGGATCGCCGTCGCGCCCGTGACCGCGGTGGACGAGCCGGTCGTGGCGGAGGAGCCTGAAGAGGTCGAGCTGAGGCCGGAGGAGATCACCTGGCAGCCGGCGCAGCCCGTGGACGGGTCCGAGCCGGACGACGAGTCCGAACCGGACTCCACGCCCGAGTCGTCCCCCGCTTCGTCCTCGGGGTCGGCTTCAGGTTCGTCGTCGGCGTCGGCTTCGAGAGAGGTTTCGGAGGAAGTGCGGTGAAGCGGCTGTCGTTGCTGGTGCTGGTCCTCGTGACGCTGTCGGCGTGCGCCGCCATCCCCACGAACACCCAGCCGAAGCCGATCGGCACCAAGGACGGCAAGTCGTCGAACACGGTCAACGCGCCCGAACCGCGGCAGAACATCGACCCGTTCATGCTCGTCCGCGACTTCATCGACGCCACCTCGAACCCCGAGAGCGACTTCGCGGCCGCCCGCGCGTTCCTGACGTCCGAGGCCAACCAGAAGTGGGACACCAAGAACCCCACGATCATCGACACGACTTTCGCGACCGTGCCGACGTCCCAGCTGCCGCAGACGGCGCAGGACAAGACGCAGACCGTGCTCCTGCAGGGCAAGTACGTCGGCCGGCTGGGCAACGACAACTCGTTCGTGCCGCGGCTCGGTGACGTCTCGCAGGTGGTGAAGCTGGAGCGCAACAGCGAGAACCAGTGGCGCATCTCCGAGCCGCCGCCGGGCGTCTACATGCCGCAGAACCAGTTCATCACCAACTACCGCCGCGTCACGCTCTACTTCTACAACCCCGAGTTCACCGTGCTGGTGCCGGACCCGCGCTACGTCGTGATCCCGCCGGCCACGAGCATCCCCACCCGCGTGACGGAGCTGCTGATCAAGGGCCCCGGCGACGCGGTGCGCGACACGCTGGTGAGCGCGCTCGGCCCGGACACCGACGTCTTCTCGGAGACCAAGGAGTCCGACGACGGCGCGATGGAGGTCAACCTCACCAAGGTGGGCAAGGACCTGACGCCCGAGAAGAGCAAGCAGATTGTGGCGCAGATCGTGAAGTCGTACTCCGGCGTCACCTCGTCGCGCGTGCGGGTGCTCGTGGACGGCCGGCAGATCCTGCCCGACCAACGCGACTACCGGCCGTCCGACGTGGCGGCGACCGCGGGCGAGTCGTTGCTGGCGTTGAACGCGAACCTCCAGGGCATGCTCGTGGTGGACGGGACCATCCGCTCGCTGACCGACGGCAACCCGGTCAAGGGCCCGGTGGGCAACGGCGCCTACAACGTCACGAGCGCCGCCCAGTCCCTCGACGGCTCCCGCCTGGCGGTGGTGACGCGCGAGGGCGGCAGGACCCGCCTGCGCGTCGGCGAGGCGGAGCAGGACCTGTCCGAAGTGGACCTGCCGGCCACCTCGCTGACCCGCCCGACGTGGCTCATCTCCACCGGCCCGAAGGAACCCGGCAGCGAGGTCTGGACAGCCGTCGACGGCACCTCGGTGGCCCGCGTGACCCGCTCGGACGGCGGCTGGACCGCCAAGGGCGTCAACATCACCGACGTCACGCCGTTCGGCGCGATCAGCGACCTGCGCCTGTCCCGCGACGGCACCCGAGCCGCCCTGGTGATCGCGGGCAAGCTCTACGTGGCCTCCGTGGTGCGCAACAACCAGGACGTGGCCCTGCGCTCACCCCGCCAGGTGCAGCCCTCGACGCTCGGCTCGGCCGTGCAGTCGATCGACTGGCTCTCGCAGGACGTGCTGGTGGTCTCCTCCTCCCTGCCGGCGCTGCCGGTCACCAAGGTCTACGCGGACGGCTACAAGCTCGACCGCTACAGCCAGTCGAACCTGACCGTGCCGGTCGGGTCGGTGGCGGCGGCGCCCGCACGTCAGGTGCAGGTGATCGATCCTTCGGGGTTGTGGTCGGCTTCGGACATCACCGACGTGTGGCGGTCGAGCGGGATCCGGGTGTCGTCGGGGGCGCTGGTCTTCTACCCGGGCTGAGGCCCGGGGGAGGGAGGCGCGGCCGGCGTCGGCGGGTGCTGACGGGTCGGCGTTGACGGGGTTGGCATGGCTGGGTCGGCGCGGGCCGGGGTTGCGCTGGTGCTGCCTGAGGCTTGCGCGGCAGGGGATGCGCGGGCTGGGTCAGGGCGGCTGATCACTTGAAGGGCGTGCGGGGTTGTTCCTGCTTGCCTTCGGCATCGCTTGGGGCCTCGGCTTCGCCATTGGCGTCGCCACTCCGGTGACCGCCGCGCTCCCCGTCGGCCACCGCGTCCGTTGCTGCACCCGCCTAGCAGCCTCAGGTGGCGCGGTTGTTGGTCCCGTCGAGGTGGGCACGGCGTGGCGGAAGCGGGCCTGCCCAAGACGAGCGCAGCGTGACTGAGTGAGACCTCCGTGGTGGGAGCTCTTGCTGCCGCACCCACCCCGCAGCCTCAGGTGGCGGCTGTTGGTCCCGCCGAGTGGGCACGGCGTGGCGGAAGCGGGCCTGCCCAAGACGAGCGCAGCGCGACTGAGTGAGACCGCCGTGGTGGGCGTTCGTGCTGCCCCACCCGCGCTTGTCGCCCGAACCTGTTGCCCGCGCCTGCCGTCCCAGACCTATCCCCGCGCCTACTGGCCCGGCTGATGCGGCCTGGCCGACGTCAGCACCACCACCGCGTGCGTCCTCACCCCGGCCCCGCGCAACGCCCGCACGCACGCCGCGGCCGTCGCCCCGGTCGTGATCACGTCGTCCAGCAGCACCGTGGTGCCCGGCGGCGGCCGTCCGCAGACCTCCACCCGCCCGGCCAGGTTCCGGCGCCGGCCCCCGGCGGTCAGGCCGACCGAGTCCACCACGCCCGGCCGCAACCGCAACACCGGCGCCACCGAAGCGGTCTGCACGGCCTCGGCGATGCGCAGCATGTGGTCGCCGCCCCGCTCGCGAGCGGCACGGCGGCGGGACGGGGCCGGCACGAGGGTCCACGGGCCTGGGCCCACGGCCACCAGAGCGCACGCCACGAGAGCGCCGAACCAGGCTGAGAGCGCTCGTGCGCCCCGTTCCTTGAAGGCGAGGACGAGTTCCCGTGCGGCGCCTTGATAGGGCGCCAGCGTCCACACGGGCGGGCCGACACCGGGGACCTGGATCGGCTCCGGCGGGCCGAAGCTCGCGAGGCACGTGGCGCAGCAGGCGGTGCCGCGGTGGCCGCAGCCGGCGCATGTGGACGGCAGGAGCAGGTCGAGTGCTGTCATGGGTCCAGGATGGCGACGGGGTCTGACAGAAAATCGCGGTCGGTTCGGGGAAGCGGGGCTTTCGGCGCCGGGGAGGCCTTTCGGCACCGCCCACAAGAGTGAAGTTCCGGTTGCGTTGTCGATCTCCACAGGGGACGCACCACGCGCAACGCTCCTGTTCGGCACCACTTCTGTGACGACGAACCAAGATCCTTTAACTCGTTTCGACCCGTTTGTCCCAACGACTGTTGAGGCGGGGTTTCAGAACTGCGGAGTCCCGCCTTCCGCGCCCTGTGCGGGTGCCCCGCCCCGCTCGGCTGTGCCTCCTGGGATGACCCGCCAGGCGGTCCGTCACACGCCGGATGAGTTAACGATTATTCACATGTCGATCTGACCAGCGGTTATTCAAGTAAATACCGACGAACAGAGTACGGCGGTTGATCAACGGTCTTGTCCGGCAATGGGCGAAATCCGCCGTTCAGCCGGGCGTGACTGCCTCGTGATCGGGCTTCGGCACCGATCAGTTCTGTTGAAAGAAGGGCCGTCCGGTCTCACCGAGTGGTTCGGAATCGATCTCTTCCAGGTTTCGGGAACATGACGCGGGGGTCGCCCGTTGGCTGGGTATGAGCCCGCGACAGGAGCCGTTCGACGCAGCGAGGATGCCGTCGAGCGTCCGTCGCGGGCTGATCCGTACGGGTGAGCGAGGGGTCTGGCCGTTCGGTTCGGCGCACGCTCGGGAAACGTCTGGCAACGCGCTGTCGTCGCGCTGCGTAGTCACCAAAAAATCTCGTCGTTCCCCCGGCAAGGGGGCTTACGCGACGGTGAATCCCAAGCTAACGTGCACCGCTATCAGCGTTCCCGGCCCTCGGGGAGGAGGCGAACAGCCCATGACCCTGGCGCCGTGAGAGCTGCGGAGGACGACCCTCCGCGACACATTCCGCGATCGTTGATCGCCACGGCGCTCTGAATCAGTCCAGCCAAAGCTCGCAGCAAAGCGAGGGAGGTCGTGTATGGACATCGTCGTTAAGGGCCGCAACGTCGAGGTGCCCGATCACTACAGGGTGCACGTCGCCGAAAAGCTGGCCCGGCTTGAGCGCTACGACCGCAAGGTCATCCGCTTCGACGTGGAGCTTTTCCACGAGCCGAACCGCCGACAGTCGAAGAACTGCCAGCGGGTCGAAATCACCGGCAAGGGACGTGGACCCGTGGTCCGTTCCGAAGCCTGCGCGGGTGACTTCTACGCCGCGCTCGATTCTGCGGTCGCGAAGCTCGAGAACCGTCTGCGTCGGTCACACGACCGCAGGCGCGTCCACCACGGGGCCCGCGCCCCGATCTCGGTGGCCGAAGCGACAAGCGGACTGGGTGAACCGTCCGCCGGCGAGAGCATGACGTCGCGCCGCGCGAAGACCGCGGTGCTCGACGCACCCGAGGCCGAACCCGAGTACGAGGGCATGGCGGAAGTGCCCGCGCAGCGGTGGGACGACGGCCTCGAAGACAAGTTGCCCGGACGCGTCGTACGCGAAAAGGAGCA
The DNA here is from genome assembly GCF_042738015.1 of Lentzea sp. NPDC059081. Lineage (NCBI taxonomy): Bacteria > Bacillati > Actinomycetota > Actinomycetes > Pseudonocardiales > Pseudonocardiaceae > Lentzea > Lentzea sp. NPDC059081. Next base: position 30,354 of record NZ_JBHYGW010000047.1, read on the forward strand.
CGCCGCCAAACCGATGACCGTCGACCAGGCCCTCTACGAGATGGAACTGGTCGGACACGACTTCTACCTGTTCGCCGACACCGAGTGCGGACGCCCCAGTGTCGTCTACCGCCGGAAGGGGTTCGACTACGGCGTGATCAGGCTCGCCTGACCCGCTGACCCCCGTTCCTTCGACCGCCGCCGCCCCGCACCCCTCGCGTGCGGGGCGGCGGCGTGCGTCTGCCGGGAGCAGGGACGTCACGCCAGGAGGCGCGAGCCGTCCGGCGGTGGCGTGCGTCTACCGCCACCCGGACCCATTTCCGCGCCCGGATGTTCACCGTCAAGGTGAAGTTGGCCGGACCAGGAACCTTCCGCCGGTCCTCCTGCGTTCTCCACTCCAGTAGCCGAGCTGGGGGCAAGGCCACAGGCGAGCGGTGGAACTGCACAGAAGCGGCACCTGACCTGCGCATACCAGGTCGGGCGCCCCAATCCGCCTGTGTCCGTGCACACATCTTGGCGACTTGCCTACGATGGGCAGGGGAAAGGCGTCCGACGAGGGCGCGCCGCGATACAGGTGATGAGGTCTATCCAGATGGTGCTGTCCCGACTGCTCCGCTCCGGCGAGGGCAAGATGCTCAAGCGCCTCCGCAACATCGCCAACGCCATCAACGGGCTGGAAGATGACGTTGTCGACCTCTCCGACGCCGAGTTGCGCGCGAAGACCGACGAGTTCAAGCAGCGCTACGCCGACGGCGAGTCGCTCGACGAGCTGCTGCCGGAGGCGTTCGCCGTCGCTCGCGAGGCCGCGAAGCGCACCCTGGGTCAGCGCCCCTACGACGTGCAGCTCATGGGTGGCGCCGCGCTGCACCTCGGTCAGATCTCCGAGATGCGCACCGGTGAGGGCAAGACGCTGACCTCGGTCATGCCCGTCTACCTCAACGCCATCGCGGGCCAGGGCGTCCACGTCATCACCACGAACGACTACCTGGCCAAGCGCGACGCGGACTGGATGGGCCGCGTGCACCGCTTCCTCGGCCTCTCCGTCGGCGCGATCCTCTCCGAGATGACGCCCGAGCAGCGCCGCGCGTCCTACAACTCGGACATCACCTACGGCACGAACAACGAGTTCGGCTTCGACTACCTGCGCGACAACATGGCGTGGAGCCTGGACGAGTGCGTGCAGCGCGGCCACTACTTCGCGATCGTCGACGAGGTCGACTCGATCCTCATCGACGAGGCCCGCACGCCGCTGATCATCTCCGGTCCCGCCGAGCAGTCGGCGCGCTGGTACACGGAGTTCGCCCGCCTCGCCCCGCGCATGCGCGGCATCGACGTGACGCAGCTGTCGCAGAAGGACCGCCTCGAGGTCATCGAGGAGAAGTCCAAGTCGTACCACTACCAGTACGACGAGAAGAAGCGCACGGTCGCCGTCACCGAGCTCGGTGTGGAGTTCATCGAGGACCAGCTCGGCATCGACAACCTGTACGAGGCCGCGAACACGCCGCTGGTGGGCTACCTGAACAACGCCCTCAAGGCGAAGGAGCTCTACAACCGCGACAAGGACTACATCGTCCGCAACGGTGAAGTCATGATCGTCGACGAGTTCACGGGCCGCGTGCTCGCCGGCCGCCGCTACAACGAGGGCATGCACCAGGCCATCGAGGCCAAGGAGAACGTCGAGATCAAGGCGGAGAACCAGACCCTCGCCACGATCACGCTGCAGAACTACTTCCGGCTCTACGAGAAGCTCGGCGGCATGACCGGTACCGCTGAGACCGAGGCGGCCGAGTTCCACCAGACCTACAAGCTGGGCGTCGTCCCGATCCCGACGAACCGCCCGCCGCAGCGCAAGGACATGCCCGACCTCGTCTACAAGAGCGAGGAGGCCAAGTTCGACGCGGTGGCCGACGACATCGCCGAGAAGCACGAGCAGGGCCAGCCGGTCCTGATCGGCACGACGAGCGTCGAGCGCTCGGAGTACCTGTCGAAGCTGCTGGTGCGCAGGGGGATCCCGCACGAGGTCCTGAACGCGAAGCACCACGACCGCGAGGCTCTGATCATCGCGAAGGCCGGCCGCAAGGGCGCCGTCACGGTGGCCACGAACATGGCCGGTCGCGGTACCGACATCGTGCTGGGCGGCAACCCGGACATCATCGCCGACCACGAGCTCCGCGAGCGCGGGCTCGACCCGGTGGAGACGCCGGAGGAGTACGAGGCCGCGTGGGCCAAGATCGTCGAGGACCTGACGATCCAGGGCAAGGCGGAGGCCGACGAGGTCCGCGAGGCCGGCGGTCTCTACGTGCTCGGCACCGAGCGCCACGAGTCGCGCCGCATCGACAACCAGCTCCGCGGCCGCACCGGCCGTCAGGGCGACCCCGGTGAGTCGCGCTTCTACCTGTCGCTGCAGGACGAGCTGATGCGCCGGTTCAACGCGTCCATGGTCGAGATGGTCATGACGCGCCTGAACGTGCCGGACGACGTGCCGATCGAGCACAAGATGGTCACCCGCGCGATCCGTAGCGCGCAGACCCAGGTCGAGCAGCAGAACTTCGAGATCCGCAAGAACGTCCTCAAGTACGACGAGGTCATGAACCGCCAGCGCACGGTGATCTACGCCGAGCGCCACCGCGTCCTCGCCGGCGAGGACCTGCGCGACCAGGTCGAGCACATGATCGTCAGCGTCGTGGAGGAGTACGTCAACGGCGCCACGGCCGACGGCTACGCCGAGGACTGGGACTTCGACAAGCTCTGGACCGCCCTCAAGACCCTCTACCCGGTCTCGCTGGACCCGAAGGAGCTCCTCGAGTCCGACGAGGACGTCACCCGCGAGTACCTGCGCGAGCTGCTCGTCGAGGACGCGCTGAAGGCCTACCGCGACCGCGAGGCGGACATCGACGGCCGGGTCGGCGAGGGCGCGACCCGCGAGCTGGAGCGCCGCGTGCTGCTGTCCGTCCTGGACCGCAAGTGGCGCGAGCACCTCTACGAGATGGACTACCTGAAGGAGGGCATCGGCCTGCGCGCCATGGCGCAGCGCGACCCCCTCATCGAGTACCAGCGCGAGGGCTTCGACATGTTCAACGCGATGCTCGACGCGTTGAAGGAGGAGACCGTCGGCTTCCTGTTCAACCTGCAGGTCGAGGCCGCCGAGCCGGAGCCCGCGCAGCCCGAGGTCCCCGTGACCCTCGCCGCGGCCCCGCAGGCCCTGCCCCAGGTGAGCTCGGGCTCGCAGAGCGGCGCACGGGCCCGTGCCCGCGCGGCGGCAGCGGCCCAGCAGCAGGCGCAGCAGCAGGCCCAGGCCCCCTCGGGCCCGGCCATGGCGCAGCTGGCGAGCGGCAACGCCATCCCGCCGGCCCTGCGCGGCAAGGGCCTCGGTGGCCCCGGCCAGCAGAACCTGAGCTACAGCGGCCCGGCCGAGGACGGCGGCGTGGACCAGCACGGCGAGTCGAACGGCGGCGGTGGCCAGCAGGGCGGCACCCGCAAGGAGCGTCGCGAGGCTGCCCGTCAGGCGGCGAAGAACCAGCGCCGCACTCGTTGATCCGAAGGCACCGCTGATCTGTTGACGCTGTGGGCCGCGTTCCTCCGGGAGCGCGGCCCACGCGCTTGTCCGGGTCACTCCAGCACCGCGAACGCGGTGAGCCACCAGCGTCCGCCCCGGTGCTCGGCCCGTGCCGCGACGGCCAGCACGCGCTCGTCTCGTCGCACGGTCACCGAGATCTCCGCGACCAGCCGGCACGGGTGGCAGACCCGGGGCGGTCGAAGCATCCGCGTGCTGCGTGCCCGCACCAGCGCCGCGAGCCGTCCCGCGAGCGGCGGGACCGCGATCTCCCGCAGCAGCCGTGCGGTCCGTCGTCCGTCGAGCACCTCCAGGACCACACCGACCAGGCGGACGGCGTCCAGGGCGGGCGACGGCGGTTCCGGCTCCGGTACCCACACGGGCCGCGGGCGCGGGCGCGGCCGTGGGATCAGCCCGACCCCGACCGGGGGCTCGTAGGCGGCGAGGCGGCGAACGACAGGCGGCATGCCGAACCAGGCGCGCCGAAGCCGTGATCAGGACACGAGCCACTCGAAAGTGGGTACCGTCCTCAGGGTGCTCAAGGCTCTGGTGCTCGACTACGGCGGCGTCCTGACCGACCCCGGTGAGGACAACCCGCCCGAACCGCCGTTGCTCACCGCGCTGCGCGAGGTGAAGCGGCACGGGTTCAAGACCGCGCTGCTGTCCAACGCGGACGACTGGTGGCAGCCGCCCAAGGTGTTCGAGGGGCTCTTCGACGTCGCGATCCTGTCCGGCGAGGTCGGGCTCGCGAAGCCGGACATCGACATCTACCTGCTCGTGGCCGCCAAGCTGGACCTGGAGCCGGCGGAGTGCGTCTTCGTCGACGACCTCGCCGTCAACGTCCGGGGCGCGGCCGAGGCGGGCATGGTCGGCGTCCACCATCGGTCGACGCGGTCCACCCTCGAGGAGCTGGAAGTCCTGCTAGCGGTCGCGCTCCGCGATTGAGGGTTCACCCCGCAGCGTAATTGCTCGCTATTCGTCCGCCGACTACGTTCAATTCGTACGCCAGTCGAATGCATAGGGGCGAAAATGCGAAGAATTGTCGCTTGTGTTGCGGTCGCCATTGCAGCCACGGCAATTGCATCACCCGCGCAGGCGCAGCAGGAGCGCGGGTGCTACGAGGACTACCTGCGCGACGGACGCAGCGTCGAGGTCTTCTGCGACGAGGGCAGGCCGGGCCGGTTCCGGGCCGTCGCCCACTGCTCGAACGGGCTGGGCGTGTGGGACCAGTACGGCAGCATCGGCCGGGTCAGGGGCGAGTCGTCGCTGGCAGTGTGCACCTCACTGCTCGGCTACCCCCGAGTGACCGGCTATCACATCGACTGGGTCTGAGCGCGCCGCACGAGCTCGAAGCAGAGCACGGCCGCCGCTGACGCCACGTTGAGCGACTCCACGCCCGCCGCCATCGGAATCGACAACCAGGAAGTGATGTGCGGACGCACGTCATCGGTGATTCCGGCGGTTTCGCTGCCGAGCACGAAAGCGGCCCGCCCGCCGAACGAGGCGGAATAAATGGTGTCGGAGGCGTGGGAATCGAGCGCGTAGAGGGGATATCCCGAGGCGCGCAACAATGCCGAGGCCTCCGCCGAGGTGCCGCAGCGCAGAACAGGCGCTCGGAAAGCCACTCCGGCGGAGGCCTTGACCACGAGCGGGTCGATCGACGCGACGCCCCGGCGCGGCACCACGATGCCGTCGATGCCCGCGGCGGTCGCGGTCCGCAGGATCATGCCGACGTTCGCGGGCGTCGTGATGCCGTCGAGCACCAGCACCGACCGCATCGAACCCTCTTCCAACGCCAGCGCGAGCGGCTTCATCCGCGGCGCGACGACGTCGGCGAGCACGCCCTGGTCCTGCTTGCCGTTGCCCGCCAGCACCTTCACGCGCTGGGCCGTCGCCCGCTGCACCTGAACGCCGCGGGAACGCGCCGCGTCGAGGATCTCGCGCGCCGCCGGGCCGCGGGCGGTGTCGGCGAGCACCACCTTGTCCACCGACAGCGCGGGGTCGTCCAGCGCCTCCAGCACTGGCTTGCGGCCGTAGACGGTGACGAAGCGGTCCTTGGGCGAGATCTCCACGCCAAGAGCGTGCCAGACGGCCGTCCCGGCTCGGCCAACCGGCAGTCGCACCATTCCTGAACAGCGCGAATACCGGCATTCGTACGTGTTTTTCCTGCGGTACAAGCGATTTCGCGCGTAGCGTTGATGGCCTCCGCCGCGGAATCGAGGTCGCCATGACCGCTCACCAGCACGAACAGGGCCCGAGGCCGGAGCACGTCGCCAACTGGTCGGCGGACACGCTCGACGTGGGTTTCGGTGACGGCATGGGTCTCGCGATGAGGATGCTCGGCGAAGCGGCCGCGCTCCTGATGTCCACCCAGGTCAACGACCGCCGGGTCAAGCTGCTCGGCGAGAACGTCTTCGACGACGACTTCATGGGACCGCCTCCGGTGATCGGCGGTTGAGATTGGCTCGAACGGGTGAAGAGTCCGACTAGAGCCTTTCGGCCCTTGTGCTTCGGATCATATCGATGATGATCGTCACATGACGGCAGGTATGCGCAGCGTCGCGCAACGTCAGCACCTCGCGAGCGGCCAGGACTCGGACGTGTTCATCCGGTCCGACGGGCTGCTCGTCAAACGCACGCGCACCGGTCGTGACCTGCGCCGCGAGGCCGAGATGATGGTGTACCTGAGCGGTCACGGCATCCCCGTCCCGCGCGTGCACGAGGCCACCGCCGACGAGCTCGTCATGCAGTACGTGCCCGGCCCGCGGATGTCCGAGGAGATCGGCCGCAAGCCGTGGCTCGCCGGCAGCCTCGGCCGTGAGCTCGCCGACCTGCACCACCGGCTCGACGTCATCGCGGCGCCGGACTTCCTGAGCGGCGAGGGCCACCTCCTGCACCTCGACCTGCACCCCGGCAACGTCGTGCTCGGCCCGGAGGGTCCCGTCGTGCTCGACTGGGCGTCCGCGACCAAGGGCGACCGCCGCCTCGACGTCGCGCTCAGCTGGGTGTCGCTCGCCGTCGCCCGCCTCGCGCCGGTCAAGAAGCTCACGCGGTGGCGGTTCCTCAGGACGTTCATGGCCAACGTCGACCCGAAGGCACTCGAGGCGATCCCGGAGGCCGCGCGCATCCGGCTCGAACGCCACGACCGCGATCCGGCCGAACGCGCCGCGCTCGAGAAGTTGATGGACCGCGAACGCCACTAGGGTGGTGGCATGCCGGACCGACTGTCAGCGCTGGACGCCTCGTTCCTGTACCTCGAGGGCTCCACGACGCCGATGCACGTCGGCGGAGTGGCCGTGTTCCGACGGCCCAAGGCCGGCTTCGACTACGACAAGCTCGTCGACCTCATCGAGCAGCGCCTGAGCCTCGTGCCGCGCTACCGGCAGAAGGTCGTGCACGTCCCTGGCCGCATCGCGCGCCCGGTCTGGGTCGACGACCCGGACTTCGACGTGACCTACCACGTGCGCCGGTCCGCCCTGCCCAAGCCGGGCAACGAGACGCAGCTGCACGACCTGGTCGCACGCCTGATGTCGCGCCCGCTCGACCACTCCCGCCCGCTGTGGGAGATCTACCTGGTCGAGGGGCTCGCGAAGAACCAGGCCGCCGTCATCACCAAGACCCACCAGGCCATGGTCGACGGCATCGCGTCGCTGGAGATCGGCCAGGTCATGCTGGACGTGTCGCCGTCGCCGCGCACGAACGTCGAGAACCTCTGGATGCCGCAGCCGGAGCCCAGCTCGGTGCAACTGGTCGCCGACGCGGTCACCGACATCGTGCAGCGCCCCGGTGAGCTGGTGGAGAACGTTCGCAGCGCCGCCCTCGACACGGTCAACACGGTCGAGAAGGTCTTCAACGCGTTCGGCATCCTCGCCTCCGCCGTGAGGACCGCCGCGACCCCCGCACCCGGCACCCCGCTGAACGTCCGCATCAGCTCACCGCAACGCCGTTTCGCCGTAGCGCGCGCTCAGCTCGATGACCTGCGCACGATCCGCAAGGCACACGGCGGCACCGTCAACGACGTGGTGCTCGCAGCGTTGTCAGGTGCACTGCGCAACTGGCTGCTCAGCCGCGGCGAGAACGTCACGGGCAGCACCACGATCCGTGCGATGGCTCCTCTCTCGGTGCGCGAGGCCGACCCGGACTCGGGCAACAACGTCAGCGCCTACCTGGTCGACCTGCCCGTGGGCGAACCGAACCCGGTGGTCCGCCTGCACCACGTGTCGCACGCGATGCGCGCCCACAAGGAGTCCGGCCAGTCCGTGGCCGCCGACGCGCTGGTCAAGGTCTCGGGCTTCGCACCACCGACCCTGCACGCCATGGGCGCGCGGGCGGCGTCGTCGTTCTCACGCCGGCTGTTCAACCTGATTGTCACCAATGTTCCCGGCCCGCAGGTGCCGCTGTACGCGGCGGGCGCGAGAATGACCGAGATCTTCCCGGTGGTCCCGCTGGCCAAGAACCAGGCACTGGCCATCGGGGTGACGTCGTACGACGGCGGTGTTTACTTCGGGCTGAACGGCGACCGCGACGCCATGTCCGACGTGGACGTTCTCGCGAGCATGGTCGAGGAGTCGGTGGAGGAACTGATGGGGACGGCGAGCGCATGAGGGTGTACATCCCGGCCACGGTGTCGATGCTGCGCACCTTCGTCGACGACGGCGAACTGACCCCGATCGGCGGCACGGCCTTCGCCCTGACGCCGGCCCTGCGCGAGTCCTACGCGGCCGGCGACACCGAGGAGCTCGAGTACGCGGCCATGCTGGACGCCGCCCGAGCCTCGCTGAGGCTCCTGGCGGGCGACGAGAAGACCGAACCCCGCCGAGCCGTGCTGGCAGTGGACGTGGACGACGTGACGCTGCGCCCCGACCTCGACTTCTCGGTCGTGAAGGTCGCGGGCCCGGTGACGCTGAAGGCCGTCGCCTCGGTGCACATGGACACGGCCGAGGCCGAGGACGACGTGCGGGCAGCGGCCGACGTGGTGGACGCGGCGGACCTGGGCGACCCCGACGCGGAGTTCGCGCTGGGAAGCGCGGAGGACCACGAGCTGGCTTGGTACGCGCCGCAGGAACTGCCGTTCGTGCTGGAGCTGATGTAGGGGCCGCAGGCCGGGGCAGGGTGGGGCCGGGCGGCGCGGACGGCGTGGATGTGCTGCTCGGCGGTGGCGAGCGGAGGCTGACGCAGGCTCACGCAAGGGTCCCCTCGCGTGCAGGATCCCCCGCGACCCAACCTACTCAGGGGGTCTGACAAGTCGGCCGGACTGACCTTCCGCATACGCCAACGGCGAAGCCGAGGCCCCAACCAATGCCGGAGGCGAGGCGCAACAACCCCCGCGCTCCAACCGCGATGCCGAAGGCGAGCCGTGTAGGCCCTTGCGCCGATGGGTAGCGGTGCACCCACTCGTGGTTTTGCGATTGGGGCTTGACTTTGGGTGCGAGGTGCTACCACTCGTGGATCGGCCGGGTGCGGAGCATCCGGCCTTTTCCCGACGAACGGAACACCCGTAAGGGCCACACAGG
>NZ_JBHYGW010000048.1:0-38745 GCF_042738015.1 Lentzea sp. NPDC059081
GGGGGTGCAAAGAAAAAAAAACCCTCCCCCCCCCCCCACCCCTCTTCGCGTGCAGCGAGAGCTGTGGTGCGACTCGTGACGGGACCCCACCGCCGGCGCTCTTGGCTCAAAGCTGCTCGGCTTCGCCGTCGCGTGTGCTCGCCTTCGGCTTCGCTTGGTCAAACGTTTCTGCGTGGGCTGCTTCCCAGGCCGCCTGCTTGCGATCCGTTGAGGACTGTCCCCTCCGGATAGCCGAGCGGCAGGAACATCCAGACGTCGTCCCAGCGTTCGTTGCCCACCGCGATCGCGTTCGGCATCCGGCCGCACTCCCGGAACCCGATGCGTTCGTAGAGCTCGATCGCCCCGTGGTTGTTGCCGCGCACGCCCAGCATCGCGATCTCGAAGCCGGTCTCCCTCGCGTTGTCGACCAAGGCCTGAACCACCAGGCGCCCGAGGCCCAGGCCGCGTGCCGAAGGGTGGGCCATGATCTGCGCGATCTCCACGCGGTGCTGGAAGACGGCGGTGCCGCCTCGGCGCCAGAGGCCGATGCCCTGGACCACGCCGTCCACCACTGCGGTTGCGAAAGCCGCGTTGCCGTCGCGGACCTGTTTGAGGGACGTGTCCAGCCAGGCCGAGATCTGGTCGTGCGAGGGAGGGGAGTGGTAGCCGACTGCGCCGCCCGCTGCCACCACGTCGTGCACGACCCGGTGGATCTCGGTTCGGTGCTGGTCGGTGGCCTCGGTCAGCCAACGCAGGTCGATCTCCGGCATGAGGCGATCGTAATTGCGTCGAAAATTGTCAGACCTGTTGGCTAACGTCGGCCGGGTGGAGAACCTCGTCGAGGCCAAGGCTCTGACCAAGCACTTCGGAGATTTCGAGGCCGTTCGCGGCATCGACGTCGAGGTGCGGCGGGGGGAGGCGTTCGGGTTCCTGGGGCCCAACGGGGCCGGGAAGTCGTCGACCATGCGGATGATCTCGTGCGTGTCCGGGAGGACGGGTGGGGATCTCACGGTGCTGGGGATGGATCCCGAGCGGGACGGGCCCAAGATCCGGGCTCGGCTGGGGGTGGTGCCGCAGCTCGACAACCTCGACACCGAGCTGACGGTCCGGCAGAACCTGCAGATCTACGGGCGGTACTTCGGGATGTCGCGGGCCAGGTGCCGCGAGAAGGCCGAGGAGCTGCTGGAGTTCGCGCAGCTCGGCGACAGGGCGAACCACGAGGTCGAGCCGTTGTCGGGAGGAATGAAGAGGCGGCTCACGATCGCGCGGTCGTTGGTCAACGATCCCGAGTTGCTGCTGCTCGACGAGCCGACCACCGGGTTGGACCCGCAGGCGCGGCATCTGTTGTGGGACAGGCTGTTCCGGTTGAAGCAGGACGGCGTCACGCTCATCATCACGACGCACTACATGGACGAGGCGGAGCAGCTGTGCGACCGGCTCGTCGTGATGGACGGCGGGCGGATCGCGGCCGAGGGGTCGCCCGGTGAGCTGATCAGCCGGTACTCCACCAAGGAGGTGCTGGAGCTGCGGTTCCAGCCGGGGGCGGACAAGCCGGACCTCGAGCGGTTCGCGGATCGGGTCGAGGTGTTGCCGGACCGGTTGCTGTTGTACACGCCGGACGGGGAGCACACGCTCGCGAAGGTGCACGAGCACGGGGTGCAGCCGGTGCAGAGCCTGGTGCGGCGCAGTTCGCTGGAGGACGTGTTCCTGCGGCTCACCGGCCGGACGTTGGTGGACTGATGGAGACGCTGAAGGCCTCCTGGTACGGGTTCGAGAAGACCTGGACGTGGTACCGGCGCAACTGGCGCGCCACGGCGGTGTCGGGGTTCCTCACGCCGGTGCTGTTCCTCGTCGCGCTCGGGCTGGGGTTCGGGTCGCAGGTGCAGTCGACGGCGTTGATCGGGGGCGTGTCGTACTTGCAGTACCTCGCGCCCGCGCTGGTCGTGGTCACGGCGGTGCAGGGGGCGACGTTCGAGTCGACGTTCCCGGTCATGTCGCAGTTCATGTGGCAGAAGTCGTTCATCGCGATGGTGGCCACGCCGATCACGCCGGCGCAGGTGCTCTACTCGCAGGTGATGTGGATCGGCTCGCAGTTGCTGCTGCGGGCGGCGGTGTTCGTGGGCGTCGCCGCTGCTCTCGGGGCCGCGGCGGGACCGGGGATTCTGCTGGCGATCCCGCTCGCGACGTTGTCGGGGCTGGCGTTCAGCGCGCCGCTGGTGGCCTACAGCGCGACGCTGGAGAAGCCGGACGCGTTCAACAACATCTTCCGGTTCGTGCTGATGCCGATGACGTTGTTCACCGGCGCGTTCTTCCCGGTCAGCCAGCTGCCGGACTGGCTGGTGCCGGTCGTGTGGCTGACGCCCGCGTGGCACGGGATCGAGCTCGCGCGCGGGGCGACGTTCGGCACGTTGGACCTCTTACCCGCGTTGGGGCACATCGCGTACCTCGGTGCGTTGGTCGTCATCGGGATCGTGCTCGGCGTGAAGTTCTTCCACCGGAGGCTGGCGGTATGACGCAGACCATCGACCGGGAGAAGGCGAAACCCGCGAGCGTCGGGCTGCTGTGGCGGGTCATTCCGCCGGGGCTCTACGGGCGGAAGGCGAGCATGCTCGTCGAACGGTCCGCGCTGGTGCACCGGCGGGCGTGGTTCGTGCTGGTCGGCGGGGCCGTCGAGCCGTTGTTGTTCCTGTGGTCGCTCGGGCTCGGGTTCGGGCAGATGGTGTCGTCGGTCGCCGGGCCAGACGGGCGGCCGATCAGCTACGCGGCGTTCGTGGCGCCCGCGCTGCTGGCGGCGTCGGCGATGAACGGTGCCGTGTACGACGCGACGTTCAACGTGTTCTTCAAGTTCAAGTACGTGAAGCTCTACGACGCGATGCTCACGACGCCGATGGGGCCGATGGACATCGCGATCGGCGAGATCTCGTGGGCGTTGCTGCGCGGCGGGCTGTACTCGGCGGGGTTCCTCGCCGTGATGCTCGGGATGGGGCTCATCGCGTCGCCGTGGGCGTTGCTGGCGTTGCCGGTCGCGCTGCTGGTGGCGTTCGCGTTCGCGGCGGTGGGCATGGCGGCGACGACGTTCATGAGGTCGTGGCAGGACTTCGACCTCGTGCAGCTCGCGGTGCTGCCGTTGTTCCTGTTCTCGACCACGTTCTACCCCCTGTCGGTCTACCCGGGCTGGTTGCAGGCGGTGGTCAGCTGGACGCCGCTCTACCACGCCATCGAGCTGATGCGCGGGCTCACGCTGGGCGTCGTCGGCTGGGGCATGCTCGGCCACCTCGCCTACTTCGCGGTGCTGGCGGCCGTCGGCACGGTGGTGGCGGCGCGTCGGTTGGGCACGTTGCTGCTGGACTGACCGCGTTCGGCTGCCGCGTGAAGGGGCCGTTACTCTGGTCGCGTGAGTGTCGAGTCTGTTTTCCCCAGGTTGGAGCCACTGCTGCCGCGGATCTCCAAGCCGGTGCAGTACGTCGGCGGGGAGCTCAACGCGACCGTCAAGGACTGGGACGCGGCGTCCGTGCGCTGGGCTTTGATGTACCCCGACGCGTACGAGGTCGGCCTGCCCAACCAGGGCGTCATGATCCTCTACGAGATCCTCAACGAGCTGCCGGACGTGCTCGCCGAGCGCACGTACGCCGTGTGGCCGGACCTCGAGAAGCTCATGCGCGAGCACGACGTCCCGCAGTTCACGGTCGACGGGCACCGGCCGGTGAAGGCGTTCGACCTGATGGGCATCAGCTTCGCGACGGAGCTGGGCTACACGAACATGCTCACGGCCCTGGACCTCGCCGGCATTCCGCTGCACGCCGCCGACCGCACCGAGGACGACCCGATCGTGGTCGCCGGTGGGCACGCGGCGTTCAACCCGGAGCCGATCGCGGACTTCGTGGACGCGGCGGTGCTCGGCGACGGCGAGGAAGCCGTCCTCGAGATCACCGAGATCGTGAGGAACTGGAAGGCCGAGGGTTGCCCCGGCGGCCGCGACGAGGTGCTGACCAGGCTCGCCGAGACCGGCGGCGTGTACATCCCGCGCTTCTACGACGTGGAGTACCTGCCCGACGGCCGCATCCAGCGCGTCGTGCCGAACCGCGACCGCGTGCCGTACCGCGTGTTCAAGCGGACCACGATGGACCTCGACGCGTGGCCGTACCCGAAGCAGCCGCTGGTGCCGCTCGCCGAGAGCGTCCACGAGCGGATGAGCGTCGAGATCTTCCGCGGCTGCACGCGCGGCTGCCGCTTCTGCCAGGCCGGCATGATCACCCGCCCGGTGCGCGAGCGGTCCATCGAGGGCATCGGCGCCATGGTCCAGAAGGGCCTGGAGGCCACCGGCTTCGAAGAGGTCGGGCTCCTCAGCCTGTCGAGCGCCGACCACAGCGAGATCGCCGAGATCACCAAGGGCCTCGCCGACCGCTACGAGGGCACGAACACGGGCCTGAGCCTGCCCAGTACGCGCGTCGACGCGTTCAACATCGACCTCGCGAACGAGCTCTCCCGCAACGGACGGCGCTCGGGCCTCACCTTCGCGCCCGAGGGTGGCAGCGAGCGGATGCGCCGCGTCATCAACAAGATGGTGTCCGAGGAGGACCTCATCAGGACGGTGTCGGCCGCGTTCTCCAACGGCTGGCGGCAGGTCAAGCTGTACTTCATGTGCGGCCTGCCCACCGAGGAGGACGAGGACGTCCTGCAGATCGCGGAGATGGCCAAGAACGTCATCCGCGCCGGCCGCCAGGCCAGCGGCCGCAACGACGTCCGCTGCACCATCTCGATCGGCGGGTTCGTGCCCAAGCCGCACACGCCGTTCCAGTGGGCCCCGCAGTGCGACCCGGACACCGTCGACGACCGGCTCAGGAAGCTGCGCGAGGCCGTCAACGCCGACCGCAGCCTCGGCCGCAACATCGGCATGCGCTACCACGACGGCAAGCCGAGCCTCATCGAAGGCCTGCTCAGCCGCGGTGACCGCCGAATCGGCAAGGTCATCGAGGCCGTGTGGCGCGACGGCGGCCGGTTCGACGGCTGGAGCGAGCACTTCAGCTACGACCGCTGGACCGCCCAGGCCGCCGAGCAGCTGGAACCGCTCGGCGTCGACCTCGCCTGGTTCACCACCCGCGAGCGCGAGGAGCTGGAGGTCCTGCCCTGGGACCACCTCGACTCGGGCCTCGACAAGGAGTGGCTCTGGGCCGACTGGCAGGACGCGCTCGACGAGCGCGAGCAGGACGACTGCCGCTGGACCCCGTGCTTCGACTGCGGTGTCTGCCCGGCGATGGGGACGGACATCGAGGTCGGTCCGACGGGCCGCAAGCTGCTGCCGATCTCCCCGGTCGGCGTCGGCTCGCCGGTGAAGAACCCGGCGCTCAGCAAGTAGGGAAGTCCGAGGTCGGGGCCCGCGAAAGCGGGCCCTACTTCGTGACGGCGGCCAGCGCGTCCACCAGGCCGTGGCCGTAGAACGAGTTGTACTCCGAGTACCCCGTGCAGAACGCGTCCTGCACACCCGTCCCGTTCAGGTCGTAGTCGGCGGGACACGCCAGCGTCTCCGCCTGCGCGTTCAGCATCCGCCCCAACGACAGCGCGTCGGTGTCCGGGTGCACCGACGCGATCAGCGCCGCCACGCCGGACACGTGCGGGGTCGCCATCGACGTGCCGCACGAGTAGTCGTAGCCGGTCGGCACGGTCGAGAGCACGCACCCGCTCTGCGACCGCGTGCTGCCGCCCGGCGCCGTCACGTCGATCGCGCCCAGCCCGTACGAGCTGTACCCGGCCTTGGTCTTCGTCGACTCCACCGCCGACACGCCGACCACGTTCTTGAGCTGCGCGGGCAGCACCACGCACGTCGAGTCGACCGGACGCGTCTGCGCCTCGCCGTTGGTCGGCGAGACCGAGTCGCGGCCGGGACGGGACAGGTCGGCGGCGTTGTTGCCGGCGGCGGCGACGTTCAGCACGTTGTGCGAGGTGGCGTAGTCGACGGCGCGGCGCACGGCCTCGTAGACCACGCGCTGACCCGGCTCGCTCTGGCACGTGAACAGGTACGGGTCGATGAAGTAGCTGTTGTTCGTGATGGTCATGCCCTGCGCGGCCGCCCACATGAACCCGCACACGGCGTACTCGGGGTAGATGAACCCGTCGTCGTCCACGACCTTCACGGACGCGATGCGCACGCCCGGAGCCACGCCCGTGGTGCCGCGACCGTCGTCCGCGGCGGCGATCGTGCCGGCGACGTGCGTGCCGTGGGCGGAGGTCGTCGGGACCCACGCGCTCGGCGAGGTGTCGGGCTTGCCGGTGAGGCAGCCCGCGGACAGCTCGGGGGCCAGGGCGGCGGTCAGGTCGGGGTGCTTGGCGTCGACGCCGGAGTCGAGGACGCCCACGACGACCGACTTCGACCCGGTGGTGATCTCGTGTGCTGCGGGCGCCTTGATGAGATCCATGTCCCATTGTTCGTCCGAGCGCTGTCCGGACGGGCGGAAGAGCTCCGTGTCGTCCTTCTTCCGCTTCGCCGAGGGCCGGGCGATGCTCTCGGCCTGGGCGCTGTACGCGCGCTGCGGGCCGATCATCTTCAGGAACCCGGGGTCCGGCGACGTGGCCACCGCGACCCCGATCTCCGGGTAGTAGACGGTGGTCGTCCCGCACGCCTGCGCGATCTCCGCGTTGGCCGCCTCGGAGGTCGTGAACTGCGAGAACACCACGAGGTAGCGCAGCAGCGGACCCGGCTGGATGCAGGTGGTCGCGTTCGGCTCCGCTCCGGCGGGCAGAGTCGCCACGAACGACCCTGCCGCGAGCAGCACGGTCAACGCCGCCGCTCTAGCGCGGTGGAGCAGAGGCACCAGGGACCTCCAGGTCGGCAGGGCGTCCGGTCAGCCGGACCGTAACCACGCGCAACGATCTAGACAAGCCGAACGTTCTGAATCAGGTTCACGGTACCGTCCTACCGGACGAACAGCCTGCGCCGATGGGACCGCTCACCCGTCGGAACACCCCCTGGGAGCACCACTGAGCCGCCACCAGCCCAACAACCCGTCTGCCGCCGCCGTGCAGAAACTGCGCCTCCGCTACACCAAGCGGGGGAGGCTGCGATTCACCTCGCACCGCGACATCGCTCGCACGTTCGAACGTGCGCTGCGACGGGCAGGCGTACCCATGGCGTACTCCCAGGGCTTCAGCCCTCACCCGAAGGTGTCGTGGGTGGGCGCCGCGCCGACCGGCGTCGCCAGCGAGGCGGAGTACGTCGAGGTGTCCGTGGTCGAGCGGGTCGACCCGGTGGCTCTGAAGGTCGCTCTCGACGAGGCGCTGCCACCCGGCATCGACGTCGTCGACATCGTGCAGGCGAACGGGGGCAACCTCACCGAGCGCATCGACGCGAGCGAGTGGCGTCTCGAGCTCGACGGGGTCGGACCGGACGTGCTCGCCGCCGCGGTGGACGCTCTGCTGAAGGCCGACGTGGTCGAGGTCGAGCGGCTCACCAAGGACGGCAAGAGGATCATCGACGTGCGGCCCGCGGTCGTGTCGGCACTGGTCGAACCCCGTTCGAGCGACGCCGGACACGATGAGGCCGGATTGTCACAACCGTGTGGGATACTCATGACGGTCGTGCGGCAGGTAACGCCTACCGTCCGACCCGACGACGTGCTGAATGCGCTTCGTGTCGTCGCCGATCTCGTGCCGCCGGTACCTGCGAGAGCAACCCGGATTGCACAGGGGCGGCTCGACGGCGAAGGCAGGCTGGTGGACCCGCTCCAGCAGGACAGGGAGTCCTGACGAGCGACAGGTCGGCCGGCCCGCGACGCAAACAGGAGGAGCGACGCTGACAGCGGCGTCGTCGTGGGACCTGCGCAAGCGTGCGCCCGGTGAGGCGCCACGCCACTGCGCGCGAGGCAAGGATTCCCGCCGCGAGCAGCGGCGGAGAGAGACAAGAGAGGCCCCTGCGCGGCCGCGTCCTCACGGGACGCGCCCGGGGGTGGAGGAGCTGCATGTCGAACACGGAAAAGCCTGCCGGTGGAACCGGCGGGCAGGGTGTGGTTGCCGCACGCCCTGAACTCGCGGATCTGCCCGACAAGCTGCGGGTGCACGCGCTGGCGAAGCTGCTGGAGGTCAGCAGCAAGGACGTGATGACGGCGCTGGCCGACCTCGGTGAGGTCGCCCGCAGCGCGCAGTCGAGCGTCAGCCGCGACGTCGCGCTGAAGGTCGCGGAGACCCTCGTGGACTGGGACGACGTCGTCACCGGCGAGGTCACCGAGGACTACGAGGCCCCCGCGGTCCCCGCCTTCGAGGCACCGGCGCTCGCGCCGATCTTCGCCGCGCCGAACGCGGTGTTCCTGCCGCCTCAGCCGATCGAACGGCCGAAGGCGGCGGTGTCGCCGTTCGTCGTCGAGGAGGAGCCGGCGAAGGACGACGAGAAGTCCGTCGGCGAGATCGCCGCGGACGAGCTCGACGCCGCGGAGGCCGAGGCGGAGACCGAGGCCGACGGGGACGACGAGGGCGACAGCCGCCGTCGCCGCCGCCGTGGCCGCCGTGGCCGTGGCCGCGGCAAGGGCACCGACGCCGACGCGGACGAGACCGACGAGGCGCAGGCCGACGACGCCGAGGCCACGTCGGAGGCCGACGCCGCCGACGAGACCGAGGACGAGGGCGACGAGAGCTCGACCCGCCGTCGCCGTCGCCGCCGTCGCCGCAAGACCGGCGCGGACGACGAGGTGTCGTCCGAGGACGACCCGCCGAACACCGTCGTGCACGTCCGGGACGCGCGCGACGACAAGGCCGACTCCGAGGCCGCGCAGAGCGAGGTGCGCAGCATCCGCGGCTCGACGCGCCTGGAGGCCAAGCGCCAGCGCCGCCGCGACGGTCGCGAGGCCGGCCGCCGCCGCGCCCCGGTGCTGACCGAGGCCGAGTTCCTGGCCC
Organism: Lentzea sp. NPDC059081; assembly: GCF_042738015.1. Lineage (NCBI taxonomy): Bacteria > Bacillati > Actinomycetota > Actinomycetes > Pseudonocardiales > Pseudonocardiaceae > Lentzea > Lentzea sp. NPDC059081. Next base: position 8,860 of record NZ_JBHYGW010000048.1, read on the forward strand.
GCCGCGAGGCCGTGGCCCGCACGATGGTCGTCCGCGAGCGCGGCGACCGCACCCAGATCGGCGTGCTGGAAGACGGCGTGCTGGTCGAGCACTTCGTCACGTCGTCGGGCACCGGCTCGATCGTGGGCAACGTGTACCTCGGCCGCGTGCAGAACGTGCTGCCGAGCATGGAGGCCGCGTTCATCGACATCGGCCGCGGCCGCAACGCCGTGCTCTACGCCGGTGAGGTCGACTGGGACGCCGCCGGTCTCGAGGGCAAGTCCCGCAAGATCGAGCAGGCGCTGTCCAGCGGCGACTCGGTGCTGGTCCAGGTCACCAAGGACCCGGTCGGCCACAAGGGCGCCCGCCTCACGACCCAGATCAGCCTCCCCGGCCGCTTCCTGGTCTACGTGCCGGGCGGCGGTGCCACGGGCATCAGCCGCAAGCTGCCGGACAACGAGCGCAAGCGCCTCAAGGACATCCTCAAGAGGGTCGTCCCCGAGGACGCCGGCGTGATCATCCGCACCGCCTCGGAGGGCATCTCCGAGGAGGAGCTGGCGCGCGACGTGACGCGTCTGCAGGCGCAGTGGAAGGTCATCAAGGAGAAGTCCGACAGCACCTCCACCAAGGCCCCGACGCTGCTCTACGAGGAGCCGGACCTGCTGGTGAAGGTCGTCCGCGACCTGTTCACGGAGGACTTCGCCCAGCTCGTCGTCCAGGGCGACGAGGCGTGGGACGTCATCGACGGCTACGTCCGCCACGTGGCGCCGGACCTGCAGGACCGCCTGAAGAAGCACGTCGGCAACAACGACGCGTTCGTCGAGTACCGCATCGACGAGCAGCTGATGAAGGCGCTCGACCGCAAGGTCTGGCTGCCCTCGGGCGGCTACCTGATCATCGACCGCACCGAGGCGATGACGGTCATCGACGTCAACACCGGCAAGTTCACCGGGTCTGGCGGCAACCTCGAGGAGACCGTCACCCGCAACAACCTGGAGTCGGCGGAGGAGATCGTCCGCCAGCTCCGGCTGCGCGACATCGGCGGCATCATCGTCATCGACTTCATCGACATGGTGCTCGAGTCGAACCGCGACCTGGTGCTGCGCCGCCTGACCGAGTGCCTCGGCCGCGACCGCACGCGCCACCAGGTCGCCGAGGTCACCTCGCTGGGGCTCGTGCAGATGACCCGCAAGCGGGTCGGCACCGGCCTGCTCGAGGCGTTCAGCCAGACGTGTGAGCACTGCCGTGGCCGTGGCGTCGTCGTGTCCACCGAGCCGGTGCACTCGCACGGCGGTGGCAACGGCGGCGGCCAGCAGCAGTCGCAGCAGCAGGGCGGTGGCCGCAAGTCGCGCCGCAACAAGGGCGGCGACCAGGCCGCGGAGACGACCGAGGTCGTCGAGGCGTCGGTCGAGGCCCCCGAGGCACCGGTCGAGCCCCAGGTCGTCGAGCCGGGCGAGCCCGAGGACACCTCCGAGGACGCCGTCGCGGCCGACCAGGAGCACGAGGGCCACGGCCGTCGTCGTCGCCGTCGCCGCGGGCGCGACAAGGAGCCGCAGGCCGTCGTCGACGCGGTCGTGGTCGAGGAGCAGGCGCTCAACGGCCACGTGCCGCACGAGGTCGCCGAGGACCCCGAGCCGGTCGAGACAGACCCGGTCGTCGAGGCCGTCGAGCCCGAGGTGGTCGAGGAGACCGCCGAGGACCTCGTCGAGCCGGTCGCCCCGGAACCCGAGCAGCCGGTCGTCACCGGCCGCATCGGCGCCCAGCAGCCCGTCGTCACGGGTCGCATCGGGTCGCAGCAGCCCAAGCCGGAGGGCGAGCAGCCCGTCGTCACGGGACGCATCGGCGCCCAGCAGCCGGCGGTGACCGGTCGCATCGGCGCCCAGCTGCCCAAGCCGGTCGCCGAGCCCGAGCAGGAGCCCGTGGAGGCCCCGCAGGCGGTCCCCGCTGCGGAGCCCGTCGTCGAGGCCCCCGCGGCCGTCGTGGAGCCTCCCGCGGCCCGTCCGCGGCGTCGTGCGGCCAAGCGCGCCGCCGGTGCCCCGGTCGCCGTCGAGGCGGCCGCTCCGGTGGTCGTCGAGATGCCGAAGCAGCCCGAGGTCCAGATGCCCGCTCCGGTGGTCACCACCACCCGCAGGCGCCGCGCCGTGTCGCGGCCCGCGGGACCGCCGGTCCAGGAGGACTGAGGTTTCGAAGGGAGACCGGGGTCGCCTGCGGGCGGCCCCGGTTTTGCCTTATGAGGGACCGCACAGCCTGCGGGAACGTGATCCGGGCACCCCGGTTTGCTCCGGCCGTACCCACTCCCGTAACCTTGTGAACGGCCCGCCATCCGACGGGTCCTGTCGTGTGCCTCCTCTGGTGCCTGTGGTGGAAACACCGTTCCCAGACTGGTTGGCGCATGGCCCGTCACCATCGAGTAGCAGGAGACTTCCGTCCTGATGTACGCGATCGTCAAGACCGGCGGCAAGCAGTACAAGGTCGCTGTCGGCGACATCGTCGAGGTCGAGAAGCTCGAGGGCGAGCCGGGCACCGAAATCTCCCTCCAGGCGCTGCTCGTGGTCGACGGCACTGACGTCACCGCTGACGCGGACGCCCTGGCGAAGTTCTCGGTGACCGGCAAGCTGGTCGAGCACACCAAGGGCCCGAAGATTCGCATCCACAAGTTCAAGAACAAGACCGGCTACCACAAGCGACAGGGTCACCGTCAGAAGCTGACCCGCGTCGAGGTCACCGGCATCACCGGTAAGTGAGGACCTGACTTCTCATGGCACACAAAAAGGGTGCATCCAGTTCCCGCAACGGCCGTGACTCCAACCCCCAGTACCTGGGTGTGAAGCGGTTCGGCGGTCAGGTCGTCAAGGCCGGCGAGATCCTGATCCGCCAGCGCGGCACCAAGTTCCACCCCGGCGTCGGCGTCGGCATCGGCAAGGACGACACGCTGTTCGCCCTTCAGCCGGGTGCGGTGGAGTTCGGCATGAAGCGCGGTCGCAAGACCGTCAACATCGTTCCGGTCGCGGTCTGAGGAAGACCGCTCCTGGGAACGTAGTTAGACCTCTGCGAGGGGCGGGACCGGTCAACCGGCTCCGCCCCTCGTTGTTTGTCCGGACAGTTGTTTCGCTTGAAGGGAAGTAGATCCGTGGCCCGCTTCGTAGACCGGGTGGTGATCCACGCTGCCGCCGGCAACGGGGGCAACGGTTGTGCTTCAGTGCACCGCGAGAAGTTCAAGCCGCTCGGCGGCCCGGACGGCGGCAACGGGGGCAGCGGCGGCGACGTCGTCCTCGTCGTCGACTCCCAGGTGCACACCCTGCTCGACTTCCACTTCCGCCCGCACGCCTCCGCCACCAACGGCAAGGCCGGCGCGGGTGCGAACCGCGACGGCGCCAACGGCGAGAACCTCGTCCTGCGCGTCCCGGACGGCACCGTCGTGCTGACCGAGGACGGCGAGGTCGTCGCGGACCTCGTCGGCGAGGGCACCCAGCTCATCGCCGCCGCCGGTGGCCGTGGCGGTCTCGGCAACGCGGCGCTCGCGTCCAAGGCGCGCAAGGCCCCCGGTTTCGCGCTGCTCGGTGAGCCGGGCGAGACGCGGGACCTGGTGCTGGAGCTCAAGTCCGTCGCGGACGTCGGCCTGCTCGGGTTCCCGTCGGCCGGCAAGTCGTCGCTGATCTCCGTGCTGTCCGCGGCGAAGCCGAAGATCGCCGACTACCCGTTCACGACGCTGGTCCCGAACCTCGGCGTGATCACCGCGGGCGAGACCATCTTCACGATGGCGGACGTCCCCGGCCTGATCCCCGGCGCGTCGCAGGGCAAGGGCCTCGGTCTCGAGTTCCTGCGCCACATCGAGCGCACCGCCGTCCTCGCGCACGTCGTCGACTGCGCGACGTACGAGCCGGGCCGCGACCCGTTGGCGGACATCGACGCGCTCGAGAAGGAGCTCGCCGAGTACACGCCGTCGATGGGCGGCAACTTCGCCGACCGGCCGCGCGTGGTGATCCTCAACAAGGTCGACATCCCCGACGCCCAGGACCTCGCCGACATCGTCCGCCCGGAGATCGAGGCCCGCGGCCTGCCGGTCTTCGAGGTGTCGACGGTGTCGCGCCACGGCCTGCGCGAGCTGACGTTCAAGCTGGCCGAGGTCGTGCGCGAGTACCGCGAGGCCCAGCCGAAGAAGGAGTCGACCCGAATCGTGCTGCGGCCGACCGCCGTGGACGACGAGGGCTTCACCGTGACCGAGGACCCCTCGGTCGAGGGTGGCTTCATCGTGCGGGGCGACCGCCCCGAGCGCTGGATCCGCCAGACCGACTTCTCCAACGACGAAGCCGTCGGTTACCTCGCGGACCGCCTGAACAGGCTGGGCGTCGAGGACAAGCTCGTGAAGATGGGCGCCGTTCCCGGCTGCCAGGTCACCATCGGCGACCTGGTGTTCGACTGGGAGCCGACGACCCCGGCCGGCATCGCGATGACGATGACCGGACGGGGCACGGACGCCCGCCTCGAGCGCAACGACCGCATCGGCGCCCACGAGCGCAAGGCCCTGAAGAAGGCACGCCGCGCGCCCGGTGACTACGGCGACGACTTCGACGAGGAGTAAATCCGTGACGGCCCCCGTGGTCTCACAGGCTCGAACCGCGATCGCCTCGGCGCATCGCATCGTGGTCAAGGTCGGTTCTTCCTCCCTGACCACCGCGGAAGGTGGCCTCGACCCGGCGCGTCTCGACGCGCTGGTCGACGCCCTCGCCGCCCGGTCCGCCTCCGGCAGCCAGGTCGTGCTCGTCTCGTCGGGCGCGATCGCCGCCGGACTGGCGCCGTTGCGGATCTCCCGCAGGCCGCGCGACCTCGCCACCCAGCAGGCGGCGGCGAGCGTGGGCCAGCTGACGTTGGCGCACGCCTACGCGAACTCGTTCGGCCGCTACTCGCTGACCGTCGGCCAGGTCTTGCTGACCGCCGACGACGTGGTGCGCCGGTCGCACTACCGCAACGCGCAGCGCACGTTCGACCGGCTGCTGGCGCTGGGCGCGGTCCCGGTCGTCAACGAGAACGACACCGTGGCCACCGAGGAGATCCGCTTCGGTGACAACGACCGCCTCGCCGCCCTGGTCGCGCACCTGATCGGCGCCGACGCGCTGTTCCTGCTCTCCGACGTGGACGCCCTGTACTCGGGCGACCCGCGCAAACCCGGAGCTGTCCGCATCTCCGAGGTGGCGTCGGCGTCCGATGTGGACGGTGTGCAGGCCGGGTCCGTCGGCGCTTCGGGCCTCGGCACCGGCGGCATGGCGTCCAAGCTCGCCGCCGCACGCCTGGCCTCGTCGGCGGGAATCCCGGTCTTGCTGACGGGCGCGACAGAAGCTGGTCGCGCGCTGACCTCCGCCGACGTCGGCACCGCTTTCGCCGCAACGGGCTCGCGCCTCACGGCCCGGCGGTTCTGGCTCGGCTACGCGACCGACGCGAACGGCCGCCTGCACCTCGACGACGGTGCCGTGGCGGCGGTGGTCGGCCGGCGTCGCTCGCTGCTGTCGGCCGGGATCACCGGTGTCGACGGCGACTTCGAGGCCGGTGACGTCGTCGAGCTGGTGAGCCTGGCGGGCGAGGTCGTGGCCCGCGGTGTCGTCGGCTACGACTCGGCGGAGCTGCCGTCGCTGATCGGCCGCAAGACCCACGACCTGCCGGAGGAGCAACGCCGCGAGGTCGTGCACGCGGATGACCTGGTGCCGTTGCATCGCTAGGGTCGGGCCATGGCCCGGATGCACGACGTCGTGATCGACTGCGCTCATCCCGCCTCGCTGGCCCGGTTCTGGGCCGAGGCGCTGGACGACCACTCGCTGGCGCCCTACGAGGACGCCGAGCTGGCGCGGTTGAGCGCCATGGGGATCGACGACCCCGAGGACGACCCGTCGGTGCTGCTCGACGGGTCGCCGCGATTCTTCTTCAACCGCGTGCCCGAGCCGAAGACGGTCAAGAACCGCGTGCACGTCGACCTGTGGTGCGACGACGTGGAGACCGAGGTCGCGCGGCTCGTCGACCTCGGTGCCACGGTCGTGAGCCGCGACGGCATCTGGTTCGTGCTGGCCGACCCGGAGGGCAACGAGTTCTGCCTCAGCTCAACCGAACACCCCTTGTCTCCGGAAGGGTGAGCACGACCAGGAACGTGATCACGGCGGCCACCGCGACGTACCAGAAGAACACGGTCCCGCCGACGGCCTGGATGACCAGCGGCGCGGTGCCGCCGAACAACGCGACCGTCAGGTTGTACCAAGCGCCGATGCCGAGACCGCGCAGCTCCGTCGGGAACAGCTCGCTCATGATCGCGGGCGCGATCGACGTGATCGCCGTGTAGAGCCCAAGGCCGACGCTGAACACGATGACGAGGTTCACGAAGCCGGGCCTGACCAGCGTGGACAGCGGCACGACCAGCAACGCCATCGCCGCCGACCACACGAGCATCTGCGGCTTGCGGCCGAACCGGTCGGCCGTCCACCCCAGCGGGTACTGCAGCGCGATGAACACGACCGTGCCGATCGACAACGCGAGGAACACGTCGACGTCGTCGGCGCCCTTGGTCTTCACGGCGAACGGCGTCAGCGCGGAGAAGAACGTGTAGAAGCACAACGTCGACAGCAGCGTGATGCCGACGAGCTGACCGACGGCCTTCGGGTGCTCCTTCAGGGTGAGCAGCAACGGGTTGCGCAGCTTCTCCGCCTTGGCGCGGTTCTCCTCGAACTGGTCGGTCTCCGGCAGCTCCCGCCGCAGCCACAGGCCGATCAGCCCGAGCACGCCGCCGATCAGGAACGGCACGCGCCAGCCGTAGGAGGCCATCGCGGCCTTGTCGAGGTTGCGGGACAGGAAGAACCCGAGCAGTGACGCGACCAGCACCGCCGCGCCCGTCGAGATGTAGAAGAACGACGAGTAGCGCCCGCGGTGACTCGGCTCGGCGATCTCGCCGAGGTACGCCGACGCGTTCGACACCTCGCCGCCGAGCGCCATGCCCTGGGCGATCCTGGCGAGCACGAGCAGCACCGGCGACAGCCAGCCGACCTGCTCGAACGTCGGCAGCACCCCGATCACGACGGACCCGCCGGACATCAGCGCGATCGTCAGGAGCATCGCGGTGCGGCGCCCCTTCAGGTCCGCGAAGCGCCCGAGCAGGTATCCGCCGAGCGGGCGGAAGAAGAACGCCAGCGCGAAGGTCGCGAACGTGCTCAGCAGCGCGGCCGTCTCGTTGCCGCTGGGAAAGATCTGGGTGGCGAAGTAGATGCTGAAGGCCGTGTAGATGCCCCAGTCGTACCACTCGACCGCGTTGCCGGCGGACGCGGCAACCAGCTTGCGCACGGGAAGTCGATGAGTTTCCGAAGTCACCGCCATGTAGTCACCTTGTCACATACGGCGACGGATTGGTGCGTATGTCTCCACTGGGTCGCTGGCGAGGAAGTCGACGATCATCGCGTTGCACAGCACGGGTTTCTCGTGCAGGAGACCGTGCGAAGTACCGGGAACGACCGCCAGCTCGGCGTTGGGCAGCGCCCGGTACATCGCCGTGGCGTGTTCCAGCCGCACCTCGTCGTCATCGCCGATCATGATCAGCGTCCGGTTGGGGAGCGTGCCGAGATCCGTTTCGGTCAGCGCGGGCGAACGGCGGTGCATGGGCGTCAGTTCCGTCGCGGGATCCCAGCCGTCGTGGTGGAAGACGCCGCAGACGACCACGAGCCGATGCACGAGATCGGGTCTGAGCACCGCTGTGAGCAGCGCGATCGTGGCGCCGTCGCTGCAGCCGAGCAGGTGGGCGGGCCCCGTGCGTTCGAGGAACGCGATGGTGTCGTGCGCCATCTCGGTGTGGTCCTGGGGGGCCTGGTCGACGCGGTGCGGCGCGTGCAGGGCGAAGTCGGCGAGGGCGTCGTACTGCGGGCCGAACGCGGACGGGTCCGCGCCGCCGGGGTGCAGGAGCACGAGTGAGTCGGTCATGTGCGGGTGGACCCTTCTCGTCGGCGATACTCATCGGTGTGCGATCTGTTGCTGTGGTGACGTTGGTGGTCCGCGACTACGACGAGGCGATCCGCTTCTACGTGGACGGACTCGGGTTCACGTTGGTCGAGGACGTTCCGCAGGGCGACAAGCGGTGGGTCGTGGTGTCGGCGGGGTCGGGAGCGTCGCTGCTGCTGGCACAGGCTGACACAGGTATGCAGCAGGCACGCGTGGGCGACCAGACCGGCGGCCGTGTCGGGTTCTTCCTGAACACGGACGACTTCGACCGGGACCACGCCCGCATGACGGCGTTCGGCGTGCACTTCCGCGAGGAGCCCCGTGACGAGGTCTACGGTCGCGTCGCCGTCTTCGAGGACCTGTACGGCAACCGCTGGGACCTGATTCAGCCCGCCCGGGACTGACCGGGGGAGACCCCGACGACCCGTTTGAACGCCCGGCTGAACGCGGCCTCGGACTCGTAGCCGAGGCCGCGGGCGACCTCGCTGACCGTCCGGTCGCGGTCCTGGAGCCGGTTCACCGCCACGTGCATGCGCCACCGCGTCACGTAGCGCATGGCCGGCTCGCCGACGAGGTCGGTGAACCGCGCCGCGAACGCCGACCGGGACATCGCGGTCTGCTGCGCGAGCCGTTCGACGGTCCACGGCTGCGCGGGATCGCGGTGGATCAACGCCAGCGCCTGCCCGATCTGCTGGTCCTGCAACGCGCCGAGCCACCCGGTGCGCGCCGCCGGGTCGTGGGTGAGCCACGAGCGGATCGTCTGGATCACCAGCACGTCCGCGAGCCTCGTGATGACCGCTTCGCCGCCGGGTCGCAGATAGCGCGCCTCGGCGGCCATGAGGTCGATCGTGGCCCGCATGTCGTCGGCCTGCCGGACGTACAGGGTCTGCGGCAGGACGGCGACGAGGTGCTTCGCGGCCGGGTCGTCGAACCGGACCGCGCCGCACACGAGATGCGTGACCTCACCACCGCCGCCGTGGCGCAGGATCGCGTAGTTGTCGGTCTCGAACGTGTGCGGCAACGTCGTGACCAGCGGCGACTCCGCTTTGCCGCTGAAGAGCCGGTGGCCCTGACCGCCGGGCACGAGCAGCACGTCGCCGGGTGCGAGCACGGTGACCGCGCCGTCGACCTCGACCTCGCAGCGGCCGCTCGTGAGGACGTGGAACCACAGGCAGTCCGTCATGTCGGGCATCGTGAGCCCCCACGGCTCGCTGAGCTCGTTGCGGCAGTAGAAGGTGCCGGACATCCTCAACAGGTGCAGTGCCTCGCCCAGCGCGTCCGTCATGCCGGTGATTCTGGACGAACGAGCAAGCGCGCGCGATGAACTGTCATTGAGAGTCCTGTCCTGCGGGATCAGAGTGGGCGTCATGGGGATCTACGCGATCATCGCCACCGCTGCCGCCGGCTTGATGGCCGGCGTGTTCTTCTCGTTCTCCACCGCCGTGATGCCGGGCCTCGCGGACCTGCCCGCCGACCAGGCCCGTGCCGCGATGCGCCGCATCAACGCGCGCATCCAGAACCCGTTGTTCCTGCTGATGTTCCTCGGTACCGCCGTGCTGTGCCTCGGTGAGGTCGTCTTCGACGGCCGGTACGTCGGCGGCCTGCTCTACGTCGTCGGCGCCTTCCTGGTGACGGTGGTCGTCAACGTGCCGATGAACAACCGCCTCGAACGGACCGACGACACCTACTGGGACGAGTACCTGCGCAAGTGGACGCGCTGGAACCACCTGCGCGCCGCCGCCTCCCTCGCCTCCGCGGTCATCCTGCCGCTCGGATTCTGAGGCCGTGCCTGGGGCGCATCGCGGCGAGACCGGTCGGTGTGACGCGCTGGGGGAGCAGCTCGGGTTTCCGCCTGCGCAGCAACGCTTTCAGCATCACGGACAGCTCGGTCGTGGCGAGCCCGGCGCCGATGCACCGGTGCGGGCCGCCGCCGAACGGCAGGAACTCGTGCGGTGCCGGCTTGCGCTCCCACCGGTCGGGGTCGAACCGCAGCGGATCCGTCCAGACCTCGGCCAGCCGATGCGTGACGTACGGGCTGTACAGCAGGAACGTGCCCTGCTTGATCTTCTTCCCGGCGAGCTCGAACGGCTGTGCCGCGACCCGCGCCGAGACCACCGCGGGCGGGTACAGCCGCAACGTCTCGCTGACGACGTTGGCCAGGTAGTCGTCATCCTCCTGGGCGCGTTCCCAGACCCCGTCGTGCCGCACCAGGTTCAGGATCGCCCACGCCATCGCGGCACTGGTCGTCTCGTACCCGGCCGCGATCAGAGTGACGACCTGGTCACGCACCTCCAGGTCGCTCAGTTCGCTGCCCCGCACGAGCGAGGCGAGCACGTCACCGGCCTCCCCGCCCTGCCGCGCCTCCGCGATGGCCTGGTAGACCCGCGCGTCCACGGCCCGCCGCGCCCGCATCGCGTTGCGCCAAGCCGGCGCCTTGGTCCTGCGGAGCCACGTGATGACCGCCGGGTTGCGGTCGATCAGGTTGATCAGCACCTGCAGGTGCGCGCCGAAGAAGTCCGCGTCCCGCGCCAGGTTCTCGCCGAACAACGCGTGGATCGTGGTGCGCCGGATCGCCCGGCGGAACTCCTGGTAGACGTCGAGCTCCTGGCCCGGCCGCCACGCGTCGAGCGTCGCCTCCGCGGTGGCCTCCATCACCGGCACGTACCCGGCGATCTGCCGGTGCACCAACGCCGGCTGCACGAGCCGCCGCCGTCGCTTGTGGTCCTCGCCGTCGCTGACGATCAACGACGTCGGCCCATCCACCGGCACCAGCGACTGGAACGCCCGCTCCACCTCGAACAGCTCGGCGTGCGCGAACAGGAACTGGTTCGCCTCGGGACCCAGCAGGTAGGTGTACGGGCCCACCCGCACGACCGGTCCGAACCGCCGGTACAGCCCGATCAGCAGATCGGCCTGCCGGAACCGCACGACATCCGGGATCACGCGGAAGACAGTGCCACCGCGGGCGCGTGGTTGGCCACCCGTCAGTTCGTCACCGCCAACGCGAACGGCAGCACCGCGGGCACCCCCTCCTTCCTGAGCAACCGAGCCGCCACCGTCATCGTCCAGCCGGTGTCGACGTGGTCGTCCACCAGCAGCAGCGGACCGTCCACACCGGACACGTCCGGTACGTCGCCGGACCGCACGAGACCCGCCAGCCGCTGAGCGGAGTTGGCCCGGTGCGTCGACTCACCGAGCCAGATCGTGCCCAGCAACGGCAGCCGCCCGATCGACGCGATCTTCTGCCCGAAGCTGCCGACGAGCTGGGGACGTCGCCGCGACCCGACCGTCACCACGCCGACCGGCCGTTCGTCCCAGCCCCACGCCGACAGCACCTTCACGCAGGCCGCGAACACGTCGTCGGGGATCTCGCGGTCCTGCTCGTCGCCGAGCAGGTCGCGCAGCCGGTTGCCCCAGCCGATGTCGGTGAGCCTGCCGAGCGCCCGCCCGGTGGCCGCCACCTCGGCCGCCGGGATCTTGCCCGACAGCGGCACCCCGATCGCGGCCATGCCCGTCGGCCACATCTTGCGCGGCGCCACGTCGAGACCGGGCCGCAGCAGCCGTTCGCGCGCCGCCTCCGCCGCCCCCTCGGACACCTCGACCGACAGCCGCTCGCCGGTGCAATTGTCGCAGCGCCCGCACTCGTGCGAGCTCGGGTCGTCGAGCTGGTCCTGCAGGAACTTCATCCGGCACGACGTCGTCCGCAGGTACTCGATCATCACCTGCTGCTCGGCCTTCCGCGCCTCCGCGATGCGCGCATACCGTTCGCCGTCGTACTCCCACGGCCGCCCGGTCGACTCCCAGCCGCCTTTGACGCGCCGGACCGCGCCGTCGACGTCCAGCACCTTCAGCACGACCTCGAGCCGCCCGCGCGACAGCTCGACCATCGGCTCCAACGCCGCCGTCGACAACGCCCGCCCCGCCCCGTCGAGCGCCGACAACACCTGCCGCACCACCACCTCGGCTGGGAACGCCAGGGATGCGAAGTACGCCCAGATGTCCTTGTCCTCGTGCCCCGGCAGCAGCACGACCTCGGCCCGTTCGACACCACGGCCGGCACGACCGATCTGCTGGTAGTACGCGATGGGCGAGGACGGCGCGCCGACGTGCACCACGAACCCCAGGTCCGGCTTGTCGAAGCCCATGCCCAGCGCGGACGTGGCGACGAGCGCCTTGACCCGGTTGTTCAGCAGGTCCTCTTCGGCCCGTTCACGCTCGGCGGGCTCGGTCTTGCCCGAGTACGCGGCCACCGCGAACCCGCGCGAGGCGAGGAACGCCGCGATGTCGTCCGCCGCCGCGACCGTCAGCGTGTAGATGATCCCGGACCCCGGCAGCCGCTCGAGCTGCTCGGCCAGCCAGCCGAGCCGCGCCTCGGCCGTGGGCAGCGCCGCGACCGACAACCGCAGGCTGTCGCGGTCGAGCGGCCCGCGCAGCACCAGCGTGCCCTCGTCCGCACCCAGTCCCAGCTGCTCGGTGACGTCGTGGACCACGCGGTCGTTCGCGGTCGCCGTCGTGGCCAGCACCGGCACACCCGGCGGCAGCTCCGTCAGCAACGTCCGCAACCTGCGGTAGTCGGGCCGGAAGTCGTGTCCCCAGTCCGAGATGCAGTGCGCCTCGTCGACGACGAGCATGCCCGCCGACGCCGTCAACGACGGGAGCACCGCGTCCCGGAAGTCGGGGTTGTTCAACCGCTCCGGACTGACCAGGAGCACGTCGACCTCACCGGCCGCGACCTGCTCCTGCACCGCGTCCCACTCGTCGGTGTTGGCCGAGTTGATGGTCACCGCGTGCACACCCGCCCGCGCCGCGGCATCCACCTGGTTGCGCATCAACGCGAGAAGCGGCGACACGATGACCGTCGGCCCCTCACCGAGCTGGCGCAGCAACGCCGTGGCGATGAAGTAGACGGCCGACTTGCCCCAGCCGGTGCGCTGGACGACGAGTGCTCTGCGGCGCTGGGCCACGAGGGTGTGGATCGCCGTCCACTGGTCCTCGCGCAGCACAGCCTTCGGACCGGCCAGAGCCCGGAGCCGTTCCTCCGCCAGTTCCCTCAACGCGATGTCGTCCATGGAGAGCAAGCTTGCCAGTGTTTTTGGCCGCTGCTTCGCAGACGGCGGCTCGTTCGCCTCTTGTCGGTCGTCCGGTCACCGCTTCCGGCCGAATCGCCTTCGGCGGTTGACCCGAAGAGGTGACCGGACGACCGACGCGAACTCGCAGAGTTGTGGACACCTCGGATGAGCGCCGGCTTGCGCACCTGGTCGTGTACACCCGGTAGTGGAGGCCGGCGCTCGGAAACCCGCTCTCAGCTGCGCGTCCACAGGTCGTAATGTGTGAAGGGTGACTGATGACCTGCGCGACCAGGTGCACGCGGCCGCCCGCCGTGCCCGAGTCGCCGCCGACGAACTAGTCCTCGCCACCCGCGAGCGCAAGGACACCGCGCTGCACGCGATGGCCGCCGCCCTCCGCGAGCGCGCGCCGGAGATCATCGAGGCCAACGCGAAGGACCTCGAAGCGGGCAAGGCAGCCGGTCTCCCAGAGGGCATCCTCGACCGCCTCGCTCTCACCGAGGCTCGCATCGAAGGCGTGGCCAAGGGCCTCGAAACCGTGGCGGGTCAGAACGACCCGGTCGGCGAGGTGCTGCGCGGCGGAATCCTCCCGAACGGCCTGGAGCTCAAGCAGGTCCGCGTCCCGATGGGCGTCGTCGGCATGGTCTACGAGGCCCGTCCGAACGTCACGGTCGACGCCGCCGGCCTCGCGCTGAAGTCGGGCAACGCCGCGCTGCTGCGCGGGTCCTCGACCGCCGAGCACTCCAACACCACGCTCGTCGCCGTACTGCGCGACGCACTCGAAAGCGTGGACCTGCCGGCCGACTGCGTGCAGCTGCTGCCGTGCCACGACCGCGCGTCCGTCACGCACCTCATCACCGCGCGCGGCCTCGTCGACCTGGTCATCCCGCGCGGTGGCGCCGGTCTGATCAACGCCGTCGTCGAGCAGGCCACGGTTCCCACGATCGAGACCGGCGTCGGCAACTGCCACGTCTACGTCGACGCGAACGCCGACCTCGACATGGCCGAGGCGATCGTCCTCAACGCCAAGACGCGGCGCACGAGCGTGTGCAACGCGGCGGAGTCCCTCCTAGTGCACAAGGACGTCGCGAACGAGTTCGTCCCGCGCGTCGTCAAGGCGTTGCAGCAGGAGAACGTGACCATCCACGGCGACGAGCAGTTCGCGCGGCAGGCCGACGTCACGCCCGCGAACGACGACGACTGGGGCACCGAGTACCTGAGCCTCGACATCGCCGCGAAGGTCGTCGACTCGCTGGACGAAGCCGTGAAGCACATCGCGACCTACGGCTCCGGCCACAGCGAGGCGATCGTGACGAACGACGTCACGGCAGCACGCAGGTTCACGGCCCGTGTCGATGCCGCGGCGGTGTTCGTCAACGCCTCCACGGCGTTCACCGACGGTGCGGAGTTCGGCATGGGCGCGGAGATCGGCATCTCCACGCAGAAGCTGCACGCACGCGGCCCGATGGGCCTATCCGAGCTGACGTCCTCGAAATGGGTCGTGTGGGGAGAAGGGCACACCCGCCCGAAGGCGTAGATCGATACCTTCGGAGACATGGCTCCCACGTACCCGTTCTCCGAGACCGACGGCCTGACGCTCGATCCGACCTATGAACGACTACGGCACGACGAGCCTGTCTCGCGCGTGACGTATCCGTACGGCGGTGAGGGCTGGCTCGTCACGACGTACGACGAGACGAAGTTCGTGCTCGGCGACCCGCGGTTCAGCCGGGCGCGAACGGTCGGCCAGGACGTGCCGAGGATGCAGCCGCTCATCGCACCGGGCGGCTCCATCCTCACCCACGACGGCGAGGACCACTCGCGCATGCGCCGGCTGGTGTCGAAGGCGTTCACGGTCCGCCGGATCGAGGAGCTGCGGCCGCGTGCCCAGCAGATCACCGACGAGCTGCTCGACCGCCTCGACAACCCCGGCGACCTCGTCGAGGGCTTCAGCATGCCGTTCCCGATCACGGTCATCTGCGAGCTGCTCGGCGTGCCGTTCGAGGACCGCGACGAGTTCCGCATGTGGTCGAACCAGGTGCTTTCGACGGTTGGCGGCCACACGCCCGAAGAAGCGATGCACGGCATGATGAAGTTGCACGCCTACTTCACCGAACTCGTCGCCAAGCGCCGTGCGAACCCCACGGACGACCTCATGGGCGCACTGGTCGTCGCACGGGACAACGACGATCGTTTGAGCGAAGAGGAGCTCGTCCGGTTCGGCATCACGTTGCTGGTCGCGGGTCACGAGACGACGGCGAACATGATCGCGAACAGTGTCGTGGCGCTGTTCGAGCACCCGGACGACATGAAGCAGCTGCGGGAGAACCCGGAGAAGCTGCCGAACGCCGTCGAGGAGCTGCTCCGGTACATCCCGCTGGGCAGCGGCGCCGGCTTCCCCCGCATCGCGACCGAGGACGTCCAGGTCGGCAACGCGCTGGTGAAGGAGGGCGACGCCGTGCTGGTGGTCGTGTCCTCGGCGAACCGCGACGCGGCCGTGTACGCGAACGCCGACGAGCTGGACCTGGACCGCGAGGTCGGCCAGCACCTGCAGTTCGGCCACGGCATCCACTTCTGCCTGGGGTCGCAGCTCGCCCGGATGGAACTGCAGGTCGCGCTGGGCACGCTGCTGCGCCGCATGCCCGGTCTGCGGCTCGCCGAACCCGTCGAGTTCCGCAAGGGTTCGCTGGTCAGAGGACCTGTGCGGCTCGTCGTGGCCCATTAGGAAAATTCATGGCGGAACCGCGTAATGGGGATCGCGGGCGTGCGTTCCTCCTGTGCGCGGCTCTGCTTCGGGGTGGGCCGCGACCCGCACGGCCCGTCCTCCCCCTGGGCCGTGCGGTGTGATCAGCGCGACCGGCGCTGGGCCTCGGGAGCGGCCCGGTGCCGGTCTACGCTGGTTCGATGCGCATCGGCGTCATGGGTGGCACGTTCGATCCCGTCCACCACGGTCACCTCGTGGCCGCCAGCGAGGTGCAGGACCGGTTCGACCTCGACCGCGTGATCTTCGTGCCGACGGGTCAGCCCTGGCAGAAGTCGTCGCGTGAGGTCTCACCCGCCGAGGACCGCTACCTGATGACGGTCGTCGCCACCGCGTCCAACCCCCGCTTCTCGGTCAGCCGCGTCGACATCGACCGGGAGGGCCCCACGTACACCGTGGACACCCTCACGGACCTGAAGAAGCAGTACCCCGACGCCGAGCTGTTCTTCATCACCGGCGCCGACGCCCTCGAGCAGATCCTGTCGTGGAAGCGCGCCGCGGACGCGTTCCAGCTGGCCCACTTCATCGGTGTCACCCGTCCGGGCTACACGCTCAACGACCGCCACCTACCGCCGGGAGCCGTCTCGCTCGTCGAGATCCCGGCCATGGCGATCTCGTCGACCGGGTGCCGCGCGAGGGTGGCCTCGGGGCAGCCCGTGTGGTACCTGGTTCCGGACGGGGTGGTCCAGTACATCGCGAAAACAGGCCTCTACTCCGAGTCGTAACCACGTTCGAGTGGATTTTGCGTGCATCCGAGCGCGCGGGAGGCAACAATCAGCGGGTTGTTGCTGGTTCGTGGAAGGCAAGACTTTGGCTACAGGCACCGTGAAGTGGTTCAACGCCGAGAAGGGGTTCGGCTTCATCGCCCCCGACGACGGCTCGGCAGACGTCTTCGTGCACTACTCGGAGATCCAGTCCAAGGGTTTCCGGTCGCTCGAGGAGAACCAGAAGGTCGAGTTCGAGGTCGGACAGGGCCAGAAGGGGCCGCAGGCCCAGCAGGTCCGCCCGCTCTAAGCTTCGGCACAGGTGAAGGCCACCTCAGGGCGCTGAGGTGGCCTTCGTCATGTCCGGGCTCGCGGTACCCGGTTGGCGCTCGCCGGTACCCTCAGTAACTCGTGTGGGCGTATCGACGCGCACCGGAAGTCAGAGGAGTGACGTGGCAGCCACCGACGAGGCACGACGGCTGGCGCTGGTCGCGGCGAACGCAGCGGCCGACAAGAAGGCGCACGACGTGACGGTGCTCGACGTCTCCGACCAGCTCGTGATCACGGACGTGTTCGTGATCGCGTCCGCTCCCAACGAGCGGCAGGTCGGCGCGATCGTCGACAACATCGAGGAGAAGCTGCGGGAGGCCGGCACGAAGCCGGTGCGCCGCGAAGGGGCCCGCGAGGGCCGGTGGGTGCTGCTGGACTTCGTGGACGTCGTCGTGCACGTGCAGCACACCGAGGAGCGCAGCTTCTACGGCCTGGAGAGGCTGTGGAAGGACTGCCCGCGCATCGAGTTCGAAGCGGACGTCCCCGCCGACTCCACGGCTGAATGAGGTAGCTGATGGCCCTGAGCCGGCTCGTGCTGTGGCGGCACGGTGAGACCGACTACAACGCGACAGGTCGTCTGCAGGGTCATCTGGACTCGGCGCTCACCGAGACCGGCGTGAACCAGGCGCGCTTCGCCGTGCCGGTGCTCGCGGGGTTCGAACCGGAGGTCGTCGTGGCCTCCGACCTGCAACGCGCGCGTGAGACCGCGAAGGTGTTCACCACGTCCGCGGACGTGCCGTTGCGGATCGACGAACGGCTGCGCGAGACCCACCTGGGCAAGTGGCAGGGCCTCAACCTGGCCGAGGTCGAGCAGGAGTGGCCGGGTGCCGTCACCCTGTGGCGCACCGATCCGACGTACACGCCGCCCGACGGCGAGTCCCGGGTCGAGGTCGCCGAGCGGGCGATCCAGCTCGTGCACGAGGTCGACGAGGAGTTCTCCGAGACCGTGCTGCTGTGCGCGCACGGCGGCCTGATCAGCGCGTTGACCGGGCGGCTGCTCGGGCTGCCGGTGGAGAACTGGTCGCAGCTCGGCGGCATCTCGAACTGCCACTGGACCGTGTTCACCCGGCGCAACGACCGGTGGCGGCTGACGTCGTACAACGCGGGCACCACGCGTTGAGACTGCTGGTCCTCGGCGACTCGCTGTCGTTCTTCGGGCCGTCCGGACCGCTGCCCGCCGACCACCCGAGACTGTGGCACAACATCTGCGCCGCCGAGCTCGGTGGCGCGGCGGAGCTGGCGGCCGGGTTCGGGTGGACGGCCAGGGACGCCTGGTGGGCGTTGACCGGGGACCCGCGCATCTGGTCGTTGCTGCCCCGGACCGACGTGCTGGTGTTCGCGGTGGGGAGCATGGACACGCTGCCCTCGCCGTTGCCGACGTATCTGCGCGAGGGGCTGCGTTACGTGCGGCCAGACTGGCTGCGGCGTTGGGTGCGTGCGCGCTATCAGGACGTGCAGCCACGTCTGGCGCCGTACACGCGTGCGTCGCTGCCGCCTGCGCTGACTGCTCGATACCTGCGGGACATGCTGCAGTCCGTGCGCAATCTGCAGTACACAATGCCGGCGGTCGGGATCGTGCCGTCCGTGCATCGGGCGCCCACGTACGCGTACGCGCATCAGGGGCACGCGGCTGCGGTGGCGGCTGTGCGCGGATGGGCCGCAGGTGCGGGGGTGCCGTTGCTCGACCTGCCCGCCGTGATCGGGGACCACGTGCGCTCCGGTGCCGGGAACCCCGACGGGATGCACTGGGGCTGGGAAGGGCATGAGCTCGTGGGCAAGGCGATGGCCGCTCTCATCTCCTCCGTGGCGATGAGCACCTCGGAGGAGTGAGCACCGTAGGCTCGTCGCTCGTGCGCATCTCCATCGTCACCGACTCCACGGCTTACCTGCCCGAGGGGTTCGCGAAGCGCCATTCGATCACCGTGGTGCCGTTGCACGTGGCGGTGGACGGTGCCGGACGCCTCGACGGCGTCGACTTCGGTCCGTCCGAGCTGGCCACGGCACTGGGCGAGCACCGCAGGGTGACCACCTCGCGTCCGACACCCGGCGAGATGGCCGACGTGTACCGGGAGGTGCTGTCGTCGTCTGACGCGGTCGTGTCGGTGCACCTGTCCCGTGAGCTGTCCGGGACGTGGGAGGCCGCACGGCTGGCGGCCGAGGAGATCAACCCGTCCCGCATCCGCGTGGTCGACTCGCGCTCGACGGGCATGGGGCTCGGGTTCTCGGTCTTGCGCGCGTGCGCGGCCGTTGCCGCCGGGAGCTCGCACGCCGAGGTGGAGGAAGCCGCGACCTCCGCTGCTCAGCAGACCCGGATGTTCTTCTGCCTGGAGACGCTGGACCACCTGCGCCGGGGCGGGCGGATCGGCACGGCGGCGGCGCTGGTGGGGACCGCGCTGGCGGTGAAACCGTTGCTGCACATGGAAGACGGCCGGATCGTGCCGTTGGAGAAGGTGCGCACGATGAGCCGTGCCGTCGGCCGGCTGGTCGACCTCGCGGCGGCCGCGGCGGGCGACGGACCCGTGGGTCTGGCCGTGCACCACCTGGCCGCACCCGAACGCGCCGCGGAGCTGGCGACCCGGCTGGACGAACGCCTCCCCGGTTCGACGGGATGCGTGATCTCCGAGGTCGGCGCGGTCATCGGCGCGCACACCGGACCGGGCGTGCTGGGCGTCGTGGTGCTGCCGGGAGGACCCGACAGCATCCCACAGACCCCCGACAACTCCCCGTCCCCGAGCCACGAGTGATCGCGACCTGTCCACAACCCGCGAGTAATCCACAGCCCCGGAACTCACCCCACCTCCCCACCCGTCCCGCTCCGTAACGTCGCCCGCATGTTGCCCCGCCCCCATCCGGACGACCGCCCGAGCGAACGCCTGGCCGCCCTGGCCGAGAAGGTGCGAGCCGACCCGACCCTGGTCTTCGCGCGTTCCGAGGACTCCGACGAACACGGTCCGCCCCGCCGCCGCTTCACCCTGCCCCGCCTCCCGCGCCGAGGACTGCTGGGCCTCGGCGTAGCCGTGGCCTGCACGGTGATCGGCCTGGGCAGCTGGTGGCAGAGCCCGGCCGCCGAACAGGCACCGGCCCTCGCCCTGGTGAGCACCACGGCCCCCGCGCCCGAACTGGTCGTGAACGTCATCGGCGAGGTGACCACCCCTGGCCTGGTGACGGTCACCTCCGGCGCGAGGGTGGCCGACGCCCTCCGCCTGGCCGGCGGCCTGAAACCGGGCACGGACCTCCACGACCTGAACCTCGCCCGCAAACTGGCCGACGGCGAACAGATAGCCGTGGGCATCCCGCCCCCGGCAGCGCCCAACGCCCCGAACGCCGCCCCGGCCAAGCTGAACCTGAACGCCGCCACCGCCGCCGAGCTCGACACCCTTCCCGGCGTGGGCCCGGTGACGGCCCAGCGCATAGTCGACCACCGCACCCGCAAGGGCCCCTTCGCCTCGGTCGACGCGCTCCGCGACGTGGAAGGCATCGGCGACTCCAAACTCGCCAAGCTGGCCGACCTGCTCCACACCTGACCAGCGCCCCGTCCGTGGTCTCCCACCGCCCGCACCGAGCGGCCCGCGCCCTCGTGCTGGTCGAGCAAAGCCCGTGCCCATCGCGAGGCCCGCCCATCGCGGACGCGTTCGGTTGACCTCCAGCCCCGCCTGTGGCAGCCCGCTCAATCCCCGCCTGGCCGCCCCACTCCGGCCGCACCCCGAGTCCACGCACTTCCAGGAGTCAGCCATGCCCTCAGTCCGGATCACCCGCTACGCCAGCTCCCACCACCCCGGCACCCGCCGACGCCGCCCGGCGAGCCGCGGCCCTCAGACCTGCCCGCGATCCACCCACCCCCACACCCTCCCGCCACCTGACCGGCCCGGCCACGGCGACCTTCCCGCACACCGGAGGTCCCGGTGCCCCGCACACACCCGGTAGCCCACGACTACCGCCTGGCCCCGGCCGCGGCGGCGGTGTGGACCACAGCCGTGGCCGGCCTCTTCCTCAGCTGGCAGGCGGCCGTCCTGACAGGACTGACCGCAGGAGCGATCGGCTTCGCGGCCTGGCGCCGGGCGTGGTGGACCAGAACGTGTGCCATCGCCCTGCTGATCTCCGGACCGGTGGCGGCGGCCTGGGTGGGCGGGAACGTCCTGAGAGCCGAGACCCATCCGCTCCGCCTGGCCGCGGACGAAGGCCGCAGCTCCACGCTGACGGTGGAGGTCGACACCAGGCCCAAGGGCATTCGTGCGGAAGGGTTCGGCGGTCAGCAGGGCGGCGTCGACCACGTGATCTTCACGGCGACCACCGATGGCGCCCATCTGGTGCTGCTGGCGCCAGCGGACAAGTGGCGTGACCTCTTGCCAGGCCAACAGGTCACGGTGAAAGGCACGCTCGCCCCACCCCGCGGCGGCGACCTGGCGTCCGCGCTGCTGCGAGTCCGCGGGCCGCCGATCGACCCGCGACCACCTCCGGTCTGGCAGACCTGGGCGGACGGGCTCCGGGACGGTCTGCGTCAGGCCAGTGCCGTCCTGGACGACGAGGAGGCCGGGCTGCTTCCGGCACTCGTGGTGGGCGACACCGACCGCATGGTGCCGCGCATCGTCGACGAGTTCCGCACGGCCGGCCTCGCTCACCTGCTCGCGGTGAGCGGCGCGAACCTGGCCATCGTCTGCGGTGTGGTCTACCTGCTCCTGCGGAGGTTCGGTCCCCGTCAGGCCGCGGTCGCCGCGATGGTGGCGCTGGTCGGGTTCGTGGTCCTGGCCGGACCGGAGCCCAGCGTGCTGAGGGCCGCGGTCATGGGTGCGGTGGCGTTGCTGGCACTGGTGCTCGGACGGGAACGGTCCGCGGTGCCGAGCCTCGCGACGGCGGTGTTCGTCCTCGTGCTCGTCGATCCGGCGCTGGGCGGTGATCCGGGGTTCGCGTTGTCCGTGATCGCGACGGCGGCTCTGGTTCTGGTCGCTCCGAGGTGGGCACGGGCGCTCAAGGAACGCGGCGTGCCGAGCGGGCTGGCCGAGGCGGTCGTCATCCCGACTGCCGCGAGCCTCGCCACCGCTCCGGTGGTGGCCGGGCTGAGCGGTCAGGTGAGCCTGGTGTCGGTGGTCGCCAACCTCGTCGCGGGGCCGGTGGTCGCGCCGGCGACGGTGCTCGGGGTGGTGGCGGCGGTCGTCGCGCCGGTGTGGCCGGACGCGGCCGAGCTGCTCGTCCACGTCGCCGGGCCCGCGGTGACCTGGCTGGTCCAGGTCGGGCGGCAGGCGGCGACCGTGCCCGGTGCGGCGGTCGGCTGGCCGGAGGGCTGGGCCGGGGCGGTCGCGTTGACGGCGGTCGTGGCGGTGACGGTGTTGCTGCTGCGTTTCAAGAAGACGCGGACGTTGGTCGTCGCGGTGCTGGTCGGCGGGTTCGTGGTGCTGGTGCCGCTGAAGGTGGTGGCGCCGGACTGGCCGCCGGAGGGCTGGAAGGTCGTCAGCTGCGACGTCGGCCAGGGTGACGCGCTGGTGCTCGCCACGGACGACGCCGACCGGGCGGTCCTCGTCGACACCGGGCCTGATCCCGGTGCGGTGGACCGGTGCCTGAAGACGTTGGGGATCAAGAGGATTCCGCTGCTCGTGCTGACGCACCTGCACGCGGACCACGTCGGCGGTCTCGACGCGGTGCTCACCGGGCGTGCGGTGGGAGCCGTGGCGGTCGGGCCGCTCAAGGAGCCCGACTGGGCGTGGAGGGAGGTCAGCGCGCGGGCCCGCGCTCATGGCGTGCGGGTCGTGGAACCGAAGGCGGGGGAGCGGTTCGCCCTGCCGGGACTGGAGCTGGAGGTGCTGGGGCCGCGGCATCCGCCGGTCGCCCAGGACGCGAACACGACGGTGAACGACTACTCGCTCGTGCTCAAGGCCCACACGAGAGCGGGCCGGGTGCTGCTCACCGGTGACGTCGAACTGGCCGGCCAGGCGTCGTTGCTGGGAGAGCGGGACCTCGGCGCCGAGGTGCTCAAGGTGCCGCACCACGGGTCGCGGTACTCGCTGCCGGCGTTCCTCAAGGCCGTGCGGCCGCGGGTCGCGCTGGTGAGCGTCGGCGAGAACAACAGGTACGGGCACCCGAGTCCGCACGTGATCGACGCGCTGCGGACGGGAGGTGCGTTGGTGTTGCGCACGGACAAGGACGGCGACCTGGCGGTGTTGCCGGGGAACCGAGTCGTACGAAGGAGAAGAGATGGTCTGGGTCAGGCTGTACAACCCCCGCTACCCGATTCCCGGTGGCACGCCGGGCTTCGCGTGGGCGCTCTGGCAGGTGGGCTACTCGCCCTCGCCGTGGCCGCACGACGAGCTCAAGCCCGATTTCGGTTACTACATCTGCGAAACACTCGCCGACGGCACACGCGCCATCACGCACAAGGCGAAGACCACGCACGTGCTGCCGCCCACGAAGGCCGAGACGCCGGAGGAGGCGTACGACCTCGTGTCGGAGTTCGTGTTCGACGACGCGCTGCGGATCGCGCCGCACGTCTGGCACGACTACCACTACAACGCGCTCAAGGCGGAATCCGCGTGGCCGAAACAAGTCGCGGCGTGGCGTGCGAACGCGCTTCCGGTCGGGCCGCACGTGATGGACGGCCTGCAACGGTTCCCGCGCACCGGGTGGCTCAAGACGGACGCGATCTCCTTCTGAGGCAAGGAGATCGCGTCCGGGAGGAGGTGATGACTAGCGCAGCGCGTTGATGACGGCCTCGGCCGACGGCGGGACCGTCGCGCGCGGGCCGATCGTGTCGCCCAACGCGTCGAGGGTCTTGAGGCCGTCGCCGGTGATGAGCAGCACGGTCTCCGCGTCCGGGTCGAGCTGGCCCGACTCGATCAGCTTCTTCGCCGTCGCCACGGTCACGCCGCCAGCGGTCTCGGCGAAGATGCCCTCGGTGCGGGCGAGGAGCTTGATGCCCTCGACGACCTCTTCGTCGGTGACGTCCTCGATCGCGCCGTTGGTGCGGCGGACCGCGTCGAGCACGTACGGGCCGTCGGCCGGGGCGCCGATCGCCAGCGAGCGGGCGATGGTGTCCGGGCGGACCGGGCGGATGACGTCGTGGCCGGCCTTGAAGGCGGCGGAGATCGGGGAGCAGCCGGTGGCCTGCGCGCCGAAGACCTTGTACGGCGTGGCTTCGACCAGGTCGAGCTGGCCGAGCTCGCGGAACGCCTTGTCGACCTTGGTGAGCTGCGAGCCGGACGCGATCGGCACCACGATCTGGTCGGGCAGGCGCCAGCCGAGCTGTTCGGCGACCTCGTAGCCGAGCGTCTTCGAGCCCTCCGCGTAGTACGGGCGGACGTTGACGTTCACGAACGCCCAGTCCTCGTTCTCCGCGGCGAGTTCCTGGGCGAGGCGGTTCACGTCGTCGTAGTTGCCGTCGACGGCGATCAGGTCGCCTTCGTACACCGCGCTCATGAGGATCTTGGCGCGTTCGAGGTTGGAGGGAACGAGGACGACGGACTTCCAGCCGGCGCGGGCGGCGGCCGCGGCGACGGCGTTCGCCAGGTTGCCGGTGGAGGGGCAGGCCAGCACCTTGAAGCCGAGCTCGCGGGCGGCGGCCAGGGCCACGCCGACCACGCGGTCCTTGAACGAGTGGGTGGGGTTGCCGGTGTCGTCCTTCACCCAGATCTTGCGGACTCCCAGTGCCTTGGCGAGGTTGTGCGCCTCGACCAGGCGGGTGCCGCCGGGATCGGTGTTCGGGTGCTGTTCCACAGTGGACGGAACGGGGAGGAGGCCGCGGTAGCGCCAGATCGACCTGGGGCCGGCTTCGATGTCCTCGCGCCGGATCTTCCCGAAGTCGTAGGCCACTTCCAGCGGCCCGAAACACTCCAGACAGGCGTACTCAGGAGCGAGAGGGGTCTCGTTTCCGCATTCACGGCACAGCAGTGCGCGGGCGGGGCCGAGGTCGAACTTGGTGCTCGTGGGCACAGAGACAGCAGTCATCGCGAGGTATCTCCTCATCTTTCCCGCGAAATCGAACGGGTCGGAATTGGCACCGTGATCGTCCGCGCGCGGTGGTGCACTGCTGCGCTGACGCCGGTTGCCGGGGCTTCTTCGGGCCGGTCCCTCTGCCCCTCTGGATGAGCGGTGTTCAGTTGTGCCTACCAAACTACGGCACCGGTCCGTCGCTCAGCCACCAACGTCCACGATCCGGGACGTGGAAGGATGCGGAGTGTGAGCGCACCGGAGTCACTGCACCTCGTCATCGGCGAGGAGGAGCTGCTGGTCGAACGGGCTGTTCGGGCGGCTCTCGAGGCTGCACGGAAGGTCGATCCGAACGCGGACCTGACCCGTGTGCAGGTGACTGATCTCACCCCTCCTGAGCTGGCCGAGCTGGTCAGCCCGTCGCTGTTCGCCGAGGGGCGCGTGATCGTCCTGCAGAACGCGCAGGACATCGGCAAGGAGGTCGCCGACACGGTGCTCTCCTACACCAAGGCGCCGGCGGACGGGGTCACGCTCGTCGTCGTGCACACGGGCGGTGGTCGCAGCAAGGCGGCCAAGGACCTGCCGGGGCAGCTGAAGAAGGCGGGCGCCGGCGTCACCGAGTGCCCCAAGGTCACCAAGGCCGGTGACCGCGAGGCGTTCGTGCGCAACGAGGTGCGGCAGGCGGGCGGCAAGATCGACCCGGAGGCCGTGGCCACGCTCATCGACGCCGTGGGCACGAACCTGCGCGAGCTCGCCGCCGCGGCGTCGCAGCTCGTGTCGGACACCGACGGCAAGGTGACGGTCGAGGAGATCCGCCGCTACCACCAGGGCAAGGCCGAGGTGACCGGGTTCGCCGTGGCGGAGAAGGCCGTCGTCGGTGACCGGGCGGGCGCCATGGAGGCGTTGCGCTGGGCCATGCAGCTCGGCGTCCCGCACGTGCTCGTGGCGGACGCGCTGGCGGACGCGGTGCGCACGGTCGCGCGGGTGTCCGCGGTCGGCAGGGCAGACCCGTTCAGCCTGGCCGGTCCGCTCGGCATGCCGCCGTGGAAGATCAAGAAGGCGCAGGCCCAGTCCCGCAACTGGGACCAGTCGGGCCTCGCCGAGGCGATGCAGGTGGTCGCGGGCCTCAACGCCGACGTGAAGGGCGTGGCGGCCGACGCCGACTACGCACTGGAACGCGCCGTGCTCAAGATCGTCGCGGCGCACGGCCGTCGTTAGCGATCACCTCGGGCGCGGGATCCGATCAGGTGTCCAAGCGCCGGTGAATCGCGGTGCGACGACGCACCGGACCGAATGCGAAAGGGGCCCGCTTCCCTGAGGAAGCGGACCCCTTTGCCGAAGTTCGATGCTCTACGAGCGGAATCAGCCCTCGAGCTGGTTCGCGCGCAGCGCCATCGCCGACTTCTTGTTGGCGGCCTGGTTGGCGTGGATGACGCCCTTGGTGGCGGCCTTGTCGAGCTTGCGGGACGCGTCCTGCAGCAGCTCCAGGGCCTTCGCCTTGTCACCGGCCTCGGCAGCCTCGCGGAACTTGCGGATGGCCGTCTTGAGGGACGACTTGACCGACTTGTTGCGCAGGCGCGCCTTCTCGTTGGTCTTGATCCGCTTGAGCTGGGACTTGATGTTCGCCATGCGACATCACCCTTCGTGTCGAAACCGGAGTTCGTGACGCGCTTCGTCGGCACCGGCCAGTGCTGTTCGCCTGGACCGGCTCTCCTCCACGGCGGAGTGCCGCGCGTTCACGACGACGAAGGATATCAGGCCAGCTCACCGGGCCACGAACGTGGCCTTCCGCGGCGTCCCCGACGCCTGGTGACCATCGCGTACGGCCATCTGGTGCGGCCGCGAGCGCTCAGTCGTCGCCCGGTTCCGGGTTCTTCGGCGGGCGGCCGCGGCGAGGCATCTTCTTCGCCTCGCCGGGCAGCCGGCCCGCTTCGGCCAGTGCGCGCCGCAGCAGGAACTCGATCTGCGCGTTGGTGCTGCGCAGCTCGTCGTTCGCCCACCTGCTCAACGCGTCGTGCACGGCCGGGTCGAGCCTGAGCAGAACGCTCTTGCGATCGGCCATCAGGTGTACAGCGACCCGGTGTTCACCACGGGCTGGGTGGAGCGGTCACCGCACAGCACGACGAGCAGGTTCGACACCATCGCCGCCTTCCGTTCTTCGTCGAGCTCGACGACGTCGTGGTCGGCGAGCCGTTCCAGCGCCAGCTCGACCATGCCGACAGCTCCCTCCACGATCCGCGTGCGGGCCGCGACGACCGCGCCCGCCTGCTGTCGCTGAAGCATGGCGTGTGCGATCTCCGGCGCGTACGCGAGGTGGGTGAGCCGCGACTCGATCACCTTCACGCCGGCGGACTGCACGCGTGCCGAGATCTCGATCGCCAGCGTCTCGGTGATCTCGTCCGCGTTCTCCCGCAGCGACAGGCCTGCCTCGTCGTGGTTGTCGTACGGATAGCTCGTCGCGATGTGCCGCACGGCGGTCTCCGTCTGGATGCCGACGAACCGCACGAAGTCGTCCACCTCGAACCGGGCGCGGGCGGTGTCCTCCACCTGCCACACGACCACGGCGGCGATCTCGATCGGGTTGCCGTCCGCGTCGTTGACCTTCAGCGTCTGCGTCTCGTGGTTGCGGATCCTGGTCGAGATCTTCTGACGGGTGGTGAGCGGGTTCGCCCACCGCAGGCCGTCCGTGCGGACCGTGCCGACGTAGCGGCCGAGGAACTGCAGCACCCGCGCCTCACCGGGCGCGACGGTGAACAGCCCTCGCATCACCACCGCTCCCGCCAGGAACAGCAGGAGGCTGGTGATGATCGCCCCCACCGGCGGCACCTCGGTCTCCACGGCGGTGCTGATTCCCTCGATGATCGTCCACACCGCCACCACGAACACCCCGAAACCCACGAAGAACATCGGCAGACCGGTCAGCTCCCGCGCGTGCTTCTCACGGACGGCAGGTGCCGGCATGTGGACCGTCGTCTCGATGGATGCGCTCATCCGGACCCCCTAGCGAAGTAGTATCTAAGTGATATCACTTTTTTCGCGATGATCGCAAGTTACGCTGAGTCGCATGAGGGCGAAGAAGCAGCGTGTGGCCGCCTACGGGGTGTGCGTCAACGACGCGGAGGAGATCTTGCTGGCGCGCTGGCTCGGCCCGTCGGGCAAGCGGTGGATCCTTCCCGGCGGCGGCCTGGACCACGGCGAGCACCCGTACGACGCGGTCGTCCGCGAGTTCGAGGAGGAGACCGGGTTCGAGGTCGAGGTCCTGCGGCTGCTGGGCATCGACTCGGAGTTCCGCGAGGAGCCCGACCGCGACTACCACGCGCTGCGCATCATGTACGAGGTGCGGATCGTGGGCGGGGAGCTGCGCTACGAGGTGGACGGCACCACCGACTTCGCCCAGTGGTTCCCGCTGGCGGACGTCGGGACGCTCGAGCGCGTGCCGTCGATCGACACCGCCCTCGGCCTGTACCGGAACACCCCGCCGACGGGCATCCTGCGGTAGCTTGCGTCTACCGCCGCCAACTCGCACCCAACGGAGTTGGCGAATGATCCGATCACTGGCCGCTGTCGGCGCGGCCGCCCTGCTGTCGTCCTTCGTCGCCGCACCGGCCCACGCGGCCGTCGTCGGCGTCTCGACCACGGCCTCCCTGCAGGCCGCCATCGACACCGCCGTGCCGGGACAGCGCATCGTGCTGGCCGAGGGCGTGCACACCGCCGACCAGCCCGTCAAGATCACCAAGCCGGGCATCACCGTGGCGGCGCGCACGACCGGCGCCACGGTGTTCACCCGCGGCGGCTTCGAGCTCGGAGCCGTGCGGGGCGTGACGATCGAGGGGTTCGTGTTCAACGGGACCAGCTCGATGTCCGTCCCGGTCAAGGCGCAGGCCACGCGCATCACCCGCAACACCTACAACGGCGACAAGAACGGCGCCTCGCTCACCGTGAGCGCGAACGACGTCCAGGTCGACCTCAACACGTTCTCGAACCGCAGCAACGAGGGCGTGTACCTGCAGATCACCGGTCCGGGCAGTGAGATCGCCCAACGGACCTGGGTGCACCACAACTACTTCTACAACCACAGCTTCAGCGGTGACAACGGCGGCGAGTCGATCCGGCTCGGCTACAGCCACAAGCAGTCGAAGTCGGCGTACGCGGTGATTGAGCACAACCTGTTCGAGAAGGCGAACGGCGACCCGGAGGCCATCTCCGTGAAGTCGTCGGACAACACGGTCCGCTTCAACACGATCCGCGACAGCAAGGGCTACATCGTCCTGCGCCACGGCAACCGCACCACCGTCGAGGGCAACGTGCTGTTCGGCAGCGGCATCCGGTTCCACGGCAACGACCACAAGGTCTTCAACAACTACGTGCAGAACACCGGCGATCGCGCGATCGTGTTCGGCAAGGGCTCGGAGACCGACAGCGGCCCGGCCTCCACCTCGCACGACCGCCCGGACCGCGTGACGGTCGCGTTCAACACCCTGATCGGGACCGGCGCCGTGGTCGACACCGACACCGGCACGTACGCGCCCAAGGACTGCGTGCTCGCGAACAACATCGTCCAGGGCTCGTCGTCGAAGCTGATCGACATCATGAGCGGCTCGACCGTGAAGTACGAGGGCAACATCGTGTGGGGCGGTACCGCCGGCATCCCGTCGGGCTATCGGTCCGTCGACCCGAAGCTCGTGCGCGACGCCAACGGAATGCTGCGTCTCACGTCCGGAAGCCCGGCCATCGACACTTCGGCCGGTACCTACTCCTATGTGACGCGTGACTTCGACCCGCAGGCCCGCTTCGGCAAGCCCGATGTCGGGGCGGACGAGTACAGCCCTTCGGCTGTGCGGAAGCCGCTGACGAAGGCCGATGTCGGGGCCTCCGCGCCCTGACGAACGCGTTTGTCCTGGTGACCGCACGTGTGGCGGTCACCAGGACCCCCCGATTTGGAGATCGAAACAGGCCCGTGTAATGTTCTCCATGTCAGAGCGAAGCGGGCCGGAAATACAAACCGGAACGAGCCTGACAAAGCCGGAAGACAGAAGAGCCTCTGAGAGGCCGATTTGACACCGGCGAGGAACACCAAATAAGCTTCAGCAACACAAGCCCCGGAAGTAAGTCAGCGAAAAGCTGATGTGACTGCGGTGAGCGCGTGTTCTTTGAGAACTCAACAGCG
>NZ_JBHYGW010000049.1:0-36472 GCF_042738015.1 Lentzea sp. NPDC059081
CCAACACAAACAGGCGTGCCATCAACCCGCCGACGGCGCGGGGCCCCCGATCAGATTGCCGGGGGTCTGGGGGCAGCGCCCCCAGGTGGAAGCACACAACCGCAACCAGGCCGCCCGCAAACCAACCACCCGCAAAGGTCGCAACCAGTTAAGACGCAACCCCAACAATGTGCCGCAACTGAGCCAAAAGATCAGACCGAGAAGTAGACCCCAACCTCTGCCGCATCCGAGCCATGTGGTGCTCAACAGTCTTGGCGGAGATGAACAACCGATCCCCCACCTGCTTGTAAGTCATCCCCTCCAACACCAACTGAGCCACCTCCCGCTCCCGATCAGACAACTTCCCGGCATCCTCAGCCACAAGAACTTCACTCTCGGCAACCCGCCGAGCCGAGACAGCCCGCCCCTGCAACAACCGGGCACAGTCCAGCAACCGAACCATCGCCTGACGATCAGAAGTCCGAATCGCAGCCTGCCCGGCCAACCGAGACCCGTCCCACCACAGCCCGACCGCGTGCAGTCCGCGAGCGGCCTCCTCGACCCGGTCAGGATCGACCTTCCCGGCCACGACATCCAGCCAGCACTCAGCAGCAGCGGAAACCACCGCGCAGTAACGATTCCGCGAAGCATTCAAAGCCAACGCAGCAGCATGCTCCTCAGCAGCAGCCGTGTTCTCGTCGATGATCGCCGCGTGCAACAAGCTCCAGTGCAACTGCGTAGCCCACAACGGCGGCGATCCCAACGACCGCAACAAAGCGGAAGCCTGCGCAAGGTGAGGCGCCAGCCGATCCTGATCCCTCAACCGGGCCGCAGCGGCAGCGAACTCCCCCAACGGCAACAACGAAAACAGATCAACAGGATGCCGGAGCACCGCTTCACAAGCCTGTTCCCAAGTACGACGCAAAGTCGCCAAGTCGGAGTTGCGCCGAGCAACCCCGACCTCCAGCGCCACAGCGAAAATCCAGTCCCGAGGCTCGAAAGTCCCCCGAACCGACATCAACGTCTCGCGGGCGACAGCCAGGTTGCCGCGCAGCATGTGCACCCAGGCC
Organism: Lentzea sp. NPDC059081; assembly: GCF_042738015.1. Taxonomy (NCBI): domain Bacteria; kingdom Bacillati; phylum Actinomycetota; class Actinomycetes; order Pseudonocardiales; family Pseudonocardiaceae; genus Lentzea; species Lentzea sp. NPDC059081. The sequence goes on from NZ_JBHYGW010000049.1 coordinate 1,050, forward strand.
TGCAACAACCGGTGCCGCACGGACATCAGCACGCCACCGGTCCCTGACTCCACCGCCCGGTCCAGCACCGACTCGGCGACGTTCGGCTCACCGCAGTGCACAGCCACCAGAGCGGCCAGAGCAGCGGGCGAGTCGGGCAGCAACACCGCGCCACCAGCGGGTTCCAGCATCGAGGAAGCCCGAACCAGCGTGGACAGAGCAGCGGTCTCCGCACCGGAAACCGACTGCCGCACCCCCTGCAGCATCAACGATGCGGCGCCACCGAGCATGGTCGGCGGCTGCGGCGGGGTCTCCTCGAACAGGTGCCCGGTGCCGATCAACCCGATCCCTGCGAAGGCAGCCGCGTAAGGAGTGGCCGCCCACCGGAACAGCTCGGTGGAACGGGCCAGCTGACCACGGTGCGCCAGGGCGACAGCGGCGACTTCGGCCGCGGTGCGCCGATGCGACGAATCGGGAGCACTGATCACCTGGTCGGCGAGCCGCAACGCGCCGTCCAGGTCGCCGGCCATCGCCGAGGCGGTCGCCCAGGAAGCAGCGGTCTCGGCGGAAGGCGCCCCACCACCGGTGGAAGCCTGGAACAAACGAGCGGCCAGCGAAGGATCGGACGACAACGCCTCGCGGGCGGCCGCGGCGAGGATCGGGCCGCCGATACCGGTGTCCAGCAACGGACGCACCAGGTCCAGGACTGGGCCGCCGCGGTCGAGCTGCAGCTGGGCCAGCTTCTGGCGCACCGCGATCCGGCGTTCGGCCCGCGTCAGGGCGCCGACGGCACGGTGCGCGAGGGGTAACAGGGTGCCGTCCTCGGCGAGCATGCCGGTCGCGCGGGCGGCCTCGATGATGTCGCTGACCTCGTCGAAGTCCTTGTCCAGCAACGCGGACAGCAGGTCGAGGCGCTGGGCGGCACCGGCTTCGGCGGCCAGCAGGAACTTCTGCAGGTCCGGGTCGAGCCAGTCGAGCTCGCCGCGGAAGGAGGCGAGGACCTCGGCGGACACCTCGGACGCGGCGCCGAGGCGCTCGACGTACGCCGGCACGCCGCCGGTCTGCGCGAAGACGAAGTCCACCACCGGCTTCGGTGCGTGCAGGTGGTCGCGGATCTGGTCACGGGTGAACGGCGCCAGCGGCACGACGACGGCGCCACGGGTCAGTTCGGCCAGTGCGGCACGACGGGGCCACGGCCGGTACGCCACCACCAGCAAGTCCACGGACGAAAGCGCCGACAGTGCGGCGTCGTCCAGCAGGTGCGCGTCGTCGACGACGCGCACGGCCTGGTTGGTGATCTCCGAAAGCAGCGCTGTCTTGCCGTAACCACCAGGTGCCGCGACGACGACGCGCAGGCTTGTGCCCGGTGTGGCGTCGTTGATCCGGTCCAGGACACCTCGCGTGGAGTCGTCCAACACCAACCTGGCTCGCGTGGTCACGCTCAACGGCCGTCCTCATCATCGTCTCGGGAGTCGGATCGGGAACTGGAGCGGCGTCCGGCGGGTTTCAGCGCGTCCGCCATGCGCTTCACCTTCCTCACCGGGAGCTCCAGCGGGGGTACGTCCACCGGCGGGCGGGGCGGTGGCGCGGTGAAGTCGTCGTCGTCCGGTCGCGTGATCTCGCCGACCGGGAACCGCAACGACGCCTCACGGGTGTGCACGAGAACAGAGGTCTCGAGTGGTTCCGGCTCGTCGTCGGGGCCCATGACCACGAGCCGCGCGGCGACGGCGGCGCCCTTCGCGACCGAGTGCTCAGGAGCGGCCTCGCCCAGCACCCGGCAGTCGACGGACGCGGACAGCGCGTCGCCGATCGCGGGCAGCCGGCAGCCGCCGCCGACGAGCAGCACGGCTTCGGGCTGCACCGGTCCCAGCGCGCGCACGAACGTGGACACCAGGTGGTCGACGGACGGGCGGATCTCCTCGACGAACTCGTCGCGGCCGATCTCCACCCCGCTGACCACGACGGACGGCCCGAAGGACCGCTTCGCCGCCTCGCACTCGACGGCGGACACCGGGGCGTCCTTGCCCAGGCGCCCGCGCACCAGGTCCATCAGCAGGTCGTCGAAGTCGGCGCCGGTGTGGTGGTCGACGCCCTCGACGTGGTTGAGCAGGTCGAACGTCCGGTTCTGCGACCGCTTCACGACCGACGCCGAGAACGCGTGGCTGCCGAGCGAGAACACGGCCAACGACGAACCGGGCAGCACGCGAGCGCGCACGGCGTGGTTCTCGGCCGCCGCGAACGGCTCCGGCACGAGCGTCACGTCGTGGACGCCGACGGCCCGCAGGGCGGAGTGGAGCTGTCCCCGCCGATAGGGGCCCCACCCGGCCGGGTGAGCCACCGCCACGTGGCGGGGCTGTTCACCCTCCCGGGCGACGACCTCGCCGATGACCCACATGATCAGCAACGCGGTCAGCTCCTCGGCCGGGCACATCTCCTGGCCCAGCGAGAACGGCACCGCGTCGCCGACCCGGCGGGCGAAGCCGGAGGCCGACCAACCGGGTACTCCCGGCACGCCCACCGAGAACGTCCCGGCATCCGTGAGCTGCAGCGACGACGGCACCACGAGGGCGATCTCGGCATCCCGGCCACCGTCGAGACGGCACACGGCAGCGGTCGTGCGGGTGGTCCCGACATCGACTCCGAGTGTGTACGACACGTCTCTTCCTCACCTGTTCGCAGCAGCGACCAGTACCTACACGGGTGAACAAGAGACGCTCAAGCGAGGCCCCTAATCCCCTAGGGGGTCAACGAGCGTCACCCAATCAGGGAACGGGGATTCACTGGGAGTGATCCCCGATGTTCTGGGGAACCCCGCCCTCTTAGCTTGGGCACATCAAACCGACACTTCCGTGCCTCACCAGGAGTCCCCGAAGATGATCCAGCCCAGCACGCTCCACGACTTCGTGCTCAACCTGCTCAGCGACCCGTCCCTCAAGGCCGCGTTCGCCGCCGACGCTCAGGGCACCCTGGAGCAGGCCGGGCTCGCGGACATCACCGCCGTTGACGTCCAGGAAGTCATCCCGCTGGTCATCGACCTGCTCCCGGAGACCCCCGCGGGCCTGCCCGCCCTCGAGGGCGTCTACTTCGACGGAGTCGTGGAGGACGTTCTGGCGGAGGGGCCGCTCGGCGCCATCAGCCAGCTGCAGGCCGTCGCGTCCCAGCTGACCTCGTCGGGTCTGTCCCTCGACAACCTCACCACCTCCTCGGCCGGCCTCCTCGCCGTCGACGAGAACGGTCTGACCGTGTGGGCCGGCACGAACACCGCCGACGTCTACGGCGCCGGTGCCATCAAGGTCGACGGCGACTTCTCCGCGGTCAACGACGTGACCTCGGTCCTCGACCAGACCGCCTCCCCGCTGACCGGCACGGTCCTCGACGTGGCCGACACCGCCACCGCGACCGTCGACGCCCCGCTCGCGGGCGTCACCTCGGCCGTTCCCGGTGCCGACGGCATCCTCGGCCACCTGGGCGGCGTCACGGGCCTCGCCCACGACGCGCTGGGCGTGCTCGGCGGCAGCGACGCAGGCCTGGGCGTCGTCAGCGCGACCGGCCTCGACAGCATCGCCGACGGCAACATCGGCCTGAAGACCGACGACACCCTCGGCCAGGTCCACCACACCGCGTCGGGCGTCCTCGACACCGCCTCCGGCGTGACCCACTCCGCCACCGGCCTGCTCGGCGACACCGCCGGCGTCGGCAACGTGCTGGGCACCGTCACCGACGTGACCCACAACGTCCCGGTCGTGGGCGACCTCGACCTGGGGCTGCTCGGCTGAGCCACCCTCCCCGCGAACCGGCCCTGTCTTTCCTGGACAGGGCCGGTTCGGCGTCTGCAAGCCATGATCCGAGCGGCTCAGGCGGTGAGGAACGTCACCGCCCCTCCGAACAGCCCGGTCCTGACAGAACAGGACCGGTCTTGCGTTCGAGGCTTTCACCCAAGGGGGTGAACACGGCACTATGAGTCAGGTGATGGCACCGCCCTGGCTCGACGTGCTCGACGAGACGATCGGGGCCTGCGTCACGCACCGGAGGCCCGATCTGGAGGCCCGGCTGCGCGAAAAGCGGGCACAGCAACTGGATCCCAAGTTGCGCGTTCTCGTCGTGGGCGAGTCCAAGCAAGGCAAGAGTCAGCTGGTCAACGCGTTGCTCAACGCTCCCGTCTGCGCGGTGGGCGACGACATCACGACGACCGTGCCGACCTACGTCCAGCACGCCGAGACACCGTCGGCAGCGCTGGTCCGCAACGCGTCCGCGAACGGTTCGATCTTCCACACCCCGACCGAACGCATCGCGGTCCCGATCGATCAGGTGACGAAACAGGCCACTGCCCAGTCACAGAACGTGGTGCGCGCCGAGATCGGCATCCCGCGCGCGCTGCTCGACAGCGGGCTGGTCCTGATCGACACCCCCGGCGTCGGCGACACCCGGTCCGCGCACACCGCCAGCACGTTCGCGACGCTCATGCAGGCGGACGCCGTGCTGCTGGTCTCGGACGCCACGGGCGAGCTGACGTCGGCGGAGATGACGCTGCTCAAGAAGGTCATGGAGGCCTGCCCGAACGTCACGGTGGTCGTCACCAAGATCGACCTCGTGCCGAGCTGGCGGGCCGTCGTGGAGCGCAACAGGGCCCTGCTGGCCCGCGCCGGCGTCCCCGCGAAGCTGATCCCGGTGTCGTCGGCCCTGCGGCTGCGCGCCGCGAAGACCGGCGACCAGCGGCTCAACACCGAGTCGGGCTTCCCCGAGCTGCTGGCGTGCGTGCAGCGCGACATCGTCGCGTCCGCCGACCTGCTGGCCCGCCGCGCCGTCGCCGTCGTGGCGTCGAGCGCGATCACCCAGCTCGTCACGCCGCTGCGCGAGGAGCTGACGGCCCACGACTCGTCGCACACCACCGCGACGATCTCCACGCTGCAGGAGGCACAACGGCGCGTGGACGAGCTCCGGCGCCGGTCCGCGCGCTGGCAGAACGTGCTCAACGACGAGATGGCCGACCTGGTCTCCGACGTCGAGTACGACCTGCGCGACCGGACCCGCAAGATCCTGCGCGAGGTCGACAAGACCTACGACGAGGCCGATCCCGCGATCGGCTGGGACAAGTTCGAGCAGTGGCTGGAGGACAACCTCAACGAGGCCGCGACCACGAACTTCGCCTGGCTGATGGAACGCGCCGAGTGGGTGGCGGCGAAGGTCGCGAAGAACTTCCCCGTCTACCGCGAGGACCTGATCCCCGGCTCGGTGCTGCCCGACGACCTGCTGGAACCCGCCAGCAGGCTGGAGAAGCCGAAGATCGAGCCGTTCTCGATCCCGCAGAAGCTCTTCACCGGTCTGCGCGGCTCCTACGGCGGCCTGCTGATGTTCGGCCTGGTCACCTCGCTCGCCGGCATGCCGCTGATCAACGTGGTCTCGCTCGGCGCCGGTGCGCTGTTCGGCGGGAAGTCCATTCTGGACGAGTCGGACCAACGGCTGAAGCGCCGCCAGGCCGCCGCGAAAGCCGCCGCCCAGCGGCACGTCGACGACTTCTTCGTGAAGTTCTCCAAGGACGTCCGCGACTCCGGCCGGCACATCCAGCGCTCGCTGCGCAACCACTTCAGCACCCTCGCCGAGGAGCTGCAGGAGACGTTGCTCGAGTCGGCCCGCAGCGCAAAGCGCGCGATCCAGGACGACCAGACCGACCGCGAGCGGCGGATGCGCGAGGGTCGCAAGGAGCTGGACAAGCTCGTCACGCTGTACAAGAGGGTGCAGGCGCTCGGGGGTCCCACCATGGAGCTCTCCGCGTGACATTGGACCGCGTCGTCTGGTCGATGCTGCAAGAAGCGATGGGCGTCTACCGCGACAGCCCGCGCGCCACCGCGTGGCTGCGCTCGCACGCCGAGCGCTACACCGAGCCGGTGCGCATCGCCGTGGCCGGGCGGTCGCGGATCGGCAAGTCCACTGTGGTCAGTGCGCTGATCGGCGACGAGTTCGCGCCGCAGAGCTCGTTCGTCTGGTACCGCGGCGGATCAGAGCCGCGGGCGCACGTGTTCTCCGGTCCCGGCAGGCCGCACGAGGTCTCCATCGGCCGCCGGGGCGCGCGGTACCACGTCGAGACCGGCCAGGTCGACCGCGCCGACAAGGTCGTCGTCGAGTGGCCGGCGCGGACGTTGCGGGACGTCGTGCTCATCGACACGCCGTCCGAGGCGACGCCGGACCAGGTGCTGGGCGACGCGGACGCGTTGCTGTACCTGATGCGGCACGTGCAGGACGACGACCTGAAGTTCCTGCAGTCCGCCAACGACCACCCGATCGCCCGCACCGCTGCGATCCACACGGTCGCGGTGCTCGCCCGTGCCGACGAGATCGGCGCCGGACGGATCGACGCGCTGTCGTCGGCCAAGCAGATCGCACGCCGCTACCGCCGCGATGTCGCCGTGCAGCCGTTGTGCCAGAACGTGGTCTCGGTCGCCGGGTTGTTGGCGGTGGCCGCGAAGACGTTGCGGGAGGACGAGTTCCAGGCCCTGCGGATCCTCGCCTCGCTCGGGCGCGAGGAGCTGGAGGACCACCTGCTGTCCGCGGACCGGTTCGTCGGCGAGCAGTTCCCGCTGGCCATGGAACCGGCGGTGCGCCAGGCGTTGCTGGAGCGGTTCGGGATCTTCGGCGTCCGGCTGATCACCGCGCTGATCCGGCAGGGCTTCGACTCGCAGGTGAAGCTCACCGGCCAGTTGGTGCAGCGCAGCGGGCTCGGCGAGCTGCGCGACTCGATCGCGGTCCACTTCACCGAGCGCCGCGAGATCCTCAAGGCGCGGTCGGCCCTGCTGGCGCTGGACGTGCTGCTGCGGATGGAGCCGCGGCAGAACGCCCGCAAGCTGGTGGCCGACCTGGAACGGGTGGTGGCCTCCGCGCACGACTTCCGCGAGCTGCGGCTCGTGGCGGCACTGCAGTCCGGCCGCACGAAGCTGCCCGGCGACCTGCAGACCGAGGCGCTGCGGATCATCGGCGCCGAGGGCACGGCTCCGGCGGCGCGGCTCGGGTTCGAGTACGAGGCCGACGTGCGCGAGCTGCGGGAGGTGCTGATCGACGCGCTGGTGCGCTGGCAGGCGCAGGCCGCCGACGTGCACGCGCCGAACGACCACCGGAAAGCCGCCCAGATCGTGGTCAGAACCTGCGAGGGGCTTCTCCAGCAGATGTCCTAGGGCACGATGGGCCGCATGGAACTCGTGCCCTGGGCTGACGACCACTTCGAGCACTTCCTGCGCTGGGCGGTCGACCCGAGGATGACCACGTTCATCGCGGACGGGCAACCCTGGACGCGGGACTACGTGGAGCTGCGGCACGCGCAGGCGCTGCGGCACTGGGAGGACCACGGCTTCGGCATGCACCTCATCGTCGAGGACGGCGAGGTCGTCGGCCTCGCGCAGATGCTCGACGGCGACCTCGGCGAGATCGAGATCGGCTACTGGATCGACCCGGAGCACTGGGGACGCGGTGTCGCCACCCGCGCCGCGGCGTTGCTGCGGGACAAGGCGCTCGCGATCGCCGACCGGGTCGTGGCGGGTCATCAGGCCGAGAACACCGCGTCCGGGCGGGTGCTCGAGAAGGCCGGTCTGACGTACTTCACCAGCAGGTACATGCACGGAAGACTTCAGCACTGCTACGCGTTGCAGCGGGGTATGAGCGACACCGGGGTACTGCGCTACAGCGCGTTCACGACGGATCCGGCAGGCGGCAACCCGGCGGGGGTCGTGCTGGACGCGTCGGGCCTGTCCGAAGCCGAGATGCTCGCGATCGCCGCGAAGGTCGGCTACTCCGAGACGGCGTTCGTGGTCCCCTGGGCCACCGAGCGCGTGTTCGACGTCCGGTACTTCAGCCCCAAGGCGGAGGTGCCGTTCTGCGGCCACGCCACGATCGCCACGTCCGTCGCGCTGGCCGAACGGCTCGGCGACGGCCCGCTCACGTTCCACACGCCGGCCGGTGAGATCACCATCGAGACCTCCGATGGCACGGCGTCGTTGACCAGCGTGCCGACCAGCACGTCTCCCGCCGACCCGTCGCTGGTGTCGGCCGCGCTGGAAGCATTGGGGTACAAGGAGATCGGCGACGGACCGGTGCACGTCGGCTTCGGCGGCGCACGCCACCTGATCATCCCGCTGCGGGACCGCGAGCAGCTGCGCGAGCTCGACTACGACTTCGACGCGTTGCGCGACCTGATGCTGGCGCACGACCTCACGACGGTGCACCTGTTCTGGCGCGAGTCGGCGGACCTCGTGCACGCCCGCGACCCGTTCCCCGTCGGCGGCGTGGTGGAGGACGCGGCGACGGGCGCGGCCGCGGCGGCGTTCGGCGGCTACCTGCGCGACCTCGAAGGGCCGCAGCGGTTCGTCATCAGCCAGGGCGAGGACATGGGCAGGCCGTCTCGCCTCGAAGTCGATGCCACGCGTGAGGACCGGCGCGTCCGCGTGACCGGAGCCGCCGTCGTCATCCCCTGAGCCCCGCTTGGGTCCGACGCTGCCGCCGCGCGCAGGGTGCACGGCAGCAGCGTCGAACCGAGGGGTGCGCACCCTCCCGCGCCGGACCCGTGGGCGCTGCCGCAAGCGCCGGGCCGGAAGATCGATCGAAGTCACTATGCCCCGATCGAAGGGTGGCGGCGCATTCAGAAGGGGGATACAAGGTCTTTATGCCCGAGCTGGAGCTCCGCCACCTCCGTGCGGTCCGCACGATCGCCGAGGAGGGCAGCGTCACCAAGGCCGCGACCCGCCTGGGCCTGACCCAGCCCGCGCTCTCCGCCCAGCTCCGCACCGTCGAGAGACTCGTCGGTGGCCAGCTCTTCGACCGGACGCGCAACGGTTGCGTCCCAACGGACCTGGGCCGGCGCGTCCTGGGCACGGCCCGGCTGGTGCTCGACGAGATGGCCCAGCTGATGAGCACGACCCGCGCGTCCGACCGCCGCGGGCCGCTGTTCTTCGGGTGCATCCCGATCCTGTACTTCGCCTCGCTGGTGGAGGGGCTGCGCGCGCTCAACGCCGACGTGCGGGCGGAGGTGCGGCCGTCGTCCGCGGAGATCGTGGACATGCTGGAGGCCGGACAGGTGCACGTCGCGCTGTTCGAGTTCTTCGACGGGATGCACGCTCGGGACCTCGCGGGGATCGAGCTGCGGAAGCTCGTGACCGAGCCGGCGTTCGTGGCGTTGTCCGCCTCGGATCCGCTGGCCTCGCTCGAAGAGGTCGATCTCGGGGCGTTGGCTGACCGTGACTGGGTCACGCCGCCCAAGCCACACATCGGGTCGCGGACTCAGATGTTCCAGGTTTGTGCTGATGCCGGGTTCGTGCCTCGGCTCACCCATCACACCGGGGAGGCCAGCATGGCTCGGGGGTTGGTGGCAGCCGGGTGTGTTTCGTTTGCTGCTGCGCCGTCTCGGGGTGGGGACGGGATCGTGATTCGGCGGTTGCGGGGGATGCCGTTGATGACCGACATCTTCGTGGCGATGCGTCGGGATTCGCCTGTTGCCGGGCGGGCGCATGAGGTTTTTGCTTGTGCTGCTGATGCTTATCGGTCTGTTTTGGATCGGAATCCGGAGTATCGGCGGTGGTGGGATGCCCATCCTGAGGCTCATCCGGAGTTTGCGTAGGGGGCGGGCGGCGGGCGGGTTCCAGCGTGGTCGCCTTGGGGTCCGCGCGAGTTCCAGCGTGGTCGCCGTTGCGGTCTGGTGCCTGTTCCAGCGTGGTCGTGCACCTCGGACGAAAGACTGGGTACATCGCCGCTGCGCGACGATTGCGATTGGGGCTTGACTTCGGGGCCCTTGCGAGGCGCTGGTTCGGCCGGAAAAGGCCGGATGCTTCGCAACCGGCCGATCCACTAGTGGTAGCACCTCGCACCCAAAGTCAAGCCCCAATCGCAAAACCACGAGTGGGTGCACCGCTACCCATCTGGGCAAGGTCCGCACTGCTCGCCTTCGGCATCGCTTGGGGCCTCGGCTTCGCCGTTGGCGGTGCGGGGGTTGTTTCGCCTCGCTTCGCATTGCCGCTGTGGCGGGTGGGGACGTGCTTTTCCCTGGTCAGATCGAGATCGGGCGGGACGGGCGGCCCAGGAGCTTCTCCAGGTCCGGGCGCACCTCTGCGAAGACGCCTTCGCGGATCGCCTTGAAGAAGTCCACGACGACTGGCGGCAGGCCGGCGGCGATCATGTCCTCGTCGCTCACGTCCTGGAAGCGGTCGCCGGCCAGCTCCGGGAAGGACCACGAAGTGGAGCCGGTGAGCTCGTAGACGGTGTTCTCGTGGCCGTCGGTGGTCAGGACCACGGCGGCGGCCAGGGCGTAGTCGTCTCGGGCTGCGCTGGCCACTCGGCCGTCCTTCGTCGAGACTGCCACGGTTTCGGCGGAGAGGGCGCCCAGGTAGTTCTCGTGGTACATGCCGTTGCGGAGGAAGGTGAACGGGATGCCGGTGGCGCGGATGGCCTCTTCGGTGGTCTTGTGGACCACGGCGACGCTCACGGTGGAAGTGTCGGCGTCGGTGAGGCTCGTGTAGAAGATGTGGCCCACGCCTGCTTCTACGGCGGCGGCGATGGCGTTCTTGTGCTGGGTGATGCGGGTTTCCACGTCCGGTGCTTCGCCCGACACGATCAGGAGCTTGTCGGCTCCGCTGAAGTCGAGGGTCTCGGGCTTCTCGAAGTCGCCCTGGCGGACCTCCACGCCGGTCAGCGTGAACTTCTCCGGGGAGCGCACGGACACGATGACCTGCTCCGACGTGCGGTCCAGGACGTAGCGGACCACTGCGTTGCCGAGCTGGCCGGTGGCTCCGGTGATGAGGATCGTCATGGGCAAAGCATGCGGTTAGCGCTAACCTCTGGAAAGTACCTACTTTGAAGTCGGGTACTTACTCGGAGGTGAGCATGCAGGTCACGGTCTGTCCTGAGCGGGCGACAATGGAGCACATCACAAGCAAGTGGGGTGTGCTGGTGTTGCTGGCGCTGTCGGACGGCGGGTCTTGGCGGTTCAGCGAGCTGCGGCGGGAGCTGGCGAACGTGGTCAGCGAGAAGATGCTCACGCAGACGTTGCGGACGCTGGAGCGGGACGGGTTCGTCGACCGGGACGTCAAGCCGGTCATCCCGCCGCACGTCGAGTACGTGCTGACGCCGCTCGGCAAGGGGGCCGCGCGGCACCTCACGGGGCTCTACCACTGGATCGAGGCGAACCAGCCGGAGGTCTCCGCGGCCCAGCGGCACTATGACGAGGCCTGAGGCGGGCCGGAGGATCGGCGGGTAGACGTCGGTGTTGTCACCCGTTTGCGCAGTGAACGTTCTCACTGTTTCCCCTGAAGTCCGAGAAAGACATCGGATGGGTCACGATTAGGGGGCGCAATCTGAGGTCTCGGACTGGCACAATGGACCAATGGCCCAACCGTTCACCGACGAAAGCCATCCGGCGGAGCCCTATCCGGGTACTCGTCCAGACCACTGTTTCGTTCACGTGGACGAAACAGGCTGGCCAGTGCGACCGGACCTCACGATGGAGTCGGGATGGCGGGTCGAGCCTGAGAACATCGATCTAGACCAATGGCTCGCAAACCACGGTGAACCCCCGCTGGCTGCGCGAATGCCGGTGCTCGGGTACGGCTCCAACGCCAACCCGAGCAAGCTCACCTGGCTCCGCGAGGAGCTCGGTCTCGAAGGCCCCGCAGTCGTGCTCCGCGCACGGTGCGAGGGCCTTTCTGCTGTCTGGGCGGCGGGACTGCGCCTGCGGGACGGACAGCGGCCGGCCACTCTCGCGGGCGCGCCTGGTGTCGTCGAGGAGCACTCCATCTGGTTCGCCACGCCCGAGCAGTTGCGTGTGCTGGACCGGTGTGAGGGGCGCGGGCTGCGTTATCGGCTCGTGCGGCTGCACACGGGCCGTGTGGTGCTCTACAACGGTGGCGTCATCGACAGCGTTCTGGCGTACACGGCGGGCTCCAAGAAGCGGATGCCCGTGCTCTTCAACGGCCGTATGGTCCGGTGCGCGGACGTGTCGCAGCGGGGCGCACGCGTGCTGGGTGAGAGGCCTGCGATGACGGACGGGCTGGACGTGACCGAGGTCCACGGCGACCCGTCGGCGGACGACTGGCCCGAGCTGCTGTTCGTCTACGGCACGCTGCAGCCGGGCGCAAGCGCTTGGCACCTGATGGAGCCGCACGTCGTGGCGGCCGAGGAGACCCACCTGCCCGGCACCCTCTTCGACACCGGCCTCGGCTACCCCGCGCTGCGTCCCGGCGCCGGCCTCGGCGTGCCCGGCTTCGTGCTGCGGCTGCGGTCGCCCGAGGACGCGCTGCCGCTGCTCGACGAGTACGAGGGCGACGACTACCGGCGCGTGCGCGTCGTGCTGCCCGACGGCCGGATCGCGTGGACCTACATCTGGACCGCGGCGGTGCAGGGCATGGCGGAGCTCCCCGACGGTTGGGACGTCCACCAGATCCGGTGAACTTCCGGCACGTCGCGGTGGGTTGATCGAGATCGGGGCACATCCTTCGGTGGTAGGAGGTGCACCCATGAACCGTCGGTTGATCGCGTGTGGACTGCTGGTGCTCGCGTCCGTCACTGCCTGCGGGACGAGAACGCCGGACACCGCGTCGCAGACGTTGCCGACGTCTACGCCGCCCTCGACCACCGAGACGACGACCTCGTCTCCCACGACCACCCCGCCCGCGGACTCCGGCGCGGTCACCCCCGCCGTGAAGCGCTGCGACTCGGCCTCGCTGCAGGGTGAGGTCACCCCGACGGACGCCGGCGCCGGCAACCGGTACGGCAGGTTCGTCGTCACGAACTCAGGCGGCGCGCCCTGCACGCTCAACGGCTACAGCGGCTTCCAGTTGGAGAACGCCTCCGGCGCGGTGCCGACCAAGCTGGAGCGCAAGGCCGACCCCGGTCCCGCGGCGCTGACGCTCCGGCCGGGCGGCAAGGCGTCGGCGAACCTGCACTGGAACGTCGTCCCCGCCGGCAACGAGCCCGTCGAGGGCGACTGCCAGCCGGAGCCGTCGAAGGCCGCCGCCATCCCGCCGGACGAGACCGCGGCGCTGAGCGTGCCGTGGACGCTCGGACCGGTGTGTTCGGGTGGCCACATCGAGATAAGCGCGTTCTACGCTGCCTAGATGCAAGAACCCGGATGGCTCGCCGTGCTGCCGCACGGCGAGCGCATCGCCTTCTCACTGCGCACCGCTGCCGTGCCCGTCGTGGTGAGCGAGGACGTCGAGACGGCCGTCAAGACCTCCGAGCTGCCGGTCGTCCTCATCGGACACTTCACCGGCGCTCCCGCCGCGGTCCGGTACGCCCAAACGCGTTCAGGGCTCGCCGCGCTCGTCCTGGTCTCGCCGGTGCTCGGCATGTGGGACGGCGCGTCGGACGACCTGGCCGACCTGATGGACGAGGTCGCGTCCGGGCCGCCGCTGGGCGACCTGCCCACGTTGTGGCTGCACGGTTCCGAGGACCAGATCGTGCCGATCGCGGACACCCGCGCGGGCACCGACCGGATCCGCGGGTCCGCGTTCGAGGAGCACGTCGCCGCCGGGCTGCTGACCGACGGCGAGATCGTCACTCGGGTGCTGGAGTTCGCGCGGCGGGTCATCTGACACCATTTCGGGTGTCATGGACGAAGACGACCTCGTGCTGCTGATCACCGTGGTGGTCGAGGCAGCGGACGAGCACCAGGCGCGCACCGCGTGCGACGCGCTCATCAGCCGTGCGGGTGCCCAGATAGTGGACGCCCGCGACTGCTCCGACGAGGAGCCGGGCTGCTGGGCCGTCGTCATCACCCGGCCGAGCACCGAGAAGGCCACCCACAACGTCGCCGCGGCCCTCGCCAGGGCCGTCCGGACCTTCGTGCGCGGGCTGGGCGAGGAGTTCGGCACACCGCGCGTGGCGTGCGAACCGCCCACCGCCTGGACCGTTCTGGACGAGCCGGAGCTCATCAGGGCGCTCGTGCCGGGCGCGGAACGCGTCCTAGTCGAGGTCTGGGCCGGAGATGACCCGTTCGGTGCAGGCACTTTGCGTGACAACTCGTCCGTGAAGCCGACGTGATTCACCCGGCCGGTCGGTACTTCTGCACAACAGGCTGTAGAGCTCTTTTGTGAGCGTCACTACACGCTGGGTCAGGGAGCCAGCGCCGCGCCTAACTGATCATTAAAGCAAGGCCCGTTCGAGTGGATTCAGGCATCCACCCGGTTAGCCGATCTTCGCTCTCAACTGTGAAAATCTGGGCACAATCTCTACAGAGGGTGGTTGTACGACCACTCTGTTCCGGGAGGGTTCGGGAGCCGACATGGCCAGCATCGAAGAGGTCCGTGCCGCAATTGCCCAAGCGATCGACAAGGCGAGCCAAAGCCAGTCAGCCCTCCAACAGGCTGCTGAGCTCGCCGAGGACGCCCAGCAGCTGCTGACCTCGGTCACGCAGGGCTCGGTGCAGGCGGACGTCGAGACGACGAACGCCCAGTTCCAGCAGGTCGTCTCCGGGGTGAGCGAGCTGCAGAACTACCTCGGAGCCGGCATTTCCGGGGCCGAGGGCATCAACAGCAGGCTTTGATGGCCTCCATCGCGGAGGTCCGTGCCGCGCTCGAGCAGGCGAGCGAGATCCTGCGCGAGTCGTACCGGAGTGTGCGGTCCGCGCAGGAGGGCCTCGACGAGGCCGTCGCGATCCTCGCCGAGTCGAGCGAGAACCACCACGAGTCACTCCTTCCACCGGAGTTCGTGCGCGCCAAGGAAAAATTCCCCGATCAGCTGGAGTTGATGGTGGGAACCCTAGAGCGCATCCAACGACTCACCGTGGAGCTGTGATGAGCAGGCGGGACGACCGGCGGCGGAAGGTCGAGGAGGCCTTCGCCGAGTTCCAGCACGCCGTGTCGGCGGCGCTGGGCTCGGTGGCGCGCGAGCACAGGGCCCTCGCGACCGAGCACGCGAAGGACATGTTCGAGTTCACCGTACGTGGAATGGGCGTCGACAAAGCGCTTCAGGACAGCGCTTTGAGAGACGTGACGCCGTTCCTGACGGTCGACGAGAAACGCGTGCCGAACCCGCGCCAGGCCCCGCTGTCGATGGCCGAGTTCCAGGACCGCCTCGCCCAGATCAAGCACGACTGGCAGCAGTCGTACCACGAATGGACGACCACGGGCCCGCACCAGCTGACCGAACTGGTGGACGCGGTGGCCCGCGGCCCGGCGTCGCAGCCGCACGAGTCGTGGCTCGGCCATCCCGGCACGCACGACGGCAGCGAGGGCGTGCCGGAGTTGTGGCGGATCGGCACGGGCGTCGTGACGTCGGCGCCGGAAGCCGCGCCGTTCCCCGTCGCCGTGCCGCTGCTCGACCAGTCGCACCTGCACATCGCGTCCACTCCGGACAGCCGCCAGCTCGCGGACACGCTCGTCGAGTCGCTGCTGCTGCGGGTGCTCTCGCACTTCCAGCCGGGGCTCGTGCACGTCCACGTGTGGGACATCGGCCAGCTGACCGGGTCGTTGCCGGGGCTCTACCCGCTGACCCGCGCGAACCTGTTGACGGTGCACGACCCGGCGCGTCTGCACGAGCTGCTCGACGAGCTGTCCGAGCACATCCGGCAGGTGCACACCAAGGTCCTGGTCGACGGGCACCTGACGGTGCGGTCGGTGAGCGGCGAGGGCCGGCGCACCGAACCGTGGCGGATCGCCGTGCTGTTCGGCAACCGCAAGGCGTTGCGCGAGGAGCACCAGCAGCAGCTGCAACGCGTGGCGCGCAACGGTTTGGCGTGCGGCGTGCAGCTGTTCATCGTGGACATCCCGATCACGGTCAACTCGCCGGTGGAGACGGTCTCGTTGCGCGGCGACGGCACCGCGACGTGCACGATGACCGGCAAGCACGTGCGCGTGACGCTGGACCCGGCCTTCCCGCGGACCATGGTGCCGCGTGCCTGCGCCGCGATCGCGGAGAAGCGCGAGGAACGCCGTGCGCGCATGGGCAAGTTCGACGACCTGCTGCCCGACCGGCCGTGGACGGAGAGCTCGGCGGCGGGAGTCATCGCTCCCGTCGGGTTCGACGACGGCGAGCAGGTCTGCGTGCAGCTCGGCGACACCTCGCCGCACGCGTTGATCGGCGGGCCCTCCGGTTCCGGCAAGACGAACTTCCTCTACGCGATGCTCGGCTCGCTGTGCGCGCGGTACTCGCCGGACGAGCTCGAGCTCTACCTGCTGGACTTCAAGGAAGGCGTGTCGTTCGCGCAGTTCGCGCCGGGCCGCAAGGACAAGTCCTGGCTGCCGCACGCGCGCCTGGTCGGCGTGAACGTCAACACCGACCGCGAGTTCGGCGTGGCGCTGCTGCGGTTCCTGGCCGACGAGATGCGCAGGCGCGCGGATGCGGCCAAGCAGCACGAGGTCACGAAGCTCGAGCACCTGCGCACCGAGGACCCGCACGGCCGCTGGCCGCGGATCGTCGCGGTGATCGACGAGTTCCAGTACCTCTTCGGCGAGCGCGACCAGGTGACGGCCGCCGCGACGCAGCTGCTGGAGGACGTGGCGCGGCGCGGTCGTTCGCAGGGCATCCACCTGGTGCTGTCGTCGCAGGACGTCTCGGGCATCGAAGGGTTCTGGGGCAAGTCGGCGATCTTCGAGCAGTTCACGGTCCGCATCGCGCTGCCGAAGGCCCGCCGCGTGCTGGCGGAGCCGCAGAACGACGCCGCCGTGGAGCTCCCCCGCTGGCACGCGGTGATCAACCACGAGTCGGGCGTGAAGCCGGGCAACGAGATCTGCCGCATCCCGGACTCGACGTCCAGGGGCACCATGGACTCCCTGCAGATCGACCTGTGGCAACGCCGACCGGGTCAGGCGCCGGGCCTGTTCGACGGCAGCAAGATCCCGCTGATCGACGCCATGCCGGACTTCTCCGACCTGCGACCGGGTGAGGCATCGCCTACCGTGCTCCTCGGACAGGTCATCGACGTCGCGGGCAGCGCGGCACGGGTCCGCTTCGCCCGCACGCCGGGCCGCAACATCGCGGTGATCGGCTCGGTGGTCCAGGACGCGGCCGCCGTGCTCGGCGGAGCGGCCGCGTCGCTGGGCAGGCAGCACCACCCGAACGAGGCGGTGTTCACGCTGGCCTGCCTGGTCGAGGAGGCGATGCCGTCGGCGTTGCACCTGGCCAAGCGCCTGAAGGCGGACGGCCACCACGCCCCGGTGATCGGCATCGAGAACGTCCGCGAGGTGCTGAACGCGACCGCGGCCGGGCTGCAGTCGATCGGCAAGGGCGAGTCGGAGACTCCGCTGACACCGCACTACCTGGTGCTCTACGGCGTGGACGCCGCACAGACGTTGCTGGAGCAGAAGGATCCGGCGACGAGGGCGTCCGCTTTGGACAGTCTGCGGACCGTGCTCAAGCACGGCCCGGAGAACCGCACGCACGTGCTGGGCTGGTGGCGCGGCGTGCAGCGGCTCAAGGCGGCCCTGCCGCCCGGTGTGTACGACGACATCGGCGCCTGGGTGGCGTTCGACGTCCAGGGCAAGGAACTGCTGTCGCTCGGGCCGGAGCAGGTGATGTCGTGGTCGCCGAGGCCACGCCGCGGCCTGTTCTTCGACAGGTTCGAGCACTCCCGTCCGCAGGTGATCATCCCGTTCGACACAGGAGAAGCGTGATGAACCCGATGATGACGACCATGTTCGACCCGGTCCCGTCGCAGCGCAGGAGCGAGGAGGTGATCGGTGTGCCCGCGATGTCCGCTGTCGAGCGCTACAAGGAGATCATCGCCATCGCCACGGAAGCGGCAGCCCGCCAGCGCAAGCTGGACGAGGTGCGGTGCACCGAGCTCGCGGAGCGGCTCGCGGCGACCCAGGAGCAGATCGCCGAGGTGCGCGACCGCGAGAGGGTCGTGCGGATGGGCGCCGCCCTGCACTGGGAGCAGGCGGTGGAGCAGCTCTGGAACGAGCGCTGGCTGCAGATGGTCACCTTCCCGCTGCCGGACGAGACGGTCCTGCCCCGCCCGCAGGGCGAGTACAACAGGGCGATGGACAACGCGTACCAGCTGCTGGAGGACTCGCTCGCGAAGCGGACCCTGTTGCGCCGCAAGCAGAAGGACTGAGTGCGCCGCTTACGCACCACGACCTGCGTGCAGGAGGCCAGCGACGACAGCCTCGTCCGCTGGGCAGCCCAGGCACTGACGGCCGGCGGTGCAGCCTGGGAGCACAACGGCGCGGTGGCGGTGCACGCCCCGTGCCTGACCAGACGACGCCGCCTGATCCTCTCGGGCCCACCGGAGGGCGTGGCGTCCCTGCTGTCCGCGCACGGCCGCGGCGTGGACCTGCGCCCGTTGCTGGAGAAGCACCTGGCCGAGCAGGTCACCGAGCTCATGCCCACGCCGTGGGTCGAGGACAAGCCCTTCGGCTGGATGGACCGCACCGGCACCCTGGACCCGCCGGACGGCGCCCGCTGGCTGCAGAACACCGACGAGGTCGGCCCGCTGCTCGAAGCAGCCAACCCGAGCTCGTGGGCCTGGCCCGGCGAGAAGGGCGTCACCCGCTGGGCGGGCGTCCACGAGAACGACACCCTGGTGGCCACGGCCGCGGAAGCCTGGTCGTCGACGGACGTGGGCTTCATGATGGGCGTCGGCGTCCACCCCGCCCACACCGGCAAGGGCCTGGGCTACCGCGTGTGCCAGTTCGTCACGTCGTCCCTGCTCACCCTCTACGGCACGGCAGCGCTCTTCGTGGAGAACTACAACACCACGGCCATCGCCCTCTACCGCAAACTCGGCTACACCTACCGCGACGTCACGACGATCCTGCCTGCGGCTTAGCTCACAACCAGGAACAGTGGTCTCCGACAGCCGGTTGAAACGGATAGTTCATCCGCGCAACACGACAGGAGATGGCCACACCATGACCACCGCACTGGAAGTCCGGCTCGCCTCCCGCCCGAAGGGCTGGCCGACCGAGGACAACTTCGAGATCGCCGAGGTGGAGGTCCCCACCCCGGCCGAAGGCCAGATCCTGGTGCGCAACGTGGTCATGAGCGTCGACCCGTACATGCGGGGCCGCATGAACGACGTCAAGTCCTACACCCCGCCCTTCCAGGTGGGCGCCCCCATGGACGGCGGCGCGGTAGGCGAGGTCGTCACCTCGAACTCCCCGGACTTCCAGCCGGGCGACCACGTCCTGCACGGCCTGGGCTGGCGCGAGTACGCCGTGGTGGACGCCAGGCACGCCGTGAAGGTAGACGCCGAGGTGGCCCCGCTGACGGCCTACCTGGGCGTCCTGGGCATGCCGGGCCTGACCGCCTACGCGGGCCTCCTGGCCACCGCCGAGTTCAAGGAGGGCGACGCCGTCTTCGTCTCGGGAGCAGCCGGCGCGGTGGGCCAGATCGTGGGCCAGATCGCCCGCCTGAAGGGCGCCTCCCGCGTCATCGGCTCCGCGGGCTCCGCCGACAAGGTCAAGCACCTGACCGAGGAACTGGGCTTCGACGCGGCCTTCAACTACAAGGACGGCCCAGTCGCCGACCAACTGGCCGCAGCCGCCCCCGACGGCATCGACGTCTACTTCGACAACGTGGGCGGCGAACACCTGGAAGCGGCCATCGCCAACCTGAACCTGCACGGCCGGGTCACCATCTGCGGCGCCATCGCCCAGTACAACGACACCGAACCCGCCAAGGCCCCGCGCAACCTGGTCCAGCTCATCGCCAAGCGCCTCACCCTGCGCGGCATGCTGGTGGGCGACCACCGCGGCCTGCAGCCGCAGTTCATCAAGGAAGTGGCGGCCTGGATCGCCTCCGGAGACCTCAAGTACTCCGAGACGGTGATCGAGGGCGGCATCCGCAAGGCACCGGAGGCTTTCCTGGGCCTGCTGAAGGGCGAGAACACCGGCAAGATGCTGGTGAAGCTCTAGCACGAGGCCGAAGGCGAGCCGCTTTGGCTCTTGGCTTTTGAGCGAAGCTCTCCGCGGTGGGGTCCCCATCACGAGTCGCGCCACAGCTCTCGCTGCAACGAGGTAGGGGTGTCAACCCGGCACGCTTTTCGCCGGGTTGACACCCCTACCTCGTTGTGGCCGGCTCCTGGTGCGACTTGTGATGGGGACCCCACCGCTACGCAACCACGAACGCAACCGGCAGCCGCCCAACACAAACAGGCGTGCCATCTACCTGCTGGGGGCGTGGTACCCCCTGATCAGATTGCCGGGGGTCCGGGGGCAGAGCCCCTGGGGGAAGCACGCAACAGGAACCGGCTCAAATCAACTTGCCCGGATTCAAAATCCCAGTCGGATCAACGGAAGCCTTAACAGCACGCAACACCGAAACCCCCACAGCCCCGATCTCCGACTCCAACCAAGGCCGATGATCCCGCCCAACAGCATGGTGATGGGTAATCGTCCCCAGCCGAGATACAACATCAGAAGCAGCAACCTTCGCCCGCTCCCACTGCCCAACCGGATCCGAAAGATCCCGAGGCACCAACACCGTGAAGTACAACGAAGCCCCAGTCTCATAAGCATGCGAGACGTGGCACATCACAATCGGCGCCCCGAGCTCGGCAACCAACGCCTCCCGAACAGCCTCCCGCAAAGCGGAAACCGAAGACCACCGAGTGGCCGTCTCCAAAGTCTCGACACAAACCCCGGCATCCAAAAGCGCATCCCGCTGCCGAGGCCCGTTGAACCGCCCGTGCAACCAGGAAGCCCCCATAGCCCGCCCAAGCCGAACGACCTTGTGCCCACGCAACACACGCAAAGTCGCGGAACGGGACCGACCCTCCCACCCGAGGATCACCAAACAGGGCTGACGAACCCCACGAGCCCGCAGGTACTTCTGCACCACAGCAGCCCGAGACCCGGCCAGCGCCAGCGCAACCTCAGTCTCGTCCACATCGGACAGACGAGTCACATCCGCAAGAGCCCCGGCCTGGGCAAGGGAGCGAACCAGCGAGACCCCGGCCTCCCACCCGTCCACCACGAACCCCTCGTACCGAGGCGCACCGGG
Organism: Lentzea sp. NPDC059081; assembly: GCF_042738015.1. NCBI lineage: Bacteria > Bacillati > Actinomycetota > Actinomycetes > Pseudonocardiales > Pseudonocardiaceae > Lentzea > Lentzea sp. NPDC059081. The sequence goes on from NZ_JBHYGW010000049.1 coordinate 21,939, forward strand.
CCGAGGCCGAACCCGCAAGGACACCTCGGTGATGACCCCGAACAGCCCTTCGCTCCCCAACACCACCTGCTTCAGGTCCGGCCCGGCAGCGGAAGCAGGCGCCCCACCGACCACCCACTCCCCCACCGGGGTGGCCACCCGGACAGACTCGACCATGTCCTCGAACCGGCCGTACCCGGACGAAGCCTGACCAGCGGACCGAGTCGCAGCGAACCCACCAATGGTCGCCCGCTCGAAAGACTGCGGCGCATGCCCGAGCGTGAACCCGTGCTCCCCCAGCAACCGCTCGACCTCAGGCCCGGTCACACCAGCCTGCACCACGGCCACCCGGGACACCGGGTCGACGGACACCAACGACCCGAGCCCGGCCAGATCGAGCGCCACCACGGCCGACTTGGCCCCGCGCAACGCCTCGACACCGCCGACGACAGAGGTCCCGCCGCCGAAGGGCACCACAGCGAGGTCGTACTCGACGCAGACCTTCAGGACCTCGGCGACCTCTTCCGGCGACGCCGGCTGGACCACCGCGTCGGGAACGGCCAGAGACCCGTGCCCCCGACGCCGCAACAGGTCGAGGTACGAGAGCCCACCAGCCCGGCCGAGCCGATCCTCCGCGTCGACGGACACGGCGCTGACCGCCTCCAGGGCGGTGAACGCGTCCTCGGACAGCGCCGACTCGGGCACCGAGACCGGCGCCTCCGGCAACGGTTCCCCCAGCCCGACCCGAGCCCGCAGCCAGGACAGCGCGTGCTCGGGCAACGGCGTCGTCTCCACAGTCCATCTGGCCCTGGTCACTGCTACAGTGTTACACATGACGTCTCAACGTCACACCCATGACGCCCTGCTCGACGCCACCCGCGAGTGCGTGCTCGAGGTGGGAGTGCGCAGAACAACCCTCACCGACGTGGCCAAACGCGCCAACGTCAGCAGGATGACGCTCTACCGCCGCTACCCGGACGTCGACCACCTGGTCAGGGCACTGATGACCAGGGAGTTCGCCACCCTGCTGGAGGCGGTCGAGAAGGCCACCCGGCACGGCAACGCCCGGGAGCAGCTGGTCAGGCGGTCCACCGACGGCGTCCGACTGATGTCGTCGAACCCGCTCATGCAACGCGTCCTCCAGCTCGACGCCGATCTGATGCTCCCGTACCTGACCGACCGGCTGGGCAGCACGCAGCGGCTGGTCGAGCAGTTCCTCGTCGGGCAGATCGAGGCGGGCCACCTGGACGGCTCGATCCGGTTCGGCGACGCCAAGACGCAGGCGCGCATCGTGCTGCTGACCACGCAGTCGATGGTGCTGTCGATGCGGCCCGCGACGTCGGGGCTCGACTTCATCCCGCTGATCGAGGAGCTCGCGAAGCAGCTGGACGGAGCACTGAAGCCGTGAACACGTCCCTGAACGCCGCTCGCCGGCTGCAGGACCTCGAGGCAGCCCAGCAGGAGGTCGCCGACGTGCTCGTCGTCGGCGGCGGGGTCACCGGCGCGGGGGTCGCGCTCGACGCGGCCTCCCGCGGCCTCAGGACGGTCCTGCTGGAGGCGCACGACCTGGCGTTCGGGACTTCTCGGTGGTCCAGCAAGCTCGTCCACGGCGGTCTGCGCTACCTCGCGAAGGGCGACGTGAAGCTCGCCCACGAGAGCGCGGTCGAACGCGGCATCCTGATGACCAGGACGGCGCCGCACCTCACCCGCACGCTGCCGATGCTGTTCCCGTTGCACGCCAACGCGAACCACTTCGTGATGGCCGGGCTGAAGGCGGGCAACGCGCTGCGCATCGCCGCCGGCACGCCCGCCTCGGTGCTGCCGCGGCCGCGCCGGGTGCCGAAGCACGAGGCGCTGGCGCTGGTTCCCGGTCTGGACCCCGCGGACCTCACCGGCGGCCTGCTCAACTACGACGGCCAGCTCGTCGACGACGCCCAGCTCGTCGTGGCACTGGCCCGCACCGCCGCCGGGTACGGCGCGAAGATCCTCACGCGGGCGAAGGTCCTGACGCTGCAAGGCGATGGCGCCGAGGCCGAGGACACGCTCACCGGCACGAGGGTCACCATCAGGGCCAAGGCGGTGATCAACGCGACGGGTGTCTGGGCCGGCACGCTCGCGCCCGTGCACCTGCGCCCGTCCCGCGGCTCGCACCTGGTGGTGGACGCGAAGGCCGCCGGCATCACCGGCACCGCGCTGACGATCGCGGTGCCCGGCGAGCGCAACCGGTACGCGTTCCTGCTGCCCCAGGCGAACGGCCGCGCGTACCTCGGCCTGACCGACGAGCCCGTGGACGAGATCCCGGACGTCCCCGCGGTGCCGGAGTCCGATGTGGACTTCCTGCTCCAGACGGCGTCCTCGGTGCTGCACCGGGAACTGACGCGAGCGGACGTGATCGGCAGCTACGCGGGCCTGCGTCCGCTGCTGGAGGCCGAGGGCACGACGGCGGACCTGTCCCGCCACCACGCGGTGCTGAGGGCACCCAACGGCGTGATCACGATCGTCGGCGGCAAGCTCACCACCTACCGCAGGATGGCCGCGGACGCGGTCGACGCGACGAACCTGACGCAGATCCTCTGCCGCACCAAGGACATCCGTCTGGTCGACGACCGGCCGACCCCCACCACTCCGATCGCGCCGGGCGTCACCGAGGCCGACGTCGTCCACGCGATCACGCACGAGGGCGCGCTGGACGCCGACGACGTCCTCGACCGGCGCACCCGCATCGGCCTGGTGCCCGCGGACCGCGAGAAGGCCGCACCGGAGATCGCGAAGCTCCTCGCCGCGGTGTGACCGCGACGCGAAGAACACGGCGACACGAGAAACGGGGCGCCCCGTGCGGGACGCCCCGTTCTCAGCGCAAGAACGTCAGCAGAGGATCACTCGCCGATGACCGGCTTCGCGGCCTTGGGCGGGTCGACCAGCGCGTCGCCCTCGATCCGCACCTTCCGCTTGTGCTCGCCGTCGCCGCCCTGCTGACCGCCGGCACCGGCGCCACCCATGGGCATGCCGCCCATCATGCCGCCGGCCGCACCACCGGGACCGCGCGGAGCACCACCGGCGGCAGCCGCACCCGCGGCCGCACCGCCCGCGGCACCCTGCGACATGACACCGGCCGCGCCGCCGAACTGCGTCGCCGCGGTACCACCGGCGCCACCGCCACCGGCAGGACCACCGCCGAGACCGGCCGGCATTCCGCCGCCGCCGCCGCTCATGCCCTTGGGGATGCCGCCGCCTCCGCCACCACCACCGCCGCCACCGGCCGAAGCCGCCGTCGCGGCGTGGTCGGTCGTCGTCGGGCGGTACCAGTCGGAGTTGCCGCCGGTCGTCGGCATGGTGCCGATCGACGGGGGCTTGGGGACGTTGCCACCGGCCGCCGTCGTCGTGTCGGGCTCCCAGTGACCGGGGACCCACCGGCCGGGACCGGTGCCCGTTCCGGCACCGCCACCCGCTCCGGAGCCGGGCGGGGTGTAGGGCGAGCCGACCTGGCCGCCACCGGCACCGCCGCCCGCGCCACCACCGGCGCCGCCCTGGGAGGAGCCGGGAGGCGTGTAGATCGGCCGGACGGACGGACCGGCGCCGACACCGGGTCCCTGGCCGTACGAGCCCTGCCAGCCGCTCGCGTCGCCGCCCTGGTAGCCGGGACGGACGTTGCTCAGGCCGTCGCCACCGGTGTTGCGGCCGGGGGCGTTGCCGTTCGCACCGCTGGTGAACGTGCCGCCGGCACCGCCGTGGGCGCGGTCCTGCTCGGAGCCGCTCAGGCCGTCGAAGCCGCCGGAGGTCGGCCGGCCGATGCCGCCCGCGCCGCCGGAGCCCTTGTTCGCCATCGTGGAGATCGCGTCGATGACCTGCTCGGCGATCTTCGCGATGTTGGTGACCTGCTTGATCAGGTTCATCAGCTTCTGCACGGAGCCGACGAGCTTCTGCAGGAAGTCGGCCAGCTTCTTCGCGTAGTTGACCGCGGTGGTGACGATGTCCGCGATCGCGCCCGCGATGGCCGCGCCGAAGGTCAGGAACGACGCCGCCAGCCACTGGATGATCTTCATGACCATGTCGGACACGGCCTGGCTGATCAGGTCCATGATCATCTTGCGGACGGTGCCGACCAGCTCACCCGCGCCCTTGACCGCACCCGCGATGCCCTCGACGGACTTCGCCAGGGTCTCGAGGCCGCCCGCGTGCTTCTTGGCGGCGGCGCGGTAGCCGTCGGCCGCCCTGCCCTGCCACTCGCGGGTCTGGGAGACGCAGATCTTCTGGTACTCGGCGGCGATCTCGTGGACCTGCTTGCCGGCGTTCTGGAACGACTGCGACATCTTCGCGATCGACTCGGGGCTGCCGAGCAGCACGTCGAACGGCTCGCGCAGGAAGTCGACGTGCTGGATGGCCCAGCTGAAGCCGGCGGAGAGGAAGCCGCTCAGCGGGTTCGACGCCATGCCGACGATGCCCATGGCCGAGTTCGCGATGCCGAGGCCCGCGTTGACCCAGTCGCCCCGCTCGATGGCGGAGTAGGTGTTCGAGATGTTGCTGATCAGCTGCTGGGTGTCCTGGCCGCTGGACTGCGTAGCGGGGGCGTTCATCCCCGGCCTCCCTTGAAGCCGAACATGTTGTCGAGGTCGACCTGCTCGTACTGCTCGATGGTCTGCTTGAGCCCCTGGCCCATGTCCATGAGCGAGTTGGCGGCCTTGCCGAGCCCGTCCTGCGACAGACCGGCCTCCTGGAGGACCTTCTGGGCCAGGAACCCGAGGAAGACGCCGAAGGCCTCGGTCGTGAGCGCGCCCGGATCGCACGTCTCCGTGGCCTTGCGCATCCGTTCCATGAGCCGGTCCACGCTCGCGGCGTGGGATCTCAGCTCATCGAGATCGATGTTGAAGTGTGATGACTGCATCGCCTACCCCCTCCTGCACTCAGGCCATGACGTCGGGCGGGTTGGTGAAGTACTCGTCGTCGGGCCGCGTGTCCTTGCGCTCCAACTCCGACTTCGGTTTCTCCTCGTCGGTTCCGTCTCCCGCGTATCCGTTCGGCATCTGCGCCTTCACGAACTCGAGGGCGGGGCTGTCACCGACGAAGTCCGTCATGATCTGGACGACTCGGCCGGAGGCGTCGCGCTGGGCCTTCGTCGAGGCCGCGAGCACTGCCGATGCGATCTCGCTGGGGTCCATGCCGCGGGCTTCCGGCTTGATCTGGAGATCGGTCAACACGCCAGTTGCGTTAACCGTCACCGTGATCAGGCCGTCCGGCGAGCTGGCGCTCCCGCCCACCCCTCCGAGCTGGTCGCGTGCCTGCTCAGCGTTCTGCTTCGCCTGCTCGATCTTGGCCCCGTACTGCGCGAGCCACTGGTCCGGGTCAATGGGCTGCATGGTCACCCCCGTTGAGTGAATTGGTCGTTCGTTCGATTCGCCGTAGACGCCCGTATCGTTTCACCCGTTCCCTGCTCATCGATACTTTGAGTCGGATTACCGCCATCCGGGCTAACGAAGGGGTGCACCGTGCCTGAGGGGGTGCTGGAGATCGACGCGGTCTCCAAGCGCTACGGGGAGGTCGTGGCCCTGCGGGACATGTCTTTCGACGTGCGCGCGGGAGAGCTCTTCGGGTTCGTCGGCAGCAACGGCGCCGGGAAGACCACGACCATGCGCATCGCGCTGGGCGTGCTCGCGGCCGACTCCGGCGAGGTGCGGTGGAACGGCAGAGCCGTCGACCTCGACACCCGCCGCCGGATCGGCTACATGCCGGAGGAGCGCGGCCTCTACCCGCGGATGAAGGTGCTCGACCAGCTCGTCTACCTGGCCGAGCTGCACGGCATGGGCACCAACGAGGCCCACACGAGCGCGGAGAACTGGATCGCGCGCCTCGGGCTGCGCGACCGCCGCTCGGACGAGGTGCAGCGCCTCAGCCTCGGCAACCAGCAGCGCGTGCAGCTCGCCGCCGCGCTGGTGCACGAGCCGGACGTGCTGGTGCTCGACGAGCCGTTCTCGGGCCTCGACCCGGTCGCGGTGGACGTGATGAGCCAGGTCCTGCGCGAGAAGGCGTCGGCGGGCGTGCCCGTGGTGTTCTCGAGCCACCAGCTCGACCTGGTCGAACGGCTGTGCGACCGGGTGGGCATCGTGAGCGAGGGCTCGATGGTCGCGAGCGGAACGGTGGATGAACTTCGCTCCAGCGGGGTGGCCCGGCTGGTCGTGGAGTCGCCGACGACCGAGTGGGCTGCCACGCTGGGCGGTGTGCGGGTGATCGAGAGGAACGGGACGCGCTGCGTGCTCGAGCTCGCCGACGGCGTCGACGACCAGGTGGTCCTGCACGCCGCGCTCGCCGCGGGTCCCGTGCACGAGTTCTCCCGCCAGCGCCCGTCGCTGACCGAGCTCTTCCGCAACGTCGTGACCACCGAGAGCAGGAGCGCATGACGTCGTCCCGTGCGGTGGCGCTGGTGGCGAAGCGCGAGTTCGTCACGAAGGTGCGCACCAGGTCGTTCCTCATCGGCACCGCGGTGATCATCGCCGTGCTCGCCGGGTACGTGGTGCTGCAGTCGTTCCTCTTCGACGACCAGCAGCACAGCGTCGTGGGTCTCTCCGGGCAGGCGACGCAGCTCGCGGACCCGTTGAAGGAGAAGGCGAAGTCGTTCGGCATCGAGGTCGAGACGCGGGACGTGACGACCGCGGGCAACGCCGAGCAGGAGGTCCGCGACGGCGCGCTGGACGCGCTGGTGACCGGTGCTCCGCCGGAGCTGAAGATGATCGTCAAGGGCTCCGGCGACGAGGTGCTGACGACGGCGCTGAACGACGTGCTGCGCCAGCAGGTGCTGACCGCGCAGCTCGCGGAGGCCGGCATCACTCCGCAGGAGGTCGCGGAGAGCCTCGCGAACGCCAGGGTGGCCGTCACGGCGCTGGAACCCGTTGACCCGCAACGGGGTCAGCGCCTCGCGATCGGGTTGATCGTGGCCGCGCTGCTGTACTACTCGCTGCTGGTCTACGGCACGATGGTCGCGCAGGGCGTCGTGGAGGAGAAGTCGAGCCGGGTCGTGGAGATCCTGCTCGCGACGGTCCGCCCGTGGCAGTTGTTGCTGGGCAAGGTGATCGGGCTCGGCGCGGTCGGTCTGCTGCAGCTGCTGGTGATCTCGTCGGTGGGTCTCGTGCTCTCGTCGACGTTCGACGTGGTCGACGTCGGCGCGCTCGGCGGGGCCGCGTTGCTGACGGGCGTGCTCTGGTACCTGCTCGGGTTCTTCCTGTACGCCACGGTGTTCGCGGCCGCCGCGTCGCTCGTGTCGCGGCAGGAGGAGCTGCAGTCGGTGCTGACGCCGATCAGCATGACGATCATCGTGGCGTTCGTGGCCGGCATCAACCTGATGATCGGCAGCCCGTCCGGCTCCGCCGTCACGGTGCTGTCGCTGCTGCCGCCGTTCGCCCCGATCCTGATGCCGGGCCGGATGGCGCTGGGCGTCGCGCCGGCGTGGCAGGTGGGGCTCGCGGTCGTGCTCGCCCTGGCGGCCATCGCGGCGATCACCTGGCTGGGCGGCAAGGTCTACGCGAACGCCGTGCTGAGGACCGGCGCCCGCGTCAAGCTCCGCGAGGCGCTCAGGACCTGATGGCCTGGTAGCGGTCGAGCGCGACCTGGCGTTCGACCGCGTGGTCGACGATCGGCGTGATGTCCGGCGAGTCGGGCGCGTACTTCCGCACGTACGCGCCGTCCGGGTCGAACTTCTTCTGCTGCGTCGTCGGGTTGAAGATCCGGAAGAACGGCGCCGCGTCCGTGCCGCAGCCCGCGACCCACTGCCAGTTGTGCTGGTTGGACGCCAAGTCGCCGTCGACCAGGTGCTCCATGAAGTGCCGCGCGCCCCACCACCACGGCAGGTGCAGGTCCTTGACGAGGAAGCTCGCGACGATCATGCGCACCCGGTTGTGCATGAAGCCCTCTTGCAGCAGCTGCCGCATGCCCGCGTCGACGATCGGGAAGCCGGTGCGGCCCTGCTTCCAGGCCTCGAACAGCTCCGCGTCGTCGTCGTGCACCATCCGGTCGAACTTGCGGTCGAGGTTCTCCCGCGCGGTCTCCGGCTTGTGCCACAACACATCGGCGTAGAACTCGCGCCACGCGAGCTCGCTGCGGTACGTGCCGTCGCAGTCCTGCAGGAGCGTGCGGGGGTGCAGGACACCCCACCGCAGGAACGCCGACATCCTGCTCGTCGCGTCCAGGTCGGGACGGTCGCGGGTGTCGTCGTAGTCCTCGAGGCGTTCGTCGCGGAACTTCTCCCACAACGCCAGCGCGTCCGGGAGTTTCTCCTTCGCCTTCGGGATCTTCGTGTTGTTGGTGGGCTTCATCCAGTCCACAGTGGAGGCATCGGTGTCGGCCGGTTTGCGCCAGCCGTGGTGCAGCCACGCGTTGCGGAACGGCGTGAAGACCTTGAACGGCGTGCCGTCGCCCTTGAGCACCCGCCCCGGCGCCACGGCGTAGGGCGAGCCGGAACGGACGAGCTCGATGTCCCCCAACGCTTCCTCGACGGCCTCGTCCCGCCTGCGCCCGTACGGCGCGTAGTCCGCGGAGATGTGCACGCTGCCCGCGCCGATCTCCTTCGCGACGCGCGGCACGGTCTTCACCGGGTCGCCGTGGACGACCATCAGCCGGCCGCCGAGTTCGTCGTTCAGGGCGTGCAGGCACTGGTGCAGGAAATCGATGCGCGGCTGCCCCGACGGTTTCAGCAACCGGTCGTCGAGAACGAACAGTCCGAGCGCCTTGGGCGACCTTTCCGCGGCAGCGAGAATCGCCGGGTGATCGGATGTCCGCAGATCACGGCGGAACCAGACGAGCGAGGGTTGGGAACTCACCGCTCGAAGCTAAGACGAGCGGGGCACGCCTGCATGACAGGCGTGCCCCGCTCGGGTGAAGCAATGCGTGACTAGCGGTTCTCCATCGCGACGAAGTCCCGCTCCACCGGGCCGGTGTAGATCTGCCGCGGACGGCCGATCTTCGTGGCCGGGTCGTTGATCATCTCGCGCCAGTGCGCGATCCAGCCGGGGAGCCGGCCGAGCGCGAACAGCACGGTGAAGAACTTGGTCGGGAAGCCCATCGCCCGGTAGATCAGACCCGTGTAGAAGTCCACGTTCGGGTAGAGCTTGCGGGAGATGAAGTAGTCGTCCGCGAGGGCCGTCTCCTCGAGCTGCTTGGCGATGTCGAGGAGCTGGTCGTCGGCGCCGAGCTTGTTGAGGATCTCGTCGGCCGTCTTCTTGATGATCGCGGCGCGCGGGTCGTAGTTCTTGTAGACCCGGTGGCCGAAGCCCATCAGGCGGACGCCGTCCTCCTTGTTCTTGACCTTGTTGACGAACGACGCCACGTCGCCGCCGTCGGCCTTGATCTTCTCGAGCATCTCCAGCACCGCGCTGTTCGCGCCGCCGTGCAGCGGACCGAACAGGGCGTTGATGCCCGCGGAGATGGACGCGAAGAGGTTGGCCTCGGACGAGCCGACCAGGCGCACCGTCGACGTGGAGCAGTTCTGCTCGTGGTCGGCGTGCAGGATGAACAGCAGGTCGAGCGCGCGGACCAGGTCCGGGTCGAGGTCGTAGGCCTCTGCCGGGAAGCCGAAGGTCATGCGCAGGAAGTTCTCCACCAGGCCAAGGGAGTTGTCCGGGTAGAGGAACGGCTGGCCGACCGACTTCTTGTACGCGTAGGCCGCGATGGTCGGGAGCTTGGCCAGCAGGCGGATCGTGGAGATCTCCACCTGGTTCGCGTCGAACGGCGACAGCGAGTCCTGGTAGAAGGTCGACAGCGCGGAGACCGCGGACGACAGCACCGGCATCGGGTGCGCGTCGCGGGGGAAGCCGTCGAAGAAGCGCTTGAGGTCCTCGTGCAGCAGCGTGTGCCTGCTGATCTTCTTGTTGAAGTCCTCGAGCTGCGCGGCGGTCGGAAGCTCGCCGTAGATCAGGAGGTAGGAGACCTCCGCGAAGTTCGAACGCGCGGCCAGCTGCTCGATCGGGTACCCGCGGTAACGCAGGATTCCGGCGTCACCGTCGATGTAGGTGATCTCGGAGGAGCAGGAGGCCGTGTTGACGAAACCGGAGTCCAGGGTTACCAGACCGGTGGTCGACAGCAGCTTGCCGAGTTCGATGCCGGACGCGCCTTCGGACGCCCGCACCACCTTCATCTCGAGCTCTCCGCCCCCGTGGCGCAGCGCGACGGTCTGTGGGTCGGTCGGCGCAGTCGTCGCGTCGGGCATTCAAGTCCCTCTCAACGCTCGGACGGGGTGGCGGCAGGTCGCACGGCCTGCCGTCGTCTCGGACCACCCCGTTGGGATCTGAGTCTTCAAGTTCACCCACGCTAGTCGGCGAAAGGCCCGCCCCGCAGCAGCGGTGTGAACCGATTCTGTGAGATGGGACCGGCATCACATCCGTAATGCCAGTTTCCAGCGCGGCAACCCCACGGTAGTCCGATCCTGCGCTTTATCCACCCAACGCGGCGGTGAGTTCGCTCGCAAAGGGCGGTTCGGCACCCGCACGGGAACATGTGATCGCGGCGGCCGCACCGGCGTACGTCAACGCCTCGGTCCATTCCTCGCGTGAGAGCGCGCGCACCTTCTCCGCGTCGAGCGCGTCGTGGTCGTGCAGCCACGCGAGCAGGGCACCTTGCACCGTGTCGCCCGCCCCGATCGTGTCGACCACGTCCACCTTCACGGGTGGCACGTCGACCTGGTCCGTGGCGGTGATCACGGAAAGACCGTCCCCGCCCTTGGTCAGCACGACGGCGGCCGGTCCCTGTGAAATCCACGTCCTTGCGATCTCGATCACGTCGGCGCTGTCGGAGTCGGCGAGCCACCGCGCGTCCTCGACGGACACCTTCAGCAACCCGACGTCGGGCAGCCACGACGTGAACCGCTTGCGGTAGGCGCCCGGATCCTCGATGAGCCCTGCCCGGATGTTGGGGTCGAGGGCGGTCAGGGCGCGCTTGCTCTCGCGCCGCAGCACCTTCTCGTACTCGGACGCGCCGGGCTCCAGCACCAACGACAGCGTGCCGAACGAGACGGCCCTGACGTCCGCGGCCAGCGGGCCGGGGTCCTCGACGAGCCGGTCGGCCGTGCCCTCGACGTAGAACGCGTAGCGCGCGGACCCGTCCTCGGCGAGCCCGACGACGGCGAGCGTGGTGTTCTCCTGTCCACGTTGGACCAGATCCGTGCTCACCCCGGAAGCGTGCAGCCGCTTGACCAACTGCTCGCCGAAGTGGTCCGTCGACACCCGCGACAGGAAACCCGTCGGCACGTCCAGCCGCCCGAGCGCCACGGCCACGTTGTACGGCCCGCCACCGAGCTTCGGCGCGAGCGGCGTGAGCTCGTCGTCCCCCACCGGCACCATGTCGACCAGCGCCTCACCAGCAACCACGATCACGCGTCCGACTCCTTCTGCCCAGCGCCCGTCCTCTGGAGCCCATCCAACAACAGTTCACCCAGGGCGGTGAACGCCTCGGCGTCCGAAACACCTGCCCGTTTCGTGAGGACACCCGTCTGGATGCTCTCGATGAGCAACCCGGCCATCTCCGCGAAGAGCGTCGCGTGCACCTCGCGGAACACGTGCAGCTCCACACCGTCCTGGATGAACGACTTGATGCGCTCGGCGGCGGCGCGGGCGTTGCGCTCGTACGTGGCCCGCGTGGGCGGGAAGTCCGACACGTCGGCGATGAACGCCACCGACGCCTTCGACAGCTCCTCCGCGGCCCCCGCGAGGTAGCTGCCGATGCGTTTGCGCACGTCGTTGAGGCCCGCGATGCGTTTCTCGATCCGCTCGGCCGCGCCCTTGAAGTACCGCCCGACCACCCGCACGGCCAGCTGCTCCTTGCTGCCGGCGAGCGCGTACAGCGTCGACTTCGAGCAGTGCAGCCTGCCCGCGATGTCATCGAGCGTGAGATGCCCGAAGCCCTCGGTGAGGAACAAGGCCTCCAACCGGGTGAGCAGCTCGGCCTGCCGCTGCGTGAGAGCCCGCGTCATAGGTGACGACCCTGCCACATTCACTGGCTGCTGTACTGCACAACGCACTAGAGTACAGCTACCAGTACACAACGGAGGTCGACGATGCCCGCCGAGCGGCTGCTCCCCACGCAAGAGGCCGAGGACCTGATCGCGCTGGTCAAGGAGATCGCGCGGGACGAGCTCAAGCCCCACGCGGCCGACGCCGAGGAGAACGAGAAGTTCCCCCGCGACGCGTTCCGCCTGCTGGGCAGGTCGGGCCTGCTCGGCCTCCCGTACCCGGAGGAGTTCGGCGGCGGCGAGCAGCCCTACGAGGTCTACCTCCAGGCCCTCGAAGAGGTCGCCTCGGCGTGGATGACGGTCGCCGTGGGCCTCAGCGTCCACGTGATGTCCTGCTACGGCCTGGCCACCTTCGGCACCCGCGAGCAGCAGGACCGCTGGCTCCCCGAGATGCTGGAGGGCGAGCTCCTCGGCGGCTACGCCCTCTCCGAGGTCCAGGCGGGCTCCGACCCGGCCGCCATGTCGACCAGGGCGGTCCGCAAGGGCTCCGAGTACACCGTGAACGGCACCAAGGCGTGGATCACCCACGCCGGCGCCGCCGACTTCTACACCCTGATGGCCCGCACGTCCCCCGACGCGGGCCGCGGCATCTCCTGCTTCCTCGCCCCCGGCGAGACCAGGGGCCTCACCGCCCTCACCCCGGAGCGCAAGATGGGCCTGACCGGCTCCATCACCGCCCAGCTGGAGTTCGACGACGTCACCTTCGGTGCCGACCGCCTGATCGGCGAGGAGGGCGACGGCCTCAAGATCGCTCTGTCCGCTTTGGACTCGGGCCGCCTGGGCATCGCCGCCTGCGCGGTGGGTCTCGCCCAGGCAGCCCTCGACGAGGCGGTCACCTACGCCAAGACCCGCACCCAGTTCGGCCGCCCGATCATCGAGTTCCAGGGCCTCGAGTTCCTGCTGGCCGACATGGCAGCAGCAGTCGAGTCGGCCAGGGCCACCTACATCTCGGCAGCCCGCCGCCGCGACCGGGGCCTCCCGTTCCGCCAGCAGGCCTCCATCGCCAAGCTGGTCGCCACCGACGCGGCCATGAAGGTGACCACCGACGCCGTCCAGGTACTCGGCGGCGCCGGCTACACCCGCGACTTCCCGGTGGAGCGCTACATGCGCGAGGCCAAAGTCCTGCAGATCTTCGAGGGCACCAACCAGATCCAGCGCCTCGTCATCGGCAGGGGCCTCCGCTAGTCCTCGCGGTAGAAGGGGTCGACCACGACCCCTTCTCCCTTGGCGTCATCGAACGCGTAGACCTCTCGCCCCTGCACGAACACCCGCAACGCCCGGCTCATGACGTCCAACGGGTCACCGGACCAGATCACCACGTCCCCGTCGAGCCCCGGCTTCAACGACCCGACCCGGTCGTCCAGCCCCATGATCCGAGCCGGGTTGGTCGTGATGGACTGCAACGCCACCTCCCGGTCCAATCCTTCTTTCACCGCCAACGTGGCCTGGTGCACCAGGAAGTGAATGGGCACAACGGGATGGTCCGTCGTGATCGCCAACTCCACCCCGGCCCGCGCCAGAATCCCCGGGTTCCGCAGCCCCCGGTTCCGCAGCTCCACTTTGGACCGCGACGTGAACAACGGCCCGATGATCACCGGAATCCGCTTCTCCGCGATGACGTCCGCGATCAGATGCCCCTCGGTCCCGTGGTTCAGGATCAACCGGTACCCGAACTCCTCGGACAACCGAATCGCCGTGGCGATGTCATCGGCCCGGTGCGCGTGCTGGCACCACCCCAACTCACCGGAGAGCACCTTCCCCAGGATCTCCAACGTCGGGTTGCGGTCGAAGGCCTTCCCATCAGCCTCCGCCTCGGCCTTCTTGGCAAGATAGTCCTGCGCCTTGGTCAACTCGTCCCGGATGACAGCAGCGACACCCTGCCGAGTGGCCGGCAACTTCCCCTTCTCGCCATAAACCCGCTTGGGATTCTCCCCCAGCGCGCTCTTCACGCTGACGGGCTCCTTCACGAGCATCTCGTCGACAGTCCGCCCCCAACACTTGACGGCAACAGTCTGCCCACCGATGGGGTTACCGGACCCAGGCTTGATCACAGCGGTGGTCACCCCACCGCTCAACGCATCGGCAAAGCCGAGATCAGCGGGGTTGATCGCATCCAACGCCCGCATCCGAGCCCCGACAGGATCAGTCATCTCGTTGGTGTCCTGCCCAGCCCACCCAGCAGCCTCCTCATGCACACCGATGTGCCCATGAGCCTCGACAAAGCCGGGCAAGACCCAGGCCCCTCCGGCATCAACAACCGAAACCCCGTCAGGAACCGACACATCAGCCCCCACGGCAACGATCTTCCCGTTCTGAATGAGGACAGTGCCGCCGGAAACGGGCGAACCGTCCACGGGCACGACATAACCACCGGTGATCGCGATGTCCATGGTTAGCAACGCTAACGGTCAACCAGACGAGAGGCCACCCCAAGCGAAGCCGAAGGCGAGCACACGCGAAGGCGAAGCCGAGCAGCTTTGAGCCAAGAGCGCCCGCGGTGGGGTCCCGTCACGAGTCGCACCACAGCACTCGCTGCAACGAGATGGGGGTGTCAAACGGCCACGCTTTT
>NZ_JBHYGW010000050.1:0-7032 GCF_042738015.1 Lentzea sp. NPDC059081
CCGTTTGACACCCCCATCTCGTTGTGGCTCGCTCCTGGTGCGACTCGTGACGGGACCCCACCGCAACGCAACCAAAAACGAAACAGCAAGCCGCCCAACACAAACAGGCGTGCCATCAACCCGCCCACGGCGCTGGGCCCCCGATCAGATTGCCGGGGGTTCGGGGGCAGAGCCCCTGAGGGGAAGCATGCAACCGCAAGCCGGCCGCCCGCAAGGCAACCACCCGCGAGAGTCGCGACCCGCATCAGGGGAACGCACCAAGGACAACCCTCTAAATCTTCCAAATCCGAACAACCTTGTCCGACCCCCCAACCGCAATCCGCCCCCCAGCCGGATCAAACGCAACAGCCTCAACCTGCCCACTGGCCCCAAGCACAACAGCCCGAATCCTCTTCGACGCAACATCCCAGAGCTGAACGAAGTTCCCCTGCCCCCAAGCCGCCACCATCTTCCCCCCAGGATGATACAAAGCACTGGACAAAGTCAGGTCATCATCAGCCCGCGGAAAGACAGCAACACTCCGCCCACTCTCCACATCCCAGATCTGCATGCTGTTCTTGCCATCACCATCGACCACAGCCAGCAACTTGCCATCAGGCGAGAACGACCCCCCGTGCCCAGTGGAGTCGTTGATCGTCTTCACGGTCTTCCCAGAAGAAGGATCAACGATCCGGATCTCCTGGTACTTCGTCCCCGCATAAGCAAGCAGCTTCCCGTCAGGCGAGAACGACAGATCACTGCTCCCCTGAGCCTCGGCCAGCCCGATCTTCACCGAACGCGAAGCCACGTCCCACACCTGCAACCGCCCGGTGTGCGTGACCCCGACCAACGTCTTCCCGTCGGGGTGGAACAGCAGCGTCTTCATGATCGACCGGCTCTGGTCCAGCCCGCCGATCATCGACCGGTCCGCGATGTTCCACAGGTACGTGGTGAAGTCCCCGGTCCGGTTCCCCCCGGCCGCGAGGATCTTCCCGTCCGGGCTGATCGCGACCGCGCAGGCCGACGCGCCACCGGGTCCGTCGGGGTTCTGCACGGTGCCGATGAGCTTGTTCGTGGTCGTGTCCCAGAGCCGCACGAGCGCGCCGCCGTCGCCCAGGCCGTCCTCCGCACTGGCCAGGAGCTTCCCGTCCGGGCTCCAGGCCAGCGACGAGACCGCCGCCTTGTGGTCGATCAGCTGGACGTGCTCGGTGTACTCCTCCGGACGGCCCGGCGGCACCTCCGACGAGGTGGTCGTCTCCTCCGACCCGCCCTCCTTGTTCGACACGGGCTTGCCGTCGTCCTTGGTGCTCGGCAACGCGGCACCGTCCCCGCTGCCGGTCCCCGACGACAACCACCACGCGACACCACCGGCGGCCACGGCGAGCGCGCCGCCGCCCGCCAGCAGCAGCGTCCGCCGGTTGACACCACTGCTCGACGCCTGGACCGGGAGCACCACGGGCGAGCCGGCGAGCAGCGCGAGCGCCTGGTCGACGGACGCCCGCTCGGCCGGGTTCTTGCGCAGCAACGCGCCGAGCAACGACGACAGGTGCCCGGCACGGACCGGCGGCGCGGGCTCCTGGGTGAGCAACATCGACAACGTCGTCATGAAGTCCTGGCCCTGGTACGGCGGCCGGCCCTCGACGGCGGCGTACAGGGTGGCGCCCAGCGACCACATGTCCGTGGCCGGCGTGATCGGCGCGCCGGTGCCCTGCTCGGGCGCCATGTACGCGGGCGTGCCGACGATCGAGCCGTCGGTCGTCAGCGGCACGTCGCCGGTGAGCCGGGCGATGCCGAAGTCGGTGATGACGACCCGGTCGCCGGACAGCAACACGTTGGCGGGCTTGAGGTCGCGGTGCACGATCCCGGCCTCGTGGGCCACCCGCAGCGCGCCGAGCATCGACGTCGCGATGTAGGCGACCTGGTCGGGCGGCAGCGCGCCCTGGGCCTTCAGCAGGTCCGACAGCGACCCGCCGCGCACGAACTCCATCACGATCATCGGCGTGCCGTTGTACTCGACGACGTCGTGCACGGTGACGATGCCGGGGTGGTTGAGCTGGCCCGCGAGCTGCGCCTCGCGCATGGCCCGGTGGCACAGCAACGCCCGCTGCTGCTCGTCGAGCCCGGCGGGCAGCAGCAGCTCCTTGATGGCCACCTCACGGCCGATGACCTCGTCCCGGCCGAGCCACACCCGGCCCATGCCGCCGGTCCCGATCACCTGCACGAGCCGGTAGCGCTGCGCCACCAGACTTCCCGTCGCATCCGTCACGGCGCGCAGCTTAGATGGTGCCGGAGCCGCGCCAGCACCAATTCGTAAAGGTTAGCAACTAAAACAAATCCGTTGGGAGCAAAGCAACATCGACGTCGTTCAATCGGTCGACAATGGACCTGTCGCTAGTGGACTGTCGCGACCTCGATGCCCACCGGGCCGAACGACCTGAGCTCCACCGTGCGGGTCGGCTCGACGGTGAACCCGGCGGCCGCGATCGCCTCGCGCGCGTGCCCGTGGTGCGCCATGTCCGCGAGCACGAACACCCCGCCGGGCTTCAGCACGCGCCGCACCTCGGCGAGCATCTCGCCCTTCGACGGGCCGTCGAGGTGGTGCAGCATCAGGCTGGAGAAGACCCGGTCGAACGACGCGTCCGGGTACGGCAGCTCCTGGGCGTACCCGCGGTCGAGGCGCGCCTTCACCCCCGCCCGGCGCAACCTGCGCTCGGCCCGCGCGAGCAACTTCAGGTCGGGGTCCACGCCGGTGAGCCCGGCACCGCTCCTGCCGGCGGCGCGCAGCAGGTTGCCCGTGCCGCAACCGACGTCCAGCACCTGGTGACCGGTACCCAGCTCCGCCAGCGCGACCATCTCGCCGTGCACGCGACCGAGCCGGGACACGCGGTGCAGCAGGTCGTAGAACGGCATCAGGTAGTGCTTGCCCATGGCCGGCAGGTAGTCACGCTCATGGGACGATGTTTCGGTCATAAGAACATGATGTCCTTCTCGGCAGCAGCATTTCTGCGTCGATCTGCGGCAGGAGTGGGATGATGTGACGGTGCTGACCAGACGGACTTCCCCGCACGGCGACGAACCGGTGGCCTACTCCTGGCGACCGTCGCCGGGCGAGCTGCCGGTCTCGGTGACGCCACTCGGCCACGCGGCCGGTGCCGACGGCGGGCACGAGGCCCACTCGCACGACTTCCCCGGCCTCTCGTACTTCGCCGCCGACGGCGGGATCATCCGCACCGGCCGGCAGGTCCGCGCCGTCGAGGCGGGCGACCTGTTCGTCATCGCGCCCGGCGACGTGATGGGCAGGGCCGACAGCGGCGACCTGGTGGACGCACGGGGCTGGGGCGTGTTCTTCACCGCCGACGCGCTCGGCCCCGACACGCCGGCGGCGCACCTGACGTGGCGCACCCACCCGTTGCTGTTCCCGTTCGTGCGCGGCGGCGCGGTCGGCGCGTTGCGGCTCAAGGTGCCCGAGGACGAGCGCGCCGAGTGGACCACTCGCATCCGCGCGCTCGACGACGAGCTCCGGCACCGCCGCGAGGGCTTCCGCGAGGCCGCGTACGCGCACCTCGTCCTGCTGCTCGTCGGGGTGTCCCGGCTCGCCGCGGACGTGGTCGGCGACCTGCGCGAGAACGCAGAACCCCTGCTCGCCGAGGTGTTCGACGTGATCGAACGTCGTTACCCCGAGCCGTTGTCGCTGCGGGAGGTCGCGGCCGCGGTCAGCATCTCCCCCGGCCACCTCACCTCGACGGTGCGCAGGAAGACCGGCAGGACCGTGCAGGAGTGGATCACCGAGCGGCGGATGGTCCAGGCGAGGCGGCTGCTGGCCGTGGCGGACCTGACGGTGAGCGACATCGGGCGGCAGGTCGGGTTCCCGGACGCGGGGTACTTCGCGAGGACGTTCGGCAAGCTCCACGGCATGAGCCCGACGGCGTGGCGGAAGGTCAACGGCCGAGCCTAGCGGCCGCCGATCCGGGTGAAGCGCACCCGAACACCACCGGCACGGAGGCTGAACTCCTGGGGACGGCCTGCCCGGCGGCGCCCGTTCTGCCGGGTTCGCCCCGCGCCGCCGTGGCACTGTCGTGACCATGACCGGCGGGGACCAGACCACTTTGAGCGACACCGGGAGGGACCTCGGCACGAGGTTCCACGACGCGATGGCGGTGGTCGTCCGGTGGCTGCCGTTCGGCCTGTCGCGGGTCGTCGCCCCCAGCTTCCTCGGCTTCGCGCTGATCAACGGCTGCACGTTCGCCATCGACCTGCTGCTGCTCACGCTGTTCCGCGGCGGTCTCGGGCTGCCGCTGCCCGTCGCGTTCACGATCGCCTACGTGCTGGCGTTCGGCCTGAGCTTCGTCCTCAACCGCGCGCTGAACTTCCGCTCGCACGCCCCGGTAGGCCCGCAGGCGGGCCTGTACGCCGTGGCGATCCTGGTCAACTACCTGGCGTTCATCCTGGGCGTCGGCAGTGCGCTGACCGAGCTCGGTCTGCAGTACCAGCTGTCCAGGGTGGTGGCCGGGGCGTGCGAAGCGGCGTTCATGTACAGCGTGATGCGCTGGGTGATCTTCCGGGACACGAAGTGAGACCGCCGGAACGGACCTACTGCAAGTAGCCCTCGACCTCACCGACCGAGCGGGCCTGCACGCCCTCCGCGTCCTCGCCCTGCGACCGTGCCGAACGCCGCCGGCGCAGGAGGTCCCAGCACTGGTCGAGAGCTTCCTCCAGCGACCGCAGCCGAGCGTGCTCCTCGTCGGTGCCGATCTCCCCGGACGCGAGCTGCTGGCGCAGCTCGTGCTCCTCGTCGACCAGTTCGTTGATGCGGCCCAACACGTTCTCGTCACTCATTGCGCCGACTTTACGTCCAACTGTCCACACGTGCGCATCAGTGCACGGCCACCAGATAGATGCCGTACGCGACTAGCGCGACGCACGCCGTGAAGCTCACGGCGGGCACCACCTTGTTGCCCTTCTCGGCGAAGGCGAGCCCCGCGGAGAACAGCGTCACGACCCCGACGCCGAGCACCAGCGAGACGCCCAGCACCAGCCCCAGCCCAGACCAGTCGATGTGCACAGCAGCACTCCTCACGCGGTGACGTTGTGGGCGCCGACGGGGTTGCGGCGCGACAGGACCCAGCAGCCGATCCCGACGATCAGGCCGACCGCGGCGACGGCCAGCACGCCGACGGTCCCCTCGGACGCGGTGCGGCCGGCCAGCGCGCCGACGACCGCGGCGGCGGGCAGGGTGAGCAGCCAGGCGAGGACCATGCGCCCGGCGACGGTCCAGCGCACGTCGGCCAGCCGCTTGCCGATGCCGGACCCGACGACGCCGCCCGCGCACACGTGGGTGGTCGACAGCGCGAACCCGAGCTGCGAGGACGTCATGATCACCGCGGCGGCCCCCGTCTCGGCCGCGAAGCCCTGCGGCGGCTCGACGTCGGTGATCCGCCTGCCCATCGTCTGGATGATCCGCCAGCCGCCGAGCCACGTGCCGAGCGCGATCGCCGTGCCCGCCGAGATGATCACCCACAGCGGCGGCGCGGCACCGGCGGGCAGCGCGCCCGCGGTGATCAGGGTCAGGGTGATGATGCCCATCGTCTTCTGGGCGTCGTTGGTGCCGTGCGCGAGCGACACCAGGGAGGCGGACGCGATCTGCCCGTACCGGAAGCCGCGCTGGGCGATCTTCGCGCCCCTGGTCAGCCGGTAGGCGGCGAACGTCCCGAGAGCCGCCACCAGCCCGGCGATCACCGGTGACGCGACGGCGGGCACGATCACCTTCTCGACCACCGCGGTGAACCGCACGGCGTCCGACCCGGCGGCCACCCAGGTCGCGCCGATCAGGCCGCCGAACAGGGCGTGCGACGAGCTCGACGGCAGGCCGAGCAGCCACGTCGCGAGGTTCCACACCACCGCGCCGACCAGGCCGCCGAACACCACGGCCGGACCGATCTTCGTCTCGTCCACGAGCCCGGACGAGATCGTGCGCGCCACCTCGATCGAGAGGAACGCACCGACGAGGTTCAGCACCGCCGACACCGCGACCGCGACCCGCGGCGGCAGCGCGCCGGTCGCGATCGAGGTCGCCATCGCGTTCGCGGTGTCGTGGAACCCGTTGGTGAAGTCGAACACCAGCGCCGTCACCACGACGACGACAACGAGGATCTCCATGCCGCGCGGGGTTGCCGTTCCAGGTGAACGCCGTCCCACATCCGGATGAAACTACGGCGGCATCGACTGGGGCTGCACCGACTGGGGAAGGGCGGCGAGCGAGAGGCTGTCAGCGACCTGGCCAGGTCGCTCACCCCCAGCACGCCGTGCATGTCCATCGCGGTCCTTCCCGTCCGGCTCACGAAGGTGGACCGGGCGAGCAGGCGGATCTCATCGCCGGACGCGCACGTGCCGGTGTCCTTCGCCGGGGAACTCGGGTGGCGCGGCGGGAAGCAGGCCGTGCAGGACGTAACCGCACTTCTCGGCCACGCGGCAGGACGGGTGGTTGTCGACGGCGTGCAGCAGCTCCAGCCGCACGAGCCCGGCCTCGTCGAGCGCCCACCGCGACACGGCCTCCAGCGCGCGTGCGGCGATCCCCCGTCCCCTGGCGTGGGCGGCGGTCCAGTACCCGACCTCGGCCGGCGCGGTCTTCACCACGACGTGGCCGAGCGGAGGTCCGTCCTCGGCGACCACCGCGAAGCTGAACCGGGTCGCGGCCGCCCACCCGGCGGCCTGCTCGTCCAGCCACCGCCGGGCCTCGGCCTCACCGGTCAGCGGGACGGACACCCTGCGGCGCAGCACCGGATCCCGGTGCGCCGCGACCAGTGCCGGGAGGTCGCCGGCCCGCCACGGCCGCAGGAGCAGGGCGGGTGCCGGACCGGCTGCGGGCACGGACAGGGTGACGGTCACGGCACCACAGTCTGCTCGTTCGTCAGCTGCTGCGCGGCAACACCACGCTGGAAGGGGCGTCGGGGGGGGGGCAGGAGCCCCAAACCAGAAAGAAGGAAAACATCCTTTCCCCCTTCTTCCCCCCCCTCCTCCCCCCCCCCCCCCCCCCCCCAACACCCCTGCCACCCC
>NZ_JBHYGW010000050.1:7042-35300 GCF_042738015.1 Lentzea sp. NPDC059081
AAGAGAAGGGGGAGGAGGAAAACAACAACGGTGTTTTTTTTTGTCGAGGTGTGGGGGGCAAACCCCTCGGGGGAGGACTCCCCCCCCTCGCCCCACCCCCCAGTCGGGGTCGCCCGCCACGTCGTCAGTGCGTTCATGCCCCGAGAGTGCTTCCCGGACCACTGCGCCGGACAGGCGTTCGGACGACTCCGGACGGACCCGGTCAGCTCCGCCAGTCCGAGCAGGCCGCCGTGCCCTCGCCCACGCACACCCGCACGTCGAACGCGTCGACCGCCGGGGCGAACTGCCAGCGGAACGCCGTGGTCGCACCGAGCCCGGAGGCGCTGCCGAGCACCTTCTCGCCAGAGCCGGTGCCGCTGCGCCACCGCACCCACACGTACGCGGCCAGCCCGTCGTCGGCGGTGTCCTTGACGTAGGAGTACTGCGGGTCGATGAACGGCTGCTGGTCGAACCACCGGCCCCACACCCTCGCCTCGGCACCGGACGTCGCCGGCGCGACCGCGAAGTTGCACGAGTCGTTGGAGCCGGGGTCGTACACGGGATCACCGCCGCTGCACTTGCCGGCCCCCGACGCCGGTGCCGCACCCAGGCCCGCCGCCAGCACGGCGACGACAACAACGGACAGCTTCTTCACCATCAACCCACCCCATCGCGAACACACGGTCTCCCCCACGACCGACGCGAAGGGCAGCAGCCATCGACGCGGTCGGTCCTCTGTTCACGGATCTACCAACCGCAGGAGCGGCTCACAAGCCGTTCGGACGATTCCGGACACCCCGGTGGCCCGCGCGTTCCAGCACCTCGTCGGCCCGCCGGCGGGTCTCCCCCGCCGCGACCGGGTCGCCGTGGGCCTCCTGTGCGCTGCTCAGCGCCACGAGTGCGAGACCGGCGACCACGCTCTCCCCGGACAGGGCGGCCTCCGCCGCGGCCTCCAGCGCCGCCTCGGCGTCGCCGGCCGCGAGCTCCAGCCAGGCCAGCTCGACGAGCGCGTCCGCCACGCCGTGCCCGTACCCGGCCGCGGTCGCCGTGCGCCACGCCCGGCGCAGGTCGTCGCGTCTGCCCCGGATCGCCGACACCGTGATCAGCGCGTCGATCTCGACCCGGCCCGACCCCTTCGCGAGCGCCAGCGCCTGCTCCGCGCATCGCAGCGCCTCCCGCGGCCGGCCGGCGTCGCGGTGCACGCGGGCCAGGTCGTCGAGGGCGGCGGCCTCGCTCACGCGGTCCTCGTGGTCGTGGTTGAGCTGCCGGGCCCGGTCGAGGAACCCGGCCGCCTGGTCCAGGTCGCCGAGGTAGCGGTGCACGACGCCGAGCGCGCCCAGCGTGTTCGCGGCCAGCCGGGTCTCGCCGACCTCCTCGCGCAGGTCGACGGCCGCGCGCAGGTCGGCGGCGGCCTCGACGAGCCTGCCGAGCCGCATCTCGGTCTGACCGAGGTTGCCGAGCGCGCGGGCCCGGCGGGTCGTGTCGCCGATCTCGGTGTAGTAGGCCAGCTCCCGCCGGAAGCAGTCGATCGCGTGCTCCAGCGAGCCGAGCTCCGCGTGGACGCCGCCCAGGTTGCCGAGCGTGCTGAACTCGCGGAACCGGTCGCCCGCCGCCCTGCTGAACTCGACGGCGTGCTCGAAGTGCCCCGCCGCCGCGCGGTGGTCGCCAGCGCCCCAGTGCGCGGTGCCGAGCGACAGGTGCATCGCCGCGCACGCGCTCGCGTCGCCCGCCCGTTGCGCCGCGGCCAGACCGACCTGCGCCACCGCCAGCCATTCCACGGTGTGGCGGCGCAACCAGTAGCAGCCGCGCAACGCGTCGGTCAGCAGCCACGCCACCGGACCGTCCGCCTGCTCGACCAGGCTCACCAGCGTCGCGCGCTCGGTGTCGAACCACTGCAACGCCTCCGCCGCCGTGGCGAACACGTGGTCCGGGGTGGTCGTCGCGAGCACCGAGAAGTCCGGACGCACGGCGCGGGCCGCCGCGACCGCGAGATCCAGGTACTGCTCGTGCAGCCTGCCGACGGTGCCCGCGTCGTCGTCCTCGGCCGCGTACCGCTCGCGCGCGTAGAGGCGGAGCAGGTCGTGCAGCCCGTAGCGACCGGAGGCGCGCACCTCGAGCAGGTGTGCGGCGACCAGTGCGCGCAACGGCGCTTCCGCGTCGACGCCGAGCAACGCCGTCGCCGCGCGGGTGGGCAGCTCGGGTCCCGGCGCGACTCCCATCCGCCGGAACAGCGTGCGCGCCAACGGGTCGAGCGCCTCGTAGGAGTGCCCGAACGTCGTGCGCACCGCGGCGTCCTCGTCGCCCTCGACCTCCAGCGCGGCCAGCCGGTCGCCCGCGGTCAGCTCGGCCACCAGCTCCGCGATCGTCTGCTGTGGACGGTCGGCGAGGTTCGCGGCCGAGATCCTCAGCGCCAGCGGCAGGAAGCCGCACCACCGCACGAGCTCGTCGACGGCGTCCTCCTCGCGCAGCACCCGTTCCGCGCCGAGCACGCCGATCACCACGGCCGGGGCCTCCTCCGGCGTGAGGACACCGAGCTCCAGCCGGTGCGCGCCGTCGCGGGCCACGAGCCCGGCCAGCCGGTCGCGGCTCGTCACGAGCGTCATGCAACCGGGGCCGCCGGGCACCAGCGGACGCACGTGCGCGGCGCTGGGCGCGTTGTCCACCACCACGAGCACGCGCTTGTCGGACGTGATCGACCGGTACATGCCGACCATGGCGTCCTGCTGCACCGGGATGTCCTCACCGGACACGCCGAACGCGCGGATCGCCAGCGCCAGCGCCTGGTCCGGGGTGACCGGCGGGCCGGACGAGTAGCCGCGGAGGTCGAGGTGGACCTGCCCGTCCGGGAACCGGTGCGCCACCTGATGCGCCCATTGCACGGCCAGCGCGGTCTTGCCCACGCCCGGGATCCCGCACACCACCGCGAGCCGGCTGCCGTTCTCCAGCAACGCGGTCAGCTCCTTGAACGCCTTCGCGCGGCCGCTGAACCCCGGCACGGCGGCCGGCAGCTGCCTCGGCACCGGCGCGGGAGGTGCCGATGCGCGCACGGGTTCGGCCTGCACCCGGCGCCACGCGGTGATCCACGGCTCCACATCGGTCACCTGGAACGCCTTGAGCAGCCACCGGAACACGTCCAGCGCGGGTGCGGTCCTGCGCCGCGGGCTGAGCGCGTCGGCCAGCGTGCTGCGGGGCAGTCCTGACAGCTTCTCCACCTGCCGCAGCGAGGGGTTGCCCGCCCACACCTTGAGCGCGCGCAACGCCGCGATCAGCTCTTCGAGCGTCTGCGCGTCGTCGGGCACCGGGCGGGACATGAGGTGAAGCCTAATGATCGACCGCGCGGCGGGCCCGGCGTCCCGGCGATCGGCGACCGCACGGGCCGCCGCGGGTGCACTCAGGACCGAACGGGCGCGGTGAGCTGCGGTGATTTGCGTCGGTTGGCCGTCGAAAATGGTCCGACCACTTCCCTAGACTCGGGAACCGGGCCGCCGAACCCGCCACGCGAACTCCCCCGCACGACGGGGTGTTCGCCGCCTCCCCCTGCCAGGAGGAGCACATGAAGGCACGCACCCGGCTCGCCCTCGCGAGCATCACCTCGTCCGCCGCTCTGGCCATCGCGTTCCTCGTCCCCACCACGGTCGCCAGCGCCCACGGCACGTTGTCCGATCCCGCCAGCCGGGTCTACACGTGCAAGAACGAAGGTCCGGAGACGCCGAAGTCCGACGCCTGCAAGGCGGCTGTGGCCGCCGGCGGCACGCAGGCGTTCTACGACTGGAACGAGGTGTCGCTGCTCGAAGCGGGCGGGCGGCACCGCGAGCTCATCCCGGACGGCAAGCTGTGCAGCGCGGGCCGCGACAAGTACCGCGGCCTCGACCTGCAACGCGCGGACTGGCCGGCGAAGCGGATCTCCGCCGGGTCGCTGGCGGTGACCTACCACGCGTCGGCACCGCACTCGAACAGCAACTTCGAGTTCTACATCACCAGGGACGGCTGGAACCCGACGATGCCGCTGCGGTGGTCGGACCTCGTGCACCTGGCCACGTTCAACAACCAGAACCCGTCGACGTTCACGAGCTGGACGCTGAACATCCCGCAACGCAGCGGCCGTCACCTGATCTACTCGATCTGGCAACGCGTCGTCGGCAGCGCGGAAGCGTTCTACACGTGTTCGGACGTCGACTTCGGCGGCGGCAGCACCCCGCCCCCGACCACCACGACGACGACCCCGCCCACCACGACGACCACCACCACGACTCCGCCGTCGAGCGGATCGTGGGCCGCGGGCACGACCTACCAGGTCGGCAGCCGGGTCACCTACAACGGCGCGAGCTACGAGTGCCTGCAGGCGCACACCGCGCTCGCCGGCTGGGAACCGCCGAACACGCCCGCGCTCTGGCGACGCCTCTGATGAGGTTGTTGCTGCTGCTGCTCGCCTTCGCGGTGTCCGGTTGCGCGGCGCAACCGGGCACCGTGCTGCGCGGCGACCCGCTGGACGTGATGTTCCTGCAGATGATGCTCCCGCACCACCAGCAGGGCGTGGAGATGGTCGCGCTCGCGGCGGACCGCGCCGACGACGGCGAGCTGCGCATGCTGGCGGCCGCGATCGCGTCGACGCAGGCGACCGAGGCCGACACGATGAGGGGCTGGCTGACGTCGTGGGGCGAGCCCCTGACGGCACCGCCGGACTCGCACACCGGCCACGGCGGCACGCGCCGGTCCGACCCGCAGGAGGTGGGCAGGCTGGCGGCGTTGCACGGCAAGGCGTTCGACCAGCGGCTGCTCAACGTGATGATCGCCCACCAGGACGACGCCGTGCAGCTCGCGCGGTGGGAGGCGGGCAGCGGCGCGCACCGGGAGGTGAAGGAGCTGGCGGACCGCATCGAGAAGTCCAGGACGGCGCAGATCGCGATGATGAAGAAGTTCCTCGGCGGGGTGTGAGGGGTACCCGGCTGGTCCACGACCCCGAGGAGGTCCGGACGTGAACAGCCGAACACTGCGGCAACTGCCGACGCGCCTCGTGACCGGCGCGTTCGTGCTGAACTCCGGTCTCGGCAAGCGCAACGCCGACCAGGAGACCGCCGAACACCTGCACGGGTTCGCGACCGGCACCTACCCGGTGCTGGGCAAGCTCGACGCCCGCAGGTTCGCGTCGCTGCTGTCCGCCGGCGAGATCGCGACGGGCGCCCTGCTGCTGGCCCCGTTCGTCCCGGCGGCGGTGGCCGGTGCCGCCCTCACCGGGTTCGCCGGCGCGCTGCTCGGCCTCTACGTGAAGACGCCGGGCATGCGGCGCGAGGGCAGCATCTGGCCGACCGAGCAGGGCATCGGGCTCGCGAAGGACGTGTGGATGCTCGGCATCGGTCTGTCGCTGCTCGCCGACGGCGTCACGCGGGACCGCTGAGCCGGGAGGTGTGGCGAGGACGGCGCCGAGGTGCCCCACGACAGCCTGATGGTCGCGAGAGCTACCGGCTGTGCCGCCGATGCTGTGGCGCACCTAGTCTGTCGCGCATGGTGTCGGTACTGCAGAACGTCGCGATCGACTGCGCGAACGCCTACGAGCTGGCCCTGTTCTGGAGCGAGGTGACGGGCCGCCCGCTGCACCCCGACGACAAGCCGGGCGACCACGAGACCGAGGTGCAGCTGGCGGACGGCCCGGTGCTGTTCTTCCAGCAGGTGCCGGAACCCAAGCAGGGCAAGAACAGGCTGCACGTGTGCCTGCGCCCGGACACCTCGCGCGACGAGGAGGTGGCGCGGTTGCTGGGGATCGGCGCCTCGCTGGTGTCGGACCACCGCAACGACGACGGGACCGGGTGGGTGGTGCTCGCCGATCCGGAGGACAACGAGTTCTGCGTGCTGCGCAGCGCGGCGGAGCGGGCGGCGACGAGCTAGGCGCTGTCCTTGACCGAGGCCCGCACGCCCAGCACCCCGGTCAGCTCCAGCACCTGCAACGGCCGCAGCACCGCCGAGGTGTTCGCCACCACCACGAGCGCGCTGCCCAGGCGCAGGCAGGCGTCCTGCTGGTCGAGCAGCAGGCCGATGCCCGCCGCGCCGAGGAACCTCACGCCGGACAGGTCGACGACGACGGGTGCGGGTGGGACGACCGCGCGGACGGCGGCTTTCAGGCAGCCCGCGAGCTCCGAGGCGGTGGCGTGGTCGAGCTCTCCGGCGACGTGCACCAGCACGGTGTCGCCCTTGCTCTCGCTGGTGGTGCGGAACGGGACTTCACCGTAGGTCTGCACGTGGCAACCTCCTGATGGACGGCACGACCGTCACACGGGCTGGCTGCTCAACCCACGCCCGACCGTAGCGCAGTCCCACGACCGTCGCCGACGGCTCGCCGGACAACATCCGGACAGACTCCAGGTTCCCGCGCATGGCGGCAGGGGTTCTCCGCGTAGCATCGGCAGCCGTGACCGGTTTCTTCCACGAGACCGCCTTCTACGGCTCGGACGACGACTTCCTCGCGCTGGTGGTGCCGTTCCTCGAGGACGGGCTGCGCGCGGGCGAGGTGGTCGTGGCGGCGTGCGCGGAACGGAACGCCGGCCTGCTGCGCGGCGCGGTCGGCGGGGACGTGCTGTTCCTGCCCGGCGCCGACCAGTACTCGCGGCCGTCCGACTCCATCTCCACCTACCGCGAGCTGTTTCGCGAGCACACCGACGCGGGCGCGCGGCACATGAGGGTGGTCGGCGACGTGCCGCATCCCGGTACCGGCGCGTCGTGGGACTGGTGGGCGCGGTACGAGGCCGCCGTGAACCAGGCGTACGCGGAGTTCCCGGTGTGGGGGCTGTGCCCGTACGACACGCGGACCACGCCCGCCGACGTGCTGGCCGACGTCGTCAGCACGCATCCGAACATCGCGGTGGGACCGGAGGTGCACGAGGCCAACCCCGGTTTCCGCGACGGTCTCGCCGGGACCAGGCAGGTCACCGACGCGCTGGAACACCGTGCACCGCTGATCGATCTCGTGGACGTGACGGCCGGCGCGGTGCGGGAAGCGGTCGGGTCCGCCATCGGCGGGATCGCGCTGTCCGAGGACGGCGCGCACGACGTGGTCTACGCGGCGAGCGAGATCGTCACCAACGGACTGACGCACGGCGTCGCACCCGTCAGGTTCCGCCTGTGGGCCGACGAGTCGCGCGTGCTCGTGGCGGTGACGGACCAGGGCTCCGGCCCCGCCGACCCGCTCGTGGGCCTGATGCCGACCACGGCCACCCGGTCGGCGGGCCTCGGGCTGTGGATCCTGCACCGGACGTGCGACTACGTGTCGATGGGTCAGGACTCCGACGGGTTCACCGTGCGGGTCAGCGTCGGCGGCCAGACGTAGGGCAGGTCGTCCGGCACGTCCGGGAAGAACCGGCGGTAGTGCTCCGGAAGCTTGCGCACGAGCGCCGACTGGTGGCTGCGGTGCACCGCGTCGTCGCCGATCCAGAACGGCAGCTCCCCCGCGGCGGCCAGCTCGGCCTGCGTGCGCACCCACGTCACGTCCCTCGCCTGGGCCAGGTCCGCCCTCATCGTGGTCTCGCACGTGTCGGCGAACCCCAGCTCACGCCACGCCGTGCACATCTCCACGCCGTAGCGCACGAGCGCTTCCTCGAACCCCGCCCACATCTTCACCGCCGGGTGGTGGCGCCAGCCGTGGCCGGGCACCACCAGCGCGCGCTGGACCTGGAGCGTCTCGACGCGTTGCTTGCCGAGCCGCCGGTGGTCCAGCACGCGCGCCGTGGCGGCGAAGTCCTGGTAGGGCAGGAAGGTCTGCATCAGCTCACAGCACGTACCGCGCGGCCTGCGCCGCCATCGCCTGGTCGACGTGCACCTCGTACCGCTTCGCCTGCAGGGTCATGACACTGGAGAAGTCGCGGCGGCCGCGCGTGCTCCAGTGCGCGACGAACCCGAAGACCGCTCCCCAGAACGCGCCGATCAGCAGGCTGATCAGCAGGAACCAGCCCCAGGCCGCCCCGGTCGTGAACAGCCCGAACAACAGGCCGATGAACACACCGAACCACGCGCCGCTGACGGCACCCGCGAGCGCCGCGCGTCCCCGCGTCATGCGTCCCGTCACCTGCTCGACGGTACGGACGCCCTCGCCGACGATCCGGACGCTCTCGACCGGGAAGCCGTCGTCGGACATCCTGTCGACGAGCCGCTGGGCGTCGGCGTACTCGGCGAAGCTCGCCAGCAGCGCGGACTCGGTCCTGGTCACCTCGTGATCGATCTCCACACGGACCGGCTACCCACGACCACGCTGGGTAAACGGTGGTCAGGCGCCACGGCCCGTCTTCTCCTGGAGCTGGTCGATCAGCTGGGACGCCTCGACCTTGGTGAGCTCGTCCGGCACCTCCTCGCCCGCTTCCTGCGCGAGGGTGTGCAGGTAGGACTCCTGCGGCCCGGTCATCGGCTCGTCACCGGTCGTCCAGTCCTGCGGGTCCTTCTCCGGCGTGCGGTTCACGATCGTCCCCTTTCACTCGAACGCCCGTTCGAGATACCCGGAGTGATCGCGGTTCAATCACCGACGCAGAAGAAGACGGTGCGCGACGGTCAGCAACATCCGCGCTTCCATGCGCTCGCCGTACCCGGCGTGCTCCTCCGCGGCCTCGACGCATCTGCGCACCTGCTGCGGCACGACGACACCGGTCTCCGCGCAGTCGGCCAACGCCCGGTCCAAAGCCGTGGCGGTGCCGGCGGCCTCCACGTTGGCCAGCGCGACGCAGACCGCGTTGTCCAGCTTCTCCAGGGCGGTGACGTGCAGCCGGCGTGATGCCCGGTCATCGAGTTCGATGGTCATGTTCTTCCGCCTTCACAGCCGAGAGCCCAGCGCCGACTGCTTGACGCACACGCGGCCCGTGTACCCCGTTCGAGCACCCTCGAACCAGAACTTCAGCGGCCGCGGCTACCGTGGCGGGCATGCGTGTGACCTGGCGCGAGAAGAACGCGCGGCAGTGGATCTCCGAGCTGTCCGACCGGATCGGCGTGGCGGGGTGGACGGCGCTCGCCATGACCCCCGCGCTCGCGGCCGAGGTGGACCAGCACGGTGCGGCGGTGCGCGACATCCTGCTGCTCGGCGTCGAGGGCGTGGGCACGGTGGGCGCGGTCGTGCTGCTCGCCTCGTACGCCCGCGGGCTCCTCGACCACTCCCCCGACTGGTCGCCGACGTCGTGGCTGGGCGTGCGGCTGATGGCGGTCTGCCAGCTGGCGCACGCGCACGACGTGCGACCGCTGTCCGCCACCGCGCTGCCCGACGCCGGCTGACCAGGAACCGACGCAACCCCGAACAGACCGACCCGGGACAGACGAAGGCGGGGCGTGCCGGAGCACACCCCGCCCGGACGATCAGCAGGTTCAGAGGTCCTCGGGCCTGCGGGGGTCCTCGGGCCGGCGGGCACCGAGCACCGGGTCCTCGACCGGCACCTGGCGCTGGGTCGCCGCGACCGGCTGAGCCGGCCGCACCGGCTCCATGACCTCGGTCTCGGACGACGCGCGCACGGCGTCCTCACGGCCGCGCTGGTAGGCCTCCGCCTGCGCCTTGGCCTGCGGCAGCTCCTGCTCCGCCCGGCCGAGCCAGCCCTCCCAGCGCTGCTGCATCGGCCGCACCAGGCCGCCGCCCACGCCGACGATCACGACACCGGCGATGGTGGCGAGCACCGCGATCAGCACCGGCGTGGTCACCGTGGTGGCGACCCCGATCTGGTTCAACGCGGCGATGATGCCCAGCGCCCAGATGAACACCGACGCGATGGTGGCGAGCACCCGCCCGTACGACAGGCCGCCGAGGGCGCTGCCGATGAAGTCCTTCACCGCGTTCGCGACCGCGCCGGCCACCACCACGATGATGATCGCGACCGCGGCCTTGGGCAGCCACGCCACGATCCCGGTCAGCAGCTCGGACACGGGGTTCGGGCCCCACACGCCGAAGGCGATCTGCAACGTGATCAGCACCAGCGCGTAGAAGACCAGCTTCGACAGCAGGTCGGACGCGTCGTACTTGCTGCGCGCGAGCGCCTGCCGGATGCCGCCGCGCTCCACCAACCGGTCGAACCCGACCCGTTCGAGCAGCTTGTCGACCAGCTTGGCCACGGCCTTGGCGATGAACCAGCCGATCAGGAGGATCAGCAGGAACGCCGCCAGCTTGGGCACGAACGTCGCGACCGCCCGCCAGGCGTCGGTCAACCCTTGTCCGAAGTCCATGTCGAGCTCCCTTCACACGGGCGCCCGACACGGGTCGCCCGCACCGGACATACCCGGTGCGGGCGGGACTCACACGAACTTCACGAGGCGGGCCGCAGCTCCCGGTCGCACGCCACGAGGTGCTCCCACGTCCGGCCGCGCTGGCTCGGCGGCGCCGACCCGTCGGCGTTGCAGATCGGGTAGATGAGCCCGAAGGGAACGGGTTGGTCGAACTCGTCACCAGTGCGGACGTCGACCAAATGACGCGCGTGTGCCATCACAACCACTCCCTCGTGTGGGACCGGTGGAGCCAGTGGGGTTTGGGACCTTCGAATACCCCGCGACCAGCGCGAACATGCCTGGGAGCGTTGCGACATAAGAGTGAAAGTATCCGTCCACAATGGACTAACGCGCCGTGACCACCACCGTGGCCGACCCGTTGCGCGGCACGAGAGCACGGCGCCGGAATCCCGCACCACCGAAGAGATCTGCTCGGTCGCCGCAGCGGCCGCCCTGGACCGTCCGCTTGATCTGGTCGCCCGAGGTCACGCCCGAGCCCGAGGCGGCGCGGCAGGGAACCGCCAGGACGCGCGGCGGAAGACCCTCGCCGCACCGGCAGCGGTCCGCCACGTTGCTAATTCGAATTATTACTGGGTTGACGGCGGCACAGGTGCTGGCGCAGACTCCGTGCCAATTCGAATTGGCAGGTGCTCATGGCCAAGCGGCTCACCCAGCAGGACATCGCGAGGATGGCGGGCGTCAGCCAGGCCACGGTGTCGCTGGTGCTCAACAACCGGACCGACAGCGGTGTCCGCATCGCGCCGGAGACCCGTGCCCGCGTGCTGGAGGTGATCCGCAGGACCGGCTACGTCGCGAACCCGATCGCGCGCCGGCTGCACGACCACCGCAACCGCATCCTCGGGGTGTTCACCTACGAGGCCGTCTTCCCGAGCACCCGCGCCGACTTCTACCAGCCGTTCCTCGAGGGCATCGAGGAGCAGGCCGAGGAGGCCGGCTGCGACCTGCTGCTGTTCACCAGCGCCAAGGCGGCGGAGGGCGAGCGGCGGATCTTCAACGACGACAGCAGGATCCGGCTGGCGGACGGCTGCGTGCTGCTCGGCCGGTCCGTCGACCGCGGCGACCTCGCGCAACTCGTGAGCGAGGGCATCCCGTTCGTGTCGATCGGCCGCCGCGACGACGCGGGTGGCCCGGTGCCGCACGTCGGCGCCGACTACGTCTCGGCGGTGCGAGACCTGGTGGACCGCGCGGTCGCCCTGGGGCACCGCACGTTCGCCTACCTGGGTGCCGGAACCGGCGCGGAGTCGTCCGCGGACAGGCTCCGCGGTTTCGAGCAAGCCGTTGCCGCGCACGGGGTCCAGGGCACGCACCTGCCGTTCGGCGAACTGGGCGAGATCCTCGGCGCGGAGGCCACCTGCGTGCTCGCCGAGGAGGTCTCGGACGGCGCCGCGCTCGTGCTCGCGGCCCGTGAGCGCGGTCTGTCGGTGCCCGGCGACCTGTCCGTGCTGACGCTCGGCGCCGCGACCCGTCCGGCACCGCGGGACATCGACCTCACCGGGTTCCGCATCCCGCGCCGCGAGATGGGACGCAGGGCCGTGCAGGCGCTGACCGAGGTGCTGGAGAACGGCACCACCCCGCAGGAGCTGCTGCCCTGCGAGTTCGTCCCCGGCACGACGCTCGGCTGATCTGGAGGAACCTGTTGCTGCACAACACTGACGTCGTCGTCGTGGGTGGCGGTCTGGGCGGGGTCGCCGCCGCGCTCGCGTTGCTGCGCGCCGGTCGGCGGGTCGTGCTCACCGAGGAGTTCGCGTGGCTCGGCGGGCAGCTCACCAGCCAGGCGGTGCCGCCGGACGAGCACAGCTGGGTCGAGCGCTTCGGCGTCACCGCCTCGTACCGCGCGCTGCGTGAGGGCATCCGCGACTACTACCGCCGCCACTACCCGCTGACGTCCAGCGCGCGGGCGTGGCGCGAGCTCAACCCCGGTGCGGGCAACGTCAGCCGCCTCTGCCACGAACCGCGCGTCGCCGTGGCCGTGATCGACGAGATGCTGGCCCCGTACCGCGGCAGCGGCAGGCTCACCGTGCTGCAACCCGCCAGGCCGGTCTCCGCACGGACCGACGGTGACCGGATCACGTCGGTCACCGTCGAGCACAACGGCGTGGAGCTGGAGCTCACCGCCCCCTACGTCCTCGACGCGACCGAGACCGGCGAGCTGCTCCCGTTGTCCGGCACCGAGTACGTCACGGGCTTCGAGTCCACTCTGGACACCGGTGAGCCGAGCGCGCCGGAGGTCGCCCAGCCGGCGAACATGCAGGCGATGTCGGTCTGCTTCGCGATCGACCACGTCGACGGCGACCACACGATCGACAGGCCCGCCCGGTACGACTTCTGGCGGGAGTACCAGCCGGACTACTGGGGCGACCGGATGCTGTCGTTCCGCTCCCCCGACCCGCGCACGCTGGCCATCGCCGAGCGCACGTTCACCCCGAACCCGGACGACGACCCGTTGGGCGTCGTCTCGGACCAGCGGGTGAGCGCGGGCGACGGCAACCTGTGGACGTTCCGCCGGATCGCCGCCCGCCGCAACTTCGTCGAGGGCGCCTACGAGAGCGACATCTGCCTGGTCAACTGGCCGATGATCGACTACTTCGAGTCGCCGGTGATCGACGTGCCGGACGCCCCCGCGCACCTCGCCGCGGCACGGGAGCTGTCGAGGTCGGTCCTGTACTGGCTGCAGACCGAGGCGCCGCGGCCGGACGGCGGCACCGGGTTCCCCGGTCTGCGGCTGCGCGGCGACGTCACGGGCAGCGCGGACGGACTCGCCCAGGCGCCCTACATCCGCGAGTCGCGGCGGATCAGGGCCGAGTGCACGATCGTCGAGCAGGACCTCTCGCTCGCCGTGCGCGGCGACAAGGGCGCCGTGCGGCACGCGGACGCGGTCGGGGTCGGCATGTACCGGATCGACCTGCACCCGTCGACCGGCGGCGACAACTACCTCGACGTCGCGAGCTGCCCGTTCGAGATCCCGCTCGGCGCGCTCATCCCCCAGCGCGTCGAGAACCTCCTGCCCGCGGGCAAGAACATCGGCACCACCCACATCACCAACGGTTCCCACCGGCTGCACCCGGTCGAGTGGAACGTCGGCGAGGTCGCGGGCGCGCTCGCGGACTTCTGCCTGGCGCACCGAGTCACCCCTCGCGCGGTGCGCAACACCCCCGGCCTGCTCGCGGACTTCCAGCACCGCCTGGAACGCGACGGGGTCGAGCTCCGCTGGCCGGACGTGTCCGGCTACTGACCGAGGAGACAACGATGTCCCGACTCACCGCGCTCATCGTCGCCGCGCTGCTCGCCCTCACCGCGTGCGGCGGATCATCGTCCAATGACGGCCCGAAGTCGCTGCGCATGACCGTGTGGACCGCCAACGAGGCTCATCTCAAGCTGCTCAACGAGATCGCGGCCGAGTACAGGGCCGCGCACCCGGACGTCACCGAGATCAAGTTCGACTCGATCCCGGCCGACGGCTACACCACCACCCTCACCACGCAGATCGCCGGCGGCAACGCGCCCGACCTGGCGTGGGTCCTGGAGGAGTCGGCACCGGACTTCGTGTCCTCCGGCGCGCTGCTGCCGATCAGGAACAAGGTCGAGAAGGCCGACGAGCTGGTGCCGTCGGCCACCAAGCTCTGGGAGAAGGACGGCGAGCTCTACGCCTACCCGTTCTCCACCTCGCCGTTCGGCCTGTTCGTCAACACCGACATGGTCAAGGACCTCCCCACGACGTGGGAGCAGGCCGTCGCGGCGTCGGCGGGCAAGAGCCTCGTGCTGCCGGACTTCAAGTACCAGAACTGGGCCGTGCTCTCGGCGATCTGGCGCGGCTGGGACGCGAACGCGTGGAGCGAGGACGGCAGGTCCTGCGGGTTCGCCGACCGGGAGATGAAGGACGCGATGACGTTCATCCACAAGGCGATCTTCACGGAGAAGGCGATCCCCGGCCCCGGCACGACGGTGGACTTCTTCGCGGGCAACGCGGCGATGGCGGTCAGCCAGATCTCGCGGGCGGGTGCGTTGAAGGACGCCAGGTTCGGCTGGACGCTGCTGCCGTTGCCCAAGGGCCCGAAGGGTGACTACGCGGTGATCGGCCAGGCCGGCGTGGGCGTGCTGAAGCGCTCGAAGAACGCCGAGGCCGCCGCGGACTTCCTCGGCTTCTTCACCAACTCCGCCAACTCCGCCAAGCTCGCCCAGTTCTTCCCGCCGGTCCGGCAGTCGCTGCTCAACGCCGGCACCCTGGCCAAGAGCAACCCGCTGATCAAGCCGGAGCAGCTGCAGTCGGTCGTGATCGACGGCATCAGCAAGGGCGTCGTGAAGCCCAGTCACCAGGGCCAGGAGGAGCTGAACCAGACGATCCGGGCCGCGCTCGACCCGCTGTGGAAGCCGGACGCGAACGTCTCCGAGGTCCTCGACGGGGTGTGCGCGAAGATCAAGCCGCTGCTGGAGCGCTCGTGACGTTCTGGACCTACCGCAGGCGCGACACCCTGGTCGGCTACCTGTTCGTCGCGCCCGCCCTGCTCGGCAGCCTCGCGTTCGTGCTGGTCCCGCTGGCGATGGTCGGCTGGTACAGCCTGAACGAGTGGAACGTCCTCGGCGGCACGTTCGAGTTCATCGGCGCCGAGAACTACGAGCGGCTGCTGTCCGACGAGAAGCTGCGCTCGTCGCTGGTCGCCACCGCCTGGTTCGCCGCCGGGCTGGTGGTGCTCAACCTGTCGCTGGCGTTGCTGCTCGCGGTGCTGCTCAACCAGAAGCTGCGCGGCACCACCCTGTTCCGCACGCTGTTCTTCTCCCCCGTGCTGGTCTCGCTGGTGGCCTGGACGCTCGTCTGGCAGCTCATGCTCCAGCCGGAGGGCAGCGTGAACGGGCTGCTCGGGTTCTTCGGCGTCGACGGCCCGAACTGGCTGCGCGGCGAGACCACCGCCATGGTGTCCGTGATCGTCGTGCAGGTGGTCAAGAACGTCGGGTTGAACATGGTGCTGTTCCTCGCGGCGCTGCAAGGCGTCCCGGCACCGCTGTACGAGGCGGCGAAGATCGACGGCGCCGGCGCGTGGACCCGGTTCAGGCGGATCACGATCCCGTTGATCAGCCCG
Organism: Lentzea sp. NPDC059081; assembly: GCF_042738015.1. Classification (NCBI taxonomy): domain Bacteria; kingdom Bacillati; phylum Actinomycetota; class Actinomycetes; order Pseudonocardiales; family Pseudonocardiaceae; genus Lentzea; species Lentzea sp. NPDC059081. The sequence continues at coordinate 22,333 of NZ_JBHYGW010000050.1, forward strand.
ACGATCCTGCTCACGTCGATCATCACGATCGTCGGCTCGCTGCAGGTGTTCGCGCAGATCGCCGTGCTCACCCAGGGCGGTCCCGGCACGTCCACGACCGTGTTGATCTACTACCTGTACCAGCAGGCGTTCCAGTTCCACCACTTCGGCTACGGCGCGACGATCTCGGTGCTGCTGTTCGTCATCGTCGCCGCGCTGACGCTGCTGCAGTGGAGGATGCGCCGGAAGTGGGTGCTCCATGAGACGTGACGTCGTGAGGCGGAAAGTCCTCCTGTACGGACTCCTGTGCCTGCTCTGCGTCCCGTTCGTCTTCCCGACCTGGTGGATGGTCACCTCGTCGATGAAGCCGATCAGCGAGATCTTCTCCGAGTCGCTGCTGCCGTCGGAGTGGACGTTCTCCACGTACGAGACCGTGTTCCGGATGCAGCCGTTCGGGCAGCAGTACTGGAACAGCCTCTACATCGCGGTGATCGTCACGGTCGGCACGATGGCCGTCGCGGCGCTGGCGGGCTACGCGTTCGCACGCATCCGGTTCCCCGGCCAGAACGTGCTGTTCGTGGTGGTGCTGACCGGCCTGCTCATCCCGAGCGAGGTGACGATCGTGCCGCTGTTCCAGCTGTTCCAGTCGCTCGGGCTCTCCAACACGCACTGGCCGCTGATCATCGTGCCGGTCTTCGGGGCGCCGTGCGTGCTGGCGATCTTCATCATGCGCCAGTTCTTCCTCGCCCTGCCCGGCGAGCTGGAGGAGGCGGCGCGGATGGACGGCCTGGGCCGCGCCGGCATCTTCTGGCAGGTCGCACTACCGCTGGCCCGCCCGGCACTCGGCGCGGTCGCGATCTTCACGTTCCTGCACTCGTGGAACCTGTACCTGGAGCCGATCGTGTACCTGTCCACGCCGGACATGTTCACTCTGCCGCAGGCGCTGACGCAGTTCGTCGACATCTACGGCGGCCCGATGTGGAACGTGCAGCTGGCGGCGGCGACGATGACGGCCGTGCCGATCCTGGTGGTGTTCGTGGTGGCACAACGGCAGTTCATCGAGGGGCTGGCGCACACGGGCGTGAAGGGATGATCGCCGCCTGGGCCACGCACCCCGCATGGCCCAGGCGGACGTCCTACCTGTAGCGCGGATGCGTGGTGTGCCACTCGAAGCCGCCACCCATCCAGGCCTTGGTGCCCTTCAGGAACCGGTGCAGCTCCACCGACGGAACGGCGAGCAGCTCCCGGTGCCCGGCCTCGAAGTCGCGCACCAGCTGGTTGTGCAGCTCCACCGTCCGCTCGGTCGCCTCGGCGATCGAGCAGCCCCGGTCGGCCGCGATCTGCAGCACCATGTTGCAGACCGGCACCTCGTCGGCGGCGTCCTTCTCCACCGACACCAGGTCGTTCACGATCACCGACGCGGTGCCGGCGGCCGTGAGGAGCTGACGGACGCGCGGGTCGTAGTACAGCGGTGCGGGCAGCTCGTAGCCTCCGACGGCGTCGATGAGCGTCATCGACGTGTAGAAGGTGTCGTGCTGCCGGGTCGCGAGGTACTGCCATGCCGGCGGGTAGTTGCCGGTGTGGCGCCAGGCTGCGTACGCGGTCCAGGACACGAACATCGCGAACGTCGAGTAGCAGACCCGTTGCACGATGGTCGGTGTGCTGCGCGACGACAGGTGCGCGATGCCCGAACGCAGGCCCACGAGCACGGGGTCGGCGGCGAGCGTCCCCTCCAGCTCGGCCGTGAACTCGGCGGCGGGAGCGACCGGGTCCATCGCGGCCATCGCCAGCGCCAGGCGCGGCGGCAGCTCGGCCGGGACCGCGCCCATCTCCGTGCTGTCGGCGTACAGGTCGTCGGCCGCCCACCACGCCGCGTTGAGCTTCGCGGCGATCAGCAGCTGCTCGACGTCGCTCGTGTCGACGTGGGTGAGCACCGCGAGGCGGCCGAACATGCCACCCAGGAACCGTTCCGGCTCCTCGAAGCCGCACTCCCCCGCCCACGCGATCAGCCGCTCGTCGACGGCGGCCGCCAGCAGGGCGTCCTCGCGTTCGACGACCGGCACGTACAGCGGCGGTGCCGTGCCGTCGCCCCACGGGCGTTCGGCGTAGCCGGGGTCGGGTGGCGCCTCGACGGCCTCGGGCCGCCCGAGCCGGGCAGCGGAGGTGCCCAGCCCGGACGGCCCGGTGAGGAGGTCTTTCACGTCGGTCACGGCTGCGTCAGATCCTGTCGGCGACGATCAGCAGGTAGTGGAAGCTGCCCTCCTTGTACGCGGTGAGGAACGGGTCCTCGACGCCGGTCGCGACCGACGACTGCGCGCGCAGCTCCCAGTACGGGATGGTGTCCGGCGTCAGGTCGACGACGCTGATCGGCACGAACCCGTTGTCCGCCAACGCCCGGAAGTACTCGCTGCGCGGGTGGATGTTGCAGATGTAGTGCTGGTCGATCTGGCTGACCGCGCGCGACCGCATGCCGGTCAGGTCGTTGGAGCAGCCGGTGATGCAGACGTAGCGGCCGCCGGGCGCGATGAGCCGCGCGAACTCGCCGTACAGCTGCTGGAGGTCCACGTACATCGTGGTCTCGTTGGTCCAGATGCCGTTGAACGAGCCGGTCTCGAAGCCGGTGTCCAGCATGTTCTTGAAGTGGAACCGCACCTGGTCCGCGACACCGCGCTCGGCGGCCTGGCCGTTGGCGAACGCCACCTGCTCCTCGGAGATGCTGACGCCGTCGATGCGGGCGCCGAACCGCGCGTTGGCCATGAAGCTCGTGCCGCCGCGGCCGGAACCGCCGTCCATCAGGTGCGGGTTCGGGGGGAGGTCGCCGAACGCGTCGAGCAGCACCTCCGCCTGCGCCGTCTCCAGCCGGTGCATCTCGGCGATCATCGCCTGGTCTCGCACCGCGGCGGGGGCTTCGAGCACCGCCGGGTCGTACTGGCCCAGCCCGTAGTGGTGGTGGTACAGCCCGTCCACCTCACCGAGCTTGATGTTGACCGGGTCCTTCTCCTTGTTCCAGTAGTCCGCGACGGAACGCTGGTAGTCGGTGCGCAGAACCGGCTTCACAGTGGGGCTCGCCATGACCTGAGGGGCTCCTGTTCGTGGGAACGCAAACTGCCGAACAGCCACTGACCTTTGCAGCCTTCGGCCCAGTGTGCGATCCGCCGTTCAGGCTTGGTTCGGACACGAACGGGTAAGCCGGACAGCGCGCCGGAGTAGTTCCCATAACCCGTGCAGGACGGTTCGCGACCCCACTTTCGTGGGTTCTCCCCACCCGACCGGATGACAAAGCCCCGAGCCGAATTCCACCCGGGCTGGGAAAAATCCCGGTCCCCCGGCCCTCGGCTGCGGCACACCCGCTCCAGCCCGCGGCCCCCTCGGAGCACTCGCACGATTCAGAGGCGTGAGCTGCACCGGAAACGACGAACGCGGAACCAAAAGCGTCATTGAAAACAGTTGCAGTTTTCCCTATTTCAAGAATGTGAATATTTGACACGCATGAATCCATCGACTACAAAGAAAAGGCCCCGCCCTGCCGAAGAGGGTTTCCATGAAGCGATTCTCCCTGCCCGTGCTCGGCCTGCTGCTAATGGGTTCACTCGCCACACCGGTGACCACGGCAGCGGCCACACCCGCGTTGACCGGCCTGGACGTCTCGTCCGCCAATCGCCGTGCCCCCATTTCGGGCCTCTACGACTGGTCGAAGGCCGGATATCGTGGCAATGGCGTCCTGCCGGGCAACAATGACGTGAACCCGAGCGCGAGCTGTCAGATCACGGCGGCGGAGCTCGCTTCCCAGTTCAACGTCAAACCGAACGACTCCGCCGACGACACCGCCGGTCTGCAGGCCGCGATCGACGCCATCAGGACGCAGTGCTCCCCCGGCGCGAGCTACACGAAGCTGAGCCTCATCACGCTGCCGGCCGGTGAGCTGAAGGTGTCGAAGGAGCTGCACGTCGACGCCGACTACCTGATCATCCGCGGTGCCGGCGCGACCGCCACCAAGGTCGTCTACACCCCCGACGCGACCACCCGCTACGACGCGCTCACCCCGGACGGGTCCGACTGGGACGAGGACGGGATGACGTTCGGGCAGGGCAAGGGCGGCTGGCTGTGGCCCGGCCGCGGCCTGTTCCGGGTGCAGTCGCGCGGCGTGCACTCGAGCTACGCGAGCGACTACGCGGCCGCGCCGGAGAACCGCAAGGACATCTTCGAGGGCACGGTGAACGTGCACTGGAAGGCGGGCGCGAAGGTGAGGACGGCCGCGAAGGCCGGTGACCGCACGATCTCCGTGCAGTCCGCCTCGACCATCAAGGCCGGCATGTTCGTGAACGTCCGTGCCGCCAACTCGGTCAAGTTCTACGAGCAGCAGTTCGCCACGGGCACCGAGCACCCGTTGCTGAACATGCACATGCGCCAGCAGATCTTCACCGTCGCGTCGGTCTCGGGCACGACGGTGACGCTCGACAAGCCGCTGGAGTTCGACGTCCCGGTCAGCTCGACCTCCGACGGGTCACCGGCGATCGACGGCACGACCTACGACTCCAAGGTGTCGCCGTTGGTCGACCCGGTCGTCGGCGTCGGGTTCGAGAACTTCGGCTTCACGCAGGCGATGCCGGGTCTCGACCCCGCCGAGGCCGTCAACAACTACGGCAACATGGCGCCCGCCGACGAGATGCACGGCATCGTGTTCAAGTGGGCGGCGAACTCGTGGGTCAGGGGCATCCGCGCGGAGATGACGGGGTCGCACCCGATCGTCACCGAGGAGGCCAAGAACCTGCAGATCGTCGACAGCCGGCTCGACGGCTCGTGGAACAAGGGCAAGGGCGGCAACGGCTACTTCCGCGGCTCGCGGGTGTGGGACTCGCTCTACGCCGGCAACACCTCGCGCAACCTGCGGCACTTCACCTTCCAGTGGTCCGCGTCGGGCAACGTCGTGGTGGGCAACGACTTCGACTCCGACCTGAACCTGCACGGCGGCTGGGAGCGCAACAACCTGTTCGAGCTCAACACCGTGCGCGTGCCCTACGCCCACCGCTCCGGCAACTGCCGCGCGAACTGCGGCGAGGAGGGCGGCGGCGGTCCTGACGACTCGAACTGGTTCCCGATCTGGTGGGGCGCCGGGAAGAAGGCCGTGAAGTGGTCGGGCGCGTCCGGCCCGCGCAACGTCTTCTTCGACAACGACATGACGAAGCAGCTCTCGACCGGCGGCGCCTTCGAGCCCTTCTACAACGACCGGCAGCGCGTCTACCAGTTCGGCTGGAACGGCACCGCGTACCAGCACCTGGACGTCAACGGCACCCCGATCACCGACTGGGCGAAGAACGAGCAGCGCGACTACACCGGCGGCCACGGCGTGGACGTGTCCAAATCGGACTCGGCGAAGTCGTTGTTCCTGAAGAACGTCCCGGGCACCACGCCGACCGAGCCGCCTCCCGCCGACGGCACGGTGACGTCCGCGGACCAGCTCAGGACCGCTCTCGCCGCCGCCAAGCCCGGTGACACGATCACGCTCGCACCCGGCACGTACCGCGGCTCGTTCGTCACCACGAAGGCGGGCACGGCGAACGCGCCGATCACCCTGACCGGCCCGTCGACCGCGGTGCTGGTCAACGACGGCCCGTCCGGCGACGCGCCGTCCTGCCCGGTGCCGACCGCGGGCTGGGACTCGGGCTACGGCCTGTGGCTCTTCAACGCGCCCTACTGGAACCTCAAGGGTTTCAGCGTCACGGAGTCCAAGAAGGGCATCGTCCTCGACAACTCCCACCACGTGACGATCGACGGCGTGAAGGTGTCGAAGACCGACGAGGAGGGCGTGCACTTCCGGCGCTCGTCGGCGGACGGCGTGCTGAAGAACTCTACGATCACCGACACCGGCCTGGTGCAGAAGGGCTACGGCGAGGGCGTCTACCTCGGTTCGGCGAACTCGAACTGGTCCTGCCACGGCAACACCGGCGGCGTCGACAGGTCCGACCGCGTGCAGGTGCTCGGCAACAAGATCGGTCCCGGGATCGCCGCCGAGCCGATCGACGTCAAGGAGGGCACGCACAACGGCCTGATCTCCGGCAACACGTTCGACGGCAGGGGCATCAGCGGCGAGAACTCCGCCGACTCCTGGATCGACGTCAAGGGCATCGGCTACCGCATCGAGAACAACACCGGCACCTTCGCCACGCCGGGCGTGCTCGCGAACGGCTACGAGACGCACAACCCGAGCACCACGCCGTCGTTCCTCAACGGCTGCGGCAACGTGTGGAGCGGCAACTCCTCCGACCTCGGCGGCGTCGGCGAGTACGCCATCAAGATCACGTCCACGTCGAAGTGCTCGGCGAACCCGAACGTCGTCCGCTCCTCGAACACGGTCACCCGTGCGACGAAGGGCCTGACGAACGTCCCGGTCACCCCGTAACGAGCGGGGTAGCAGGGGTCCCGATCGGTGCACGGCGGCGTCGCCGATCGGGATCCCCCATGCCACCGATCGGCATGCCGCCTTCTCCCGCGGGAGCCCAGATGTAGACGACGGCCCGGAAGAAGTCGTCGACCAGGACGTCCTGGAACGGCGCCACGGCGGTCTTGGTGCTGAACCGCACGTCCAGCGGCTTGCCGGCGGTGTCGTAGAACCGGATGTGGTCGAGGGTCCCGGTGAGCAGGCAGCCGGCGCCCTCCTGCCCCTTCAGCCACACGCCGAACAGCCTGCTCATGGTCGGATCCGGCGAGTGCCCCTCGCTGATCACGGCCGAGACCTCTCCCGGCGCGCACGGCCGGGCCGCTCGTTCGCCCGCACCGGCCGGCCCCGCGACGGCCATGATCCCCGCACCGGCCAATGCCAGCGCCACCAGCGCTCGCGGAAAGAATGCTCGCGATCACGTCATGTGACCGCTCTCAGGCAACCGATCGCAGCGCCCGCACCTCTTCGCGCAAGGCCCTGACCTCCTGCACCAGCAGGTCGTCGTGCGCGGCGGAGCGCTGCGCCGGCACCGTCACCTCCTCCTGCATCGCGCTGCACACCACGGCGATGAACAGGTTGAGCATCGTGAACGTGCCGACCATCAGGTACACCAGGAAGAAGATCCACGCGTAGGGCTTGTGCTCCATCAGGTCGCGCATGACGTCGGACCAGCCGTCGCCGGTGGTGAGCTGGAACAGCGTCAGCAACGTCGGCCCCAGCCCGGAGAACCGCGGGTCGCCGGTGTCGCCGAACAGGTTGCTCGCGATCACGCCGCCGACGTAGACGAGCAGCACCAGCAGGCCCGACAACGACACCAGGCCCGGGATCGACCGCACCAGCGCCGTGACGACCCGGCGCATGCTCGGCACCATCGCGACGAGCCGCAGCGCCCGCAGGATCCGCAGGCTGCGCAGCACCGACAACGGGCCCGCGGTCGGGATCAGGGCGATGGCCACGATGACGAAGTCGAAGACGTTCCACGGGTCGCGGAAGAACCGCCAGCCGAACGCGTAGAGCCGCGCCGCGAGCTCGGCGGTGAAGATCGCGAGCGCGAGGTGGTCGATCGCCGTGAGCACGGTGCCGTACTTCGCGTGCAGGACCGTCGACGTCTCCGCGCCGAGCGTGATCGCGTTGACGACGATCACGCCGATGACGAAGAACTGGAACCCGTTGCTCTCCACCAGCTCGCCCACGCGGGCGCGCGCCATCTTCACTTGCTGCTCCTACGACAGGGGTTTTGGTGTCTATCGGCCGTGGAGCGGGTCCAACTGTTCACCCGGTCGTGTTGATCACCTCCAGCTCGCTCGCGGTCCTGGCGACGTCGAGCGCCTCACCGCCGACGATCTCCCGCAGCGGGACGCCGGCGACCACCCGGTCGTCGAACCGCTCCGCGAGCACCAGGTAGTCCTGTGTGGACGTCGGCTTCCCGCACAGGTCGCCGAAGTCGAACCAGATCCTTCGCCCGTCGATCGCGAGCGCGGTCAGCGCGCGGCCGTTCACGTCGAGCACGTGCCCGTTGCCCGCCACGTGCGCGCGAAGATCCACAACCACCCGGTCGTGTTGATCAATAACGTCACCTGCCGGCCTGGTCCAACGCGGCTTGGAGCGAGGAGACGTACCCCTCGCTCGTCACCGTCGCCCCGCTCACGGTGTCGATGTCGGCGCTCTGCGCGGTGAGCGTCTCCTGCACGAGGATCGGCAACGCGCGAGCGTTGATCTGCTGGTCCTTGCGGTTGCCGTCGGGATACACCGGCACCGTGACCGCGGTGATCCTCCCGCCGTTGAACGTGACCTCCACCTGGACGGGACCCCAGCGGGTGTCCACGCTCGGCCCGGTCACGGTGTTCGCGCCGCCGGGCGACGACGCGGCGAGCGGCTGGGCGGCCGTGGTCATCGGGCCCGACAACGACGTGCGGTAGCCGAGCAGCAGCGCCACCGCCGTCGCCGTGCCCACGAGCCAGAAGACGATGCGCTTCACGGGGTCACCACCGGAACTCCTCGACGTGGATCCGTTCCTCCGGCACGCCCGCGGCGACCGCGGCGCGCCTCACCGACTCCGCCCACGGCGCCGGGCCGCACACGTAGACGTCGCGTTCGGCGATGTCGGGCACCAGGTACCGCAACGCCGCCAGGTCGTCGACCGGCACGCCCTCGCCGAGCCACGAGCCCGCCGACCTCCGGTGCCCCGGCAGGTCGACGACGCGCAGACCTCGTTCGCGCGCCAGGACGTCCAGCTCGCCGGCGAACAACGGCCGCCCGGTGAAGCGGTGCAGCAACACCGCCTCGCCTGGCCCGTAGTCGAGGCCCTCCGCCAAAGCGCGCAGCGGCGCTACCCCGACCCCGGCGCCGACCAGCGCCACCCGCTGCCGGGTCCGCGCCCGGTCGGTGAGCCTGCCGAACGGACCCTCGAACACCGCGGGCGTGCCGGGCGGCATCCGGCGCAGCGCCGCGCTGCCGTCACCGAGGGCCCGCACGGTGATCCGCAGGCTGCGGCCGTCGGGCGCGGCCGACAACGAGTACGGGTTGCCGCGCGTCCACCCGGCGCGGCCGAGAAACCGCCAGCCGAGGAACTGCCCCGCCCGCACCGGCAGCCGGTGCAGGTCCCGTCCGCTCAGGTAGACCGACACGACGTCGTCGGACTCCGGCACGACCGACGTCACCCGCAGGCGGTGCCTGGCGTTGCGCCACAACGGCATTCCCACCCGCCACACCAGCACGGCCACCGCCGCGGCCGCCCACAGGCCCCACCAGTAGACGGTCGCCGCCGTCGAGGTGAGGAACTCCTGACCGGTCCACAGCTGGTGCGGCAGCGCGAGCCCGGCGCCCAGGTAGCCGTAGAGGTGCAGCAGGTGCCACGACTCGTACCGCAGCTTCTTGCGCGCCTTCCTGATGCTCGTGACGACCGTCAGCACGAGGCACGCGGTGCCCGCCAGCGCCAGCAGCATCGCCGGGTAGTCGACGACGAGGTCCCAGAACTCGCCGGGAACCCCGGCCAGGTCACCCGCCGCGTACCCCCACGTGATCAGGACCAGGTGGCCCAGCACGAGGTTGAACGACGTGAAGCCGACGACCCGGTGCACCGCGACGAGCCGGTCCTGGCCGAACGCCCGCTCCAGCACCGGCAGCCGCGCCATCATCAGCACCTGCACGAGCAGCAGGTCAGAGCCGAGCAGACCGGTGAGCCGCCCGAGCGAGTTCAGGCCGGTCTCCCAGCCGCCCAGGTCGGTGATCCCGCCCCCGGCCGCCCACCAGTAGGTGACGAGCAGCAGCCCCGCCCAGAACCCGCCCGTGGCGACGGCCCGCAACCCGGTGTCGGCAGGGCGTCTTCGCGCGACGGCGAGGGTCATGTCCCCTGGCCGTTCGACCCGTCGTCCGGCGCGGTGCCGAACCGGCCGCCCCCGTCGCCGGGGAACTGCCCGTCACCGGGGAGCTGCCCCTGCTCCGGCGAGTCCTGCCGCACCTGGCTCGTGCCGTTGCCGCCCACCGCGAGCCCGAGCGCGAACCCGCCCAGCCCCGTGAGCACCGCGAGCCCGAGCGCCCCGGCGACGATCGGGCCGGTGATCCCCCGCGACCGCACGGCGGGCGCCGGAGGTGGTGCGACGGGCGGTCGCTCGACGGACGGTGGCCCGACGGGCGGGGGCGGGACGGGCGGCGCGGCCGGCTCCCACCGCGATCCGCTGGCCGTGGTCAGGTCGGCGTTCATGAGGTGCTCCTTCGGTCTCGGCCTGTCCCATCCTCGGCACCGCTCCTGAGCGCCCAGCCAGAGCCAGCTGTGAGTCAGCTGAACGGCCTACGATCACCGGTGTGAGCAATGTCGAGGCCGAGCCGGCCGAGGTGACGTGCGCGTCCACCCCCGGCGGCGTGGAAGTCCTGGGCCCGCGCGACGTCCCGCTGGGCGGCCCGCGCGCCATGTCCGTCCGCCGCACGCTGCCGCAGAAGCAGCGCTCGCTGATCGGCGCCTGGTGCTTCTGCGACCACTACGGCCCCGACGACGTGAGCATGGACGTCGCCCCGCACCCCCACACCGGCCTGCAGACCGTGAGCTGGCTCTTCACCGGCGAGATCGAGCACCGCGACAGCCTGGGCGTGCACGCCTTCGTCCGACCCGGCGAGCTGAACCTGATGACCGGCGGCCGCGGCATCTGCCACTCCGAGGTGTCCACGCCCGGCTCCACCGTCCTGCACGGCGTCCAGCTCTGGCTCGCCCTGCCCGACGCCCACCGCGACGCACCGCGCGACTTCCAGCACCACGTCCCGCCGACCGTCGAGCTCGACGGCGCCGCGATCCGGGTGTTCCTGGGCTCGCTGGCCGGCTCGGCCTCCCCGGTGACCACGTTCTCCCCGCTGCTGGGCGCCGAGATCGTGCTGCCGGCGGACACGACCCTCACCCTCGACGTCGACCCGTCGTTCGAGCACGGCGTCCTCCTCGACACCGGCGACGTGACGCTGGCCGGCACCGCGCTCCAGCCCGCCGACCTCGGCTACGTCGGCACGGGCCGCTCCTCCCTGACGCTGACGTCCACCGGCGGCGCGAGGCTGGTGCTGCTCGGCGGCGAGCCGTTCGGCGAGGAGATCGTGATGTGGTGGAACTTCGTCGGCCGCACCCACGACGAGATCGCCGCCTACCGCGACGAGTGGCAGGCGGAGACCGACAGGTTCGGCCGCGTCGAGGGCTACGCCGGCACCCGCCTGCCCGCACCCCCGCTGCCCGGCGGCCGCCTGCGCCCGCGCGGCAACCCGGCCTGACAGCCCCCGCCACCTACGACCGAATTCGCACCGCCTTCGACGGGTCTTCGACAACGAAGTGAGACGCCCGTCAATTGTTGGCGCCCACCAGATCGCCGTCACTTTCCGCGCCGATATGACTACAGAATGCCTCTCCCATTACTCCGAATGGCGTCACGACATCGCGGCGGACCGGACCTCAAGCTCAGCTCAACTTCGACAAAACCCCAGCTCAGAAGCTTTTGGTGACGCAGATCTCACCGTCCGACCACGCGTGGATGCCGGATCTCATACTTCAGGCCCATTGAAAATCACGTTCCGATCGCATTTCCTGAGCAAGGCATCCACGGGGGTTGCCAGGCGTCTTAGGGGGCATGACGAACGTGACACGAGTGGGCGCGGAGTCAGTCTTCGCCTTCATCGCACCCTCGGGGCGCCCGCTTCCGGTCGAGGTCGAGCTCGGCTACCGCGCCGACGACCCCCACGCCGTGACGATGACGTTCCGCATGGGACGCCAGGAGACCGTCTGGCTCGTGAGCCGCGACCTGCTCGCCGACGGCCTCATCACCACCAGCGGCGCCGGCGACGTGCGCCTGCGCCCGCACAACAGCACGACGGCGGTCCTCGAACTGCGCTCCGACGTCTCGCACGCGATCTTCCACGTGCGCTCGTCCGAGCTCCAGGAGTTCCTGAACTCCACCTACGACGTCGTCGCCCCCGGCCACGAGAACGACCACTTCGACTTCGACACCGAGCTCCGCAAGCTCCTCGACTGACAGCGGCGTTCTCACCCGAACGAGTCGTACCTTGCTTGCGCTCCAACACTTAGCGTCGAGCGAGTGACCACCACGAGCTCCACCGCGTACAGCCGAGACCTGGGCGACGAACTGCGCCGCCTGAGGCAGAGGTTCACCGGCCTGCGTGGCCGAGGCCTGGCCGTCCAGCTGGGCTGGGACCCCAGCAAGGTCTCGAACCTGGAACACGGCAAGATCAGGGCCAGTGACGTCGACCTGGCCCAGTACCTCACCGCCTGTGGCAAGGACATCGACTTCTTCGACGACTTCCTCCGCCGCTACCACAACGCCTTCGACACCTACTTCGCCCAGGCACCGGACAACCTCCGCACCCTGACGATGGCGGAGGCGAGCGCCACCAAGATCACGGCCTACGACGTCCTGACCGTCAACGGCCTGCTGCGCACCCCGACCTACGAGCGCGCCCTGAGCGCCGCCACGGGCACCACCCCGCCGGACACCGACCGTCAGGCGGTCCTGCGCCGCCCAACCCGCCCCGACTGCGTCTTCTACCTGCACGAGCTGGCCCTGAGCACCCACCCGGGAACCGCCCAGGAAATGGAAGACCAGCACCTCTGGCTGCAGGCCAACTCCTCGATGCTGCGCATCATCCCGGCAGACGCCCACGCCGCGGCCTCCCAGTCGCCGTGCACCCTCTTCGAGTTCGAGCGCTCCCAGCCGGTGGTCCACGCGGAAACCGACATCGCCCGCGTCTTCATCCAGGACGACGCAGCCGTGGCGCGAGCCAGGGCCCTCTTCGACCACCTGGACACGATCGCCCTGGACGAGCACCAGTCGAGGCGCAAACTCGCAGAACACCGAGGCCCCACACCACTTCGAGCGCTGGCGCCGTCAAGGTAGCGAAGCCGAAGGCGAGCCAACGCGACGGCGAAGCCGAGCCCAGCGAGGCCGAAGGCGAGCAGTCCCGAGCAAAGCGAGGCCGCGGTGGTGGCTCCCCCGTCTAGCGCTACAAGCACTCGCTGCACGTGAGGAGGGGTGTCAAGCGGGCACGCTTTTCGCCCGCTTGACAC
>NZ_JBHYGW010000051.1:0-32665 GCF_042738015.1 Lentzea sp. NPDC059081
ACCACAACTACGTGCCCGAGCCGAACTGACCTGCGGTTTCGCGTTTGGGAGCGGATGGGAACCGATGGGCACGAATTTGACCGAAAGAGGCTAGGAGCCGCTGGTCAGCTTGCGTCCTCTTCGGACTTTTTGGGGGCGGATGGGAACGGATGGGAATCGGACGCTGTCCCACGCCCTGTCCCACGCCCCAGGCCTCGCCCTCGTACCACTCGAAGCCGCGGACGGTCTGCGACACCAGCGCCCTCGGCAGGGCGAGCGAGCGCAGCACGCATGCGGTCACCTGTGCGTTTCGTTCGCTGCACGTATTCCTGCGTGATCTTGATGTCCGAGTGACCCATGACGTCTGCGAGCTCGAACGCGTTCAGCCCGCCCTCGGCTCCTCGCGTGGCGAAACCACGCCTCAAGGTGTACGGCGATTTCATTGGCCTGCCTAGCTTCTGAGCCTTGGTCCGGAGGTGGTAGGCCAACGTGTTCTGATTCATCGGGCGATTCCGCACGGTAAGGAATACGAGCGCGCCTCGACACTCTGTGCCGTCCGAGTGGGGGATGCCGCAACCGACGGTCAGGTTCCGACCAGCAGTACGTCGCTCGTAGATTTCCCATGCCTTGTCCGTCGCAGGAACGAACCTGGCGTCCTTGTCTTTGGGGTAGCCCCGGATCACCTTCTTGCGTTGCACATAGACGTCGGTGATCCAGAACCCCCGAGCTTCCTGATCAGCCTGGGTCGCGTGCATGCCAGCCAACTCGTTCGGCCGCAGGCCTGTTTCCATCCCGAAGTCAACGGCGTCCCGGAAGTCTGCCCGCAACGCCCCGCCGAGCTTCTCGGCGTCGGTGGTCGTCATGTAGGGCTTGGCTCGCTTGGGGCGCTTGGGAAGTTCGATGCTCACGCATGGTGAGGCGTCGAGCACCTCGGCCTTGACGGCAGCCTTGATCGACACGTTGAACACACTGTAGATCCGATGGACGTAGCCGGGCGATGGCGGCGCGGTCTTCCTCTTGGAGCGCCGAAACTTGCCGGCCTTCAGATCGTCGACCCAGTCCTGCACCTCGCTCTGGGCGATCTCGTTCAACGCCTTCTCGCCCCACTGGGGCCGCAGGTAGTTGTCGACGATGTTGGCCTCGGTCATCGGCGTGTCACTGTCGAAGTGACGCTTCTCCCGTAGAAGGTCCCACCACGCACCCCACGTCGTCGTCGGCGGCAGCGTTCCTGCTTTCGCTGCGGCCTTGCGGCGCTCCTTGACCTCAGCATCCTGCGCGGCAGCCTTGGCCTCCGACTTCAGCGCGTGTGTGCCAGGTACCCGCTTCTTCTTCTTGTTTGCATCCGTATATATCCCTCTCCATCTTCCTGACGGCAGCTTCTCGGCCGACGCCATACCCTCACCTCTTTCTCAGTCGACGGAGGATAGGTTTCCCTTACCTTTACTCGCCGATCTCAGAGTGAGCGCTTCACGTTGAACCGCCCTCTGTTCGGCGAGAGCTTTCTCTACGCGCGTGATGCGTTCGTGGGTGTGCACATGTGCCCACGTTCCCCACCCAGCGCCGCAAGCCGAAAGGGTCAAAACGAAAACAGCGAACTCGCGACGCTCATGGTCGAGAATGACGACGCGCAGCGCCAAAAACACGAGTGCAACCGATGCAATCAGGCAGAAGAAGAAGAGCCAATGCTTCGGTGTCATCGTGATCATTACACGCCTCCCCAGCGATGAGTTGGCAGCAATTTATTGCGGCCACGTATCACCAATCGATAGGTAAGGCGTGCGCGGTTACATGGAATGCAGCAGCGAAATCAAAGATCGCCCAGATGGAGCACAAATATCACGTAACACTCATGAGGCGTCACTGGCCGTGTCCTCTCCGGCGCCAGCCCGCTCGCGCATGGCAATCGCTCGCGTCATGAACTCGTCCGCCTCGTCCTTGCTCAGCACCTCCTCGACGACGCTTCGCATCCGAACCAGCTCCTGAGGCGACGCCGCCAAGATCCGTTCGCGGGCCTCAAGGATCTCGTCAGCCGCAGGCGTGCGTGCGCGACCGAGTGGCGTCGCTCTGCGGCCGGCGAGCACGTCAAGCACCGAGCCCGACTCCCAGTCCAGCGCCTGCTCAATCGCCCGCCGGGTCCTCGTTGGGATGTTTCGCTTCCCTCGCCGGGCGGCACGCAGCGTCTCGTAGGTGATGCCGCCACGGTCAGCGACCTCACGCCACTCAAGTTCGAGCTCAAGCCGGCGCTCGTCCATCGCGTCGTCTAGTCGGCGACGCGCTTCGTCGTCGATCTCGCTGCCCATGTGGACCCTCCCCGTACCACAGCGGTACCGACGCAGACTAACGCAGAGCATCACAGATGGCCACAGAACAGAAACAGTTCGTGGTCGTTTGGAAAGAGTCTGCGTCCAGTCTGCGTCGAACTGTTGTGTTCTGCGTTGCTCTGTGTCTAATCTGCGTCGCATGGCACTCTCGTACCGGCTCAAGGACGGCGTCGTTCATCAGCGCCGCATCGCGAAGGGCTTGACCCTCCGCGCCCTCGCCGACGCGTGCGAAAAGGCAGGTCAGCGGGTAAGTGACTCGCAGCTGTCGAAGATCGAGCGAGGCAAGTACAGCCCTCGCCCGGCAGCACTCAAGGCCCTCGTCGACGTCCTCGGCCTCGACCTCGAGGTCGACGCCCAGTTTGAGTCGAGCACAGCATGAGCGCAGAGCAGACGCAGTGGCTGACGGTAAAGCAGGTCGCCGAGCGCAGCCAGCGACACCCCAAGACGGTCGAGCGCGCTCTGCGTTCCTACCGGCAGTCACAGGGACGCAGAGGCCTGCGCGGAGCGCAGACAAATGGCGCACACAGCTGCTGGCGGGTCCGTCCCGAGGACGTCGACCGGTGGTGCGCCGGTGAACCGCCCTTGAGCCCGCGACGACTGCACGTCGCCTAGCCCCCTCAACGAAGTAGGGCCGCCCGCGCGCCCTGGCCGGCGCGATCGAACGGCCCCTGACCACAGAGAGCAGGTACCTCTCGTGACCAAGACGATGATCCCAGACGGTCCCGAGCCTGGCGACGACCGCCGGTTCGAGTCGCTGGCCGGCAGCCTCGACGTCCCGTTTGAGCCGCGGCTGGTCGCCTCGGCGTCGACGCCGGCGCTGCCGAAGCGGCCCACGGGCAAGCACCGGACCGGCACGCCTGCGGCCGACCTTCTCGGCGCGTCGCTGGCGGTCCCGACCCGCGCGGACTTGCAGCAGGTGCGGGCCACGGTCGGCGAGCTGCACGCGCTCGTCGACGCGGCGATGAACCTGACGATGGGCGAGACCGCACAGCGCCTGGCGGCCAGTGACGCTGGCGTGCGGGCCGAGCAGGCGACGCTGGCCGCCCGTCGGGTCGCTGCCGGCCACCTGAATGTCGCCGAGCGCGAGGTGCTCGCCGGGGTGCTCAGCGCGTACTCGGCGCTGCCGGCGGACGCGGCGATGCCGACGTCGTTGCTGGCGACGCTGGAAGCCGCGGTGGCGGTGCTGTCCGCGTCGCGGGCGGACCAGGAGCTCGGCGCCGCGACTGACGGTCAGGCCGCCGTGGTGCTGGGCCAGGACGGTGACCGGTGAGCCGGGTCGTGCGCAGCATCGTCCTGCGCAACGTCGAGCGCACCGAGCTGGCCGTGCAGAGCCTCAAGGCCGAGCTCGCCGACCGGTCCGCGTCGATCGACGAGTGGCGCGAGTTGCTGCGCGCCTACCGGGCCCAGGCGCAGGCGGTGTCGTCCGCGGCGACGTTCTACCGCGCGGGCTCGGCGGCACGGAAGTTCGCCGAGATGTCCGCGCGGTTGCTCGAGCAGGAGATCGAGCTGCTGCAGGCGAACTTCGACCGCGCCTACGCGGGAGCGGGTGCGTGATGGCGACCATTCCGAAGTGGCAGCAGCCGCTCGTCGAGCGCGCGGCCGCGGCCGATGAGCAGCTGCGTACGGCGATGCTCACGGCTGGCGGTGGCCAGGGTGCGATGCGGGCCGTGGTGTGGGGGCACCGCGAGCTCGCCGAGATCGCGCACCTGCTGGCCGACCGCCAGACCTCGCCGCTGGTGTCGGAGCTGCTGCGCCACGGTGCTCGCGCGCTGAAGACGCAGGCCGACGGCTACGAGCAGGCCGTCCTGAACTACGCCGACCAGGCCGCCGACGACGAGGCGCCGGTGTGGTCGACGCTGGACTACAGCGACGACGCCGACGAGGTTGACGACGGCCAGGCCCTCGCCGAGGTCGCCACGGCACCGGCCGAGACCAGCGACGATGCTCGGACGAGCGAGCCGACGATGGACTCGTCGCAGGCCTCGCCCGACGATCGATCTGTCGCCCAGGCGATCGCCCTCCACGGGGTCCACAACGACCGGTCGCGGCTGATCGAACGTGGCCGCGCGCTTGGCCTGTCCGAGAGCACGCTGCTGCTGGACATCGAGGACCTTCGTGAGGTCGTCGACAACCTCGACGGTGCCCCAGAAGCCGAGGACGTCGACAAGCCGAGTCTTGCCCAGCGGATCCGCGAGTTCGGCGACCGCGAGCGCGATCAGGCTCGGACCAAGGCCGCGGCGTGGACCGCATGGGCCAACGAGCTCAACCGCCTGATGTTGCGATGGCCCGGCCGGACGCTGGTGCGGGTCATGGACGACTGCGGCGACGTGGGCCAGGTCGAGCTCGGCGTCGACCACCTCGACAACCTCGCCATGACGACGGCGCTGCAGCAGCTGCGCTCCCAGGGCGACGCGCTCGCCGCGGCCTACAGCCGCGCTGCGGACGCCGTCGACACCGCAACCGCGGAGACCCTGCAGGAGCTGTGGGTCAACCGCGGCGGTGAGTCGTGATCGCGGTGGTCCGGCCTGCTGCCGGAACCGAGCAAGCGGCGGCGGTGCTGCGCCGCGCTGGGCGGCTCGTGCGGGCGGTGCTGCTGTTCGCGCTGGATGTGCTGGCGTGCCTCGGATCGATGGTGCAGCCGACGTTCTGGTGCGCCGGTGCGCTCGCGGTGGCGTGGCTGATCGGCATGGAGCTCGGCACGCGCGAGTCGAACCCGGCGTTCGGCGGGTTCGTCACCGGCGCTCTGTCGATGTGCATCGTGCTGTGCCTGCTGCTGTGGGCGGACCGCCGGCACCGGTGGTGGTCACGGTGACCCCGCCGTCCCCGCGCGAGCCCGCCGCCGACCTCGGCGAGGTCCTCGATGACGTCGAGCTGATCGCGCCCTGGGCTCTGCTGCTGTTCGCCGCACTCGCCGGCATCGCCGGGACTGGCGGCCTGCAGCTCGTGATCTTCCCCAGCACGCAGATCGACCTCGTGCTGTTCCTGTCCCAGTTCTGGAAGTGGTGATCCCTTGTCCACAGAACCCATGCCGGTCGTCGAGGTGCCCGACGCCGACGAGCTGATCGACCGCGCGCTGCACGAGCTCGTGATGGACGACATGCCCGACGACCCCGAGTCGGAGGACTACGTCACCCGCGTCTCGGAGTGGAAGAGCGACGTCACCCGGATGCACGACCAGGTGTACGCGCCGCTGATCTCCGCCCTGGCCGACGAGACCCGCGAGGCGCTCGCCCGGCTGCGCGAGGCGATGGTCGCCCGCAACAACCTGACGGGCCGCCTGGCCGACGCCACGACGGAGCTGCAGTCCACACAGGACGAGCTCGCGAAGCTGCAGCTGCGGTTCCGTGGCCTCGGGATGGACCTCGACGGCACCCAGCGGCAGGTCGATCGGCAGCACGAGACGATCCGCGGCTTGCTCGAGCGAGTGCGTGAGCTCGGCGGCACGGTCGACGACGTCACCATGCCCGCCGGGCCCGCGCCGGTCGCTGCCGAGGCCGGCCGATGAGCGCCGGGGACGAGTGGGCGAACGACGCCCCGTCGAAGCCCGGTTGCCCGTTGCTGCCGGCGGCGTCGCTGCTCGCGCTGGCGCTCGTGGCGATCCTCGCTCTGGCGCTGGTGGGTTGCAGGCCGCCGTCGGTGGAGGCGCCGGTCACCGGCTCGCAGCCGACCGTCGCGACGCCGGTCACGGGTCCGCAGCCGCAGCCGCCCGCCACGCCGCGGCCCGCCGCTGTCACTGCGGTGGTGCCGTCCGCTGTGCAGGTGCGGCCATGAGCGCGCCGACGAGCGGGAGCGTGCCCGCGGCCAAGCGGTACAAGCCGTGGCGGCCGACGACGCTGGAGCCGAGCGCGCGCGAGCTGCAGGTGCTGCTCGGCATGTCCCACGGCCAGAGCTACGCCCAGGTCGGGCGGAGCATCGGCATCGCCGAGAACACCGTCCGCACGCACGCGCGACACCTCTACCGCCGCACCGGTGCCCGCGACGCGTCCCACGCGGTCCGGATCGGGTTCGAACGCGGGTGGCTGGTGGCGAGCGCCGAGGTACCCGCGGCGACGTCCGAAGTGGATGGCCGCCCGCTGCAGATCCTGCAGCTGCTCTCGGAAGGCCTGTCCTACCCGCGCCTTGCCACGCGCCTCGGGCTGCGTCACTTCTACGTCAAGGAGCTGTCGAAGAAGCTCTACGCGGCGCTCGGCGTCCACGACCGGACACACGCCGTGCGCCGGGGCTTCGAGCTCGGCCTGCTGCAGCCCAGGGGTGCACGTGCGTAGCCGGCCGCTCGCGGCCACACGTCGCGCCGTGCGGCACCTGTGCGGGCGTCACTCGCTGCAGGTGTCGCTCGGCAGCGCCGTGTCGGGCGAGTGGCTGTGGTCGGTGGACTGCGTGTGCCTGCGCGAGTCCCGGTCATGGGCTCAGGGCAGCGGTGACACCCGCGCCGCTGCCCACGCGGCCGCGCTGGCGGCCGTGCGCGAGGTCGACGAGCTCGCCGCGGTGCGACACGTGTTCGGCGAGCCTGCCGTGCCCATCTGGCGTGAGCCGTCGCTGGCGGTGCAGGCCGGCCAGATCGAGCTGCCCGCGCGCCTGCGCGGCCGCGGGCACGTGCTCGTCGCCGGCCACGCCCGCCGATACGAGGACCTCCACACCGGATGGGCAGCGGTCACCGATGCCGGTTGGCACCAGAGGGGCCAGGTCTTCTTCGACGACTGGTCAGCGCGCAGCCTCGCGGCGCTCGCGATCGGCCGAGGCCTGCTGTTCTACCCGCGCGGCCACCTGGTCGACGTGCTCACCGGCAACCTCGACGCCGCCCACATGACCCGCCGCATCCTCGCCGGTCGCGTGACCAGCTGGCTGGATGCGCCTGGCTGGCTGCCCCGTGAGGCGTTCACCGCGCTGCACAAGGCCGCCCACCGCCACCTGGTCGTGCGCGTGATCGAGGTCAACGACCACGCGCTGCAGCCCATCGCCAACCGGCTCGCTGCCCGCCTTCCCCTCGCCGACCTGTTGCGTCCCAAGGAGGACACGTGAACTGGCTGATCGCTGCGGGCGTCCTCGTGGTCGTCGCCGCGCTGGTGGTGATGGCGGTGCTCGCCGAGCGGCGCCCCGACCCCGCTCCGGAGCGCAACATCAGCGCCGTCGAGCTCCCCGCCGTGCGCGGCGAGCTCGTGCTGCGCGACGTCCAGCACGAGCGCCAGGAGCAGCGCGAGCACGCGCGCACCAACCGCTACCGCAACGACCGAGGAGACCTGCCGTGACCCTCAACCCCGAGCACGTCGCCGAGGCCGCCACGCGGGTGGTCGACGCCGTCACCGCCCGCCTGGACACCGCGCACCACGAGTGGGAGCCCGGCGCGGTGTTCGCCCACGCCGCACTCGCGGAACTCGATCGCGTCCTGGACGAGAACCCCGGCCTGCAGCTCAACCGGGACTTCCTGGCACGGATCGCCGACCGGGTCGCGGCCACGGTGCCGGCCAGCGCCACCAGCGTCCCGGCACAGGAACCGCGCTACGCCACGGTGCTCGTCGCCGACACCCAAGTCCAGGGCAAGAACCTCGTCGACGCCCTGAGCCTGCACCGGCCGACCACGCTCGTCGTGTCCCACCCGGACCAGCTGCGCGGGCGGCTGCTGCCCGAGGACATCGAGGTCATCGACCGCACCTCTGGCATGAACGTGGCCACGCGCCGCGAGATCGACAAGCACCTCGAACTCTGCAAGACGGCGAGCCGCTAGCAGCGGCCAGCACAGCGGCGGCCGGTGCCCTCTTCCCCGAGGCACCGACCGCCGCACACGCATATCCACCGGCGACTGTCCAGAGAGGACACACGCGTGCGCACAACCCCTAGGCCGGTGAACCGATGCCGTGGCTGAGGCTCGACGACGTCGGCTACGACGACCCGCTGGTGCGGGCCGTCGGCAACGCCGCCTACGGCGCTCACACCCGCATGGGCCAGTACGCCCAGGCCCACCGAACGAACGGCTGGGTACCGACCGACAAGGCCCGCGAGATCTGCTCGCGCGCCGAGCTGCGGCAGCTGCTGACCGTCCACATCGGAGACGACGCGACGCTGCTGCACGAGCCCGGCGACTCCTGCAAGTGCCTCGAACAACACGACTGGGACCGCGGCCGCGGCGGCTACTGGCTGCACGACCACCTCGGCCGCAACCCCTCGCGCGCCGAGAACGACGTGCACCGCGCCAAAGCACGCGAGCTCAAGGACAAGCAGCTCCGCTACATCGTCCGCACCCGCGACCGCGACCGCTGCCGCTACTGCGGCAACGCCGTCGTGTGGGCCGACCGACGCTCCCCTCGCGGCGGCGTCCTGGACCACGTCGACCCCACCATCGCCGCCGGCGCCGACAACCTCGTCGTGGCGTGCCGCGGCTGCAACGGCCGCAAGAAGGACTGCACCCCCGAAGCCGCGGGGATGACCCTGCTGCCGGTCCCCGATCAAGATCCAACCAACTCCGGACCTGGCTCCGATCAACCGCAGAACCAAAACGCGGAACCCAGATCGACATCTGATCCACAACTTGATCCACAACCCGTGGACACCGGCCCCCGCGCCTCCCCGCCAAGCACCGGAACAGCCCCAAACGCCGAGGTCTCGCACCCGCACGCGCCCGAAAACGCACCTGAGGACGCCACCACAGGACGAACCCGCGACGCGATGACTGCCGGGACGGGTAGGGGCGGGCAACCGCGGAGATCGGCCCTCGCCGAGGCCGTCGGAAACACCGACCCGGCCGGACGCCGCGAGCAAATCGGACCGGCCACCACCCCGCGCAACGCGCTCAACCCCTCGCCCTACCGCAAGGCCAGCACCGGCAACCCGCACGCACAGGAAGGCCCACCGTGATGACCCGCAGACACCAGCACGACCAGGGCACCTACGAGCTGCTGCAGGAACAGCAACACCTGCTCCGCGTCCCGTGCCCGTCGCCACCCCTCGGCTGCGGCGCCCCGGCCGGCCACGAGTGCGTGAAGCCCTTCCGCCACCCGCCGCGCGCCGAGCACGAGATCCACCGCACCGAGTGCCCGGCCGCGCCGGACGGCTGCGGCGCCGACTTCGACGAGCCGTGCCACGTCCCGCACGGCACGCACCGCACCGGCCCCGGCTGCTGGCGACGCGTCGCGGCCGCCGACGCCGCACACCCCGAAGGCGCGCACCCCGCCCTGCCCGAACCGCCCGCGCCACCGGCACAAGGCCGGCGGCTGCTGCCCGTCGAGCAGGTCCGCCGCGACGTCGCCGACTACCGCGTCCCGTGCGGCTGGTGCCACGCCCCCGTGGTGTGGGCCACCAACCGCAAAGGCACCGACACCCCGGTCGACGCCGAGCCCAGCCCCGACGGGCACCTCGTGCTGTCCGTCGACGACCGCGGCCCGCGCTGCCACCCACTCGAACCCCTGCAGATCCCGGCCGCGCTCGACCACGGCCAACGCCTGCACACACCGCACCGCAAGACCTGCCCCCAGGGCGGCCGCCCCACGTGGTCCCGCGGCGTCCGCCACGGCCACTGACGACAGGAGAAGTCACCGCCATGACGCTCAACGAACTCAAGCCCTACCCGGCCGGCCAGTGCTTCGGCCCGAAGTGCACCGCCCGCGCCCGCGAGAAGGACCAGGCCCTCATCCCTCGGTTCTGCTCCGACCCGTGCCGGCAGCGGTTCGTCGTCGAGCACGCTCTACGCGCGTCGGGCGCGCCGGTCGTCAACCCGCCTGCCGCCGTCATGGAGATCCACGACGGCGAGCGGTGGCGACCGGTGCCAGGGGTCGCGCACGTCGAGCTCGTCACCGCCGACGCCTCGCCGGCCGAAGCCGACGAGCACGTCGTTCACTTCAAGCCGGCGGTTCTGCGTCTGCAGCCAGATCCGGCCGAGGTGCAGGAGCGCGTGCGCGAGCTCGGCGCCGCGCTCGCGCCGGTGCTGCGGCAGATCGGACTCGTGCTGCAGCGCGTCGTCGACGCCGTCCGCCCGGCGGTCGAGCAGCTGCACGCCCTGGCCCGCGAAACTCCGCCGACCGATCCGAGAGCCCGCGCGTTGTGGCTGCAGCAGCGACGCAACACCGGCCCGGCCGCCAAGCCGCAGCGGGCGCCGCGCTCCCTCGGCCCGGCTGCCCGCAGGAGGACCCGGTGAAGTACGTCCGCGTCACCCACGGCCGCGACCCGCTCACCGGTCGCGTGGCCGACGCCGACACCGGCGAGACCGTCGACATGGTCCGCAGCGCCCGCGTCAACCTGTCCGTCGACTCGCTGCCCACCGCGCGCATCGAGGTGTTCGTCGCCGAGGTCGACGTGACCGTCGAGGCCGACCGCGTGCAGTGGTTCGGCCTCGACCGTGTGCCCGTCGAGGCGCTGCAGGCCGAGCTCGCCCGCCGCGAGGCCGAGCACCCGCCCGAGGTGACCGGTTGACCAACCCTCTCGGCTCGACGCAGGCCTGCGCCGTGCACCCGGACGTCGGACGCCGCGCGCTGTCCGGCTACCGGGTGTGCGAGCCGTGCCTGCGCGAGGGCATGACCGGACTCGACGACATCGAGCGCATCGCCTGGACGCTGTGGTCCGACCCCGATTCGCTGCTGCCCCACCGCGGCAGCGACTCCGGCCGCGGCTCGACGAGCCACAAGTCGAGCCCGCCGCTCAACCTCAGCGTGGTCGCCCTGACCGACTGGCGCTCGATCGCGAGCTCGCGCGGCGAACCCGACGACTTCGAGATGGTCGTGCACTACTGGTCGGACAAGATCAGCAGCACCCTCGGCGTGTTCTACCCGACCCCGGCCCGCGGCCAGTGGCCGGCGGTCATGGTGCTGCGCCGGTGGTGGCACTGGGCATGCAAGCAGGACTTCGCGGGCCCGCTCGTCTGGGACATGACCAACGTCGCCACGTTGCTGCGCGACGTCGCCCAGGAGAACCGCGGCAAGGCCAAGCTCGGCCGCTGCCCCGAACGCCTCGGCGGTGAGCGCTGCGGCTTCCTGCTCATGGTCCGGCCCGACGCCGATCACCTCACCTGCCCGCGCTGCGGCACGGGCTGGCCCAAGCTCGGCTGGCGTCGGCTGGCGTTCGCGATCGCCGCGGCGGACGCCGGATGACCGCGCCACGCAAGGCCCTCGCCGACACCGCCGCCGTCGCCGCGCTCTACGACGTCGCGCCCGGCACCGTACGGTCCTGGGCGAGCCGCGAGGACTGGACGCCGTACGGCACACGACGTAACCGCACGTGGGATCTCGACGAGATCGAGGCCAAGCACACCAACCAGGAAGGCACCGACCCATGGCCCGCAAGAACACCCCTCACCGCATCGGGTTCACCGAGGCCGCCTCGATCGACGAGCTGATCGAGGCGCTGCAGGAGCTGCGCGAGAAGGCCGGCGGCGCGGCCAAGCCGAGGGTGCGCACGACGGTCGCGCTCAACGTCGACGGCGGGCACGTCACCAGGATCACCGCCGAGGCGTGACCGCCGCACGCGTGCAGCCTTGACAGCCCACTCGAACACGTGTGCGATCCACGCGACCGCACGACCCGAGGAGCTGACCGTCATGGCCCACGACCCGCACAACGCCCCGCCGCTCTTGGTCACCGACGTGCTGCGCATCGCCCAGGACGTCCTCGGCGACCACGCCGCGAGGCTCGAACGCTACGGCAACCCCGACGAGTCGCCCGAGCTCGCGCGCGCCATCGAGCTGGCCAGGGAGATCATCAAGACACGCGACGGCGTGACGCGCTGATCAGCTCGCTTGCACGTTGATCAGCACGCAACGTATCGTCCGTCACGTTGGTGAAGTGTCTGCATAGGACGCCTGCACCCGAAGCCCCGGTCACGCCCCTCGGCGCCGGGGCTTCCTGCTGTCCGGGGGTGGCACCCGTGCCTCCGAGCATCGTCCTCATCGCGGGCCCGCCGTGCGGCGGCAAGAGCACCTACGCCCTGCAGCACGCCCGCAGCGGCGACGTCGTGCTCGACCGCGACGTGATCGCCCAGCAGCTCGGCAGCGCCCGCACGCACATGCACGACCCCCGGACCGCACGCCTTGCCGAGAAGCGGATGCAAGCCGCGCTCGACGAGCTCCGGCGCTCCGCCTGCGGCGGCACCGTCTACGTGGTGCGGTCACTGCCCGGCGAGCACGCCCGGCGGGACTGGGTGGCCCGCTACAACGCCCGCCTGGTCCTGCTCGACCCCGGCGTCGACGAGTGCCTGCGCCGAGCCCACCGCGACGGCCGGCCCCGCGGCACGGTCTCGGCGATCCGCCAGTGGTACGAGCGCAACGCGGCAGGCTCCCGACGCTGCACGGACTGCGGCGGCCCTGCCACCAGCGTCCGGTGCGGCAGCTGCTGCGAGAAGCTGCGATCGGGCCGGCCATGGCGTCGGCTACAGGAGCAGGTGTTCCTCGAGGAAACCCACTGCTGGATCTGCTCGGCCTGGGTCAACCAGCACCTGCCCGCCGGCCACGCCTGGTCCCGCACGGTGGACCACCGGCACGCACTGCGCGACGGTGGCCCGGCCCTCGACCGCGAGAACTGCAGGCTCGCGCACCGCCGGTGCAACACCAGCCGCACCAACCAGGCCCGAGCCCAGGTCAAGCCCAAGCGGGCGGTGATCGCGGTCGACCCGCGCACCGTCTAACCCATTCGGGGCAGTGTCCACAAGGGATGGTCACACCCCCTCTGACCTGCGGAAACGTCGATCCACATTGCAAGCCTCTGACCTGCGGAAATGCGCCTCGGGTCTTTTTAGGACGGTGGGCAGGGCCACCCCGCGCCCAACCCTCCCCCTTTCTCCCCCCGCCGAAATTTAGGGGGCGAAAATGGCCGACGAACCGGCGTTGCGGCAGCGCAGATATCGCCTGCATAAGCGGGGTGACCACAGCCTTTGCGTGGTCGACCGCTGTCCCGAGGTGACGCCTCCCGTCACGCGTAACACCACGTCTGACCAGGGCGAACGCACCAGCGGGTTGGCGGCCGCGGGCCGCAATCTGTGGTCGCTGATGACCGCCGGGGCGATGCTCGGGCCGATGCAGAAAGTGCTGCTGCTGGAGGCCTGCCGAATCGTCGACCGGCTGGAGAAACTCGACGCCCAGCTGCGCGGCGTCGACCGCGAGTTCCTCACCCTGGAACCGCTCGACGAGGACGACGTCGACCGCACCTACGTGCTGATCGTCGACAAGGCGCTTTCGGAGTCCCGGCAGCAGGCCGCGACGCTCAAGGGTCTGCTCGCCGAGATCCGCCAGGCCGGCCGCACCGGCGTCCGCCCGGCCTCCGGCACCGGCGCTCCCGCGAGGGAGGACGGGCCGAAGGAGGGCAGCCTTGCCGACCTCACCGCCCGCATCCGGGAGCGTGCTCGAACTTCCCAGACCGCGGATTGAGGTAGCCCCGGCCTACGTCGACACGTTCGGCCCCGAGGCCGGCGAGCTGATGAAGCGGGCGGGCAAGCCGCTCGACCCGTGGCAGCAGGACGCGGTCAACCTGCTGCTGGCGTTCGACTCCGCCGGCCAGTGGGTGTGCTTCGAGTACTGCGAGCTCTGCAGCCGCCAGAACGGCAAGGGCGCGATCCTCGAAGCCCGCGCGTTGTTCGGGTTCCTCGTGCTCGGCGAGAACCTGATCCTCTGGTCGGCGCACCAGTACAAGACGGCCAAGGACGCGTTCCGGCGCATGCGCAAGCTGCTGCGCACGCTCGGGACACCGATCAACGACAACCTGGTCCTGGTCGACGGGATCTACATCCGGATCTCGAACACCAACGGCGACGAGGGCTTCGAGCGTCTCGACACCGAGGCCCGGATCAAGTTCATCGCCCGCAGCAAGGACAGCGGCCGCGGCCTGACCGGTGACCTCAACATCGTCGACGAGGCGTACGACTACACCCTGGAACAGCAGGAAGCCCTCGGCCCGACGATGCTCGCGGTGGACAACCCGCAGTTCGTCTACACCAGCTCGCCGCCGTTGAGCTCCGAGACCGGCGACGTCCTGTACGCGCTGCGCGACCGCGCCGAGGCGATGATCGAGCGCGGCGAAGAGGACGCGCTCGGCTACCGCGACTGGGGCATGGAAGGCGACCTCGACCAGCTCGACGACGTCGACTTCGACGACCCGGACAACTACCGGGCCACCAACCCCGCGCTGTGCACGGGCCGCGTGACGATCCCGAAGATCAAGAAGCTGCGGCGGATGCTCGGCACCCGCGGCTTCGCCCGCGAGTGCTTCGGGCTGTGGCCGCGCAAGCGCGAGGGCGGCGGGGCGTTCGACCTGAAGAAGTGGGCCGCGATGCTCGACGAGGAGTCGAGCAGGCGGGGCGACGTCGCGATCGCCGTCGACATCGAGCCTGACCGCGACTACGCGGCGATCGGTCTGGCTGGCGTGCGCGTCGACGAGTTCGAGCACTGGCAGGTGCTGGACTTCCGGGCCGGTGTCGACTGGCTCGTCGAGCGGATCGTCGAGCACCGCGACGTGCTGCGGCCGGTCGCGATCGCGATGGGCAACGGCACGTTCAAGTCGCTGGAGACGGCGTTGAAGGCGGTCGGCATCACGCCACCCAAGGACCGCAAGAAGCCGCATCGCGGTGACCTGATGGTGCTCGACTACCTCGAGATGTCGGCGGCCACCGGCCAGGCGCTCGACGTGGTCAACGAACGCAGGGCGCGCCACGTCGGCCAGGAGGCGCTCGATGACGCGGTGCGCGACACCAAGGTGCGACGCACCACCGACTCGGTCGTGTTCTCCCGCAAGGACAAAGAGTCCCGCAACAGTCCGATCGTGACGGTCGCTGAGGCCCGATACGCGCTCAACGACTGGCTGCCGGTGGTCGTCGAGGCGGACTACGACGTGATGGATTCGATCGGGTGAGAGGGGGCCAGATGTCGCGCGAGCTGATCACGACGCTGCTCGACTTGGCGGCGTTGCTGCTGGTGGCGTTCGGAGTGGCGGCCGCGGTGTTCCCGCTCATCGGGTGGGCGGCGGCCGCGCTCGGCGGCCTGGTGCTCGGCGCCGGGTCGCGGGCGATCGTGTGGATCGGTGAGCCGAGCTCGGCGCCGGCGTGGTGGAAGCGGCTGCGCGGGGGTGGCCGGTGAGCCTGTTCACCAGTCGTGGCATGCCGATGCCCGATGCGCCGCAGTTGCTCGGCGACCGCACGCACGCACGCGCGACCGGCACCGTGGTCACCGACGACACCGCGCGGCGGCACAGCGCCGTGTGGGCGTGCCGGCGGCTGCGGGCCGACCTGCTCTCGACGATGCCCGTGGACGCCTACCGGATGGTCGGCGGCATTCAGGTCGAGGTGCCCAAGCCGCCCGTGCTGCTCGCTCCCGGCGGCGCCAAGGTCGAGATGCACGAGTGGCTGTGGATGAGCCAGGACGACCTGGACGGCAACGGCAACGTGGTCGGCATCATCACCGCCGTCGACGGCCTGGGGCTGCCCGCGCGCATCGAGCTGCAGGACCTGTCCACGGTGTCGGTGCGCGGCAAGGGTTCCGACATCACCGGCTGGAAGATCGAGGGCAAGGACTACGAGCCGCACCAGATCTGGCACGAACGGCAGTACCCGCGGTCGGGCAACCCGCTCGGGATGTCGCCGACGATGTACGCGGCGTGGTCGATCAACCAGTACCTGTCCGCGCAGCGGTTCAGCCTCGACTGGTTCGGCGGTGGCGCGATCCCCGCAGCGGCGCTGAAGAACACCGCGAAGACGATCAACCCGACGCAGGCCGGCGAGATCAAGAAGATGTACAAGGCCACGGTGGCGGCGGGCGATGTGTTCGTGCACGGCTCGGACTGGGAGCTCAAGGCGCTCTCGTCCACCAGCGCCGACGCGGCGTGGCTGGACATGCAGAACGCGAGCATCGCCGACATCGCCCGCTACTACGGCTGCCCGGTCGACCTGATCGAGGCCGCTGTCCAGAGTGGATCGCTCACCTACGCCTCGATCAGCCAGCGCAACCTGCAGCTGATCATCATGAATCTGGGGCCGGTCGTGGTGCGCCGCGAAGCCGGCCTCACGCGCATGGTCGCGACTCCGCGGTTCGTGAAGCTCAACAGCGACGCGATCCTGCGGATGGACCCCGAGACCCGCGCGAAGGTCCTGGGCCAGAAGGTCAAGGACCGCCTGATCACCCCGTCCGAGGCGCGCGCGATCGACAACCTGCCGCCCTACACCGACGAGCAGTACGCCGAGTTCGACCGGGTGTTCGGCCGCCCCGGCACCAAGCCCACCGCAGGAACAGGAGCGACGTCATGAAGGATGCAGCCCCGTGGCTCGCCGGCCTGTCCCGGCGGGAGATGCATGCCGCGGCCGCGCACGAGCGCCAGGCGCAGCGCGCCGCCGGCGGCGCCGTGGCGTACCGCGCGCCGGCGGACCGGCCGAGGCAGCGGCGCAACGCCGAGGAGTCGATGGCCCCGGCACGAGTCACCTCGCGCATCCGTGACCTGTCGCTGCGCGCCAGCGACGACGCCGCCGGGCTGCTGGTGTTCGACGGCTACGCCTCGGTGACCGACGCGGCCTACGAGATGTGGGACATGTTCGGCCCGTACACCGAGAAGGTGACGCCCGGCGCGTTCGGCACCACGCTCGCACGAGAGGACCTGGACACGCCGTTGGTGCTGCAGCACCAGGACTTGCGGCGCATCGCCCGCACGACCAACGGGTCGCTGGAGCTGGCCGAGGACGACCACGGCCTGCGGGTCCTGGCGCCCAAGCTCGACCCGAACGACCGCGACGTCGACTACATCGTGCCGAAGCTGCGCAGCGGGCTGATCGACGAGATGTCGTTCAAGTTCGGGATCACGCGTGGCTCGTGGTCTCCGGACTGGATGGAGTACCACATCGAAGAGGTCGACATTCACCGCGGCGACGTGGCAATCGTCGGCTACGGCGCCAGCCCGCACACCGCCGGTTCCGGCCTGCGTTCCGGAGTGGACGTCGACGCCGTGCTGCGCGGCCTGGACGACGACACCGCCAAGGCCGCGCTCGCGGCCCTCACAGCCCGCCTGAGCGCCCCGGCGTCCCAGGCGAAGCGCGCCCTCATCACCGACGAGGACGTGCGCCTGCGCGTCATCTGACGCGCTTTCCCCCTGCTGCTTCGCGCACGACGACCACCCGCGCCGCGCCACGTGCCTGGCCTGGGTGTCGCTGCCTGCTGTCCGCAGGGCCATCACCAACACCGAAACCCCCGCCCAGCGCGGGAGAGAGGACGAGGGTCACCATGACGCTCGATCAGCTCATCGCGCAGCTCCGGGGCCAGATGGCCACCAAGCTGGAGCAGCGCAACGGCATCGCGACTCAGCTCACCGAGCTGCGCGCGGCCGACACCATCGACGAGGCGAAGGTCGAGGAGCTCCGCGCTCAGAAGACCGGCCTCGACGCCGAGCTCGACCAGATGCAGCTCCGCGTCAAGGAGCTCGAGGAGGAGAAGGCCCGCGACGACGCCGCGGACCGGCTCGCCCGCGAGGTCAACCCCGGCGCCGAGAAGCCGAAGCGTGCCCACGACCAGGTCGCGCGCGTCGGCGCCGAGGAGCGCACGTACCGCCCGGACACCGACCCCAAGGGCGTCGACTTCGCGCGGGACGTCGTCTCCTCGTTCCTCGGCGACTTCGAGGCCAAGGAGCGCCTCGCGCGGCACAGCCAGGAAGAGGTCGTCGAGCGCCGCGTCGCCGTCACCGGCGCCCAGCAGCGCGCGGTCGGCACGGGTGCGTTCGCGGGCTTGGTCGTGCCGCAGTACCTGGTCGACATGTTCGCGCCGATGGCGACGGCGGGCCGGCCGTTCGCCGACGCGTGCCGTCACCACGACCTGCCGCCCACCGGCATGACCGTGAACCTCGGCCGC
Source organism: Lentzea sp. NPDC059081 (assembly GCF_042738015.1). Taxonomy (NCBI): domain Bacteria; kingdom Bacillati; phylum Actinomycetota; class Actinomycetes; order Pseudonocardiales; family Pseudonocardiaceae; genus Lentzea; species Lentzea sp. NPDC059081. The sequence continues at coordinate 18,091 of NZ_JBHYGW010000051.1, forward strand.
GGCACGACCGGCACGTCCGTCGACGACCAGGCGTCGGAGAACGCCGCCGTCGCCGAGCAGGACTACGACGACACGCTGCTGACGATCAACGTCCGCACCGCGGCCGGTCAGCAGACCGTGTCCCGGCAGGGTGCCGAGCGTGGCATCCACGTCGACGACACGATCATCGAGGACCTCTACAAGCGGTACCACGCCAACGTCGACAACAAGACCATCAACCTGGCGTCCACCGGTCTGACCAACGTCGCCACGGCGGTCACCTACACCGACGCGTCGCCGACGGTGGAGGAGCTGTACCCGAAGATCATCGAGGGCCTGGCCGGTGTCGAGGGCGCGCTGCTCGACATGGCCTCCGGCGAGAACATCGCCGTCATGCACTCGCGTCGCTGGTACCACCTGCAGAACGCGATGAGCACGAAGTGGCCGATCATCTCCCAGCCCGGCATCGTCGAGAAGACGATCGGCGCCAACTACGCCGAGCGCTACGGCTCGGGTGTGCGCGGTGTCCTGCCCAACGGCACGCCGGTGATCGTCGACAACAACATCGCCACCAACCTCGGCGCGGGCACCAACGAGGACGAGATCTACCTCGGCGACAAGAACGAGTTCCACCTCTGGGAGGACCCGAACGCGCCGCTGCTGATCCGCGCCGAGCAGGCCAAGGCCGCGAGCCTCGGCATCCTGCTGGTGGTCTACGGCTACTACGCGTTCACGCACCAGCGCTACGCGCACGCCCGCAAGATCTCGGGCACCGGCCTGGTGACGCCGACCTACACCGGCGTCTGATCCGTCCCGGCCGAAGGGGAGCCGCTTGGCGGAGCGGCTCCCCTTTCCCTTCTCCCGCAACGAAAGCGAGTTCGACATGGAAGAGCCGAAGGTCACCAAGGACGACGTCAACGACGGCATGATCGCCGCGCTGCAGCACGAGCGCGTCGGCTACGTGCAGCGCGAGGCCGGCGCGACGGACGACGCGGTCAAGGCCGCGATGCGCCGCCGCATCGCCCAGGTCGACGAGCAGCTGCGGCTGCGCGGCGCCAAGCCGGCCAAGGACGCGGCCTCCGACGAGACGCCCGTCGACCCGGAGAACCCGCCCGTCGACCCGCCGGCCGACCCGCCCAAGGGTGCGACGTCCGCGGCCAAGAACCGGCAGCAGACGCGGGCCTGAGCATGACCACGGCCTACATCTCCCGTGAGGCGCTGAAGATCTCGCTCAAGATCGGCGACGACGTGGACGACGACGGCCTGGACCGCGCGATCCTCGCCGCGTCGAAGGCGATCGACGACAAGACCGGGCGCACGTTCGGCCGCGCCGACACGGTCACGCAGCGCACCTACCGCACGGCGGGACGTCTGCTGTGGACATCGGACGGGTGGCACGAGCTGCTCGTCGACGACATCGCCACCGAGGACGGGCTGGTCGTCGAGGTCGGCTCGACCGGCAGCTGGACGGCGGTGTCCGGGTGGATCACCGGCCCGGACAACGCCGTTGCCGACGGCAAGCCGATCACCTCGTTGCTGCACCCGACCATGTGGCCCTGCTACCAGTGGCAGCGCGTCCGGGTCACGTCGGTGCACGGCTGGCCGTCGATCCCCGAGAGCGTCGAGCAGGCGTGCCTGATCCAGGCCGGCCGCCTGTTCCGGCGCAAGGACAGCCCCGAGGGCGTCGTCGCCACGAGCGAGTGGGGACCGCTGCGCGTGGCGCGCCTGGACCCCGACGTCAAGGACCTGCTGGACCCGGTCACGCTGCCGGGCTTCGGCTGACCCGAGGAAGTGATGATGATCGACACCACCGGCCGCTGGCCCGCCGTCGCCGACGCGGCCGCGAGCCTCGACTACGACCACCTGCCGCCGCACCTGCAGGCGGTCAGCAAGCCGTTCCACGACCTCGGCGCGCAGTTGCTCGAGCAGCTTCCTGACCACCGGCAACTGGTGTTCGCGCTCGACAAGCTCGTCGAGGCCAAGGACTGCGCCGTCCGCGTCGCCGTGCGCACCCGCCAGTAGGGAGCGGCCGCGATGCTGGAGCAACCCACGTCCGAGCCGCTGCTGGTCCTCGTGCTGGCCGACACGATCGTGCGCGGCCAGTTGCTGATCGAGTCCCGCTGGCGGGGCTTGGTGACGGCCGTGCGGCGCGCCGAGGGCGTCTATCTGGCGGGCAGCAGCACCGTGCTGGTGATCACGCCGAGAACGCAGCAGGGCCTGCGTGGCCTCACCGTGACCGACGTGTACATCGACAGTTACCGCGCGTACAACGCGATCCGCGAGGCGCTCGCGCCGTGCCTGCTCGCCGCAGAGGGCGGCGGCCGCTGGTTCGACGAGACCGGCCAGCTACCCGAGCAGCCGTAGCACTTCCCCGTCCGCCACCAGAAAGGAGGCGGATCCGTGGACGTCGCAGCGGTGTTCCAAGGACTCGCCGACCGCGCCGACACCATCGAGGGCCTGCGCACGCACGCGTACATGCCCGACCTGATCAGCCCGCCGACGTTCTACTGCGTCGAGCTGGAGATCAGCTACGACCTGTCGTTCGGCCGCGGCCGCGACGACTTCAACCCGGTGATCTGCCGTCTGCTCGTGTCCCGCGCGAACGACCGCAGCGGGCAGAAAGCCTTGCAGGAGTACATGAAGGGCTCGGGCCCGAAGTCGGTCAAGGCCGCGATCGAGGCCGACAAGACCCTCGGCGGCGCGTGCGAGTCACTGCAGGTGATGTCCGTGCGCGGCATGGGCCAGTACGAGCACGGCACCGACACCTACTACGGCGCCGACTGGCTCGTGCGCGTCATCGGAAGGGGGGACTGATCGTGGGCAGTTTCGTCATCACCAACGCCCGCGTGTTCACCGGCGGCCTGGACGCGACCGGCGTCTCGAACACCGTCAAGTTCGACGCCGAGGTCGAGGCGAAGGACCGCACGAACATGGGCTCCGGCGGGTGGACGGAGGTCCGCGGCGGCCTGGCCAAGACCGAGATCGAGGCAGGCGGGCAGTGGGAGGCCGGCGGCCGCGGGTTCGTCGACGACGAGCTGTTCGCCTCGCTCGGCGGCGTCGGTGCCCTGTCGGTGTGCCCGGACGGTGCCGCGGTCGGCTCGCTGGCATGGCTGACCAAGGCCATGCAGGGCAAGTACTCGCTCGGCGACCAGGTCGGCGAGATCGCGCCCTGGTCGATGAGCGGCAAGGGGTCCTGGCCGCTGGCGCGCGGCCTGGTCGCGCACCCGCCCGGCACCGCGCGCACCGCGACCGGCACCGGCACCGGCCAGCAGCTCGGCGCCGTCGGGGCGGCCCAGTACCTCTACGCGGGCCTGCACGTGCTGTCGATCGCGGGCACGTCGACGCCGACGATCACCGTGGAGATCGAGTCGGACGACAGCAACTCGTTCGCCTCGCCCACCAGCCGGATCACGTTCGACGCCGCCACCGCGGTGGGCGGTCAGCTCAAGCGGATCGGCGGCGCGATCACCGACAACTGGTTCCGTCCCAAGTGGACGATCACGGGCACCACCCCGTCGTTCTTGTTCGTCGTCAGCTTCGGCGTGAAGTGAGGTAATTCCCAATGGCAACGATGATCTTGACTGCGTCGTACCTGAGCCTGGCCGGCACCAACATGTCGGACCACACCAACAAGATCGAGCTCGTGGCCGAGGTCGAGGAGAAGGACGTCACGACGTTCGCCTCCCTGGGCTGGGTCGAGGTCAAGGGTGGTCTCAAGAAGGGGTCGCTGTCCGCCGGGTTCCTGCAGGACGTCGCGGCGGCCGCGATCGACTCGATCATGTGGCCGCTGCTGGGCACGGTCGTGGCGTTCGAGGTGCGCCTGGACAACGCGGTCGTCGGCACCTCGAACCCGAAGTACACCGGCAGCGTCCTGATCAAGAAGTGGACGCCGATCTCCGGCAACGTCGGCGACGTCGCCACGGTCGACGTCGAGTACCCGACGTCCGGCGCGATCACCCGCGCCACCGCCTGAGCCCACGGCCCGCCGTACTGCGAGAGGTGCGGCGGGCCGTGCCCCTACTCGAAACCGCTTGAAGCGTTTCGCTTTCCAGTAGCAGGGGGTGACGACGTGGTGGTGGAGCTGTCCGTCGACGAGCGCCGGTTGCGGGACCTGGCTCGGGCCCTGAAGTCCGAGGAGGACGGCAAGGAGCTCCGCAAGGACCTGGTGAAGACGTCGCGGGCCGTGCTCAACCCGACGCGCAACGCCGCGCGCGCGGCGATCAAGTCGATGCCCAGCCGCGGGCACGCCGGCCCGAAGCTGCGCACCGCGGTGGCGCAGAAGGTCATGGTGCAGATCAAGACCAACGGCCGGTACCCCGGCGCCGTGCTGCGCGCCAAGAAGACGCCGAAGCTGCGGAAGTTCCGCAACGCGCCCAAGCGGCTCAACGCCCGCTCGGGCTGGAACCACCCGTCGATCAACAACCCGGACGTGACCGTGCACCAGGACGGCAAGCCGGGCTGGTTCGACGACACGACCCGCAAGGACCGCAAGAAGTACCGCCGCGAACTGCGCGGCGTGATCCAGCGCGCCGAGGCGCGCCTACGCAGGAAGGTGTGACACCGCCATGTTCGTCACCTATTCGCCCGACGACGGCGACGTTCAGCAGTGGGAGTTCGCGGCGTCGGAGGTCACCGCGTCGCAGGCCGAGGAGGTCGAGCGGGCCTACGGCGAGCCGTGGGACCAGTTCCTCGTCGCCGTGTTCTCCGGTGGCATCCGCGCCCGCCGGGTCCTGCTGTGGCACCTGATGCGGGCCGAACACCCGACGCTGCTCTACGCCGACACTCCCGACTTCAAGGTCGGCGAGCTGGAGTGCGAGTTCGACAAGACCGAGCTGCAGCAGCTGCGGGACAAGGCCGCGCAGGACAAGAGCCTGCCCGCCGCGGTGCTCGCGCACATCGACGCCGAGCTCGCCACGGCCCCGGAGGGCACCGCGGGAAAAGCCCAACTGAACAGAAGCGAAAGGCGTACTGCCTCTCGATCGCGCGGGAGTTCGGGATCGGGCTCGAAGCCCAAGCGTTGATGCCGCTGCCGGTGTTCCTGGCCGCGTGTGACGCGATCGACGAACTGCGCCGTCAAGCCGAGAAGAACCGCTAGCCACTGGTCGTGAACGGGGGTGACCCCGTTGGGCGACACGAGCCTGCTGTTCAACCTGCTCTCGCGAGACGGTGTCAGCAAGGTCCTTGCCAAGATCCGCGCCTCGGCGCTGGCCACCGCGGCGGTGCTGCGGCAGGTCAGCGTCGAGACCGGGCAGATGTCCGCGCGCGGTGTCGCCGCGCTGGGCGCGCTGGCCAAGCAGTTCGGCATGGTCGGTGCCGCCGCGGTGGCCGGCGCGCTGGTGGCCGGTGGAGCGCTGGCGGCGGTGCCGCTGGCGTTCATCGGCATAGGCGCGTTGGCGCTCAAGGAGAACGAGCAAGTCAAGGCCGCCTTCACGAACTTGGGCAGCGACATCAAGTCCAAGCTCGCGGAGGCGGCGGCTCCGCTCGTCCCGATCTTCGTCCGGGTGGCAGGCGAGATCGGGAAGTCGTTCAACCAGATCCTGCCGCAGCTGTCCCAGATCTTCGGCGCGCTCGGGCCGCTGGTCATGGCGTTGACCGAGGGCCTGACCGGGCTCGCGGTCAACCTCATGCCCGGCCTGGTCGCCGCGACGCAGGCGGCGTTCCCGGTGTTCGACGGGCTGCGCAACCTGCTGGCCGACGTCGGCGGCGGGCTGAGCTCGTTCTTTGCCGGGGCGGCCGCCGGTGCGCACGGTGCCGGCGCGGCGTTCTCCGCGCTGGGCGTGCTCATCGCCGGCATCCTCGGCCCGCTCGGTCTGCTGATCGGCACGCTCGGCCAGGTCGGCGGCCCGATCGCCGAGGTGCTGCTGCCGTTGATCGCGCAGCTGGTCAGCGCCCTGGTCGGCGCCCTGGTGCCGGTGCTGACCGCACTCTCCCCCGTGCTGCTGCAGGTGGCGGCCGCGCTCGGTCCGGTGGTCACGGCGCTCGGCGGGCTGCTGTCCGCGGCCGGCGGCGGCCTGGCCACGCTGCTCGGCTCGGTGGGTCAGACGCTGGCGCAGCTGATGCCGTACGTCGCGCAGCTGCTGACCGTGCTGCAGCCGCTGGTGCCCGCGCTCGCGCAGCTGCTGGCGCCGCTGCTGGGCCTGGCGCCGGTGGTGGCTCAGGTCGTGGTGGCGCTGGCGTCCGGACTGGTGCCGGTGCTGACCGCGCTCGCGCCGATCGTGCTGCAGATCCTGCAGGTGGTCGCGCGGTTCGCGGGTGAGGCGCTGGTCAAGCTCGCCGGGGTGATCGTCCCGCTGGTGCCGGTGATCGGCCGTTTCGCCGAGACCCTGGGCGGGGCGCTTCTGCAGGTGCTGACCGCCTTGTCTCCGGCACTGCTGCAGCTGCTCGACGCGGCCCTGCCGCTCGTGCCGTTGTTCGTCACGCTGCAGGAGCCGTTGATCGCGCTCGTCACCGCGCTGGCGCCGCTGCTGGTGCTGGCGGCCGAGCTCGCGGCGAAGTTCGTCGGGCTGATCGCGCCGGCGCTCACCACGGTCACGACCAAGATCGCCGCGCTCGCGACGGCGTTCAGCGGCTCGGCCTCATCGGCGATCCTGCAGTTCGCGGCCAAGGTCCCCGGTGCGTTCGCCGCGATCGGCTCGGCGATCGGCGGCGCGGTCGACTGGATCCAGCGTGCGGTCGCGTGGCTGGGCAACCTGCCGTCGATGATCGGCGGCTGGTTCTCCTCGGCCGGCGACGCCGCCCAGAGTGCGTGGTCGGGCTTCGTGTCGTGGATCTCCGGGCTTCCTGGGCGCGTCGGCTCGTGGCTGGCGTCCCTGCCTGCCGTGCTGGGGTTGGCGTTCTACAACGCCTTTCAGGCGGCCGTAAGCGCGGTCCTGGAAGGCGTGCAGTGGGTGATCGCCGGGATCATCGTTCTGCCGTACTGGATCGGCCAGGGCCTGATGTTCCTCGGTCAGACGCTGGTCGACCTCTTCGTCGCGGCGTTCACCTGGACGCTCAACGCGGTGATCAACGGCGCCGTCGCAATCGTCACCTGGCTGATCAACCTGCCGGGCATGATCGCGAACGCGGTCGTGACGCTGGCCGGCCTGCTCGTGCAGTGGGCCGCCAACGCCTGGACCCTGGCGCGCGACACGACGATCGGCCTCGCGCAGTCGCTGTGGGCGTGGCTGGTCGGGCTGCCCGGCCGGATCCTCGCCGGGCTGCAGTCGCTGGGCGGGATGCTGATCGGCTGGGCCTCGGCGGCCTGGAACGCCGCGGTGTCGGCGACGGTCAGCGCCGCAGCCGGCATCTGGTCGTTCGTGAGCTCCATCCCCGGCCGCATCCTGAGCGCGCTCGGCGACCTGAACAACCTCCTCGGGCGGGCAGGCAGGGCGGTCGTCGACGGTCTGCTGCGCGGGATCAAGTCCGCGATCGGCTCGGTCTACGACTTCGTGTCCGGCATCGGCGACAAGATCGCCTCGCTCAAGGGCCCGCTGCCGGTCGACCTGGTGCTGCTGACCCCGGCCGGTAAGGCGATCATGCAGGGCCTGCTCGGCGGGCTGAAGTCGCAGGAGTCCGCGCTGTGGGGCTACGTCGGGGGCATCACCGCCAAGCTCGCCGACGTCGGCAGCTCCCCGATCGGCCTGGCCGTCGAGCAGATGGTGTCCACTATGGCCGCTCCGCCCAGCGGTGCGGTCACCAACGCCACGCTGCAGGGCGCGTCCTCGGCCCGCTCCGGAGCCGGGCAGCCCCTGGTGCTGCGCATCGACTCCGGCGGCGCCCGCCTGGACGACCTGCTCGTCGAGCTGCTGCAGCGGGTCGTCTCGGCACGGGGCGGCGACGTGCAGCTCGTCCTCGGCGGAAGGCGGTGACCCGTGGCCTTCCCAGACACCCAGCTCGACCTGGCCACGGAGCTGTTCATCCGCGACCGGTGGGTCGAGGTCACCGACGACGTGCGCGTCGGCAACGAGGTGCGGATCCAGCACGGCAGCGCGTCGCAGGACCGCACCGTCCCGCCGGCGCGCTGCACACTCACGCTCGACAACAGCAGCGACAAGTACAACCGCCGCAACCCGTTGTCCCCCAACTACGGCGTGCTGGGCCGCAACACCCCGCTGCGGGTCTCGCGCGCCGACCTGGCGGCCGACACGTGCGCCGGCCGGACGGTCAGCAACGGGTGGGGCACGAGCTCGCACGGCGAGGCCTGGTCGCAGTTCTTCAACGGCACCGGATCCGCCGCTGACTTCGCGGTCAGCGGCGGCGCGGGCAAGCACACCATCGGCACCGCGAACGGCTTCCGGGTCTCCTACCTGGCCGGCGTCGTGCACCGCGACGTCGACGTCGCGGTGACCCTCACGCTGTCCGACGGCGACATCACCGGCGCCGACATCGAGCCGTGCAACATCGTCGTGCGCGGCACCTCGACGACCGACTACGTGATGGTGCGTCTGGTGATCACCACGGCGGAGGCCGTGACGATCAAGATCATGCACGCCACCGGCACGTCGTACTCCTCGACGGTGACCGTGCCGGGACTGACCCACAGCGCCGCGCAGAAGCTGCGCGTGCGGGTCCAGGCCGAAGGCACGGCCGTGCGGGCGAAGGTGTGGCCGGTGAGCTCCACGGTCGCGAAGTCGACCGGTGAGCCGCTGGGCTGGCACGTGGAGGGCAACGTCACCGGTGTGCCCGTCAAGGGCTGGGTCGGTGTCCGCTCGGGTGTCGCGAGCGGCAACACCGACGTGCCGGTGGTGTTCAGCTACAGCGACTTCACCGTGCGGTCCAACAGGTTCGCCGGGGAGATCTCGTCGTGGCCGCCGGAGTGGGACCTGGCCGAGGTCGACCGCCGGATGCCCGTCGACGCCGCCGGCATCATGCGACGCCTCGGCCAGGGAGCGAGCCCGCTGCGCTCGACGCTGCGGCGCTCGATCCCCTCGCTGCCCAACCTGGTGGCGTACTGGCCGATGGAGGACGAACGCGGCGCGACGTCGCTGGCGTCCGCGCTGCCCGACGCCCCGCCGATGAGCATCAGCGGAGACCAGTCCCTCGCGTCCTACAGCGGCTTCGATGCCTCACAGCCGTTGCCGACGCTGCGGGCGGCGCTCTGGCGCGGCCCGGTCCAGCCCTACACCGCCACCAACCAGGTGCAGGTGCGATGGGTGATGCACACCCCCGAGACGTCGCTGCCCGACAACACGGTGATCTGCCGTATCTGGACCAGCGGCACCATCGCCTACTGGGACCTGGCCACCACCGGCACCGGCGGCCTGCGGTTGCTCGCCTACACCAGTGCCGGCCTGGTCCTCAACAACGGGATGGGCTTCAACATCCCCAACCGCAACCTGCGGGTCTCGGTGCAGCTCAGCCAGAACGGGGCGAACGTCGACTACCAGGTGTCGACGCTGGAAGTGGGGGCCTCGTTCGCGTCGTACATCTCCGGCACCCTGGCCGGTCAGACCACCAGCGCGGTGCGGCAGATCGACTTCTCGCTCGGCAGCAACCTCAACGGCACCGCGCTCGGGCACTGCACGGTCGAGACCGCGGTCACCGACCTGTTCGCGCTCAACAGCCAGCTCTCCGCCTTCAACGGTGAGACGGCCACCGACCGGATCGTGCGGCTGTGCGCGGAGGAAGGCGTGCCGGTCGCGATCAACGGCGAGAAGGACGACGACGCCCGGATGGGCCCGCAGCTGTCCGCCACTCTGCTGGACCTGCTCAGCGAATGCGCCGACGTCGACCTCGGCATCCTCGGCGAGTCGCGCGGCACCCTCGCGCTGAAGTACCGCACCCGGCTGTCCATGTGCAACCAGTCCGCCACCGCGGCGATCGACTACGCGGCCATGCAGCTCGCCCCGCCGTTCAAGCCCACCGACGACGACCGATACACCTTGAACGACATCACCGCGCGGCGGGCCGGTGGCACCTCCTACCGGACCGTGCAGAACACAGGACCGATGTCGGTGCTCGACCCGCCCAACGGCGCCGGCCGCTACGACAGCGCGATCGACGTCAACTGCGCCTACGACTGGCAGCTGCCCAACATCGCCGGGTGGCTGCTCGCGCTGGGCACCGTCGACGAGTACCGCATCCCCACCATCGCCATCGACCTCGCCGGGCCGCACGTCTCGACCAACACCACGCTGGTCGCCGGCGCCCTGAGCCTCGACCTGGGCGACCGGATCACCGTCGACAACCTGTCCAGCGTCGGGATCTACGACCAGATCTCCCAGCTCGTGCCCGGCTACACCGAGACCCTCGGCCCGTTCGACCACAAGATCGAGGCCAACGCGGTGCCCTCGAGCCCCTACCGGGTGCTGGTCGCCGACGACCCGGTGTACGGGCTGATCGACTCCGGATCGTCCACGCTCACCAGCGGCATCAGCGCGGCGGCCATGTCGTTCCAGGTGTCCACAGCGGACGCCGGGGACCTGTGGACGACCGACCCCGCGGACTTCCCATTGGAGATCAAGATCGGCGGGGAGCGGATCCGGATCTCCTCGATCAGCGGCAGCTCGTCACCGCAGACGTTCACCGTCGCCACCTCGGGTCGCGGGCTCAACCTCGCGGGCAACACCAAAGCCCACGCCGCCGGCGCCGAGGTGCACGTCGCCGACCCGGTCAACTTCGCCTGAAGGAGGTCCGTTGCCGTTCGCATCCGGCAGCCGTGTCACCGCGGCCGCGCTCAACCGCATCACCCGCGTCGACCTGGAAGCAACCGTCTCCAGCGACTTGACGGTCCTCACCAGCACGGCCGACGTGCCTGGCGCATCGATCACCCTCACCACAACCCAGGCCAACACCAAGGTCAAGGTCACCGCCTCGCTGGACGCCGAGATCACCGGCGCGACCGACTTCCTGTTCGGCAGGCTCGTCGTCGACGGCGTCGACGCATCCGGTGACGTCAACTTCAAGGTGTCCGGCTCCAACCGCATACCGGTCGCCAAAACGTGGACGATCACCCTCGGCTCGGTCGGCTCGCACACGATCAAGCTGCGCGCGTACAAGACCGGCACCTCCAACCTGGTGACGATCTTCAGCACGCACAGCAAGCTCTCCATCTCCGGCAACGGAATCTCATAGTCCACATCGGACTCCACCGTGAGGGGGTTCCTTGTGGACCAGTCACAGATCCCGCCCGGCTCGGTCGTCATCACCCCGGCCGAGCTGTACGCGGAAGTCAAGGCAACACACCTGTCCGTGACCGAGATGCGCGGCGACGTGCGGGAACTGACCAAGATCATTCCCGACCACGAGGAGCGGCTGCGCGCACTCGAACAGCGCGAGGACAGCGCCGAACTGGCGACCGACGTGCAGGACCACGAGACGCGGCTGCGCAGCGTCGAACGCGCCCGCTGGCTGATCGCCGGGTTCGCCGCCGGCGGCGGCGGAGTCATCGGCTCCGTCGTCACGAAACTGTTGGGAGGGTGAAGCATCATGCCGCGCTTGATGTACGACAGCGTCAACCCGTTCGCGATCCCCGACCACGCGCAGATGGTGCTCGTGTACGTGGACGGGATCTACAAGTGGTCGCAGGCAGGACGCGACCGGTTCAAGCACGCCCAGCAGGTCACCTGCTCGGCGATCGGCGCCGTCACCGCCCAGGTCGGTGACGTCGAAGCGGGCTGCATCTGGCCCGTCGAGAACGCCGTGCCGTGGGTGCAACGCGCTCGACGCGACGGCTACGACCCCACGATCTACATCAACCAGATGAACGACTGGGGTCCGTGCCGCAGGGCGTTCCAACGTGCCGGCGTGCCCGAGCCGCACTGGCTCGTCGCGAACTACGACGGCGTGCCCGAGATCCCGGACGGGTCCATCGGGAAGCAGTACGCCCACCCCTCGACGCCACTGGGCAACCCGCTCGACAAGCCGTGGCATACGACGGGGCACTGGGACGAAAGCTGGGTCGCGGACTACTGGCCCGGCGTCGACGAGCACCCGCCCGGCGGCGGTGCCACAACGGAGGAGCTGAACGTGGGAACGCATCTGCTGCGCGGCAGGGACACCGGCCGCATCTACGTCGTCACGATCACCTCGGTCACGCGGTCGAAGTGGTGGGTTCCGAACGTGGAAGTCGCCGACGTGGTCGCCGGGCTGATGGGCACGACCGCGCGCGACGTCGACGACTGGCGCCTGGACTACATCGCCGACGAGCCCGGCGCCCAGGTGCCCGACGTCGACGAGGCCGCGATCACGGGCCCCCTCATCGCCGCGGTGCTGGGCGCGCTCAAGGACGTGCCGGCCGACGGGCTCACCTTCGAGGAGACCGTCGGCGCCGTGCGCGAGGCCTTGCGCAGGGGCACAGGCGCCTGATGAGCGACGCACCCGACTGGAAGCCCTCGCCCAAGGTGATGGGCGGCGGCGTGGCCGGCGCGGTCACGACGATCGTGCTGTGGCTCGTCGACGACCTCACGCCGCTGACGCCACCGGCCGCGGTCGCCGGCGCGATCGGCGTGCTCGTCACCGTCGGCGTCGCCTACCTCCTGCCCGGTGCCGCGGCCGCGTCACCCGTCGACGAGCGGCCGCTCACCGACGACGAACGGCAGCAGGTGTCCGAGGTCGTCGACTGGTTCGCGGCACGGCCGCGCAAGAAGGAAGGGAACTGACCTGTGTCCACAGTGGAGGTGCGGCACTACCTGTACGGCCCCGGTCAGACCGGTGTGCCGCGCCGCCGCTGCACGGTCACCCTCGCCGGTGCCGGCCTGTGGCTGACCGCCAAGACCGGCGAGATCATCGACGCGGTGATCGCGGAGTCCGACGAGACCGGACTCGTGTCGTTCACGGTCACGCCGCAGTCGGAGATCGCTGGGCCCGACTCCTACTACGTCCTGCGGGTGGCCGGCACCACCGTGGCGCGCGCGTTCGTGGCGCCGGTGTCCGTCGCGCCTGTGAAGCTCGTCGACTGCCTCGTCGACCCGGTCACGCTCGACCCGACCGACCCGGACCTGCCGTCGCTGTACCTCGCCCGCGCCGAACGGGGCGCGGTCAACGGCCTCGCTCCGCTGGGCGCCGACGGCAAGGTTCCCGCGGCCAACCTGCCCGAGGCCTCCGGCGGCTCCACCCCCGACGCCACGACGTTGACCAAGGGCGTGGTGCGGCTGGCCGGCGAGCTGTCCGGCACCGCGGCCGCGCCGACCGTGCCGGGCCTGGCCGCGGTCAGCCCCGCGCGCAGGTGGGGTTGCGTGGCCATGACGATGACCCCGCACGACCTGTCCGACGCAGAGCCGAAGACGATCGCGCTGACCGCGTCGCGGCTCTACGCGTTCTGGCTGCCCGTCCCCACGGGCACGCTGCTCGGCGGCGTCAAGTTCCCCCTGCAGGCGCTCGCGATCGGGCCCGGTGCGGTCGAGTTCTCCGTCTACCAGGCCGACCTCACGCGGCTCGGCACGAGCGGGGACGTCGCGGCCGCGCTCACGACCGGGTCCGCCCAGGTGTGGCGGAACGTGGCGCTCACCGCGGCCGCCGCGGTGACCGGGTCCGGCGTCTGGGTCACCGCGCACTCGACGTGCGCGGCCGGCCCGAACATGTTGTTCGCCGACACCAACGTCGAGGGCTGGGTCGCCAACCCTGCCGACCGCCGCACCACTGTGCGCGTCGACGGCGTCGCGGCACCCGGCGCCACGCTCGACCTCACCGGCGCGGTGGACTACCTCGACTTCTGCATCGGCGTCACGCCCGGCTGACCCAACGACAACGGCCCCCGCACACCGTGTTGGTGTGCGGGGGCCGTTGTTCGGCGTTTCAGGGCTGCGGCTTCACCCAGGCGATCAGCTTGTCGTAGTAGGCGATCGCGAAGCCGCCGACCGCCGTTGCGACGATCAGGTCGGGGTGTTCGGCCAGCCACGCGGCCGACGCGGTGAGCCGGTCCCATGCCGGGACGAACACGGCCTGTGCGAACCAGTCCGCGGCGAGCGCCAGGATGGCGATGACGTTGGCGTCCATCGAGGTGGGGTGCTCCTACTTCACGCTGAACAAGTCGCCGGTCACGTTGACCACGGCGTACTGGCCGGCCGACTTGCCGTCCTTCAACGGCTTGCCGTTCGCGGTGATCTTCGCCGAGATCTCCGGCGTGCCCGCTCCGGCCTGGGCGAGCAGGACCGCCGCGAACGCCTTGCCCTTCTCCATCTCGATCGTCTTCGACCACGGCAGCTTGACGTCCTGCAGCTGCTCGGTGCTGGCCACGCCGTCGGAGTTGTAGGTGATGCTCGTCGCCGTGCCGGCACCGGTGACCTCGTACACGACGGTGATCTTGTCCGAGGCCGCAGGCTGCTCGGCGGCGGGCGGCTGCGCGGCCGGCGGCTGGACCGCGGGCTGCTGCGCCGCCGGCGTGTTCGCCACGTTGCCGGTCGTCCCTCCACCGCCGAGGGCCGCGCCGATCACGAGCAGGACGACGAAAGCGGCGATGATGCCGATCACGAGCGGCGCCTTGCTCTTCTTCTTGGGCGGCTGCGGCGCGCCGCCGTAGGGCTGCTGCTGGTACGGCTGGGCGTACGGCTGCGGGCTGGGCGGCTGGGACATCGTCGGATTCCTCCTGGACTGGGCGGGTCGGTCGGGTAGTCGGGCAACAGGAACGAGGCGTTACGCGAGTCGGCAAGTTGTCCACAAACTGTCCACTCGCGCGGCG
>NZ_JBHYGW010000052.1:0-32314 GCF_042738015.1 Lentzea sp. NPDC059081
GGTGTCAACCCGGCGAAAAGCGTGCCGGGTTGACACCCCTCCTCACGTGCAGCGAGTGCTGGGCACGGCTCGTGACGGGACCACCCCACCGGAACCTCCCGATTCAAGCTTCAAGGCAGCTCGGCTTCGCCGTCGCCCTGCTCGCCTTCGGCTTCGCCCAGGACAATTCTCCTGGCTGACTGCAGATTCTGGTGTTGTTGTGCGCCTTGGCATTGTTCATCCACGTGAAACGGTTCACCACCGTGAACGTTGTTCCGGAATCTTTGACGTCAAAGGTATAGACCACCAACACTGACGGGCATGGTCACCCGTTCCTGCGCGGTATTGATCGCACTGATCGCCTCCCTGATCGCCCCGGTCACCGGCCAGTCCGCCACGGCGGCGCCGGCGACGTTCGTTCATCCCGGCGTCGTGGTTTCGCGTCCTCAGCTGGACTTCGTGCGTGCCAAGGTGCAGGCCGGCGCCCAGCCTTGGACGTCCGCCTACAACGCTATGATGGGCTCGAAGTACGCCGACCTGAACCGCACGCCGAAGCCGCGTGCGGTCGTGGAGTGCGGCTCCTACTCCAACCCCAACCTCGGGTGCACCGACGAGCGCGAAGACGCCATCGCCGCCTACACCCTGTCGCTCGCGTGGTACGTCACGCGCGATGCTCGTTATGCCACCAAGGCGATCCAGATCATGGACGCCTGGTCGGCCACCATTCGCGACCACACCAACTCGAACGCCCCGCTGCAGACCGCGTGGTCGGGCAGCAGCTGGCCCAAGGCCGCCGAGATCATCAAGCACGTGTACGGGAACTGGCCCAACAGCGGGCGGTTCGCCACGATGTTGCGTGACGTCTACCTGCCCGAGATCCAGAACGGCCGTGCGAACACCAACGGCAACTGGGAGCTCAGCATGATGGAGGCGACGCTCGGCATCTCGGTGTTCCTGGAGGACCGCGCGGTCTACGACAAGGCCGTCGGCATCTTCCGCACGCGCATCCAGGCGTTCATCTACCTGACCACCGACGGCTCGTTGCCGAAGACGCCGCCGGGCAGCGGCATCGACACCCGTGACGAGATCATCTCCTACTGGCACAACCAGTCCACGTTCGTCGACGGGCTCGCCCAGGAGACGTGCCGGGACTTCGCCCACACCGCCTACGGCCTGAGCGCCGCCTCGCACTTCGCCGAGACCGCGCGGCACCAGGGCCAGGACCTGTGGAACGAGATCAAGGACCGCATGCGCCACGCGTGGGGCCTGCACACCAAGTACCAGAACGGCGAGCCGGTGCCGTCGTGGTTCTGCGGCGGGTCGTTCTCCCGGGAGCTCGGGCCGACGTCCGAGGTCAGCTTCAACGCCCTGAACACCCGGCTCGGGATCGCCATGACCAACACCCAGCGCTACACCGAGTCACAGCGTCCACAGGGGACGGACAACCTGTTCATCGCCTGGGAGACGCTGACCCACGCGGCGAACCCCTCGTAACAGCGGCTAGCGTGCCTTCATGACCGAGACACCGGACGTGAAGCCACGCAGCCGCGACGTGACCGACGGCCTGGAGCGCACCGCCGCGCGCGGCATGCTCCGGGCCGTCGGCATGGGGGACGAGGACTGGGAGAAGCCCCAGATCGGCGTCGCCTCCTCCTGGAACGAGATCACGCCGTGCAACCTGCCCCTGGACCGCCTCGCGAAGGCGTCCAAGGACGGCGTGCACGCCGCGGGCGGGTATCCGCTGGAGTTCGGCACCATCTCCGTGTCCGACGGCATCTCCATGGGCCACGAGGGCATGCACTTCTCGCTCGTGTCGCGCGAGGTGATCGCCGACAGCGTCGAGACCGTGATGATGGCCGAGCGCCTCGACGGGTCGGTGCTGCTCGCGGGCTGCGACAAGTCGTTGCCCGGCATGCTGATGGCGGCGGCGCGGCTCGACCTCGCCAGCGTGTTCCTCTACGCCGGCTCGATCCTGCCGGGCCGCGTCACCCTCTCCGACGGCACGGAGAAGGAAGTCACGATCATCGACGCGTTCGAGGCCGTCGGGGCCTGCGCGCGCGGGCTGATGAGCCGCGAGGACGTCGACCTGATCGAGCGCGCGATCTGCCCCGGCGAGGGCGCGTGCGGCGGTATGTACACGGCGAACACCATGGCCAGCGCGGCCGAGGCGCTCGGCATGTCGCTGCCCGGCAGTGCCGCTCCCCCGGCGACCGACCGCCGCCGCGACGGGTTCGCGCGCCGGTCGGGGCAGGCCGTGGTCGAGATGCTGCGCAAGGGCATCACCGCGCGGCAGATCATGACGCGCGAGGCGTTCGAGAACGCGATCGCCGTCGTGATGGCGTTCGGCGGCTCGACCAACGCCGTGCTGCACCTGCTCGCCATCGCGCACGAGGCCGGTGTCGAGCTGTCGCTGGACGACTTCAGCCGGATCGGCGCGCGCGTGCCGCACCTGGCCGACGTGAAGCCGTTCGGCCGCCACGTCATGACCGACGTCGACCGCATCGGTGGCGTGCCCGTGGTGATGAAGGCGCTGCTGGACGCCGGGCTGCTGCACGGCGACTGCCTCACCGTCACCGGCCGCACCGTCGCGGAGAACCTCGCCCACATCGCCCCGCCCGACCCCGACGGCCTGGTGCTGCGCGCGCTGGACAAGCCCATCCACCACACCGGCGGCATCACGATCCTCAAGGGCTCGCTGGCCCCCGAGGGCGCCGTGGTGAAGTCCGCGGGCTTCGACTCGGACGTCTTCACCGGCACCGCGCGCGTGTTCGACCGCGAGCGCGCCGCGATGGACGCGCTGGAGGACGGCACGATCACCGCCGGCGACGTCGTGGTGATCCGCTACGAGGGTCCCAAGGGCGGGCCGGGCATGCGCGAGATGCTCGCCATCACCGCGGCGATCAAGGGCGCGGGCCTCGGCAAGGACGTCCTGCTGCTCACCGACGGCCGGTTCTCGGGCGGCACCACGGGCCTGTGCGTCGGGCACGTGGCACCGGAGGCGGTCGACGGCGGCCCGATCGCGTTCGTGCGCGACGGCGACCGGATCACGCTGAACGTCGCCGAGGGCACGCTCGACGTCGAGGCGGACCTGGAGAGCCGCCGCGAGGGCTGGGCACCGCTGCCCCCGCGCTACGAACGCGGCGTGCTGGCCAAGTACGCCAAGCTCGTCGGTTCCGCTTCCCGCGGAGCGGTCTGCGACTAGGTCACCCCGTCGGCTGAACTGCCACGCGTGTGCGGTCACCCGGTAGGTGTGCACCCGCGAGTAACCCCGCGGCGACGGGTACTTCGCGTTTGCAAGCCGACAAGCCGAACGCGGGAGGGACTGCACGATGATCGACCAGACGCACGTTGAGGCTCTGTACGACTGCGACGTGATCGACAACAGGGGCGAGAAGATCGGGTCGGTCAAGCGGGTGTGGCTCGAGGACGGCACCGGCAGGCCGATGTGGGCCGAGGTCCACACCGGACTGTTCGGCATGAAGGAGAGCTTCGTCCCGATCCAGCAGGGCAGCGTGGCGGGTGGCGCGATCACCGTTCCCGTCACGAAGCAGCAGGTGAAGGACTCGCCGAGCATGCACACCGCCGACGACCACATGACCGACGAGGAGCAGGACGCCCTCTACGCGCACTACGGGATGATCCCGCAGGCCAAGACCGGTGAGCACGACCGGCTCGGCGACCCCGGCCGGCACGCCGCCGGGCAGCGCGGCAAGGGTGAGCAGCGCGCCGCAGGTGACCGGCACGCTGCGGACGACCGGCGGGACGCGGGTGACGCCGCCGAGGTCACGCTCTCCGAGGAGAAGCTCGACGTCGGCACCCGCAAGGTCGAGGCTGGCCGGGTGCGGCTGGTCAAGCACACGGTCACGGAGCAGCGCACCATCACCGTGCCCGTGACGCACGAGGAGGTCCGGGTGGTCCGCGAGCCCGTGCGGGGCGACGCGGACCGCACCGGCAAGGCCTTCACGGACGAGCAGGCCGAGATGACGCTGCACCGCGAGGAGCCGGTGGTGCGCAAGCGCACCGAGGCCACCGAACGGGTCCGGCTGGAGAAGGACTCCGTCACCGAGCAGAAGGACATCAAGGGCGAGGTCCGCAGGGAACGCGTCGAGGTCGAGCGCGACGGCGACCGCCGCGACCGCCGCTGAACGACGTCACGCGACACCGCCCGCCCTTCGCCGGCGGGCGGTGTCGCGTGTCAGTGGTCAAACCGAGGTTGTGTCAGTACAGGCTGTCGAGGACGTCGGCGTAGCGCTTCTCGATCTCCCGGCGGCGCGGCTTCAGCGACGCGGTGAGCAAGCCGTCCTCGACGCTGAAGTCGTTCTCCAGCACGGCGAAGCGCTTGATCGTCTCGTGCCGGGCCAGCTGCGCGTTGACGCTCTCGACCGCCTTGCCCACCTCGGCCTCGGCGTCCTTTCCGGACAGACCGCCCGCGGTGTCCTGGTCGAGCGTCACGAGCGCCACGCAGTACTTGCGGCGGTCACCGTGCACGATCACGTTGCTGATGTACGGCGACGCGGCGTTGATCATGCTCTCGATCCGGGCAGGCGCGACGTACTTGCCGCCGGAGGTCTTGATCAGCTCCTTCTTGCGGTCGGTGATCCGCAGCCGTCCCGCGTCGTCGAGCTCGCCGATGTCACCGGTGTGCAGCCAGCCGTCGACCAGCGTCTCGGCCGTGGCGTCGGGCCGGTTGTGGTAGCCGCGCATGACACCGGGCCCCCGCAGGAGCACCTCGCCGTCGTCGGCGATCTTGACCTCCATGCCGGGGATCGGCGGCCCGACCGTGCCGATCCGGATCATGCCGGGCCGGTTGAAGAAGGTCGCCGCGGACGACTCGGTGAGCCCGTAGCCCTCCAGGATCGTGATGCCGGCGCGCCGGAAGAACTCCGCGATCTCCGGCGCGAGCGGCGCCGACCCGGACACGAAGTACCGGATCCGCCCGCCGACGCGCTCGCGGAGCTTGCGGTGCACCAGCCGGTCCGCGAACCACCGCGTCGCGGGCCCGTGCTCGCGGTCGGCCCACCGGAAGATCTTCTCGGTGACCCCGCCCCGCTCCCGCACGCCCGCGACGATCCGCCCGTGGATCTTCTCGAAGATGCGCGGCGCGGCGGCCACGATCGTCGGCCGCAGCTCGCCGAGGTTGTCCACGATCCGCTCGACGCTGCCGTCGACGGCGGTCGGCACGCCCGCCGCGATCATCGCCATCGTCAGCACCTTGCCGAACGCGTGGGACAGCGGCAGCCACAGGAAGTGCAGGTCGGTCTCCTCGAGGATGCCCAGCGACGCGATGGCCTCCGCCGTCGTCAGCCAGTTGTCGTGGGTGAGCTCGACGCCCTTGGGCGTGCCGGTCGTGCCCGAGGTGTAGATCAACGTCGCGAGGTCGTCGGCGTCGATCTCGTCGATCAGCGCGTCGTAGTCGCCCTGGTGCAGCGGAACCTCGCCGAACCTGAGCACCCGCACGTCGTCCGGCATGAGCGCCGCGTGCTCGTCGGTCTCGACGAGCGCGATCCGGCTGCCGGAGTCGCCGATGATGTGCGCGACCTCGCCCTCGGTGCTGTTGGGGTAGATCGTCGTCGTGGCGCCACCGGCCGCCAGCACGGCGAGGTCGGTGACGATCCACTCGATGCCGGTGCGCCCCATCAGCGCCACCCGGTCGCCCTTGCGCAGCCCCTGGGCCTGCAGCCCGAACGCTTCCTCCGCGACCCGTTCCTGCAGCTCGGACCACGTCAGCGACACCCAGCCGCCGTGGTCGCGGTACCGCATCGCCTCGGCGTCGGGCGTGCGCGCGACCCTCTCGCGCAGCAGGCCGGGAATCGACAGCGCCATTGCTCTCCCCTTCTCTGGAGCGTCGCTCCAGAGCGGTACTCTAACCCTCGTGGCCGACCGAAGACAGTCTCTCCTCGACGCCGCGCTGTCGCTCGTCGCGGAAGGCGGCCTGGACGCCGTGACGATCGCCGCCCTCACCGAGCGCTCCGGCATGTCGAACGGCAGCATCTACCACCACTTCGGCAGCCGGGCGGGTGTCTTCGCGCAGCTCTACGCCGACAGCTACGCCCGCTGCGTGGCCGCGATGCTGCCTGCCCTGGACGCCCGCCCCGCGTCCTCCTGCGTGCGCGACCTGACGTTGCGCTACCTGGACTGGGTCGTCGCGAACCCCAGCCGTGCGCGCTTCCTCTACGCCGCGCCCGACCACGCCGATCCCGTGGCCAAGCAGGCGGAGTTCGCGCCTGTTCTGGCTTGGTTTGCTGCGCGCATGTCGTCGGGCGAGCTGCGTTCCCTGCCCCCGTGGGCGCTGGAGCCCGTGGCGATGGGCCCGGCCCACGAGTCGGTGCGCCGGTTCCTGCTCGGCGTCTTCGACCTGACCGCGGCTCGTTCGCTGGTCGCCGACGCCGTGTGGTCCGTGCTGTCGCCTTAGAACACACGTTCGATTATGCTGCCTTGCCATGCGCCAGGGATCGCTGTTCGACCTGGAAGCGGAGCCCTCACTGGCCCCGCTCGCGCCGCGCCGCACGTTGCTGAGCGACGGGGCGTGGATCGACGTGCAGCCGGGCTGGCTGTCCGGTGCCGACGCGGTGTTCGACTCGCTCGTGTCCAGCGTGCCTTGGCGTGCCGAGCGCCGGCAGATGTACGACTCCGTGGTCGAGGTGCCGCGCCTGCTCTGCTTCTACTCGGGCGCGTTGCCGTCCGACGTGCTGACTTCCGCGCGGTCGATGTTGTCCTCGTTCTACTCGGCCGAGCTGGGCGAGCCGTTCACCACCGCCGGGCTTTGCTACTACCGCGACGGGAACGACTCCGTCGCCTGGCACGGGGACACGATCGGACGCGGGCAGACCGAGGACACGATGGTGGCGATCCTGTCCGTCGGGACGCCGCGGGCGTTGTTGCTGCGGCCCCGGGGTGGCGGCAAGGCGCAGCGGTACGCGTTGGGACACGGGGACCTGCTGGTGATGGGCGGGTCCTGCCAGCGGACCTGGGAGCACGCGATTCCGAAGACCTCGAAGGTCGTGGGACCCCGGATCAGCATCCAGTTCCGCCCGCACGGCGTCCGCTGAACGCTGTCGACGCGTTGCCGCCGGACTGTCGACAGCACCTGCGAACGTGACTCCTGGTTCGAAGTTCGGACCGCATGCGGAACACGGCTGGGGAGCCTGCATGCCCTGACGAAGGAGTCGTCATGCTCAAGCTCGCAGCCCTGCTCACCACCACCGCGGCCCTGGTCGGCCTGTTCGGCGCCGGCGCCCAGGCCTCCGCCGGCACGACCGTGGCGCCACAAGGCATCGGCGCCGCGTTCACCCTGGTCAACCGCGGCACCGCCAAGTGCGTCGAGGTGTTCAACCGCCAGATCGAGGACAACTCCCCGCTCGTGCAGAACGACTGCCTCGCGGGCGGCGCCGACTTCAACCAGAACTGGCTCGCCGAGTCGGTCGGCGGCAACCAATTCCGCCTGCGCAACCTCAACGCCAACCAGTGCCTCGACTACGCGAGAGCGGTCAACGGGCAGAACGCCAAGGTGCACGTCTGCGGGAACGACCTGTTCCAGCGCTGGCAGCTGAGCGTGGCCCCGGAGGCCCCCGGCTTCCTGCGGCTCATCAGCGCGGGCAAGGTCGGTGGCACGAACCTCTGCCTCGACCTGCTGGGCGGCAACACGGACAACGGCGCGTTGATCGGCGTGTGGCAGTGCGGCGTGGGAAACAACAACCAGCTCTGGCGTCAGGGCTGAGAACGGGGGTCCTCCGGTCCGGTGGGCGGACCGGAGGACCCTCACTTCCCGCGGACCTCGCCCGAGTGGTCACGGGCCTGGGCCACCAGCTCCTCCGACTTCTCCCACACCCGCCGGGCCTCCTCGACCGACCGCAACCGGCTGTAGAGCTCCTGCGCGGCAGGCGGCCCGCCAAGACCACCCATCCCGCTCGGCCCGAAGAACACACCGGGCTCCGGAGCAGTGGCCGCGAGCAAGGCAGGCAGCTGCGCCGACTCGACGGTGCCCACGACAATCCCCCGCGCCGACAAGAACCGGATGATCCGAACGCCCATCGTGTCCGAGGAACGAGCGATCTCCGGCCGGGCCGCCAGCAGGTTCGTGGGCGCGATCCCGGGGTGCGACAGGTTGCTGGTGATCCCCCACCCGCCCGCGGCCGACCGCCGGGCCAGCTCCAGGCCGAACATCCCGAACGCGATCTTCGACTGGCTGTAGGCCCGCTGGCCGCTGTACGAGCGCTCCCAGTTGAGGTCGTCCCAGTTGATGGCGTTCGAGTTGGCCGCGATGCTGATCTGCGAGGTGACGCGGGCACGACCGGCCTTCAACACCGGCAGCAGGCCCGTGACCAGGGCGAAGTGACCCAGGTGGTTGGTGCCGAACTGCAGCTCGAAGCCGTCGGCGGTGGTCTGGCGCTCGGGCGGGGTCATGACGCCGGCGTTGTTGATCAGGATGTGGATCGGCGTCCCCTCGTCCAGCAGCGCCTCGACCAACGAGGCCACGGAACGCAGCGACGAGAGGTCGAGCGTGCGCAACGACACCTGGGCGCCGGGCACGGCGCGCTGGATGGCCGACACCGCCGCGGCGCCCTTGGCGGGGTTGCGGACCGGCATGACGACCTCGGCGCCGGCCGCGGCCAGGCGGCGGGCGATGCCCAGGCCCATGCCGTCGCTGGCGCCGGTGACCACGGCGCGCTTGCCGGTCAGGTCCGGGATCTCGATGTCGAACTGCTTGCGGGCCATGGCGCACTCTCCTGCTCGTCGTGGGGTTGCCTCCACAGTGGCCGGACGTACCGATCCTCATCCAGGACCTGACGATCCGTGGCTACGGCGCGGCCGGAGCGCTAGAAAGAGTGACGACGAGAGGACTCGCATGGCGATCGACAGGGCTGGGCTGGCGGCGTTCCTGCGGCACCGCAGGGAGGCGTTGCAGCCGGAGGACATCGGCCTTCCGCGCGGGCCTCGGCGTCGCACCACCGGGCTGCGGCGCGAGGAGGTCGCCGCCCGGTGCAACATGTCCGCCGACTACTACGCGCGTCTGGAACAGGAGCGCGGGCCGCACCCGTCCGAGCAGATGGTCGCGGCGATCGCGCAGGGGCTGCACCTGTCGCTGGACGAGCGCGACCACCTGTTCCGGCTGGCCGGGCACAGCCCGCCCGCCCGCGGGGTGCTCAGCGAGCACGTCAGCCCCGGCCTCGCGCGGATCTTCGACCGGCTGCAGGACACACCCGCCGAGATCGTCACGGAGCTCGGCGAGACGCTGCGCCAGACACCGCTCGGGGTGGCGCTCACCGGCGACGCGAGCCGGTACACCGGGCCCGAGCGCAGCCTCGGCTACCGGTGGTTCGCCGATCCTGGCAGCCGGGCGCTCTACCACCCCGACGACCACGCGTTCCTGGGCCGGATGTTCGCCTCCGGGCTGCGCGAGGCCCTCACCCGGCACGGGCAGGGCTCTCGCGCGGCGCACTACACCGAGCTGCTCCTCGCCCGCAGCGCCGAGTTCAGGGCCGTGTGGGAGGCTCAGGAGATCGGCCTGCGCCCGCACGAGGTGAAGCGGTACGTGCACCCCTCCGTCGGGCTGCTGGAGCTGCACTGCCAGACGTTGCTCGACCCGTTCCAGTCGCACTTCCTGCTCGTCTACACGGCCACGCCGGGCAGCGAGAGCTACGAGAAGCTGCAGCTGCTGTCGGTCATCGGAACCGCTGCGCTACCGGGCTGAGCAGCAACAGCAGCAGGCTGTAGTAGCCGATGAACGGCACCAGCACCAACGCGAACACCAGCAGCACCGACGGCAGGACCGCGTGCAGCACCACGGGTCGTGTGAGCCCGCGCGGCTCGTGCGCGAGCGCGGGACTGCCGTGCACCAGCAGCGCCAACGCCGTCAGGAGCAGCGTGCTGACCAGGATCGTGCCCACGTAGAAGAGCCGCACGAACGTGTCCTCGCCGTGCGTGCCCACCAGCTCGGTAGGGAACGGCAGCACCACGATCGTGAGCAGCCACACCAGGTTCAGCACCATCAGCGGGGTGCTGTACTCGCGCACGTTCTCGAACAGGCGGTGGTGGGTCATCCACAGCTGGGCGATGACGGCGAAGCTCAGCAGGAAGCTGAAGATCTGCGGCCAGTGGTGGGAGACCAGCTCGGCGGGGGGCTCCGAGCCCGGCTCCGAGACGATCTCCACCAGTGGCAGCACCAGCAGGGTGATCGCGATGGCGACCACGGCGTCGGTGAAGAGGACCAGGCGGTCGGGTTCGCGCTTCGTGGACACCCGGACAACCTAGTGGTGCGAAAGGGCTCAGATCACGTCGACGAACACCGGGTTGGCGTAGAACCAGAGGTCGGCCCACGGGTCGGAGTTCGCGAGCTCGTCGGCCACCGGGTCACCGGCCGGGGTCAGCCGCTTGCCGTCGCTGCCCCGCAGCCGCAGGTAGAACGACCGCTCGACGCCCTTGAACGTGTGCGTGAATCGGATCTTGCCCTTGCGAGGCACCTCGAACGTCTTCGCCACCACCGTCTCCGGTGCCGTGAACCCGTCGCGGTCGGCCGACGGACCGGTCACCGGGCCCGAGATCAGGTCGACCTTCGCGAGCACGGGCACGGCGCCCGAGAAGTTCGGGCCACCAGCGCGGTCGATCTCGATCGTCACCTCGACGTCGCCGCCGCGGCGCACGAAGGTCCGGCCGCCCAGCGTCACGCCGCGCAGGTCGTCACGCGAGCGCACGCGCAGCTCCAGGCCGTCGACCAGACGCCCGTGCACGGTCAGCACCTTGCCGGACTGCAGGCCGCGCATGACGTCCACATAGGACCGCGAGCGCGCTCCCACGACGTTCGCCCCGTACTGGCCGGGGAAGAAGTCGCCGTAGCCGGTCTGCTTGACGCCGGAGTCGATCGGCGCGCCGCGCGAACCGGTCGTGGCGTGGTCCTGCCTGCCCTGCGTGAAGGTGTCGCCGAAGACCTGGTGCACGTCGGAGTTCGCCGTGATCCACCACGGCCGCCCCTCGGCGAGCAGCGAGTCCCACAGGCCGCCGACCTTCGCGGTCATCCAGTCGAACCCGCCGTGGGTGCGGTAGGACTCCGCCGGGTAGCCGGGGAACGACTCCGGCAGCGGGGCGGCCGTGTCGTAGTAGCCGCGCGCACGACCGGGACCGCCCGCCGACTTCGGGATGCCGGCCGCCTGGTGGCCGGGCGCGCCCTCCATGCCGACCGCGACACCGGGGGCAGCGTCGCGCCAGCCGCGGATCTCGTGCGGGCTGTCCACGCCGCGCCGCGACGGGTGGTTCGCGAACATCAGCGCGATCTCGGTCCGGCCGGACAGGACCTGCGCCTCCAGGTAGCGCAACGCGGCCAGCGCGAGCGGTTCGGCGTTGCCCGCGATCCGGCCGTCGTAGGACAGCTCGAACGCCTTGAGGATGTCGACGGTGTTCTTGCCGGGCGGCAGGAACACGGTGGCGTGCTCCGCGCCGGGGATGTTCCACTCCAAGCCCTGGTAGACCAGCACGTCGCGCTGGGTGCGGCGGGCGCGTTCGACGTCCGGCGTGACCTGGTCGATCGAGAGCTTCTGGTGCGCCGGGCCGCCGTGGTCGGTGATGACGACCCAGTCGAGACCGAACTCGTGGGCTTTGCGCACCTGCTGCTCGATCGTGTACTGGCCGTCGTCGGAGTACTGCGTGTGGATGTGGTGGTCGCCGGCGAACCAGCGGTCACCGCCGCCCCACGGGTTGACGGGGACGTGCGCCCGCGCGGTGCCGGTGCCGGCCGCGGCGGCCACCCCGACGGCACCGGCCGCGATGCCCAGGCCCGCCAGGAACCGGCGGCGCTCGACCGACGACGGGTGGTCGTCCTCGGGGTCGAGCCAACTGCCCTCGACCGGCTCTACCTCGTGGTGGTGGTGCGCGTGATCACCGTGCGGGTGACCGTGTGAGTGGGACATGCGCCGATCTCAGCCGGTCGAGCTTGCCGGGCGAACGAACGGCAGGTGAACGGTTGGGCCGGGAGATTCACAGCCGCGGGAGCGCTCACACCGCCTGGACGGCCAGCAGCGCGAGGTCGTCGTGGTCGTCGCGGTCCAGCCACTTCAACACCGCTTCCTCGCAGTGCCGCGCGATCTCCTCCGCCGACAGGCCCTTGCACTCCTTCAGCACCGCCCGCAGCCGCTGCTCGCCGAACAGCTCGGTGCGGTCGGTGTGCGCGCGGGCCTCGGTGAACCCGTCGGAGTACAGGACGAGCGTGTCGCCCGGCGCCAGCGTGACCTGCTCGCCGGAGAACCGGACGTCCGCCAGGATGCCGACGATCGCCCCGGTCGCGCTGACCTCCTGCACGGTCCCGTCCGCCCTCAGGATCAACGGCACGGGGTGGCCGCCGGAGGCAAGCGACAGGCGCGCTCCCCCGGCCGCCAGCGGCACCAGCTCCCCCACGACGAGCGTGGTGAAGAGCTTGGACCCGGTGGCGCGCAACGAGGTGTTCAACAGGTGCAGCAGCCGCACCGGGTTCGTCTCGACGAGCGACAGCGCCTGCAACGACTGCCGCACGCGTCCACTGTGGACCGCGGCCTCCAGGCCGTGGCCGCAGACGTCGCCCAGCGCGAACGTCGCCGAGCCGTCCGTGCGCGGGTGCACGTCGTAGAAGTCGCCACCGACCAGCGCCCGCTGGTGGGCCGGGATGAACACCGAGGCCAGTGACACGCCCCGCACCTCGGGCAACGGCAACGGCAGCAGTGCCGACCGCAGGATCTCGATCGTCCGCTTCTGCTCGGTCAGCTTCGACGACGACTCCAGCGCGGCCGCGGCGTGCTTGCCGAACAGCCGGACCCGTTCGACGTCGTTCGCCGCGAAGTCGCCCTGCCGCAGCACGACCAGCGCGCCGCCCACGCCCAGCGGCACGGCCAGCGCACAGCCGAAGTCCTCCGGGACGCCCCAGCTCCCCTCACCCAAAGAGGTGATCCGCGCGAACGTGGACTCGCCCGTCAGCACCTCGGTGATCGCCGAGGCGCGCCGGGGCGTGCGGGTGACCGTGGGCTCGCCGCCCCCGCAGCGCCACCACTCCAGTCGGTCGCGGGTGGCGGGCACCACGGCGACGCAGTGCTCCCCCAGCAGCTCCGCCGCGAGCTGCACGATCGTCTTGAGCGTGATCTCGCGCGACGTGCCGCTCGCGAGCCGCAGGTGGGCGTGGTCGAGCGTCGAGTCGGTGAAGTACCAGGCGCTCCAGCCCTCGCCGAGCTCGTGCTGGCGGCCCGCGACGTGCACGTCGAAGCGCTCGCCGAGGAACAACCGGGGGAACCGGTCGGCCGCGGCGGCGTTGCGGACGCGCACCACTCCGGCGGGGTCCACGACGAGGACGGCTTCGCGCAGCCCGTCCACCAGGCGTTGCCAGCCGTCCAGGTCGATGCCCACGGCGCTGCTCATCCGCTTTCGTCCAGCGCAGACGGCCGGAGCATCGCGGCCTCCTGCGGGTTGTCGGCGTGCATCGAGGCATCAAGTTACCTCGCTCCCAACCTAACGTGGCAGGCTTGGCTGCGACCACCGAGGCACGGAGGCTTGGAGTGACCACGGCCAACGAAGAGACGGACGCGACCCTCGACAGGGTCCTGTCGGCGATGAAGGACCTGCGTGACGGCAACTTCCGCCGCAGGCTCGTCGTGCCGGGCAGCGGGCCGGTCTCCGCCCTCGCGGACGTGTTCAACGAGATCGCGGAGCGCAACCAGTGGCTCGCCGGTGAGCTGGGCCGCGTGCGGCAGGCCGTCGGCCAGGAGGGCAGGCTCACCGAACGGGTGGCGCCCGCGGGCACCGCCGGTGGCTGGTCGCTGATCGCCGACTCGGTGAACGGCCTGGTCGAGGACCTGATGCGGCCGACGACCGAGCTGAGCCGCGTGCTCGCCGCCGTCGCCGAGGGCGACCTGACCAAGCGGATGTCCGACCAGACGCTGCGCGGCGAGTTCGCCACCCTCGGCTCGACGGTGAACGGCCTGGTGGACCAGCTGTCGTCGTTCGCCGACGAGGTCACCCGCGTCGCCCGCGAGGTCGGCACCGAGGGCCAGCTGGGCGGCCAGGCGAAGGTCCCCGGCGTCGCCGGCACCTGGCGCGACCTGACCGACAACGTCAACTCGATGGCGAACAACCTGACCAACCAGGTCCGCAACATCGCGAGCGTCGCGACCGCGGTGGCCAACGGCGACCTGACGCAGAAGATCACCGTCGACGTGTCCGGCGAGATGCTGGAGCTCAAGAACACGCTGAACACGATGGTCGACCAGCTGTCGTCGTTCGCGGACGAGGTCACGCGCGTGGCCCGCGAGGTCGGCACGGACGGCAAGCTCGGCGGTCAGGCGAAGGTCCCCGGCGTCGCCGGCACCTGGCGCGACCTGACCGACAACGTGAACTTCATGGCGGAGAACCTGACGACCCAGGTCCGCAACATCGCGCAGGTCACCACCGCCGTCGCGCAGGGCGACCTGACCCAGAAGATCACCGTCGACGCCCGCGGCGAGATCCTGGAGCTCAAGTCCACGATCAACACGATGGTCGACCAGCTGTCCGCCTTCGCCGACGAGGTCACCCGCGTCGCGCGCGAGGTCGGCTCGGACGGCCGGCTGGGCGGTCAGGCGCAGGTCCCGGGCGTGGCGGGCACGTGGCGCGACCTCACCGAGTCGGTGAACGTCATGGCGAACAACCTGACGACCCAGGTCCGCAACATCGCCCAGGTCACCACCGCCATCGCACGCGGCGACCTGACCCAGAAGATCACGATCGACGCCCGCGGCGAGATCCTCGAGCTCAAGACCACCATCAACACGATGGTCGACCAGCTGTCGTCGTTCGCCGACGAGGCCACCCGCGTGGCCCGCGAGGTCGGCACCGAGGGCCGCCTGGGCGGTCAGGCGACGGTGCCCGGGGTCGCGGGCACCTGGCGCGACCTGACGGACAACGTCAACTTCATGGCGAACAACCTGACCAACCAGGTCCGCAACATCGCCCACGTCGCGACGGCGGTGGCCAACGGCGACCTGTCGCAGAAGATCACCGTCGACGCGCGCGGCGAGATCCTGGAGCTGAAGTCCACGCTGAACACGATGGTCGACCAGCTGTCGTCGTTCGCGGAGGAGGTCACCCGCGTCGCCCGCGAGGTCGGCACCGACGGCCGCCTGGGCGGTCAGGCGCGCGTGCAGGGCGTCGCCGGCACGTGGAAGGACCTGACCGACAACGTCAACCTGATGGCGGACAACCTCACCGACCAGGTCCGCAACATCGCCACCGTCGCCACCGCCGTCGCGAACGGCGACCTGTCGAAGAAGATCACCGTCGAGGCGAAGGGCGAGGTCGCGACCCTCGCCGAGACGCTGAACGGCATGGTCGACACGCTGCGCGCGTTCGGCGACGAGGTCACCCGTGTCGCCCGCGAGGTCGGCACCGAGGGCATCCTGGGCGGCCAGGCGCGCGTGTCCGGCGTGGCGGGCACCTGGAAGGACCTCACCGACTCGGTGAACTTCATGGCGGACAACCTGACCAACCAGGTCCGCAACATCGCCCAGGTCACCACCGCCGTCGCGCAGGGCGACCTGACCAAGAAGATCGACGTCTCGGCCCGTGGCGAGATCCTCGAGCTCAAGACCACCATCAACACGATGGTCGACCAGCTGTCGTCGTTCGCCGACGAGGTCACGCGTGTCGCCCGCGAGGTCGGCACCGAGGGCAAGCTCGGCGGCCAGGCCGAGGTCGACGGCGTGGCCGGCACGTGGTCGAAGCTGACCGACAACGTGAACCAGCTGGCGTCGAACCTCACGACCCAGGTCCGCGCGATCGCCGCCGTCGCCACCGCCGTGACCGCGGGCGACCTGACCAGGCAGATCACCGTCGACGCGTCCGGCGAGCTCGCGGAGCTCAAGGACAACGTCAACCAGATGATCGCGAACCTGAAGGAGACGACCCGCGCGAACCGCGAGCAGTACTGGCTCAAGACGAACCTCGCGCGGCTGTCCGGCCTGATGCAGGGCCACCGCGACCTGCGCGCGCTGGCGTCGTTGATCATGAGCGAGCTGACGCCGCTGGTCAGCGCCCACCACGGCGCGTTCTTCCAGATCCAGGAGGACGACGACGCCAAGCAGACCCTGGAGCTGACCGCCTCGTACGGCTTCCGCCTGGACTCGGCCCGCATGCCGCGCGTCGCCATGGGCGAGACGCTCGTCGGCCAGTCCGCGCTGGAGAAGAAGACGATCCTGGTCACCCAGGTCCCCGGCGGCTACCTGACCGTCTCGTCCGCGCTGGGCGAGTCGGCGCCGGTGAACCTGGTGATCCTGCCGATCCTGTTCCAGGGCGAGACCCTGGGCGTGATCGAGCTGGCCTCCCTCAACGAGTTCACCGAGGTCCACCTCGACCTCCTGGACCAGCTCAAGGAGGCCATCGGCGTCAACGTGAACACGATGCTGGCCAACTCCCGCACCGACCTGCTCCTCGTCGAGTCCCAGCGCCTCACAGCGGAGCTGAGGGCCGGTTCCGAGGAGCTGGAGGACCGCGCCCGCCAGCTGCAGACGGCGTCGAAGTACAAGTCCGAGTTCATGGCGAACATGTCCCACGAGCTGCGGACCCCGCTGAACTCGCTGCTGATCCTCGCCAAGCTGCTGGCCGACAACCTCGACGGCAACCTGAACGCCAAGCAGGTCGAGTTCGCCCGCACGATCCACTCGTCCGGCTCCGACCTGCTGCAGCTGATCAACGACATCCTCGACCTGACCAAGGTCGAGGCGGGCCACATGACCCTGCACGAGGACCCGGTCCGCGTGGACGAGCTCGTCCGCTACGTCGAGACGCTCTGCCTGCCCCTGACCGCGGAGAAGAACCTCGAGTTCTCCGTCCGCGTGGACCCGAACGTGCCCGAGACCCTGCGCACCGACGAACACCGGTTGCAGCAGATCCTCCGCAACCTCCTCTCGAACGCCGTGAAGTTCACCCACGACGGCGGCATCCGCCTGCACGTGCGCATGGACGACCCGTCCACCGTGGCGTTCGACGTGCACGACACGGGCATCGGCATCCCGGCCGAGAAACTGGCCGTCATCTTCGAGGCGTTCCAGCAGGCCGACGGCACCACGTCCCGCAAGTACGGCGGCACCGGCCTGGGCCTCTCCATCAGCCGCGAACTGGCCCAGCTCCTCAACGGCGCCCTGCGCGTCCGCTCCGAACCGGGCATCGGCTCGACGTTCACCCTCTGCCTGCCCCTGGGCAAGGTGGTGCCGGACGCCGTGGTCCTGCCGGAACCGACCCCGATCGTGACCCCGGCCCCCGTGCTGGCCGCCTCCGGCTCGATCCGCTTCCACGGCGAGAAGGTCCTGGTCGTGGACGACGACCTGCGCAACGTCTTCGCCCTGACCAGCGTGCTCGAACTGGTGGGCCTGGAAGCCATCTACGCCGACAACGGCATCACGGGCGTGCGCGCGCTGGAGCAGTACGACGACGTGGCCATCGTCCTGATGGACATCATGATGCCGGAGCTGGACGGCAACGCGACGATTTCAGCCATTCGTGCGATGGAGCGCTACTCGGACCTGCCGGTCATCGCGGTCACCGCCAAGGCGATGAAGGGCGACCGGGAGAAGTCGCTCGCGTCCGGGGCCACGGACTACGTGGCGAAACCGGTGGACACCGAGCACCTGATCCGGCTGATCGCGTACTACCTGGGGGTGTCGGCGGAGGCCTGAGGCGGGCGCGCCGGCGGGTGGGCTGGCTGCGGGACGGGCTGGCTGCGGCACCGGGCGTGGCGCGGGCGCAGGGCTTGGCTGGCTGCGGGACGGCTGGCTGCGGCACCGGGCACGGCGCGGACGCGGCGCAGGCACGGGGCGCGGCGTAGGCACGGCGCAGGCACGGGACGCGGCGTAGGCACGGGACGCGGCGTAGGCACGGGGCGCGGCGTAGGCACGGCGCGTGAGCCGCGCGGGCAGACGCGTCAGGACTCAGCGAGGTGAACTCGGCGAGGTGGCATGGCCGACGTGAGGCCGGCCCACCCACCACGTCCACAGGGCAGGCTGACGCAGGGGTCCCCTCCGAAGTTGAATCCCCCGCGACCCAACGTACTCAGCAGGTCCGACAGTCACGGCGACGCTCAGCCGCGCCCCTCTCGCGAAGCCGCACACACGCAAACCGCCCACCCGCGAGGCCGAAGGCGAGCCACCCTCCCACACGCAATGCCGAAGGCGAGCAGCCCTCCCAAGCGCGACGCCGAAGGCGAGCAGCCCTCCCGACGCGACGCCGAAGGCAAGCCGTCTTCCCTCACGCGATGCCGAAGGCGAGCCGTCTTCCCATACCTCGCCGGGTAGCGGTGATGACGCAACCACCCGCCCGCGATTGGGGCTTGACTTTGGGTGCGAGGCGCTACCCTGCCGGGTTCGGGCGGGTGCGGAGCATCCGACCTTTTCCCGCCCGTCGCAGCGCCTCGCAAGGGCCCCGAAGTCAAGCCCCAATCGCCTCGCGACGAAGTCGCGACACGCAACCACGCCCGGCAGAGGTGCACGCCCACGCTGGAACAGGCACGGCCCAACGCACCGCAACCATGCTGGAACCTACGGCGCCACCGGCTCCTGAACAGCCTCGTCCACCGTCAGGTGCAAGCTCAACACCTCAGCCACATCGGCCAGCTCGAACAACCGCCGCACCGGAGCCTGGGCCGAAGCGATCCGCAGCTGCCCGCCCGCCTCCGCCAGCCGCCGGTGCCAGTCCAGCACCAGGGCCAGCCCGGTCGAGTCCATGAACGCGAGGTGCGACAGGTCCAGCACCGCGTGCGCGCCGCTGACGTCCGAATCAAGCCGTGCGGACAGCACGGGGACGGTGTCGATGTCCAGCTCACCGGCGACGGCGAGCACTCGCCACCCCTGCTGGACCTCGCTGCCGACGTTGAGCTCCATCGTCGCCGTTCCTTCCGCCACGCCCGACTCGTGCGACCCAAATCGTGCAGCACGACGTCCCGGCATGCGACCACCGGGGGGCTGAAAGATCCGGACCAGGCGTCGGATGTGCGACGATGCGCCTTGTGTTGAACGACCCACTGGCTGAGGTGCGGGTGACCCTGACCGCCGAGGGCGGGTCCTGCGCACGCGCTCGGCAGGTGGTCCGCGGTGCCGCTGCCTCGTGGGGGCTGTCCGAGGATCTCGCCGACGACGCGCAGCTCGTGGTCACCGAGCTGGTCTCCAACGGGATCGACCACGGCGAGGGGCTCATCACCCTCACGGTGCGCCGCGCGGCCGGTGGGATGCTCCTCGAGGTGCACGACGAGTCGCCCAAGCAGCCCGTGCTCCGGCCCGTGGACCCCGGTTCGGCCCGTGGGCGGGGGATGCAGCTCGTGCAGGCGCTGAGCGTCGGCTGGGGGACCAAGCCGGACGACGACGGCAAGGTGGTCTGGGCTCAGCTGGAAGGCTGAAAGCCGGGTATCCGGTCCCGAACCGGGTACCTGACCCCGTATGACCGCAACTCCTCCTGACCCCGACCCGCTCCGCACCCCCGGCCTCGAGCCCGGTGGCGGGGTCGCGCCGGGGGACACACCGCCCGACTCCGGGTCGACGACCGGCGGGCTGTCGCACCACGAGCAGAAACCGCCGAGCAAAGCGGCGTCACGGATTGTGATCACGCTCATCGTGCTGTTCGCCGTTCTCGTCGCGGCGATGTTCGTGACCAGGGCTTTCCTGCTGGGCTGAGCGACGGGCGGCGCGTGTTCGGCTTGTGACCGTCACCGAGAGGCGCGTACGGTCGGTGCGGACGGGAGTCCACATGAACCAGCTTCGCCAGAGAACCACCTATGTCCAGTCCATCCCGATCGTCTCGCTGACCGGTGAGATCGACATGATGTCGTCCGCCCCCGTGACCAGCAGG
Source organism: Lentzea sp. NPDC059081 (assembly GCF_042738015.1). Lineage (NCBI taxonomy): Bacteria > Bacillati > Actinomycetota > Actinomycetes > Pseudonocardiales > Pseudonocardiaceae > Lentzea > Lentzea sp. NPDC059081. Next base: position 19,798 of record NZ_JBHYGW010000052.1, read on the forward strand.
CTCTCCGAGCTCCTCGACCACAAGCCGCCGGCTCTGGTCGTCGACCTGCGGGAGGTCCGCTTCTTCGGCTCCGAGGGGATCCGCGCGCTCGTGGAGACCCAGGCGCAGGCCGACGAGCTCGGCGTCAAGTTCGGCGTCGTCAGCGACACGAGAGTCGTGTTGCGGCCGTTGGAGATGACAGCTGTCGACCAGCTGCTCCTGCTGTTCGCCGACGTCGACGACGCCGTCACCGCCCTACGCGGCTGACTCGCGCCGTCCGCGCGACCGCTCGACCAGGTCCAGCAGCAGGCCTTCCTTCGTGGACCACGGGGAGATGTCCACGACGTCGTGCCCCGAGACCTTCATCAACCCCTCCGCGACCACCGCGCCCGCCAGCGACTGCTGGGCCCGGTGACGCGAGATCCCCGGCAGCGCGGCACGTTCGCGCACCGACAGCTTCGCGAGCCGGGGAATCCACTTCTCCAGGTCCTTCAGCCGCAGCTGACGCGACTCGTAGGTGCCGGTGCGCGCCCCGGCCAGGCGGGCGAGCTGTTCGAACACCTTGGAACACCCCACCGCGCGAGCGCTCTCGTCGCGCGGGAAGGCCTTCGACAGCCGCTCGCGCACCTCGGCCCGCATGTCCTCGACGGTCAGGCCGGCCCGCGTCAAAGTCCTGGCGCCCAACGGCAACGACAGCGCGAACTGCGGCTCGGCACCGAACCCGGCCGCCAGCTCCACCGTGCCGCCGCCGACGTCGAGCACGACCATCGGGCCGGCGCTCCAGCCGAACCAGTGCCGCGCCGCCGTGTACGAGTACCGCGCTTCTTCCTTGCCCGACAACACCTTCAGGTCCACGCCGGTGCGTCTGGCGACCTTGCGCATGACCTCCTGGGCGTTCGAGCTGTCCCGCACCGACGAGGTGGCGAACGGCAGGAACGGGACGTCGCCCGCCTTCTTGCGGGCGGCGCGGACGGCGGCGCAGAGCGACTCGACACCGGCGGCGCTGATGGCGCCGGTGGAGTCCAGCTCCTGGTCGAGGCGCAGCCGGACCTTGTGGGACAGCAACGGCCGTGTCAGGTCTCGTTCCACGACCACCAGGTGTGCGCTGAAGCACCCGACGTCGAGAACCCCGACCGCCATCCGCCACTCTCCTTCTCGTCAAGTTCCCTTTACCCCATCGGCACCATTCTGCGGGAACAGACCACCCGATCAGGCGAAGTGGGCCTGATGAGATGCGTTACAGTCGCCCGATGTCACTGGTGGAGATACCTTCCCGGCTCGAACACGCCCTCAGCAAGGCTCAACGCGGCGTAATCGTCCTGGCCGTGGACGGTCTTTCGTCGGACGTGGCCAAACAGTCGTGGCTGGCCGCCTCCCTCTCCACCCTCACCTCGACGGTCCCGCCGACGACGGCGACGGCCTGGCTCACCGCGCTGACGGGCGTGCCCGCCGACGTCCACCGCGTCCCGGGAACGGTGTACCGCAACGGTTCCGGACTCGTGCACGCCATCAACGGCACGCCGGCGATCCCGGACCTGCCCACCGTGCTCGAACGGCACGGCGCGACGGTCCTGGCCCGCGAGCTCGACCTCCTCGAAGGCACCTGGGCCCAGGCCCTGCTCCGGGGATGCACCCGGCTACCCGCTCCGCCCCGCCACAAACTCACCGCGCAGGCGGAGGATCCGCCCCTGCTCGTCGCGAACGTCGTGGCGGACCTGGACAAGGCGCTGCCGGACGCCCGGCTGCTCTGGACGTACGTCAACGTCGACGACCACGTGCACCGCAACGGCTACGACGAGTCGGTGCACGAGGCGATGCTCCGCCTCGACGCACACGCTTCCCGTTGGGCCGCACAGGGTTGGACCGTCGTGGCCCACTCCGGTGGCGGGCAGGTCGCCGTCGAGCCCGACCCGGAGCTCGTCGAGGCGTGGGACGCGATCGTGCGCGAGGACTGCGTGATTCCATCCGGCGGCGCCGGCCGCACGCGGTGGCTCTACCCGAAGCCGGACCGGATGGACGCCGTTTTCGACCGCGTCGCAACGACTCTGGGCGCGACGGCCACCGTGCACCACGCCACGGACCTGGGTCTCCCGCAGCCGGAGGCGGGTCCGGTCGTCGCGGTGGCGGCGTCGCCGCGGTTCCCGATCCCCGACCCCTCGCGGAAGTTCGAGCACGGCGGGCTGAGCCGCGACGAGATCGACGTCCCGTTCGCGGTCTGGAGCGCGGTGGAGTGACGGCGTGAGCGTCGAACTCCCCCGCTCCACAAGGGAAATCGACGCCGGGACTCGGTGGCGCACCGGACGGGTGCGCCCTTCTCGACACCGTTCTCCCCTCGGATCCGAAACCCGGGGCGAGTTCACCCTCGTGAACATCTCCAGGCCTGTTCGTGCTGTTCAGAGACCTGAACAAATCGGTTGAAGTCAATGTTTGCCGGTCTCCCAACACCTCTGGCACTGTGGCGCCGGGCGCACGGACACGAAAGGGACTGGACAGTCTCGTGAACCTGTCTCGACGCACCCTGCTGGCCTCTGCCGCGGCCACTCCCCTGCTCACCGGAACCGGTGTCGCGCTCGGCGTGGAAGCGGCGCCCTCGCCCGCACAGCTGCGCGCCGCACTCGACTACGGCCTCGCGAAGCTGAGGGCGGTCGCACCGGGCATCACCTCGTTCCCGGAGATCACCCGTGCCGAGAAGTGGACCTACGTCGCCGACGGCGGCTGGGTCGGCGGTTTCTGGCCGGGCACCCTGTGGCTCGCGCACCTCGACAGCGGCGACGCGCGGTTCCGCGCGCTGGCCGAGGCGGCGAACGACCGGCTGGCCCCCCGCAGGCTCGACCCGCGCGACCACGACCTGGGGTTCCTGTTCTCCCCGTCGTGGGTGACCGCCTACCGGCTCACCGGCGACCCGAGGTGGCGCGACGGCGCGATCGACGCGGCGAACACCCTGACCCAGCGCTGGAACGCGACCGGGAGGTTCATCAGGGCCTGGGGCGCGATCGGCACGCCGGGCAACGCGGGCCGGGTGATCATCGACACGATGATGAACCTGGACCTGCTCGCGTTCGCCACCGAGCAGACCGGCGACCGCAAGTTCCTCGACATCGCGATCGCCCACGCCAGGACCACCCAGACGCACTTCCTGCGCGCCGACGGCTCGACCCCGCACGTGTTCGACTTCAACCCCGACACGGGCGCGCCGATCGGCCAGAACACCGTCCAGGGCTACAGCCCGACGTCGTGCTGGGCGCGCGGTCAGGCGTGGGGCATCTACGGCTTCACGACCATGTACCGCCGCACCGGCCTGCGTGAGTTCCGCGACACCGCGCGCAAGATGGCCGACTTCGCCCTCAACGCCCTGACGCCCGACCACGTGCCCGTGTGGGACTACCGGTCGCCGTTGGGCGTGAACGACGTCAAGGACTCGTCGGCGGGCGCGATCATGGCGTGCGGCCTGCTCGACCTCGCCACCGCCACCGGCACGGCCCGCTACCGCGACCGGGCGCTGCAGATCCTCGGCGGGCTCGTGGGCACCTGCCTCACCACGAGGTCGACGCGCGCGGAGGCGGTCCTGGCGCGCGGCACCCGCAACCGCCCGGCGGAGGACGGGGTGGAGGTCTCGCTGCCCTACGGCGACTACTACCTGTTCGAGGCGATCCTGCGGGTGCTCAAGCCCGCCCAGCTCGCAGAGGCCATCGGCCTCTAGTCACTGCTCGATCACGCGCGCCGTCGGCCCGTTCGTCCAGTTCGCCTCGAGCCTGGACAACCGGCCGGCGGCCGTGCGGAAGTTCACCACCAGCGGCCCGCCCGGCTGCTCCACCGACACCGACCAGCCGTCCGCGGGGGTGGCCGAGAGCGCCTTCACCCCGGTCGGCAGGAAGCGCGCCACCACGTCGCCGCCCCGCATGTGGAACGCGTGCACGTAGGAGCCGTCGGCCTGCCATTCCCCCTCCGGGAGTTGAGCCGTGGAGGGACGCGCATCCGTACTACTGGGAGGAACCGGAGCAGACGAGCGCGACACGGGAGGCCTGGTGGACGTGGGCGGCGGAACGGACGGCGTGCCGATGGAGGGGCCAGGTTCGGGCTCGGGCGGCGGCAGCGAGGTGATCGTCGGCATCGGCAGCACGGTCGACCCGGCGGGCTCGGCGAGGCCCACGTCGGCCACGGGAGCGGGCTCCATCGCGGACCGGATGCCGAACCAGGACAGGCCCACGGCGACCGCGGTCACCACGGCCCAGGCGGCCAGGTATCCGATCGACCGTCTCACTGCGAATATCCTCCCCTGACATGGCATCGGTTCTGCTGGTCGAAGACGACCCCGTGGTGCGTGCGGCGATCACGCGGGCCCTCTCCGGTCAGGGCCACATCGTGCACGGTGTGGCGCTCGCGATCGAGGCCCTGCGCGAAGTCACCGCGACCGGCTACGACGTCGTGGTGCTCGACCTGGGGCTCCCCGACCTCGACGGCGGCGACGCGCTGCGGATGATCCGCGGCGTCACGAACACCCCCGTGGTGATCGCCACCGCCCGTGACGACGAGGCGGAGATCATCCGCCTGCTGAACGCGGGCGCGGACGACTACCTGGTCAAACCGTTCTCCAGCGAGCACCTCGAGGCACGGGTGCAGGCCGTGCTGCGGCGGGCGCGCGACAGCAAGCAGCTCGTCGTCGGCGGCCTGGAGATCGACGTGAGCTCCCGCAGGGCCTCCGTGGACGGGCGTGAGCTCTCGCTCACGCACAAGGAGTTCGAGCTGCTCTCCTACCTCGCGGCACGGCACGGCGAGGTGGTCCCGCGGGCCGAGATCCTCGCCAGCCTGTGGCCGTCCAACCGCGACGACCAGACGCTCGACGTCCACCTGTCGTGGTTGCGCCGCAAGCTCGGCGAACGGGCCGCGCAGCCGCGCTACCTGCACACGGTGCGCGGGGTCGGTGTGCGACTGGTCGCACCGAGGTGAGGCGGTCACTGGTGCTGGTCGCTCTCGCGGCGACCAGCATGGTGGCGCTGGCCTTCCTCATCCCGCTCGCGATCGTCGTCAAGAACGCCGCGTACACCCGCGCGCTCAGCGAGGCCGAGAAGCAGGCCAACGCGCTCACCCCGGCGCTGGTGATCACCCGGCGGCCGCAGGAGATCCGCCAGGCCATCCGCAGCACCCGCTTCGGCGGCCAGCAGCGGCTCGCCGTGCACCTCGCCTCCCCTGCCGCGACCTTCGGCACCTCGCACATCACCGCGAAGGACCTGGAGGACGCGCAGAACCTCGCGCGGGCCGCCACGGTCGAACGCCCCGACGGCGTCGCCTACCTGCAGCCGCTCGCCACCAGCGACAGCGGCATCGCGATCATCGAGGCGTTCGTGCCGCACGAGGAGCTCACCCGCGGCGTGATCGGCACGTGGTGGGTCCTCGCGGCCGTCGCGTTCGGGCTGGTCGCCGGGTCGGTGCTGGTCGCCGACCGGCTGGGCGCACGGGCCGTGAAGGCCACGCGGGCGTTGGCGGAAGGCGCGCGGCGCATGGGACAGGGGGACATGACCGCGCGCGTTCCTGTCAAGGGACCTCCCGAGGTCGCGGAGGTGGGCAAGGCGTTCAACGCCATGGCCGAACGCGTGCGCCACCTCCTCGCCGCCGAACGGGAGGTGGTCGCCGACCTCTCGCACCGCCTCAGAACGCCCCTGACAGCCCTGCTGCTGGACGCGGACGCCCTGGGGCAGGGGCCGGGTGCGGATCGCATCCGCACGGCCGTCCAGGGGCTCGAGAGAGAGGTCGGCGAAATCATCAGGGCCGCCCGGTCCGGTCTGCGGACGGGCGAGGGCTCCACCGACGCGACGGACGTCGTCCGCGACCGGCTGGCGTTCTGGTCCGCTCTCGCCGACGACCAGGAACGGCCCTGGACGGTCCGGGGCGCCGACCGGCCCGCGCACGTGCCTCTCGCGCGCACCGAGCTGTCGGCGGCGCTGGACGCGCTGCTGGGCAACGTCTTCCGCTACACGCCGGAGGGCACGCGGTTCGCCGTGACACTGGTGCACCAGGCCGACCTGGTCGCGCTCGTGGTCGAGGACGCCGGTCCCGGCATCACCGACCGGGCGCGCGCCGTGCGCCGGGGCGCCAGCGGGGGTGGGTCCACCGGCCTGGGCCTCGACATCGCCCGCCGTGCCGCGGAGAGCACGGGCGGCACGCTCCACGTCGACCGCGGGCCGCTGGGTGGCGCACGCGTGCAATTGAGGCTCCGTCGGGTCTAGGGCATGGGTGTGCAGGGCGGTGGCGCGAGGCGGGCCGCCGCCGTTGCGCCTCGCGCCACCGAGCTCTTTCTCGGACGGCTCTTTTCGGGAGAGCCGGGAAGAACACCGCCGGCGGCGTGCGGACCGTGGGACGGGTCCGACGCCGCCGGCGGGCACCGGCAGGCCGCGGCGCACCGCTGCCGCACCACCGGGTCCCGAGCAGGAGGGAGGAACCCGATGAGCAGTGCGCGCTTGCCTTTCCCACACCGGTGTAACGAGGTGGATCAGCCGGGGCTCTCGGCCAGGGGTGTGGGGCCCGGCGTATTCAGCAGGTCTTCGATCGGTTTCTCGTGATCTGCCATGAATTTAGCCGAGCGCCCGGGCCCGCCACTCCACCGTTCGTACGATTAATTTGCCTTAAATATCTTTAAGCTCCGGCCCGTGAACCCTTCGCAGCTTAATTCGATTTAAGGTCGCGGCATTCATTCCGTCAGACGAAAGCCGAACCGAACCGCCCCGCGCCACCGCGGCACCCAGGGACGGTCGTGCGCCCCACGACGTGGCATACCGGACGGAACGTGAATGACGGGGCGACTGCTTCACGAATTCGTCGAAGCGGTTCGGCGGCCGGCGATCCAGACCCGAATCGATCACGCTCGGCGCCGGACGCTATACTCACAGTGAGCAGACAGACCGAGTATTGTGACCCGGACGTGACTTTTGACGGGTGAGTCAACCGGGGCATTGCTTCCCGCGTATACCCATGTAGATTCCCGCTCACCGCGACGGCCATTCGGGTGACCATCGCGGATCGCGCGCCGCACGCGAAACGGAGGCAGCATGCAGGCGAACGCCCAGACCGCCCAGGTCGACGACCTGACACTCATCGCGCTGCCCACCGCGGTGAACTGCGCGGATCTGTTCGTGCGCTTCACACTCGGTGAGTGGCGTCTGCGCAACATGATCGGAGAGTGCTCGGCCGTCGCGTGCGCGCTGGTCGAAGCCGCCGTCGAGTCCGCGGACCCCAAGACTTCCCGGCTCATCACGCTGCGCCTGAGGCTCAGCGGCGACTACCTCGTGGTCGAACTGGAGGCGGCGCGGTTCATCATGCCGCCCACCTCTCCCGACCTGCGCACCGGCGAGCTCCAGCTCGCCGGTGGCATCAAGCTCATCTGGTGCGAGCTCCAGCTGCCGACGGGCGTGAACGCGACCGCGGTGCCGCTCCCCCGCCGGGAGAAGCGCCGGTCGCCCGCGGCCGAGCAGCTGGGCGACGAGCCGGACGTCGATCCCGAGCTCATCCAGCGGATCCTCTTCGGCCTCGGCGGCTCGATGGGCGGCGGTCCCCGCTAGTCCTTTCTTCGGAAACGACGAAGGCGCGTCCAGCGATGGACGCGCCTTCGTCGTTTCCGGCCCCGTGGCGGCTTTCTCAGCCCGATTCCACGGAATTGGCTCCGCGGTCAGATGTTCTGGTTCGCGAAACCCTTGGTGGCGATCTTCGAGAGCATGCCCTGCCAGACCGACGCGCTGGAGTGCGGGTCGCCCGTGACGCCCAGCGCCGACTTGAGGCCGTTGAACGCGGTCGTCGTCTTGGGTCCCCAGATGCCGTCGATCGTGAGGCCGGCGGCGCGGAAGTTGTTGCAGACGGCCTGGACGAACTTGGTGTCGGACTCGGAGTCCGTCGCCGCGCGGACCGGCATGCCACCGAAGTCCGAGTGGATGTGGTCGGCGTGGTCGGAGTTGTACCAGCCGTCCAGCACGTACCGGAACCGGCGGCGGCAGACGGCCTCCGTCGCGAGGTAGCGCTTGCGGACCGACGCCGTGCCCGAAGCGTGCGCCTGGTCGAGCGGCGAGATGGTGTTGCCGCCGGACCAGCGGACGTGGTCGAGGTCCATCGCGGTGCCGGCGCCGTGCTGGCCCGCCTTGTCGACGTAGAACCCGGCGGAGACGATGTAGCTGATCGAGCCGTAGCTCGACGACAGCGACCGCAGGTCCCGGATCCACGCGACGAGCGCGTTGTAGAACGCGTCGGTGGCCTGCCAGTTGCGCGCGGTCGTGTTGCCGCGGTTGGAACGCCAGTAGTAGACCGGCGTCCCGTCGATCTTCTGGAACGTCATCATCGCCAGCGCGCCGACCTCGGCGGCCTGGATCTCCGCGTCGGTGTGCCGGTCGCCGGTCTTCGGGTCGGCTCCGGCCAGACCGGGTGCGACGGCAGCCAGGCCGGCGAGACCGGCGACGGCCGCCGCGCCCGTGACGAAGCCGCGCCTGGTGAGGTTGTTCTCGGACACCCCAGCACTCCCTCTCGAGTCCGCCGGAGCGAACAGGAGGCAGCCTGTCCCATCACCCGGCGCGAGGGAGTCTATGGATCTCCCACACCCCGGGGAATCGCGCCTGACCTGCGTTTTTCCGTTGCCTTTACCGGACAGACCCGAGCACCCTGATGAGGCTCTTCTCGGTGTCGTTGCCCAGTTTCTCGAGCGCCAGCTTCGCGACGGGAGCGCCGAGCTTCGCCAGTCCGGTGAACTCCAGGTGCGCGTGGTAGGCGATCCGGGTGGTGCCCGGCGTCGAGCCGGCGGTGATCGTGATGTCGTCCGTCGCGGTGGCGGTGTCGTTGCGGCCGACGAACCGCAGCCCGCCCGGCTCGTCGCGGGTCAGCTCGTAGACGAGCTCGGTCCTGCGGCCGAGGAACGACGAGACGTTGTGCCAGCGCGAGCCGACCTCGACCGGTCCGTTGTCGAGCCGGCGGCACGAGACCGTGCCCGGATCCCACTGCTCGGTGCGGGAGAAGTCGCGCAGGTACTCGACGACGCCCTCGGGGCTGGCCGCGACGGTGAAGGTGCGTTCGACGTCGACACCGGAGATCGGCGGCGCGTTGAACGACCCGGGTGCCAGGCGAACCCGGTACTGGTCGACGAGCTCGGCCTGTCCCGCGGCCCGGCGCGCGAGCCGCTCCAGGCGTTCCTCGTCGAAGCTCTGGAGCTTGCGCAGCGTCCGCCACAGCGCCGACTTGGCCTCGATGCCGACGCGCAGGCCCTCCAGCTCCAGCACGTCGCTCAGCGGCGAGCGGCCGAGCACCCTGCCGTTGAGCTTGAGCCTGCCCGCCTTCTCGGAGAGCCAGCCGATCGCGGCCTTGTGCGGACGCGCCTCGACCCCGACCTCGCGCATGAAGTCGAGCAGCTCCTTGCGGTCGGCCTCCAGGTCGTCGGCGAGCAGGCGCAGCTCGGGGTGCGTGCGGCTGACGCGGCGCGCGAGCTCGCTGATCGCCGTCGTCCCGGCCAGGTGGTCGTTGAGGTAGATGCCCAGCAGCTCCGTGTTCACGGCTCCCGGTTACCCCGTCGTGGCGCTATTCAGCAGTTTTCGCCCGCATCGGCTCCAGGATGATCGGCTGCGCGCGCCGCCCGGTGACGATGTTCAGCGCCCACTGGGTCAGCACCGCGGCCCGGTTGCGCCAGCCGACGAGGAACGCGATGTGCACGACGGCCCACGCCACCTTGCCGACGACTCCGCGCAGCCGCAGCTTCTTGATGTCGGCGACGGCGTCGGCGGGCGAGATCGTGGCCATGGTGCCGAGGTCGAGGTACTTGAACGGCTTGTGCCGCTCGCCCTTCAGCCGCGCCTTGATCACCTTGGCGACGTGGTGCCCCTCCTGGATGGCGGGCTCGGCGATGCCCGGCAGGTCGTTCAGGTTGACCATGTCGCCGATCGCGAAGACGTCGTCGGTGACCGAGCAGTCGACGGGGTTCACCCTGATCCTGCCCTTGCGGTCGACCTCGGTCCCGGTGGCGTCGGCGAGCTTGCGCGACAGCGGCGAGGCCTGCACCCCGGCCGCCCAGATGATCGTCCGCGCCTCGACCCGGTCGCCGTCCTTGGTGGTGAGACCCTCCGCGTCGATCGACTCGACCATCGCACCGGTCATCACCGTGACGCCGAGCTGTTCCAGCTTGCGGCGGGTGTGCTCGCGCAGCTTCTCCGGGAACGGCGGCAGCACGTGCGGCACCGCGTCGAGCAGCGTGATCCGGATGTCGCGCGGGTCGATCTCCTGGAACTGCCCCTTCAACGCCCGGCGCGCGAGGTCCGCGAGCTGCCCGGCGAGCTCGACGCCGGTCGGTCCCGCGCCGATCACCGCGAACGACAGCCACTGCTTCGGGTCGTCCGCCGCCACCGCCGACTCGAACGCGCGCAGCAGCCGCGACCGCAGGTTCACGGCCTGCTCGAGGGTCTTCATCGGCGGCGCCACCTCGGCCCACTCGTCGTGGCCGAAGTAGCTGTCCCGCGCCCCGGCCGCGACGACCAGCGTGTCGTACCCGATCTGGCGCGACGACCCGTCCGGCAGGTCGACGCCCACGGTCTTGGCGGTGGTGTCGAACCCGGTGACCTCGCCCAGCAGCACCCGCGCGTTGCGCTGCCTGCGCAGGATCGCCCGGAACGCGGGCGCGATGTCCCCGGTGGGCAGCAACGCCGTCGCCACCTGGTAGAGCAACGGCTGGAAGAGGTGGTGGTTCGTGCGGTCGATCAGCGTGACCTCGACGTCCGCGCGCTTCAGCCCGCGCACGACCCCCAGCCCGCCGAAACCGCCACCGACGACGACTACCCGGTGCTTGCTCATGCGTCCCGCATACCCACGGATCGGGTGAGGTATCCGGACAGCGCCCGATCGTGGCCGACGGCACCCGCTCCCACCAGCGGCATAACCACGCCTGCCGTGGGTACACCGCCGCCATGACCACCACGGCCGACCAGTCGCTCTGGCTCACCGCCATCCCCGCTCAGCCGCGTCCACCGCTGACCGGCGAGCACACCTTCGACGTGGCCGTGGTGGGCGGCGGCATCACCGGGCTCACCACCGCGTTGCTGCTCAAGCGCCGCGGTCTCGACGTGGTCGTGCTGGAGGCCGAACGGGTCGCGTCGGGCGTGTCCGGCAACAACACCGCCAAGGTGACGGCCCTGCAGTCCACTGTGTACTCGCAGATCCGGCGGGCGCACGGCCTGGCCGCCGCCACCGACTACGCCACCGCGTCGCAGGCCGCCGTCGCCCAGGTCGCCGCGCTGGTGCAGAGCGAGAAGATCGACTGCGACCTGCGCCGGTCCCCCGCCGTCACCTACGCCTACACCGAGGACGAGGTGCGCGACGTCGACCACGAGCTGATCTCCGCGCGGCACGTCGGCCTGCCGGTGCGCAGCGGCACCACGGGCCTCGACCTGCCGTTCCCCGTGCACGCGGCCGTGCGGCTCGACGACCAGATCGCGCTGCACCCGGTGAAGTACCTGCTGGGCCTGGCCGCCGCGGTGGACGGCGACGGCAGCCTGGTCTGCGAGCACAGCAGGGTGCTGGAGGTGAAGGGCACCCGGTTGTCCACGAAGGACGGCGTGGTGAACGCGGCGCAGGTCGTGATCGCCACGCACTACCCGACGCTCGACCGCGGCCTGTACTTCCCCCGTCTGGAGCTGACCCGCGCCTACTGCATCGCCGCCCGCGTCGCGAACCCGACGCAAGCGCTCGCGATCAGCACCGGCAGCCCGTCGTGGTCGATCTCCGCTCACGGCGACCGGCTGATCCTCGCCGGGCAGAGCCACCCGACCGGCAAGCCCGTGGTGGAGCCGTTCCGCCGGCTGGAGGACTTCGCGCGGCAGCACTGGCAGGTCGAGGAGGTCACGCACCGGTGGTCGGCGCAGGACCCGACGTCCTACGACCACCTGCCGATGATCGGCGGCTACACGCCGGGCAGCGACACCCTGTTCACCGCCACCGGCTACATGAAGTGGGGCCTGACCAGCGGCACGTTCGCGGCCTCGCTGCTCGCCGACCTCGTCACCGGCAAGCCGAACGACCTCGCCGAGCGGTTCAGCCCGCACCGGGTGTCGCTGAAGTCGTTGCCGGACCTGGTGAAGAAGAACGCCGAGGTCGCGGCGCAGATGGTCGGCGACAGGATCGCGCCGGCCGACGCCACGTCCAGCGAGGACCTGCCGCCGGGGCACGCGCACGTCATCCGCGACGGCCTGGGCAAGACCGGCGTCTACCGCGACGCCGACGGCAAGCTGCACGGGGTGTCGTTGCGGTGCACGCACCTCGGCTGCCTGGTGCGGTTCAACGCCGCCGAGCACAGCTGGGACTGCCCGTGCCACGGGTCGCGCTTCGACGTCGACGGAACGGTGCTGGAGGGTCCGGCGACGCGGCCCCTGCCGCGCAAGGAACCGAAGTGAGTGCCGCCGGTCGTCCCGCTGTGACGACCGGCAGCAGGACCGCTAGCTGTACTGACCGGAGAGGTTGGGAACGCGGCTGGCGGGTGGCTGGCCTTTGAGTGCGGTGTGTCCGCGGTGGTGATTGTAGGTGTGCAGCC
>NZ_JBHYGW010000053.1:0-32196 GCF_042738015.1 Lentzea sp. NPDC059081
CCGGGTGCGAAGCATCCGGCCTTTTCCGGCCGAACCAGCGCCTCGCAAGGGCCCCGAAGTCAAGCCCCAATCGCAATCGTCGCGGAGCGGCGATGCACCCAGGTCTTCGTCCGAGGTGCACGCCCACGCTGGAACAGGCACCCAACCGCCCAGAGTAACCACGCTGGAACTCGCACGGCACCACGCTGGAACTCGCGGAGCCCAATCGCCCAACGCAACCCATCCGCCACACCAGAACCACCCGCACGCCCACCCGTCCCCCCAACCCGCAACCCCCAGCACCCACCCCACCACCCACAGCCGCCAAATGAGACCCGCCTCTACTCTGAGTAGTCCCCATTCTCACCGTTTGCAGTGATGGACTCCCCTTTGACTACTCAGGGGAGTTACCCTCAGTCGTTCGTACGGTGTCACTTCTATCCCCCCAAGGGGTGAAGCCGTGGGCGGCAACCTGAGCACAGAACAGCGCGTGCTGGACGTGGTGCTGTCGTTCGCCGCCGACGACACCCTGCCCGACCTCCTCAGACACGTCGTCGAGTCGGCGTGCGACCTGGTCGACGCCCCCTACGGCGCCCTGGCGGTGGTCAACGGGCACAAGGAGCTGACCGAGTTCGCGACCGAGAGCGGCCAGCTGAAGATCACCGCCGGTGATCCTCGCTCGATCGGCGTAGCCGACTTCCTCGGCGCTCCCATCAAGGTCCAGGACGAGACCTTCGGCAACCTCTTCCTCACGGGCAAGCAGGAGTTCACGTCCCAGGACCGCGACGTCATCACCGCGCTCGCCACCGCGGCCGGGGCGGCCATCGGTCACCTGGACCGCTACGAGCAGACGCGCAAGCGCGAGGTCTGGCTGCGGGCCGCCGCCGAGGTGACGACGAACGTCCTGACCGGAACGAACGGAAGGGACGCGCTCTACCTCGTGGCGCGGACGGCGCGGCGGACGGCCGTTGCCGAGTTCGCCGCCGTGGTGCTGCCCGACCACAACGGCGACCTCGTCATCGAGGTGACCGACGGCGGCGACTACGACGCCGAGGGCATGCGCGTTCCCGGTGAGGGCACGGTCAGCTACCGCGTCTACGAGTCCGGTGCGGCCGAGTGCCACGACGAGGGCACCGTGCCGGTCGTGCCGGGGCCGTGCGCCGTCATCCCGCTCACCATCGGCGACCGCACGATCGGCGTGCTGATCCTGGCCCGGCTGGCGGGCGCGCCCAGCTTCGACGACCCCGAGCTCATCGAGGCGTTCGCCGCCCAGGCCGCGCTGGTGCTCGAGTTCACCAGGGCGCAGGGCGACACCGAGCGGCTCGCGGTGCTGGAGGACCGCGACCGCATCGCGCGAGATCTGCACGACCTGGTCATCCAGCGGCTGTTCGGGCTCGGGCTCGGGTTGCAGGGGCTGACCGGCATGAGCGCGCGCCCGCAGATCACCGAGCGGCTCAGCGGGTTCGTGGAGGAGGTCGACCACACGATCCGCGAGATCCGCCGCACCATCTTCTCCCTGCAGGAACCGCCGACCGGCAGCGCGAGCCTGCGCGCGCAGGTGCTCAACGCGGTGCACGAGTCCGCGGGGTTGCTCGGCTTCGAGCCCGACGTGTCGTTGGAGGGGCCCCTCGACACCGTGGTGCCCGACCAGCTCCGGCCCGATCTGCTCGCCACGCTTCGGGAGGCGCTGGCGAACGTCGTGCGGCACGCTCGTGCGAAGCACGTCGCTGTGGCCGTGGGCGTCAACCGCACGATGACGCGTCTTGAGCTCACGGTCAGGGACGACGGCCGTGGCTTGCCGTTGACTGACGATTCCGGTGGCGTGCCCCACCACGCCGGCGGACTCGCCAACATGGCGGCACGGGCGCGGCGTCACCACGGCGACTGCGCGGTGGACTCGATCCCCGGCGCGGGCGTGAGCGTCACCTGGTTCGTTCCGCTGGTGCTGCAGGAGGCGACATGGCGATAGCGGTACTTCTGGTGGACGACCACGAGATCGTGCGCCGCGGGCTGGTGCAGCTGCTGGCGCAGGCCGCCGACATCGAGGTCGTGGGCCAGGCGGACAGCGCCACCGCCGCGGTGGCCCAGGCGCCGCGGATCAAGCCCGACGTGGCGATCATCGACGTGCGGCTGCCCGACGGCGACGGCGTCACGGTGTGCCGGGAGATCCGCAGCATCGTGCAGCCGCCGCCCGCGTGCCTGATGCTCACGTCCTATTCGGACGACGAGGCGCTGTTCGGCGCGATCATGGCCGGCGCGTCCGGTTACATGCTGAAAGAGGTTTCCGGCAACGACCTGGTGGCCGCGGTCCGCACCCTCGCCTCGGGCGGGTCGCTCCTGCACGCCGGCGTCACGGCCACGGTGCTGCAGCGACTGCGGGGCGGCCCGGAGGAGGACCCGCGCTACGCCGCGCTCAGCCCGCAGGAGCGCAGGATCCTCGACCTCATCGCCGAGGGCATGACGAACCGGCAGATCGCGAACCGGCTGTTCCTCGCCGAGAAGACCGTCAAGAACTACGTGTCGTCCCTGCTGCACAAGCTCGGCTTCGACCGCCGCACCGAGGCGGGCGTCTACGCGGCACGGCGCAGACGCACCCACCCCGGCACGTTCTAGGCCACCCGCGGCACCGGCTTCGCCACGACGCCGGGCATCTCCTTGGCGGGAATCTCCTTCTCCGCCAACCGTTCCGTCTTCGCCCACGTGTTGCGCCCGGCGAAGTGCCGGTACAGCGCGCGCAACGTCGAGACCGAGCCGAGGATCAGGAACACCGGGTAGGCGAGTCCGACCGCCAGGCATCTGAGCAACGGTTCGTCGCCGTGCTTGAGCCGGTGCACGACTCCCCAGAGCACGCCGGGCAGCACGAGGGCGACGAGCCATATCCCCAGCGCTATCAGGGTGTTCGACGTGTCCGCGGTGAACCCGGCCACGACGTGACCGCTGAGCTGCGCGTAGAAGCTGACGCCCGCCAACGCCGTGATGAACAACGTCATCGGCGCGACCAGCCACGGCGTCAGCAGGTACTGCAGGAACTCCAGCAACGCCACCGAACCCACGTGCTTGGCCCTGATCAGCTTCGGCACGTACCCGAGGCACTGCAGGTTGCCCTGGCCCCACCGGGTGCGCTGGCGCAGCAGGCGCTGCACGTCGACCAGTCCCTGCTGGGTGATCGTCGCGCGGGTCGCGTACCGGACGCGCCGGCCGCTCAGGTGCACCCGCAGCCCCAGCTCCAGGTCCTCGACCAGGCAGGCGGACCACGGCGCGTCGCCGAGCCCGATCAACGTCGACAGCCGCACGAACTGGCCGTTGCCGCCCAGACCGACCGTGCCCACGACGTCCCGCAGCGACTGCGAGGCGTCCACCACGCAGCTGAACTCCAGGTCCTGCAGGAACGCCAGCAGGTTGGTGCGGTTGTGGATCCGGACCCGGCACTGCACCGCGCCGACGGCGCGCTGCCCGAAGTACGAGGAGATCTCCGACAGCATGCCGGGCTCGCCGCGGCCGTCGCCGTCGATCACGCCGACGATCGTGCGGTGCACGGTGCCGGCCTCCTCGGCGATGCCGCGGATGTAGCGGAACGCGTGGTTCAGCGCCTCGCCCTTGCCCTTGCGGGCCTCCGGCGGGACGCGCCTGAGCACGTGCAGCCGGTGGTCGTCGATCTCTGACAGAACGTGCGGCGTGCGGTCGTCGGAACCGTCGTCGACAACGACGACCTGAACCGGTGTGCGCGCACCGTCCAATGCGAGTGCGGAACGCACTGTGTTGGCTACGACACGTTCCTCGTTCAACGCCGGAATGATGATCCAGTACTGCAGCGGATGCCGTGACGGAACTTCCGGTCCACCCGGTTTCGGGCGCCACCAGACGAACAGTGCGAGCACCAGGTTGTAGCACGGCCAAAACACGAGCAGAACGAGCATGAACGTCGCGAATTGTGGCGCGTCACTCATGGGACAAACCTGTCTACAAAAGCTGTTGTGACGACAACAACAGTGAGCGAAGTATGAACTTTGGTCATTACCGACTCCTGGTAACGAAGCGCCGGTCCTGTGCGAGATACCAGACAGCAACGCCGGGAGCTGGTGTTCAAGGCAAGGTTAGAGCTGGTAGAACTGAGCGTCAACCGGCCATATCGGGGACGAATGGAGCTTCGTTACACGAAGTTCGTGAAGCTAATCTCCGAGGTGGCGGTACCTGTGTGACACAGGTATCAATTGATTGTCGGCGACCACTGAGTCGCTGCGTGTGATGGCGCACGTTCGCCGCGCGTGCCGGAAGAGTCCAAAGAGGTAAAAGATGGGACTAAGTGCCCTGGTGCCCGGCCCCGGTCAGTTCTCCGGGGATGGGGTTCCCGAAGTTTTCCTGATCGCGGGAACGCGACCCGAAGCCGTGAAGATGGCTCCGGTGGCGGCCGCCATGTTCGCGGTCGGGCGCATCCGGCCGGTGCTCGTGAACTCCGGGCAGCACCCGGAGATGGTCGACCAGGCGCTGGAGTCGTTCGGCTTCGCGGCGGACGTGAGACTCGAGCTGAACCGGGTCACGGGCGGGCAGGCCGAGCTGACCAGCCAGCTGATCGAGGAGCTCGACCGGCTCTTCACCGAACGCCCGCCGGGCGCGGTCCTCGTCCAGGGCGACACGACGACGACGCTCGCGGGCGCGCTCGCCGCGTTCTGGAAGCAGATCCCCGTCGTGCACCTCGAGGCCGGCCTGCGCTCGCACGACCTCACGTCGCCGTTCCCCGAGGAGGGGAACCGGAAGATGGTCGGCCAGCTCGCCTCGCTGCACCTCGCGCCGACTGCGGACGCCACCGCACATCTCGCCGCGGAGTCGTTGCAGGGCAACAACGTCATCACCGTGGGCAACACCGTCGTGGACGCCGTGCTCGACGTGGCCGCCCGCCGTGCCCCCTACGGCGACGTGCGGCTGCAGGAGATCGAGAACCGGGTCCACGGTGGACAGTCGCGGCTCGTGCTCGTCACCACCCACCGCCGCGAGTCGTGGGGCGAGCCGCTCGACAACGTGCTGCACGCTGTCGCCGACATCGTGCGCGAACGGCCCGACGTCGAGGTGGTCCTGCCGGCGCACCCGAACCCGGCCGTGCGCCGCCAGGTCGTCGACGTGCTGGGCGGGATCGCCCGCGTCACGATCACCGACCCGCTGCCGTACTCGCAGATGGCGCGCCTGCTCGCGCAGTGCACGCTCGTGCTGTCCGACTCGGGCGGCATCCAGGAGGAGGCGCCGTCGTTCGGCGTCCCCGCGCTCGTCCTGCGCGACGTGACGGAACGGATGGAGGCCGTGAACGCGGGCTGCGCCGTGCTCGTCGGCACCGACCGCGAACGGATCACCTCGCTCACCGTCCGCCTGCTCGACAACCCCGCCGCGCGCGAGGCCATGACCGCCGAGGGGAACCCGTTCGGTGACGGGCTCGCCTCCGTGCGCACCGAACAGGCCCTGGCCTGGCTGCTGGGCCTGCAACAGCAGCGCCCCGACGAGTTCGCTCCTTACGCGGGCAGCGCGACCGTGCGCGTGTCCGGAGAGGCAGAAGTGGCATGAGACTCCTGAAGGTGGCCGTGGGCGTCGCCCTCGCGGTCGCGATGGTCCCGGCGCCCGCCCAGGCGGCGCCGTCGTCGCTCGACCTCGACGCCGTCGGCGAGCTCGTCGAGAACGCGCTGCCCGCGCCGCCGTTGACGACGAAGAAGCCGGCCACGACGAGCACGCGCATCGCCAAGCGCACCACCCAGCCCACCGCGACCTCGACGGTGCTCGCCCCGCTGGCGAGGGCCGCCGCCACCGGAACGAACGGCGGTGCCGCGCCGGGTGCGAAGTCGTCGCAGAAGACGCTGATCCTCTACGACAGCACCGGTCCGTGGGCGTGGCTGGGCGAGGCGTACGCGGTGCAGGCGGGCAACCTCGCCTCGCACGGCAGCGCGTACGTCATGCACCCGGTCGGGTCGTACGTCGCCGGTGAGATGTCCGGCTACACCGGCGTGATCTACGTCGGGTCGACCTACGACGAGCCGATCCCGGTGTCGTTCCTGGACGACGTGCTGGCGGGCACCAAGCCCGTGCTGTGGATGGCGCACAACATCTGGCAGCTCACGGCCCGCGCGCCGAGCTTCCAGGCCACGTACGGCTGGAACTGGGTGCAGTACGACACCGGTGCCGCGACCACCGTCCGCTACGAGAACACCGACCTCGGCCGCAGCCCGCTCGCGACCCCGTCCGGTCTGATGATCACCTCGATCACCGACCCGGCGATCGCGTCGGCACCGGCGGTCGCGACCGGGTCGGCGGCCGGCCCGATCAACTGGGCCACCAAGGCCAGGAACCTGACCTACATCGGCGAGATCCCGTTCAGCTACGTCGACCACGGTGACCGCTACCTCGCCGCGGCGGACCTGATCAGCAAGATCTCCAACCCGGCGATGGCCGACCGCAAGCGCGCCCTGGTGCGCATCGAGGACGTCGGTCCCGACGCCGACCCCGCCGAGCTGCGGGCGGTCGCCGACTACCTGTACGCGCAGAAGGTCCCGTTCACCATCGCGGTCTACCCGCGCTTCGAGAACCCGCTGGGTGCCGAGAACAACGGCGTGCCCGAGGCGGCGAACCTGGCGCAGAGGCCGCAGGTGGTCAACGCGCTGAAGTACATGACCGCACGGGGCGGCACGATCCTGATGCACGGCTACACGCACCAGTTCGGGAAGATCGCCAACCCGTACGACGGCCGCAGCGGCAACGACTTCGAGTTCTACCAGGCCCACGTCGACGCGAACGACAGCGTGATCTACGACGGCCCGGTGCCCGGCGACTCGGCGTCGTGGGCGCAGGGCAGGGTCAACTCGGCGACGACCGCGTTCGCCGCGGCCGGGTTCGCGAAGCCCGCGATCTTCGAGCCACCGCACTACGCCGCGTCCGCTGTGGACTACCAGGTCATCCAGCAGAACTTCGGCAAGCGCTACGACCGCGGTCTGTACTTCGGCGGTTACTGCCCGAACGGCGCCTGCGGCACGGGTGCGCCGCAGTACGACAAGGTCTACGGCCAGTACTTCCCGTACCTGGTCCGCGACGTCTACGGCTCCGTCGTGGCACCGGAGGCGGTCGGCAACGTCGAGCCGGAACCGTTCAACAACCACCCCGCCCGGCTGCCTGCCGACCTCGTCAAGACGGCGCAGCAGCTCAAGGTGGTCGATGATGGTGTCGCCAGCTTCTTCTACCACCCGTACCTCGGGACGAGCTACCTGCAGCAGACCGTGCAGGGGCTGAAGAGCGCCGGCTACACGTTCGTGTCCGTCGGCACCGTGATGGCGGGCTGACAGGAGGTCTCGTGCGCTGGACGTGGGTGGTTCTGCTCCTGGCCGGATGCTCCGCCGGCCAAGCTCTGCCTCCCACGTCCGGTGACACGGGGTGGCAGGTCACCGTCTACTACACGGCCGTCGAGGCGTTCCACAGTGGACCTTCGGCACCTGTCCGTGGTTGCCCGGTCATCGACTGTGACAAGGGGAGCGACCTGCTCGGCACGTTCCCCCAGTCGTTCGTGAAAGCGGTCAAGGACGAGGGAACCGGACGGACTGCATCAGGGTCCTATCTGAACTGGTCCTACGACAAGGGGTACTGGCTCGACTCCGCGCCACGCGACTCGTTCGGCAGGCCGTTGCGGCCGTTCGTCTCCGCGGCCGCGGACGGGCTGACGACGGGCTCGCGCGTCAAGCTCGTCTCCTGTGGACGGACGCCGGAAGGAGGGGACGTCGACGCCGCGGTGTGCGAGAAACTCATGGCGGCGTCCTGGGAGATCACCGACGAGTTCACGCCGGGCCTGGGCGGAGAGCGGCACATCGACCTCTACCTGGGCGAGGAGACCGGACCGCAGTTCACCGACAGTCCCTGGTACACGACGTTCTCCGAGGCCGTGCTGGAGGTTCGCCAGCCCGGTTGAGGGGTGGGGAGCCGCATGAGACACCGCCACTTCGCCGTGGTGAACCACTTCCACCCGGACGTCCGCGACCCGTTCCTGCTCGTGCGGGAGCAGTCCGGGAGGGTCGAGCGCTACGACCAGAACCGCGACTGGGTGCCCGCCGCACGCCGGTGGCACCAGGGCGAACCCGTCGACGGCACGCTCCTCGACCACCTGCTGACGTCCTGGACACCCCGGACGCCGCGCATCGAGCACCGGTACTACGCCTTCCTCGACGCCGACGGGAACCCGTTGCGGCTCGCGCACCTGTGGAACGACGCCGGCGGCGTGCTCGCCGAGAGAACGTTCGTCAGCGAACGATGGCGGGTGGTCGGTCCGTGCGTGTTCGAAGGCGACCGGCGGGTCGAGATCAGCGAGTCCCGTGCGCGTGAGCTCGAAGCCGTCGTGACGCGGCTGAGCAGTGAGCCGGAGAACAGGTCTTTTCGCTACTGGGCCGTCGTCGACCCGGTGCTGCAGCGGGTGCTGCGCACGTGGGGCGGGCAGGACGGAACCCGGTACGCGCAGTGGTCGATGGGCGAGGACTGGCACCGCGTGCACGTGCTCGACGTGGTGCGCACGGGCGCTCCGGCACACCCGGTCACCGAGGAGGTGGCGGAGGAGCTGCGGCGGTCGTTCCCGGCCGTCGCAGCTCCCGCCGGGTGTCACCAGCCGAGCTGAGCCGCGAGCTGCCGCGCCTTCTCGAGCGGACCGGCCTGCTGCTGACCCGGTGCGGGTAGCGGCACACCGGGGCACGACAGGTCCTTCGTGGGCGTGACGCCGTCGATGAGGTAGCGCTCGACGATGTCGTTGACGCATCCGTTGCCGAAGCCGTAGATGCCGTGGTCGCCCTCGTCGTTCACGGTCAGGAGCACGGAGTTCTCGAAGTTGCGGTGTGCCCGCTGCGCACCTTCGAGGGGTGTCGCCGGGTCGCGCACCGACTGGACCATGAGCGTCGGCGTGACGCCCTTGCCGGTGGGGTGCTTGAGCCGCACGTTCGGTCGGTCCCAGTACGCGCAGGGACCCATGATCTGGTAGTACCCCAGCAACGGCCACTTGGCGCCGTCGGCGGCCGCGTCCCGTTCCAGGAACTTGCGGTCACCGCGGAACTGCATGTCGTTGCAGAGGATCGCCAGCTGCGTGGCGAGCGGGGCGTCCGGGTAGCTCGCCTGCGCCGTGAACCCCGCGGGCGCCGTGCCGGCCAGCTGGGCGAGCTTGCTCGCGGCGAAGTCGAACGAGTACTTGCTGTACAGGCCCTGGGCGAGGGTGAGGTCCAGGACGGTCGGGTAGTACGTGCCCTCCGGCAGGGTCACGGGTTGCCGGCTGAGCGCGGCCCGCGTGCGTTCGTAGGCCTGCCGGACTTCCTCGCCGGTCTTGCCGAGGTGGTAGACGTCGTCGTACTTCGCGACCCACGGCAGGAAGTCGACGCGGAAGCGACGCTCGAAGCCCATGCCGAAGTCGCCGAACACGCCCTGCCACGGCCCGGTGAAGTCGGTGTTCGAGTCGAGCACCACCTTGCCGAGCGTCTTCGGGAAGTAGGTCGCGTAGTAGGCGCCCATCCAGCTGCCGCCGGAGTAGCCGAGCCAGTCGACCTTCTTCCTGCCGATGACCTGGCGCAGCAGGTCGAGGTCCTGCACCGTCTGCTCGGTCGTGACGTACCTGCCGAACTCGCCGGACTTGGCCTGGCAGAACTTCGCCTGCAGCTCCATGCCGCCGTAGATCAGGTCCAGGTTGGCCCTGCTGCGGTCGCGCGGGTCCGTCGAGCCGAACGTGTCGAACCCGCCGCACGTGACGTTGCTGCTGGCACCCGTTCCGCGGACGTCGATGCCGTAGATCTCGGCGTTCTCGCTGAGCTTCTGGCGATCGAGGTAGATCAACGGCAGGGTGCGCCCCTCGCCGCCGGGACCACCGGGGTTGGTGAAGATCGCGGTCTTCGCCGTGCCGGTCACCGGCCGGGTGCGGCTGACCGCGATGGTGATGGTCTTGCCGTTGTTCTGGTTGTTCCAGTCCAGCGGGGCGGTGAAGCTGCCGCACTCCAGCCGCTCCGTGCCCGGTGGTGCCGGGTCGAAGCACTGCTGCCACCGGATCTCCTGCTGGGCGAACCCAGCGGCCTGAGCCTGGGGCGCGATCAGCAGGGACGTTGCCGTCACGGCGGTCAACGCCGCCGCGATCTGCTTGCGGTGCATGCGTTTCCCCCTTACCAACCGAGCTGGGTGGCGTACTGGCGGGCTGTCGCCAACGAGATGCCCGTGGGCTCACTGGGCGCGGGCAGCGGAACTCCCGGGCACGACAGGTCCTTCTGGGGCGTGATGCCGTCGACGAGGTAGCGCTCGACGATGTCGTTGACGCACTGGTTGCCGAAGCCGTAGATGCCGTGGTCACCCTCGTTCTCGACGGTGAGCAGCACGGAGTTCTCGAAGTTGCGGTGTGCCCGCTGCGCGCCTTCGAGGGGTGTCGCCGGGTCGCGCACCGACTGGACCATCAACGTCGGCGTGACGCCCTTGCCGGTGGGGTGCTTGAGCTGCACGTTCGGCCGGTCCCAGTACGCGCAGGGGCCCATGATCTGGTAGTAACCGAACAGCGGCCACTTCGCGCCGTCGCGGACGGCGTCGCGCTCCAGGTACTTGCGGCCGCCTTGGAAAGCCGTGTCGTTGCACAGGATCGAGTACAACGTGCCCGTCGAGGCGTCCGGGTAGCTGGCCTGCGCCGTGAACTGCGTCGGTGCGGCCCCGGCCAGCTCGGCGAACGTCTGCGCGGCGCCGGCGAAGGAGTCCTTGCTGTACAGGGACTCCCGCAGCACGAAGTCGAGCACGACGGCGTCGTAGGTGCCCTCCGGCCTGGTGACGGGCTGCTCCGCGAGCTTGGCGCGCGTGCGTTCGTAGGCCAGGCGGACTTCCTCGCCGGTCTTGCCGAGGTGGTAGACGTCGTCGTACTTCGCGACCCACGGCAGGAAGTCGACGCGGAACCGGCGCTCGAAGCCCATGCCCCAGTCGTCGAACACGCCCTGCCACGGCCCGGAGAAGTCCGCGTTGGAGTCGATGACGATCTTGTCGAGCGTCTTGGGGAAGTACGTGGCGTAGTAGGCGCCCATCCAGCTGCCGCCGGAGTAGCCGAGCCAGCTGACCTTCTTCTTGCCGAGGAGCTGCCGCAGGAGGTCCAGGTCCTTCACCGTCTGGTCGGTGGTGACGTACCTGCCGAGCTCACCCGACTTGGTCTGGCAGAACTTGGCCTGCAGCTCCATGCCGCTGTAGATCAGGTCCAGGTTCGCCTTGCTGCGGTCTCGCGGGTCGGCTGAGCCGAGCGTCTGGAAGTTGCCGCAGGTCACGTTGCTGCTGGCGCCTGTTCCCCGCGGGTCGATGCCGATGATGTCGGCGTTCTCGCTGAGCTTGGGGCGGTCCAGGTAGAGGATCGGCATCGTGCGGCCTGCGCCGCCAGGGCCGCCCGGGTTGGTGAAGACGGTGGACTTCGCCTTGCCGTTCTTGGGTTGCAGGCGGCTGACCGCGATCTGGATGGTCTTGCCGTTGTTCTTGTGGTTCCAGTCCATCGGGGCGGTGAAGGTGCCGCACTCCAGGCGTTCCACTCCTGGGGGTGCTTCCGGCGGGATCGAGGTGAAGCACTTCTGCCAGGTGATGGTCTGGTGGGTTTCTGGCTGGGGCTCGGCTTGGGCTTGTGGGGTCAGCAGGAATGTGGTCGCCAGGACGGCTGAGGCTGTGGCGATTGTGTTGCGGTGCATCGTCGGTGGATCCCCCTCTTCTGCCGGGCTTGCCGGCAGGGTCCAGCTCATCTGGTTTGGGAGGGGATGGGCATCGGCCTTTGGGTGGTTGGGTGGTGCTACTCAAGTCTTACGCCGACCTGGGGAAGATCTGGTGACGTTCGTCAGGTTGCGTAGCAGGAGGTTGGGACTCGCGACCTGTGCGGGTGGTTGTTGTGCCGCGACCTTTGCGGGTGGTCGCCTTGCGGGCGGCGAGACTGCGGTGCGTGCTTTCCCTCAGGGGCTCTGCCCCCGAACCCCCGGCAATCTGATCGGGGGCTACCGCGCCCTCGGCGGGTTGATGGCACGCCTGGTGCGTTGGGCGGCTGCCTGGTGCGTAGGTGCTTGCGTTGCGGTGGAGTTCCCGTCACGAGTCGCACCAGGAGCGCGCCACAACGAGGTAGGGGTGTCAAATCGCCGAAAAGCGTGGCGATTTGACACCCCTACCTCGTTGCAGCAAGAGCTGTGGCGCGACTCGTGACGGGGACCCCACCGCGAGAGCTTGCGCTCAAAAGCCAAGGCGACTGCTCGCCTTCGGCTTCGCGTGATCCGTATCCGTCAGCAGGACTGCTTGTAGAAGTACTTCGAGTTGGCTTCTGCGTCGTCCTTCGTGATCGCTACCAGGTCCGTCTCGATGTTGCGCTTGTTCTCCTTGCCGTCGATCGCTGCGATCGCCTGCTCGACGCCCTGCTTGCCGATCGTGGCGGGGTCCTGGGCGATGAGGGCCTGGACGGTGCCTGCCTTCAGGTCTTCCACCTGCTTGGGGGAGGCGTCGAAGCCGACCAGGTTGATCGCGCCCGTCTTGCCCGCGTTGCGCAGGCCCGTTGCGGCTCCCTCGCCCGTGTTCAGGTTGGTGGCGAAGACGCCGATCAGGTCGGGGTTGGCGGCGAGGGTCGCGGTCACCTTCGAGGCGGCGGTGGCCGGCTCGTTGTCCGTGTACTGCTGGCCGATGTACTTGAGGTTCGGGAAGTTCTTGATGGCTTCCTCGAAGCCCTTGGCCCTGGCGTCGGTGGTGGAGGTGCCCGCCTTGGTGTTCAGGACGAGTACGGAGCCGGACTTGCCCGCCGCCAGCTTGTTCAGGGTCTCGGCTGCCAGTTTGCCGCCCTGCTCGTTGTTGGAGGAGATCGAGGAGACGCCGATCGAGGTGTCCTGGAGCTTGGTGTCCACCTCGACGACCTTGATGCCGGCGTCCTTGAGCTGCTTCATCGGGCCGGCCATGGCCTTGTCGTCGGTCGGGGCGATCAGGACCGCGGCCGGCTTGGAGGCGAGGATGCCCGTGACGATCGGGGTTTGCTGGGCCGCGTCGAACTTGGCGGGGGCCTGGGTGTCGACCTCGTAGCCCGCTGCCTTGGCTGCTTCCTGGAAGCCGCACTGCATGGAGATGTAGAACGGTTCCGCCGTGATGCCGGGGATCAGCACCAGCTTCTTGTTCGCCGCTGCGTTGCCCGAGTTCGAGTCGCCGATCTGGCCACCGCCGCCGCACGCGGCGAGGAGGAACGCGGCCGAGACGGCCACTGCGGAGCGGATCTTCATTGGTCCAGCACCTTTCCCTAGCGTTGGTTGCGTGCCCGACGCCGCGTCTGGTCCAGCCACACGGCGGCCACCAGCACGATCGCCACGGCGATCGGCTGCCAGAACTCCTTGACCCCGATGATCACCAGGCCCTTCTCCAGGACCGCGGGGATGAACACGCCGAACACCGTGCCCAGCACGGAACCCGTGCCGCCGAAGATGCTCGTGCCGCCCAGGACGACGGCGGCGATCGCGTTCAGGTTGTCCGTCTCGTGGCCGGTGACGACCGCGACGCGGAAGAACGCGTTGCCCATGAAGCCCGCCAGGCCCGCGAGGGTGCCCGCCAGCAGGTACACCTTCGTCAGGTGGCCGCGCACCGAGATGCCGACCCGGCGTGCCGCCTCCTCGTTCGAGCCGACCGCGTAGGTGTAGCGGCCGAAGCGCGTGGTGGACAACAGGAGTGCGCCCAGTGCGGTGACGATCGCGGCCACGATCACGATGTTCGGGATGCCGAAGTACGTGCCGGAGCCGAACGTGCGGTTGAGCCTGTCCGGGATGCCCGAGACGTTGGAACCGTTGTTCAGCAACAAGGCCGCGCCCTGCGCCGCGCCGAACGAGCCCAGGGTCACGATCAGCGGCGGGATCTTCGCCCGTGAGATCAGCAGGCCGTTCAGCAGACCCCACACCGCGCCGCTGACGACCGCGACCAGCAGGCCGAACGCGATCACGCCCCAGCCCGCGTTCGTCGCGTCGCCGCCCGACACCGCGTTCATCGCGAGTGCCGAGCTGACTGACGCGAACACCAGCACCGAGCCCACGGACAGGTCGATGCCGGACGTGATGATCACGAACGTCATGCCGACCGACAGCACCAGCAGCACGGCGGTCTCCGCGAGCAGGAACTGCAGCGTGGTCACCTGGAAGATCGCGTCCGGGCGGATCGCGCCGAACACGGCGACCAGGACCAGCAGCACCAGGCCGATCCACAGCGTGTTCGCTCCGGTCAGGCGCTTGAGCAACGGGGTGCGCTGCTCGTCCGAGGGGGATGACAACGTTGTCTTCTCATCGGTCGTCATGCGGCGTCCTCCTGGGTCAGCGCGCCGGTCATCGCGCCGACGAGCTCCTCGACGCTGGTGTCCGCGGCCGTGAAGCGGGCCACGCGGCGGCCGAGGCGCAGCACCTCGACGCGGTCGGAGACCGACAGCACCTCGGGCATGTTGTGCGAGATCAGCACCACCGCGACACCCTCGTCGCGCACCCGCTTGATCACCTCGAGCACGCGTTCCCGTTGCACCACGCCGAGTGCGGCGGTCGGCTCGTCCATGAACACGAGCTTCGACGCCCACGCCACGGACCTGGCGACGGCGACGGACTGGCGTTGACCACCCGACAGCGCCGCGATCGGCACGTCGATGCTCTGCAGGGTGGCGCCGAACTTCGTGAAGTGCTCGGACGCCTGCCGGCGCATCGCCTTCTTGTCGAGGACGCCGAGGAAGCCGAGGATCCCCGGTTTGAGGATCTCCCTGCCCAGGAACATGTTCGCGGCCGGGTCGAGGTCCGGTGCGACCGCGAGGTCCTGGAACACCGTCTCGATGCCCCGGTCGCGGGCGGCGTTGGGGGAGTCGAGGTGCAGCGGCTGCCCCTCGAACAACAGCGTGCCGCCGGTCGGCTGCTCGACCCCGGAAAGGCACTTCACCAGCGTGGACTTGCCGGCGCCGTTGTCGCCGATCAGCGACACCACCTCGCCGGGGTAGGCGGTGAACGAGGCACCGCGGAGAGCCTCCACGGTGCCGTAGCTCTTCGTGAGATCACGCGCTTCCAGCAGCGGCCGGTTCATCGCGATGGGTCCTCCACAGTGGACAGGACGGGCGGACGGCAGCGGATCGCCACCAGGTCACCGGACAGCCCCAGCTCACCGGCCGCGTGCGGCACGACGACGGTGCTGCCCTTGTGGACCTCCAGCTCACCGAGCTGGCCTGAGCCCTCCAGCACGACCACCACGGCGAACGACGGCTCCAACGCGAAGGAGCCCTCCACGTGCAGGCGGTCGGCCTGGAAGAACGGGTTCGCGTCGTCGCCGAGCAGGTCGACCGACGGCGCCCACTTCTCGGACGTCTGGCGCACGAGCTTGTCGAGCTGACCGCTCCAGCCCTGCCGGTCGACGCAGTCCAGTGCCACGTCGTAGCCGAGGCCGAGGTGGCCGATGTCGCCGTTGGCGAGGAAACCCTGCCACTCCAGCGTGACCGAGAAGTCCGTGGGCTGCTGCAGCTCGACGATGAAGACGCCCTCGCCGATCGCGTGCGGCACCCCGGCGGGCACGAACACCGTGTCGCCGGGCCGCACGCAGACCGGGTTCAGCGAGTCGAGCATCGCCTTGGTGTTCTGCGTGGCGACCCACTCCGCGACGGTCGCCGCGGGCACGTCGTCGCGGAATCCGATGTAGACGGTCGGGTCCGAGCCGGTCGTGCCGACGACGATCCACGCCTCCGTCTTGCCGTGACGGCAGTTCAGGTGCGAGGACGCGAACGCGTTCGACGGGTGGCAGTGCACGGGCAGGCGCTGGCCGGCGTCGAGCAGCTTGACGAGCAACGCCGTGTCGGCACCGAACTTCGCGACGTGGTCGTGGCCGAGCCACCCCGTCGGGTCCGCCTCGACGGCGTCGCGCAGCAGCACGCCGTTCGGCAACGTTGTCAACCCGGCGTCGCTGCGCCCGTAGAGGGTCGTCGTCGACGCGACCCAGTCCTCTGGCCCGAAGTCGCCGCTCGTCCCGCCGCGCAGCGCGGCGATCGCCTCGCCGCCGCGGTAGAACTGCTTCGGCTGGTTGGCAGGCAGGTTGACAGGCTGGTGGAGCACACCAGAACTCACGCGTGGACCTCCCCGGATCCTCGTGGCACCAGACGCACCGGCAGCACGACGCGGCGCGGTGGTGAGTTGTCGCCGTCCAGTCGGGCGAACAACAAATCGGTGGCCGCCTTGCCGAGCGCGCTCGCGTCGTGCGCGATCACGGTCACCGGCGGCGACAACAGGTCGGCGAGCTCGAAGTCGTCGAAGCCCACCAGCGCGGGGCGCTCGGTGGTCCCGGCGAGCGTGCGCAGGATGTACACGGTGATGCGGTTGTTGCCGGCCACGACCGCCGTGGCGGGCTCGCGCATGGTCCGCAGCCGGTGCAACGTGGCGGCCACGCTGCTCTCGTCGTGCGGACCCATCGCCACGAGCTCCTCGTGGTAGCCGACGCCCGCGCGCACGCAGCCCTCCCGGTACCCGCGCAGGCGCTCGTTGGCGGTGAAGATGTCCGGCGCGTCCCCGAGGAACGCGATGCGGCGGTGCCCGTGCGAGGCGAGGTGCGTGACGGCCTCGACGGTGCCCCCGATGTTGTCCACCAGCACGGTGTCCGCCACGACGTCCCCCGCGGGCCGGTCGAGGAACACCACGGGCGTCCCGGCGCGCATCTCGGGCACGAGGTAGCTGTGCTGCAGGCCCGCTGGCACGATCAGCAACCCGTCGACCCGGCGGCTGCAGAACTCCAGCGCCAGCTCGCGCTCCCGCCCGGGATCCTCGTCGGAGGACCCGGAGATCACCTGTCTGCCGCGCAGACGGGCGATTTCCTCGACAGCGCGGGTCACGCCGGAGTAGAACGGGTTGCCGACGTCCTCCAGCACCAGCCCGATCGTGCCGGTGGACGACCCCCGGCGCAGGTTGCGGGCACTCAGGTTCCGCCGGAACCCGAGCTGGTCGATGGCCGCGAGCACGCGCTCGGCGGTGGACGGGTGCACACCCGGTTCGTCGTTGACCACGCGCGAGACGGTCTTGATGCTCACGCCCGCCAGCCGCGCGACGTCGTTCATCGTCGCGCGACGGACCTTGCGCTGACCGGCGATGGGGCCGCTGGGGGACAACGTTGTCATAGTGGCCGTATCTCACCCCGGCTTCACGGCCTTGTCAACAGGTGCGGGACCGGTCAAGGGTTCCGCTTTTCCACACCTCGTGTCCGGAACAGGACAAGTGCGGGCGCTGAGTCTTGACCTGGCCTGTGTGCGCTCCGCAATGATCTGGTAACGGACAGCGTTGTCAGTGTTTGATGGCCGCACCTCCGGTGCGGCGGCGATTTCGTCCTCAGTCGGCCGCCCGGCCGACTCGTCGTCCGTGATTTGGGCTCCGCCGAAATCACGAACAACGGGTGACCGGACGACCGACACGAAATCGCGACACGAGGGGAGTTCGGCTATGCGTGACCTGCCACGCCGCAGCGTTCTCAGCCTCCTCGGTGCCGCCGGACTGGCCGGCGTATCGGGTATCGCCACAGCTCAACCGTCACCTTCCGCGCCCACACCCGGCTCCTCGAACGCCGACGCCCCTGCACGGGGCGCCACCGCGCTCGCCCCGCCTCCCGGCGGCTGGCGCGCGGTGGCCGAGGACGTCCGCACCGAGACCCGCTGGGCCTGGAAGTCCTATGTGGACCGCGCGTTCGGCCACGACCAGATCAAACCGGTGTCGGGCACCGTCGAGGAGTTCTTCGTCCCCGGCCACCCGATGGGCCTGACCGTCGTCGAGGCCCTGGACACGTTGTGGCTCATGGAGCTCGACACCGAGTTCGCCCAGGGCGTCGCCTGGGTCAAGGCCAACCTGAACTTCGACGTGGACGCGCCCTTCCAGGTCTTCGAGACCAACATCCGCATGCTCGGCGGCCTGCTCTCCGCCTACCACGTGAGCGGCGACGCCTCCTTGCTCGCCCTGGCACGAGACCTGGGCGACCGCCTGCTGGTGGCCTTCACCAAGTCGCCCACCGGCATCCCGTACCGCTACGTGAACCTCCGCACGGGCGCCGTCTCGTCCCCCGAGACCAACCTCGCCGAGACGGGCACCTACATCACGGAGTTCGGCTCGCTCTCGAACTGGACCGGCGACCGCAAGTACTACAACGCGGCCAAGAAGGCCCTGAAGTACGCCTACGACCACCGCACCTCCTACGACCTGCTGCCGTGGGACGTGCACGCCGAAACAGGCGCCTGGCGCAACCGCTACGCCACCATCGGCCCACCCGCCGACTCCTACTACGAATACCTCTGGGACGGCTGGCACCTGTTCGGCGACCGAGACCTCAAAGCCTGGTGGGACACCCTGATCAAGGCGATCCTGCGCCACCAGACCGACGTGGTGAACGGCCGCCTCTGGTTCTCCCAGGTGGATGCCTTCACCGGCGCCAGGGACTCCCGAACCCAAAGCGAACTGGCCTCGTTCTTCGGCGGCCTCTTCGCCGAAAGCGGCGACACGACAAGGGGCCGCGCCTACCACGACTCGTGGACGGCAGTCCAAGACCGCTACGGCGTACTCCCCGAGGGCATCAACTACACGTCACTGCGCCCGACCTCGGTCGGCAACCAACTACGCCCCGAATACGCCGACGGCGCCCTCTTCTTGTGGCTGGCAACGCGCGACGAGCTCTACCGCGAACGCGCACACCGCCACTACCAGCAGATGAAGCAGACCTCCCGCACCACCTACGGCTACACGATCCTCACCGACGTCACCACAGGCGCGAAGGGCGACTTCTGCCCCGGCTACTGGTGGTCCGAACAACTGAAGTACTACTGGCTGATCTTCGGCGACGCCCGCCGCTTCGACTACACCAGCCACTACCTCTCGACCGAGGGCAACATCTTCCTGGGCGCCAAGAAGTAGCAGCTCAGGCACGAATGACCCCCGGGCC
This sequence comes from Lentzea sp. NPDC059081, assembly GCF_042738015.1. Classification (NCBI taxonomy): domain Bacteria; kingdom Bacillati; phylum Actinomycetota; class Actinomycetes; order Pseudonocardiales; family Pseudonocardiaceae; genus Lentzea; species Lentzea sp. NPDC059081. Next base: position 18,895 of record NZ_JBHYGW010000053.1, read on the forward strand.
GGGGTGCTGTCAGCGGCGGCTGCACCCCGGCCCGGTCCCTACGCGCAAGCAGGCCAACGCCAACGGCGAAGCCGAGGCGCCCAAGCGATGCCGAAGGCGAGCAGTGCGGACCTTGCCCAGATGGGTAGCGGTGCACCCACTCGTGGTTTGGCGATTGGGGCTTGACTTTGGGTGCGAGGTGCTACCGCTTGTGGATCGGCCGGTTGCGAAGCATCCGGCCTTTTCCGGCCGAACCAGCGCCTCGCAAGGGCCCCGAAGTCAAGCCCCAATCGCAATCGTCGCGGAGCGGCGATGTACCCAGTCTTTCGTCCGAGGTGCACGACCACGCTGGAACAGGCACCCGCCCACTCGACTGAACCACGCTGGAACTCGCACGGTGACCACGCTGGAACTTCACTACCCTGAACCACGTGGACGCACTGGACCCCATCGAGTCGGTCAACACCTTCATCGGCACCAAAGACGAAGGCAACACCTTCCCAGGCGCCTCCACCCCCTTCGGCAAAACCCACTCCAGCCCCATAACGGCCCACTACGCCGGCTACCGCTACGACGACCGGCAGATCCGGGGCTTCGGCCACTTCTTCCTCTCCGGAGCGGGTTGCTGGGAACAGGGCGGCCTCATCCCGATCCTCCCCACCACCAAACTCCCCACGACCTTCGACCACAAGCGCTACGCCGCGACCTACACCCACGACGGAGAGATCGGCAAACCCGGCTACTACAAGGTGAAGCTCGCCAACGACATCACCGTCGAATGCACAGCCACCACTAGAACCGGCGTCGAGCGCTACACGTGGCCGAACGGGGTGGCAGGCACCCTCCTGATCAACACGGGCCAGGCCAACGACAAGGAACCGGTCAGCGCCAGCAGCATCCGAATCCTCGACGACCGCACCATCACCGGCACCGTCGAGACCCAGGCGTTCTGCGGCGGCCGCCCCTACCTGACCCACTTCACGACGAGGTTCGACCGCCCCTTCGAGTCGTTCGGCGTCTGGGACCCGGCGGGACCCAAGGCGAAGCAACGGGAGACCGGCGGCGGCGCAGGCCTCAGGGGAGCCTGGGTGACCTTCACCCCGGGCCCGGTGACGGCCACGACCGCACTGTCCCAAGTGGACCGACAGGGCGCCGCGAACAACCTGGCCGAGGAAACCACCAACAAGACCTTCGACCAGATCAAGAACGAAACCCAGCAGGCCTGGCGTGAAGAGCTGAGCTGCATCGAGATCGAGACGGACGACCAGGACGAGCGGGCGGTCTTCTACACCGCGCTCTACCACGTCCTGCTCCAACCCCTCACCGGAAGCGACGCCGACGGCAGGTACCGCGGCTTCGACGACAAGATCCACACGGCAGAGGGCTGGACCTACTACGAGTACTACTCGCTGTGGGACACCTACCGCGCCCACAACCAGCTGCTGTCCCTGATCCGCACGCAGCGGTCCAAGGACATCGCGAAGAGCATCCTCGCCATCCACGAGCAGGGCGGCTGGCTCCCGCGGTGGGCGTTCGCGAACCAGGAGACCAACTGCATGACCGGCGACCCGGTGACGCCGTTCCTGGTGGACCTCTGGCGCTTCGGCCACCTCGAGGGACTCGAGGACCAGGCGTACGCCGCTCTCGTCCAGAATGCTGATGGCGTCCCGCCCGGGATTTCCCGGTTCCAGGGCCGGTCCGGCAACCCGAACTACCTCGCGAAGGGCTTCGTCCAGTACGACGAGCGCTTCCCGAAGAAGGGCCAGGACACCGACCCGCACCACGGCGCGTCCGCGACCCTCGAGTACGCGCTGGCCGACGCCACGCTGGCGATCATGGCCGAGGAGCTGGGCCACCGGGAGGACGCGGAGCGGTTCCAGGCCCGAGGGCGAAACCACCGCACGCTCTGGGACCACACCGTCACCGACCGCGGCTTCACGGGTTTCCCGCGGCCGAAGCTGCAGAACGGCGACTGGCTGAGCCCCTACACGCCGCAGGGGCCGGACGGTTTCCACGAGGGCACGGCCTGGCAGTACCAGTGGCTCGCTCAGCACGACGTCGACGGTCTGGTGGCGGCACTCGGTGGCGCGCAGGCGGCGGAGGCGCGGCTCGACGACTTCTTCGCCTACGAGGATCTGCTGCGCGACCCGGCCAGGACGGTGCGCGAGAAGTGGGTGGTCGGGCCGTACGAGTACTACAACCAGTTCCGGTACAACCCGAACAACGAGCCGGACCTGCACGCGCCGTGGATGTACGCGCTCATCGGCAGGCCGGAGAAGACGTCGGTGGTCGTGCGGGCCGCGCAGACGTTGTTCGTCAACGGGCCAGCGGGCGTCACCGGCAACGACGACCTCGGCACGATGTCGGCCTGGTACGTGTTCAGCGCGCTCGGGATGTACCCCGCCGTGCCGGGAACGGGCGAGTTCGTCCCCCATGCGCCGAGGTACCGGAAGGCCGTGATCCACCTGGAGAACGGCAGGGACGTCGTGATCGAGGCGCCCGCGGCCGACTCCGCGAAGACGCAGGTGGTGCAGCGGATCCTGAGCGGCGGGCGGGAGAACGCGACCGGGCGGATCGGGCTCGCCGAGCTCGTGAGCGGGGCCACTCTCGCGGTAGACCTTCACACACTTTCGAACTGAGACGCCCGAACGGCCGTAGGCTCGTGCGATGGGTACCTGCGCGAGCTGCGGCACGGAATTCGCGCCCATGCCGTCGCGGGCGCGGTACTGCTCGAACGCGTGCCGCCAGCGCGCGTACCGACGGCGTTCGGCCGGTGCGTCCACTGTGTTCGCGGACCTGCCCGGCTACGACGACGCGTTCGTCGGCAGGGAGGGCGAGCTCGGCGAGCTGCTTTCGTTGCTGCGCAAGCACAGGCTGCTCACCGTCCTCGGCGCGGCCGGGGTCGGCAAGACGCGCCTCGCCGTGGAGGTGGCTCAGCGGGTCCGCAAGGTCGAGGTGCGCACAGTCGAGCTCGGCAAGCTGAGCCGGCCTGACCAGGTGGTGCAGGCCTTCGCGGAAGCCGTTGGCGTGTACCAGCACGCGGGTGTCACGTTGCTGACGACCGTGCTCCAGGAACTGTCCCACCGCCGCCTGCTGCTGCTCGTCGACAACTGCGAGCACGTGATCGAGGAGTGCTGCGCCGTCGTCGACGCGCTGCTGGCGCGGTGCCCGAACGTGCGGGTGCTCGCGACGAGCAGGGAGGCGTTGCGGGCCTCCGGCGAGATCGTCTACCCGCTGCACGGCATGGAGGGCGACGCCGTCCGCCTGTTCGTCGAACGCGCGGGAACCGAGAGCGACCCGGAGACCGTCGCGGCGATCTGCGCGCGGCTCGACGGGGTGCCGCTGGCCGTGGAACTGGCCGCGAAGCTCTCCTCCTCGGTGCCGCCCGACCAGCTGCTGAACCGCCTCGACCACCGGCTCGACCTGCTCAGCGACGCCGGGGAGCAGGCACGGCACCGGAGTTTGCGCGCGGCCGTCTCGTGGAGCCACGACCTGCTGACGACCGACGAGAAGCAGTTCTTCCGCAGGCTCGCCCTGCTGCCGGGCGGGTTCGGGCTGGAGATCGCCCAGGTCGTGCACGGCGGACCGGTCGTCGACCTGCTCATGGGGTTGCAGGCGAAGTCATTGGTGGTGCGGGAGAGCGACGGCCGCTTCCGGATGCTGGAATCGGTGCGGCTCTTCGCGGAGGAACGGCTCGGCGAGCACGGCGAGCGCGACGTGACGGCCGAGCGGATCATCTCCTGGCTGTGCGAGAAGGGCGAACCCGGCGCCACGTCGTCGATCCTCACGCCGGAGCAGGTGACGGCGCTGCACCAGGAGTACGACAACGCGGCCCACGCGTTCCACCGCCTGCTCGCACCGGACGACGAACGACGGCTGATGCTCGCCACGATGCTGCTGCGCGTGTGCTTCGACCGCGGCTACTTCGCCGAGGCCGGGGCCGTGCTGATGCAGGTGCTGGACCAGTCGGCGGCCGACGCCCGCTACCGGATCTTCGCCCTGGAGTACGCGTCGCTGCTCGCGGTGCACGAGGAACGGCACGACGAGGCCGTGAAGCACGCCCTGGAAGCCGTCACGACCGCGGACGACAACGGGCAGGAGTCGATCAAGTGCCGGCTCTACCGCACGCTCTCCGCTGCCTACGACAGCGCGGGGGACGTGCAGAACACCGCGTGGGCGCTGCGCCAGTCGATCCTGCACGGCAAGCTCCACGGCAACGACGTGAGCGTCGCCGTGTCCAGCCAGAACCTCAGCTGGTGGCTGCTCGAACAGGGTGAGGTCGACGCGGCCGGCGACCTGATCGAGGACGCGGTGCCGGTGCTCAAGATGCACGCGCGGCCGGACGTCGTGGCCATCGCCGTGCACACGTCGGGCTGCATCGCGCTGGAACGCGGCGACCTCGCGACGGCGGGCGCCCGGTTCGCCGAGAGCGCGCGGCTGTCGGCGACCGACCCGCGCGCGGTGCTCGAGTCGATCGAGGGCCGCGGGCTGGTCGCGATGCTGTCCGGCCGGTACGAGCTCGGCGTGCGCCTGCTCGCGGCGTGCCGGCAGATGCGGATGAACTGGGTCGTCCCGTCGGAGACCTGGTGGCAGCGGAAGATGACCGCCGCGCTCGACCTCGCGCGGGAGTCGCTGTCTCGATCGGCGTTCACCAGGGCCCTCAACGCGGGCAGGGCGATGGACGTGACGCACGCGCTGGAGATCGCGCTGGACAAGGAGATCGTGCAGGACGCGGTACTCAGCGACCGGCAGCGCGTCGTGGTCGAGCTGGTGGCGCGCGGCATGACGAACGCGCAGGTCGCGGCTACGCTCGGGATCTCCCACCGGACCGTCGAGTCGCACGTGCACAACGTGCGGACGGCCTTGAACCTCTCGTCCAGGGCCGAGCTCGTCGCCTGGGCCCAGTCGAACTGAGGCCGTCGACCGGCACCGGCGCTCAACTGAGTGACGAGCCAACTGAGACGTAACGTCCCGCCTCTCCGGATGACTTCCGGTCGCGCGCAGTTCATTGTGAGTGCAACCAATGGAAGGGGAGGGGGCGACGTGGAACCTTTCCGGCTGCTGCACCCCGATCTCGTGCCGCAGCGGCGCGAGTCGCTCCAGCACGCCGCGTCCGTGCTCGTCCAGATGGGGCTGGACGACACCGTGCTCTCGGCGTCTCCCGTGCACCAGCGGCTCGCCCGCGTGGTCCTCGGCAGCTGCGACGTGATCGAGTGGAAGCCCGGCTACGGGGTCCAGGACGCCGGTGACGACGAACGCTTCGGCGTCGTGCGGGTCGGCGGCGACCACGGTGGCGTGTTCCTGTCGAGCATCCTCATCGCCTACCTCGACGTGCAGGAGAACGCCGCCAGGACCGGCACCTCGATCTGCGAGGACTCCTGGCGCACGCTGCTCTGGGCACCGACCGCGCTCTTCGACCACGTGCTGCGCCGCCCCCAGGTCGGCATGACCGTGCTCACGCCGGGCCCGGCCACCGGCTGCCCGTCGCCCGACCGCACCGTGGCGGGCCAGCGCCTCTACCTCGCGCTGATGCAGGCCGTTCGGTTCGCGGTCAACGGCGTCGTGCGCGCCGAGGACGACCGCACGCTCGTCGAGGACTGCGTGACGCTCGCGACCGCGTGCCTGCGCGCCGCGACGGTCGCGCTCACGTTCGCCGCGGACGTCCGGCACGAGGTGCCGTCCCAGCGGGTCGTGGAGACCTTCGAGCACCGCTACCTCTGGCAGATGATCAACGAGGTGCGCGCGGCCGTGCCGCGGGCGAGGTTCGAGCAGTTCGCCACGGCGCTGCGCCGGCTCAACGACGCGCACACCGCCGATCCGCTGATCGCGGCGGGCAGCTGACCTCGTAAGTCTTGAGTTCGCTCCGACTTTCGTCTTTCCGCCCCTCGAACCGAAGTGCGCTGACCTACCGTTCCGCCCATGACGGAGGAACGGTCGGCGGTCGTGGTGCGGGACATCCGCAAGAGCTACGGCGAGCTGAAAGCGGTGGACGGCGTCTCGTTCACCGTGGCGCAGGGGGAGTTCTTCGGGATCCTGGGGCCGAACGGCGCCGGGAAGACGACCACGCTGGAGATCGTCGAAGGACTGCGCAAGCCCGACAGCGGTGAGGTGTCGCTGCTCGGCGAGAGCCCGTGGCCGCGCAACGTGAAGCTGTTGCCGCGCATCGGAGTCCAGCTGCAGGCGTCCTCGTTCTTCGAGAAGCTGACCGCGAAGGAGCAGCTGCAGACCTTCGGCTCGCTCTACGGCGTGAGCGCGGGCACGGCCGCGGACATGCTGGAGCTGGTCGGCCTGGCGGACAAGGCGAACGAGCGCGAGAACAAGCTCTCCGGCGGCCAACGCCAACGCCTTTCGATCGCGTGCGCGCTGGTGCACGACCCGGACATCGTGTTCCTGGACGAACCGACCGCCGCGCTCGACCCGCAGGCGCGCCGCAACCTCTGGGACGTGCTGCGCGCGATCCAGGAGCGCGGCAAGACGATCGTCTACACCACCCACTACCTCGACGAGGCCGAGATCCTCTGCGACCGCGTCGCCATCATGGACGAGGGCAGGATCCTCGCGCTCGACCGGCCGCCGGTGCTGGTGCGCGGACTCGACGCACCCACGCACGTGACGTTGCAGAAGGGCCTGCTGTCCGTCGTGGACGCCCAGGCGCTCGACGGCGTCGACGACGCCCGCGAGGACGAGGTCTCGCTGACGATCTCCACCCGCCGCCCCGCCCCCGTGCTGTCCGCGCTCGCCGACCGCGGCGCGCTGGACGGCCTGCAGGTCCGCACCGCCACCCTCGAGGACGTGTTCCTCCACCTCACCGGACGGGAGTACCGCGCATGACCGCGTTCCAGACGCTCTCGCTGGCGATGTTCAAGGGGTTCGTCCGGGACAAGGCCACGCTGTTCTTCACGTTCGTCTTCCCGCTGATGTTCCTCGTCATCTTCGGCCTCATCCTGCGCGACGTCGGCGACGACAAGACCAAGATCGCACTGGTCGGCGACGGCCCGATCGTCTCGTCCCTGCGCGACAGCGGCGCGCTCGAGTTCGAGTCCTACGACGACGAGAACGCCGCCGTGCAGAAGGTGAAGGACGGCGACCTGCCCGCGGCGCTGATCGTTCGCGGCCAGCAGGTCGACGTGCGGTACGCGCAGAGCGACCAGGTCGAGTCGGCGACCGTGCTCGGGATCGTGAACGGGTTCGTGGACAAGGCGAACCTCGCCGCGACCGGCCAGCCGCCGCGGTTCACGTTCGCCGCGGAGAAGGTCGAGGACGCCTCGCTGAAGCCGATCCAGTACCTGACGCCCGGCATCCTGTCGTGGGGTGTGGCGGTGTCGGCGGTGTTCGGGTCGGCGCTGACGCTGGTGTCGTGGCGCCGCAAGCAAGTGCTGCGCCGCATCCAGCTCGCCCCCGTGTCGGCGACCGCCGTGCTGTCGTCGCGGCTGATGGTCAGCGCCGGTGTCGCGCTCGTGCAGGGCGCGATCTTCGTCGGCATCGCGTCGCTGCCGTTGTTCGGGTTGCGGCTGTCCGGTCAGTGGTGGCTCGCGATTCCGTTGCTGCTGCTGGGAACCGTGGCGTTCTTCGCGCTCGGGATGCTCGTCGGGTCGTTCGCCAAGACGGAGGAGGCGGCTTCGGCGGCCGCGAACATCGTGGTGCTGCCGATGGCGTTCCTGTCCGGGACGTTCTTCCCCGTCGACCAGGCGCCGGCGTGGTTGCAGGCGGTGTCGAAGGCGTTCCCGTTGCGGCACATGAACGACGGGATGCTCGACGTGCTGGTGCGCGGCAAGGGGATCGAGTCGCTCGTGGTCCCGGCGTCGATCCTGGTCGGGTTCACGCTAGTGGTCGGTTTCATCGCTTCGAGGATCTTCAAATGGGAGGAATAGGACAGGCCCGGTTGCCGTGTGCCGCCCGTCACGGTTCATGATGGAGAACCATGACGTTCTCCAGTGCGGTCGGACGGTTCCGCATCTTCGCGCTCGCCGAGGCGATCTCCTGGGCGGGCCTGCTGCTCGGGATGTTCTTCAAGTACGTCGTCGTGCAGAACGAGATCGGCGTGAAGATCTTCGGGCCGATCCACGGCGCGATCTTCGTCGGGTTCGTCCTCGTCACGCTGATGGCGAAGGACCCGCTGAAGTGGGACGTCCGCACGCTGGTCATCGGCCTGCTGTCGAGCATCCCGCCGTTCGGCACGGTGGTCTTCGAGCGCTGGGCGTCGAAGACCGGCCGACTCACGGAGACGGCTGCCGAACAGCTCTGAGCTCCACCTCCGGGTCGCCCCGGTGGTAGATCCGCTCGGACTCCTCGATGTTGTCCAGGAAGACCTGGTACTTCACCGCGTTGTGCAGGTGCGACGCGCGGCGGGCGACGTCGAGGGCTTCGAGCGGGCGGCTGTCCGGGCGGTGGGTGAGCCACGCCTTGCTCCACACGGCGCGGATGTGGTCGTGCAGCGAGGGATCGCTGTACTCCAGCACCCGGCACGCGTCGAGCGCCGGGTGACCCCAGACGGCGTCGGACCAGTCGATGACCTCGCCGCTCCGGCGCCAGTTGCCGGGGTGGAAGTCGCCGTGCGTCAGCGTGTCGGGCAGTCCGAACGACGGCATCGGCACGGCGGTCGGGCGTAGCCGCGGCTCGCCCGCCAGCGCGTTCTGCACGGCCACCCAGCGCGGGACGACCAGGTCGACGTGCTCCGGCATGACGGGCCAGCACTTGTCGCCCGGCGCGTCGGCGAGCAGGACCCGTTGGGGCGCCGAGGCGATCACGTCCGGCACGAGCGTCGGGTCGATCGTGCCGACCATCTCGATCACCGCGCCCTCGTCGGCGAAGAACGGCGGGATCGACTTCAGCCACACCGGGCCGGTCGAGGTGGGGAGCCGGAGCACGGTCGAGAGGTTCCAGGTGCGGACCTGGACGGCGGGACCGGTGCGGTCGACCTCGCTGTCGGCCCAGGCGATCAACGCGGAAGGCCCGCCCAGTCGCGCGTACGGCAGCCGGAACTCGGCGTCGTGCTCCGGTTCCTCCGCGGGGTGCAGCTTCGTGCGGTCGGGTTCGCCGAGCGCTTCGACGTGGTAGGTGACCAGGCCGCCGAACGGCGTTCGGCCGCCCTCGGCGCTGACCAGCCTGAGCACGTGGGTGGGTACGCCGAGCAACTGTTCCAAGGCCTCGTTGACCGGCTCGACGTGGTACCAGTCGGCGGTCGGGATCGGCAGCGGGCCGGTGCGACCCGCGAACCCGCTGGGGCTGCTGACCAGCGCGACGATCGTCCTGCCCGTCATCCGGTCACCAGCCGCGACGCCGCGCGGAGCTGCTCGGCCGGGTCGTCGCGGTGGTAGATCCGCTCGGACTCCTCGATGTTGTCCAGGAACTCCTGGTACCGCACGGCGAGGTGCAGGTGGGACGCGCGGCGGGCGGCGTCGAGGGCCTCCAGCGGGCGGCTGCCCGGGCGGTGGTCGAGCCAGGCCTCGCTCCACACGCGGCTGACCACCTCGCTGAGGGCGGGGCTGAACGCGATGAGCCTGGCCGCGTCGAGCGCTGGGTGTCCCCACACCGCGTCGGACCAGTCGATGACCACGCCGCCGCTGCGCCAGTTGCCGGGGTGGAAGTCGCCGTGCACCAGCGTGTCCGGCAGCCCGAACGACGGCATCGGCACCACGGACGGCGTCAGGCGCGGTGTGCCCGCCAGCGCGTTCTGCACCGCGACCCAGCGGGGCACGATCCGTTCGACCTGCTCGGGCGTGACGTCCCAGCAGTCCTCGCCCGGCGCTTCGGCGAGCAGCACGCGGCGCGGTGCGGAGGCGATCACCGCGGGCACCAGCGTCGGGTCGTGGGCGGCGACCATCGCGATCACCTCGCCCTCGTCGGCGAAGAACGGCGGCACGGCCTTGAGCCACGCCGTGCCGTTCGCCGTGGCCAGGCGGTGGACGCTCGACAGGTTCCAGGTCTTCACCTGGGTCGCGCGGCCGGTGCGCTCGACGATGGCGTCGGCCCACGCGACCAGCTCGGCCGGGCCGCCCGGTCGTGCCCAGGGCAGGCGGAACTCGGCGTCCGCCTCGGGTTCGTCCGCCGGGTGCAGCTTCGTGCGGTCGGGTTCGCCTTGCGCCTCGACGTGGTAGGTGACGACGCCGCCGCCTCCGCGTTCGCCGCCCTCGACCTCGATCAGCCTGAGCACGCTCGTCGGCACGCCGAGCAGCTGTTCCAGGGCGTGGTTGACGGGTTCGGCGTCCGGCCACCAGCGGCTGTCCACCGCGACGGGGTCGGTGCGGCCCGCGAACCCGTCGGGTCCGCTGACCAGGGCGATGATCGTCCGTCCTGTCACCGGATCATCATCGCCGTGCGCTCAACCGGATTTTCAGTCCTCGAAGTCCCCGCTGGCCCTGCGGACCTTCGCGAGCAGATCGGTGAGCTGCTCGGTCTGCCGGTCGGTCAGGCCCTTCAGCCCGAGGTTGACCTCCATCACCGCCGCGGTCGCGCTCTCACGGCGCTGCAGCCCGGCGTCGGTGATCTCGACCAGCGTCGTGCGGCGGTCGGTCGGGTGCGGGGTGCGGCGGACCAGGCCGTCGGTCTCGAGCCGGTCGACGATGTTGGTCACGCTCGTGGGGTGCAGCTGCAGGCGCTCGCCCATCACGCGCATCGGCAGCGCGCCCTTGCGGGAGAAGTACAGCAGCACCAACGCCTCGTAGCGCGCGAAGGTGAGACCGTGCGGCTTCAGGGCTGCGTCCACGGCGGACTGGATGATTTGCTGGACACGCATGACGCTCGTGACGGCGGCCATCGCCGTGGCGGACCCCACCCGGTCGTCCCACAGTTCGGCCGCGCGGGCGATCGGATCGAACGGCAGCGGTGTCATGGGCACCGAAGCTACCAGTCAGTACAACCGATGATCACCAGGAGGCACGTGTGCTTGTCGCGTTCAGCGTCGCTCCGTCCGGTTCGGACTCGTCGGGAGGCGTCGCGCAGGCCGTGGCCGAGGCCGTCCGGGTCGTGCGGGAGTCCGGCCTGCCCAACGAGACGAACGCGATGTTCACCTTGGTCGAGGGCGAGTGGGACGAGGTGATGGCCGTCGTGAAGAAGGCGACCGAAGCCGTGCAGGCCGCGGCCCCGCGGGTGTCGCTCGTGCTCAAGGCGGACATCCGGCCCGGCTACACCGGACAGCTCAAGGCCAAGGTCGACCGGATCGAGGAGCATCTCGCCGACACGCCGTGAACACGCCGGAGGCCTTCCTCGGATGGCCGAACGCACTTACGCCGCCACGGTGAGTGAGCCCGTGCGGCGGCTTTGTCTGGGTTAGCGTGTCGGGCGTGGACGCGAGACAGCTGTGGTTGCGGTTCGAGCCGTATCACGACGTCACGTACTTCACGCCCGAGTCCCGCGCGGCGACCGACGCGCTCGGGTGCAAGGGCGGCTGGATGGGCTACTTCGGCATGCGCGCCGCGCCTCTCGGGGCCGCGTCGCCGGAGCTGGTCACCGCGGTGTTCTACAACTTCGCCCCACGGATGGTCGCGCGCGCTCTGCCCGACGCGTGGGCGGTCGCCTCGCCTGGCGAGTTCCTCGAAGCGCGCCTTCGCGGCGTGGACGGGGCGTTGCGCCGGTTGCTCGGTGAGGTGGACACGTCGGAGATCGCCGAGGCGGCCGCGTTGGCGCGCATGGCCGCGATGGCGGCACCTTTGGGTGGACGGCCGTTGGCTGCCGCGAACCGTGCGTTGCCGTGGCCGGCCGAACCCCATCTGGAGCTGTGGCACGCGTGCACGATCTTGCGCGAGGCACGCGGCGACGGCCACGTGGCTGCTCTCGTGGCCCACGGCGTGGGGCCCTGCCAAGCGCTTGCGCTCTACGCGCGTGAGCATTCCCTCGATCCGGCATACATGCGCACCGCGCGTGGTTGGACTGGTGAGGAGTGGGATGCCGTGTCGGACCTGCCTGGAGACCTCGCCGCGGTCGAACGTGCGACTGATTCGAGCGCGTTGGAGCCGTGGGAGGTGCTGGGAACCACAGGTACGTTGCGGTTCGTCGAACTGATGACACCGCTTGCTCTACGCATCGCTTCGGGCAACGAGGCGATGCGCGTCAACCCGATGGCCCTGGACCCGGTCCGGGAACTAGCCGTGCCAGGATGGAACACGTGACAAGGCCTGATCCTCGCAAGACCGCCGCACTGTCCGCCGCGCTCTCGGGCGCCGTCGACCTCGGTGCCCTGAAGGCCCGCGCCGACGCGGCTCGGCAGGCGGCAGCCGCGCCTGCTTCCGCTGCTCCTGTTGACAACGGCGCTTCCGTGCCCTGGATCGTGGACGTCACGGAAGCCTCGTTCCAGGCAGTCGTCGAGCAGTCGCTGCAGGTGCCCGTCGTGGTGCTGCTGGGGGCCTCCTACTCGCCCGAGTCGCAGGCGCTGGCGGCCACCCTGACCCGTTTCGCGACCGGGTCCGGCGGGGCGTGGATCCTCGCTCGGGTCGACCTCGAGCAGGCGCCTCGGATCGGGCAGGCGTTCGGGGTGCAGTCCGTGCCCACGACTGTCGCTGTTGCTGCTGGTCAGCCGATCGATGCTTTTGCAGGGCCGATCGCGGATGCCGAGTTGTCCGCTTGGATCGCCCGGTTGCTGGACGCGTTGCGGGAGCGGTTGCCGGGGATTCGGGCAGGGGAGGCTCGGGCTACCGGGGTCGCTGAGGAAGAGGTCGTGGAGGACCCTCGGATCGTTGCTGCCGAGGAGGCCTTCGAGGCTGGGGACTATGGTGCTGCTCAGGGCTTTTACGAGCAGATTCTGGCTTCTGAGCCTGGGAACGAGTTGGCGCGGGAAGGGTTGGCGCAGGCTCGGTTCGCTGAGCGGGCTGAGGCTGTTGATCCTGCGGTGATCGCCAAGGCTGATGCTGCTCCGGAGGATCTTGAGGCTCAGTTGGCCGCTGCTGATGCCGAGATCGCTGGGCAGATGGTGGATGAGGCTTTTGCTCGGTTGGTGGGGACTGTGCGGCGGGTTTTCGGGGATGAGCGGGATCGGGTTCGGACTCATTTGATCGGACTTTTTGAGTTGTTCCCGGCCGATGATCCTCGGGTGGCTGCTGCTCGGCGGGCGTTGGCTTCTGCTTTGTACTGAGGTTTGGCGGTTGGTTGGTCGGTTGGTTGCGTTTTGCGTTCGGGTGCCTGTTTCGTGCGCGGGGCTCTGCCCCGGACCCCGCCAACTGATCAAAGACCGCCCAGCGCCGTTAGCGGGTTGATGGCACGCCTGTTGCGTTCGGCGGCTTGCTGCTGCGTAGGCGGTGCGGTTCGGGTGGGGTGGTCCCGTCACGAACCGAGGCAAGAGCGAGCCACACCAGGTCAGGGGTGTCAACCCGGCGAAAAGCGTGCCGGGTT
>NZ_JBHYGW010000054.1:0-31440 GCF_042738015.1 Lentzea sp. NPDC059081
AACGCCGTCCGGTCGGCCAGCACCGTCTCCAGCGCCGCCTGCACCGCACGTTCGGTGGGCACGTCCAAGGACGATGTTGCCTCATCCAGCACCAGGCCTCACGCGAGCGAGTCGCGCCAGGCCGTGTGCAGAGCCGCGAACCGACCCTGCTCACCGATCAGCTCCGCGGGGGAGCCGTCTTCCACCACAATGCCACCATCGAGCACCAGAACGCGGTCCGCGATCAGGACCGTCGACAACCGGTGGGCGATGATGAACGCCGTCCGGTCGGCCAGCACCGTCTCCAGCGCCGCCTGCACCGCACGTTCGGTGGGCACGTCCAAGGACGATGTTGCCTCATCCAGCACCAGCACGGCGGGATCCGCGAGAAACGCCCGTGCGAACGCCACCATCTGCCGCTGTCCGGCCGACAGCCGCCCACCCCGCTTGCGGACGTCCGTGTCGTACCCGTCCGGCAGGGCGCAGATGAACTCGTGCGCCCCCACCTCGGCCGCCGCGGCCTCGACCTCGGCTCGCGAGGCGGACGGACGACCCAGGGCGATGTTGTCCGCGACCGACCCGGAGAACAGGAAGTTCTCCTGCGTCACCATCACCACGGCCCGGCGCAGGTCGGTGTCGGCCACCGAACGCAGGTCCACGCCGTCGAGCCGCACCGCGCCGGACGACGCGTCGTAGAACCGCGCCACCAGCTTGGCCAGCGTGGTCTTGCCGGCACCGGTGGCACCGACCAACGCCACCGTCTGACCGGCGGGCACGTCCAGCGAGAACTGCGGCAGCACCAGCCGGGACGTGCCGGGATAGCGGAACTCGACGTCGGAGAAGGTGATCGCACCCCGCGCGTGCGGCAGGGCCACCGGCGACGACGGCTCCGGCACCGACGGCTCTTCCTCCAGCAGGCCGGAGATCTTCTCCAGCGCCGCCGTGGCCGAGGAGTACGAGTTCGCGAACATCGCCAGCTCGTCGAACGGGTCGTAGAACCGGCGCAGGTACAGCGTGAACGCCGCCAGCACGCCCAGTTCCATCGAGCCGCCCGTGACCCGGTAGGCGCCCCACGCCAGCACGACGGCCAGCGACACGTTGCCGATCATGCGGATCGTCGAGACGAACGTGGCCATCACGCCCAGCGCGTCGGTGTTCGCGTCGCGGAACTGGCCGTTGAAGCCCTTCATGATCTGCTCGTTGCGGGGCTGGCGCCGGAACGCCTGCACCGCGCGGATGCCGTTCATCGACTCCACGAACTGCACGATGATCTTCACGATCGCGCCGCGGGTGCCGCGGTAGGCGTCCATCGAGCGGCGGCGGAACCAGCGCCAGATGAAGTACGCCGGGATGAAGCCCGCGACCACGACCGTCGCCAGCGGCGGGTCGAGCCAGATCAGGATCACCGCGATGCCGGCGACGGACAGGGCCGCGTTGAACAGGCTGTCGAGGCCCTCCTCCAGCAGGTCCTGCAACGCGTCGACGTCGCTCGTCAGCCGCGCGATGACCTTGCCGGACGTGTAGGACTCGTGGAAGCCCACCGAGAGCCGCTGCGAGTGCCGGAAGATCCGCCCGCGCAGGTCCAGCAGCAGGTCCTGGCCCACGCGGCCGGAGATCCGCAGGAACGCCCAGCGCAGGAACGTCTGCAGGCCGGCGCAGACCGCGTAGCCGACGACGCACCAGACCAGGATCGACGCGCCACCACCGAGCGCCGCCGGGATGCCCCGGTCGATCGCGGCGGCGATCAGCAACGGCCCGGCGAGGCCCGCGAGGTTGCCGCCGACCACCGCGGCGACCGCGAGTGACGCGCGGGCCACGTGCGGGCGCAGCAACGACCCCAGCAGCTTGCGCGACCGGGCCTGCAGCCGCAGGCCCGTCCGGTGCGAGATCTCCTCGATCTCCTCGGCGGCGACGCCGCGCCACTCCTCTTCCTCGGCCACCGGTTGAACAGCTGCCGCGCTCACGACGCCACCTCCTCCTCCACCTTGTCCTCACTGTCCATACTGGACAGCAGGCGCCGATATTCCTCGTTGTGCTCCAACAACTCCCGGTGCGGGCCGACGGCGGCGATCCTGCCGTCGACCAGCATCGCGACGCGGTCCGCCAGCTGCACGGTCGACGGCCGGTGCGCCACGACCAGTGCCGTGACACCGCGCAGCACCCGGCGCAGCGCCGCCTCGACCTCGGCCTCGGTGTGGACGTCGAGCGCCGACAGCGGGTCGTCCAGCACCAGCACCGCGGGCTTCCCGACGACCGCACGCGCGAGCGCCAGCCGTTGCCGCTGACCACCGGACAGCGACAGGCCCTGCTCACCGATGCGCGTCGCGAGACCCCACGGCAGCGCGTACACGAACTCCTCGGCCTTGGCCACCCGCAACGCCTCGCGCACCCGGTCCTCGTCCACGTCGGGCACGCCCAGCGCCACGTTCTCGGTCACCGACGCGGAGAACAGCACCGGCTCCTCGAACGCGGTGCCGACGGCCGTGCGCAGGTCCTCCAGCGAGAGGTCCCGCACGTCCACGCCGTCGATCGTGATCCGCCCACCGGTCACGTCGGCCAGTCGCGGCACCAGCGCCGTCAGCGTCGTCTTGCCCGAGCCGGTCGCCCCGACCAGCGCCACGGTCTCGCCGGGCCGCAGGTCGAGGTCGACGCCCTGGAGCACCTCGCGGCCGTCCTCGAACGCGAACCGCACGTCCTCGAAACGGACGTGCCCGCGCAGCGGCGTCGGCAGCGGCACGGGCGAGGCGGGGCTGGTGATCGTCACGGGTTCGTCGATGACCTCCCAGTACCGCTCCAGCGCGGCGGCGGCCTGGTTCGTCTCGGCGAGCAACCAGCCGATGGAGTCGATCGGCCAGCGCAGGTAGGCGCTCACCGCGACCGCCGCGACCAGCGTGCCGACCGTCATCCAGCCGTTCACGATGCCGATCGCGCCGACGCCGAGCATGCCCGCGATCGACAGCTCCGGCAGCACGATCAGCACCGACCACAGCGCGGCCAGGATCGAGATCTTGTGCAGCTCGGTCGACCGCAGCTCGCGCGCCTGCGCCAGGAACCGCTTCGAGAGCTCCGGCCCGCGCCCGAACGCCTTGAGCACCCGGATGCCGAGCACCGACTCCTCGACCGTCGTGGTCAGGTCGCCCGACTGGTCCTGCGCCTTGCGCGCCACGACCTTGAACCTCGACTCGAAGAAGAACGAGATCAAGATCAACGGCAGTGCGCCGCACAGCGACACGATCACGAGCCACGGCGAGAGCGCCGCGATGATGCCCAGCCCGATCAGCACGACCAGGCTGTTCACGATCAGGAAGATCACCGCGAACGCCACGAAGCGCCGCACGGTCGTGAGGTCGTTGGTCGCGCGGGACAGCAGCTGACCCGACTGCCACCGGTCGTGGAACGCCACCGGCAGCCGCTGCAACCGCTGGTACAGGTCGAACCGCATGCGTGCCTCGACCTCCGCCGCCGGCCGGGCGACGAGCTTGCGGCGGATGTAGAACAACCCCGCCTCGCTGAGCCCGAGCGCCAGCACGCCCAGGATCAGCCACGGCAGCACCGCGGTCTCCTTGTGCTGGATCGGACCGTCGACGATGCGCTGCGTGAGCAGCGGGATGCCGAGACCGCACAGCATCGCGAGCATCGTCGCCGACAGCACGACAGCCATCCGTGCGCGGTGCGGCCGCACGTACGGCCACAACCTCCGCAAGGTCCTGATTGTCGAGTTACGTTGATCGCTCACGCAGCGAGCCCCCTCCAGGTCGTCTCCAAAGTACGAAGGACGACCCGCGTTCAGCATCCGGTTTTTCTCCTCACCGGAGCCTGCAGTCTCGACATAGGTCGAGGTCAAGGGCACGATTGTGGCCATGACGCGGTATCTGCGGACCGAGCAGACGATGGCGTTTCCACACGGACGGCTGATCGCCACCCGCGACGGTGCCAGCTACGTGCTGGCCCCCGACGGCTGGGACCACCTGCCGGGCCCGCGGCCGCGGCACGCCATGTTCGTCTCCCGCGAGGAGGCCGAGGACTGGTGTGAGAGCGAGGGCTGGGACCTACATCTGCTCGACGAGGTGCCTACGACCTCTTGAACGTGACCAGCGCGACCAGCCCGTAGGCGACGGCCGCGAGCAACGCCTCGGCGTGGTGCCTGTTGGTGAACCACGCCATCGCGGGCTCGTGCACCTTGAAGTAGAGCCCGATACCCAGCACGACCGGTCCGAGCAGGATGATCGGCCACACCGGCCGCACCCCGAAGACCCACAGGATCGGCCCGGCCAGCACCAGTGACGACACCAGCGCGAGCGGCAGCCCGACCAGCACGAGCAACAGGAACGTCGACATCGACGTGCTGTCGAGCCACGACTTCAGGAAGCCCGACTCGTACGCCCAGGTCCAGCCGAGCACGAGCCCTGCTCCGACGGCCATCGACAGGACCACCCGGAACAGCAGCCTGCGCCCGGTCCTACCGGTCTTCCCCGCGGTGCTCTGTTCGGTCACGCCTGCCACGGTAACGAGCGGTCACCGCAGCGGCCAAGGCGTGGGAGACGGCTGCTGCTGACGTGAGCGTCACGATTGGGACTCCGCCGGCCGGGCCACCGGCGCGTCCCGGCCGATGGACAGCGCGGCGACGGCGTACGAGACGCACGGCGCGATCACGATCGCCACGGCGATGACGGGCCCGCGGTCCGCCTGGTACAGGTCGAGGTACTCGCGCGACACGTGGTAGACCGCCGCGACCAGCGCCACCCACAGCACGGCGCCCGCACCCACCACCCACAGGCCGTGCCTCTGGTGCAGGAAGTGGAACCCGGCCACGACGAACAGCCCTGCCAGCAGGGCCCAGACCACGAAGCCGGTGGGGACCACCAGCCCGATCGAGCCGCACGGCGCGCGGCCGGGCCCGCCGTTGCAGTACCGCACGACCGAGTTCAGGGTCAGCAGGAACCCGCCGCCCACCACCGTTCCGACGACGGCTCCGAGGGCCGTGCGCACCACCATGCGACCAGGAATAGCGGAAGGACGGTCAGCGGGGCCCGATCTTCACGAACCCTCCACAGCACCTTCACCGCGTGCCGACGTGAGCACCGCGATCAACACGTACATCAGCGCGAACACCGCGAACCCGAGCCACGGCACCGCCAGCAGGAACACCATCGCCACCGTCGCCATGAGGGTCGGGGGCACGGCCACCAGCCATGCCCGCGACTCACCCGTGGACCGCAGCAGGATCCCGCCGAGAACCGCCGCCACCACCGCGAAGACCGGAACGGCCATCACGAAGGTGCCGAGGCAGCCCCAGTCGTCGAACGTGCAGACCGCCCCGGAGGCGATGAGCTCGAACATCCCCCACCAGGCCAGCCCGAGGAGTGCACCCACTCCGGCAGCCAGCGCGACACGACGTCCCACGGTGTCAGCGCCTCACTCAGCGGTTCGACCGCACGCCCAGTAAAACGTCTTCCCACGACGGGACGATGGGGTGGTTCTTCTTCCCCCGCTTCGGAGGAGGGTCCTTGCGGACCGGCTTCTCCGCGGCGGGCTCCTGCTCCTTCTTCACCGGCGGTGCGGCAGGGGCGGGAGCGGGCTCCGGTTCTGGCTGCTTCTCCTGGACCACCGGCTTCTCGGCGACCACGGGAGCGGGCGGCGGTGCCTGTGCGGGAACCGGCACGGGGGCCGGCTCCTCGGCGGCGGGAACCACGGGGACCACCGGGACCACGGGCACGGACGCGGGCAGCACCGGAGTCGCCTCCAGGGCCTGCCGCGCCAGCTGCGTCACCGGGCGCACCGTGCGGAGCGTCCGGTTCGGGTTCGGGTCCATCAGGTCGACCGCGGCGTCGTCGAGCGCCGTCACCGTGCCGCCCTGCGCACCAGGGTGGAAGTGCCAGTGCGCGCGGTTGTCCGAGCGCCCGGTCATCCAGTGCAGCTGCACGATCCAGCGGCCGTCGTCGCCGCGCCACGAGTCCCACTTGGTGTCGGACAGGTCGTGGCCGCGCTGGCCGAACGAGTGCGCCACGACCTCGCCGAGCGTCTGCACGTCCGGGCCGTCCTCGCGGACCGGGTGCGCGCGCTGGGCCAGGTCGGCCGTGCGGGAACGCTCCAGCAGGACCGGGTAGGCGAAGCGCTCGATCCGGTTCGCCGGCATGCCCGAGGCGGCCGCGACCTGCTCGATCGACTCACCGGCGCGGATGCGGGCCTGGATCTCGCGCGGCCGCATCTGGGCCTCGCCGGACTCGATCTGCATCTGGCCGAGGCGCGCGAGGTCACCGCGCAGGGCCGCCCGAAGGCGCTCGTCTGCGGGGAGCGTGAAGCGCTCGCCGCGGTTTTCGGGGTCCTCGAGGATGACGGACTTGCCGTCCTCGTCGAGCCCGATGACTCGCAGCGCTCGCATCGTGGCCTCCCTGAATTCGCACCTCGCCAGCAGACAACGTTAGGACAACGGAGCGTCCACAAGTGGGAGACTCGCCGATATCTCTACGTGATCTTGCCAGTTCACGAGGCCTGTCGCACTCCCGTTTCCGGAAGGTTCACCTGGACCACCAGCCCGCCTCCCCCGTTCGGACGAGCCCTCGCTGAGCCCTGATGAGCCTTCGCCACGGACTGGACGATCGACAGTCCGAGGCCCGATCCGGCGGTCCCGGTGCGGTCGCGCAGACGTCGGAAGGGCTCGAACAACCCGGGTACTGCCTGGGCAGGCACGGTGGGGCCGGTGTTGGTCACGACGAGTTCTTGATCAAGGCGTATCGAGACGGAACCGCCGGGCTTGTTGTAGAGGACGGCGTTGCGCAACAGGTTGCCGACGAGCTGGGCAAGTAAGACCGGATCGCCGTCGACCAGATACCTGCGGGTCTCGACGGCAAACGTGACCTTTTTCTCGGCCGCCAGCGCGGCGCACGACTCCACTTCGTCGTCGATCACCTCGTCCAGCCAGACCAGCTCCCGCGTCGTCAGGCCGCGGTCACTGCGCGCGAGCACCAGCAACCCGTCGATGAGCCGCTCGCTTCGCTCGTTCGTGTCGAGCAGGTGCGCTCCGAGTCGGCGGACCTCGTCGGTCGCGTCCGGCGCGGCCAGTGCCACCTCGATCAACGTCCGCTGCACGGCCAGCGGCGTGCGCAGCTCGTGGGAGGCGTTCGCGACGAACCGCTTCTGGCTGTCGAACGACGACGCGAGCCGGTCGAGCATGCCGTCGAAGGTGTCCGCGAGCTCCTTGAGCTCGTCGGGCGGCCCGTCCAGCTCGATGCGCTGGTCCAGGCGCTCCGCCTCCAGCCGGTGCGCGGTGGCGGTGATCGAGTGCAACGGCTCCAGCACCCGCCCGGCCACCACCCAGCCCAGCGAGACGGCGAGCACGGCGGCCACCAGCAGCGCGATGACCGACTGCCACAGGACGGTGCTCATCGTGTCGGCCTTGACCTGGGCGGCGGTGAACACGAGCGTGTCGGCGGGCAGTTGCGCCGCCTCGACCGCCGGGTACGTCGGGTAGTCGTCGATCAGCGCCGTCGGGGCCGTCGCCCGCGTGGCCGCCGCCATGCCGCCCGACAGCGGCTGCCAGTCCGCCAGCAGCCAGTAGTTGAGCCCGATCAGCGCGATGCCCGCGATCAGGAACACCCCGGCGTACCAGGCCGTCAGCCTGGTCCGCAGCGTCATGAGCCGAACCGGTAGCCGGCGCCGGGCACGGTCTCGATGACCTGCGGCGCGCCCAGCTTGCGGCGCAGCGTCATCACCGCCACCCGCACGGCGTTGGTGAACGGGTCGGCGTGCTCGTCCCACGCCTTCTCCAGCAGCTCCTCCGCGCTCACGACGGTGCCCTCCGCCCGCATCAGCACCTCCAGCACCGCGAACTCCTTGGGTGAGAGAGGCAGGTACCGCCCGTCGCGCGCGGCCTGGTGCCGCGGCAGGTCCAGCGTCACGCCCGCGCGTTCGAGCACCGGCGGCAACGCGGGACGGGCCCGGCGGCCCAGCGCCTGCACGCGCGCGACCAGTTCGGCGAACGCGAACGGCTTGGTCAGGTAGTCGTCGGCACCGAGCCCCAGGCCCGCGACGCGGTCGTCCACCTCGGCCGCCGCCGTCAGCATCAGCACCCGCGCCTCGCCGCCGGACGCGTGCACCGCCTTGCACACGTCGTCGCCGTGCACGAACGGCAGGTCCCGGTCGAGCACCACGACGTCGTACGAGTGCACGCCGACGCGTTCCAGCGCCGCCTCGCCGTCGTAGCAGACGTCGACCGCCATGGAGAACCTGCGCAGTCCCTCGGCGATCGTGTCCGCGAGCAGCTGTTCGTCCTCGACCACCAGCACACGCATGGCGCCTATTTTCCGCGCGAGGGGGATAAGCGCCGGATAAGGGCTTTCGCTTAACGGGGCCGAATGACCACCTCCGTAGACCTGTCGCCGTGAAGAAAACCACCGTGCTCCTCTTCGCCTTGCTGATGGCGCTGACCGCCTGCGGCAGCAAGCCGGCGGAGAACGAGCAGAAGAAGGACGACAGGGCGGACATGGTCAAGTTCGCGCAGTGCATGCGGGACAACGGCGTCGACATGCCGGACCCGCAGGGCGAAGGCGGCGCCGTCACGCTCGGCCTCCCCGGTGTCGCTGCGGGCGACGACGCCGGCGCCGAGAAGATGTCGGCCGCCCACAACGCGTGCAAGCAGTACCTGCCCAACGGCGGCGAGTTCAAGCCGCCGTCGCCGGAGGAGCAGGACAAGATGCGCCAGCAGGCGAAGTGCATGCGCGACAGGGGCTACAACTGGCCCGACCCGAAGTTCGAGGGCGGTGGCCCCGTCGAGGCCATCGAGCTGCCCGACATGGAGGACGAGAAGGTCAAGCAGGACATGAAGGACTGCGGCCTGGGCGAGATGAGCGCTGCGAGGCCGGCCGGATGAGGCGCCGCGTGAACAGGAAGGTCGTCATCGCCGCGCTCGTCGCCGCGGTGCTGCTCGGCACCGGCGGGGTCGTGGTGCTGACGAGAGTCGCCGCCGACCAGGCCAACGCCGCGCCGTTGCAGAACGACCCGGCGAAGACGGCGCCGGTGAAGAGGACGAACCTCGCCGACCAGCAGTCGGTGACCGGCCAGCTCGGCTACGGCGCGGAACGAGCGCTGGCCAGCCGGAAAGGCGGCACCGTCACGGGCCTGCCGAAGCAGGGCGACGTCATCGAGCGGGGCAAGCCGACCTTCTACTCGGACGCCAAGCCGGTGCCGTTGTTCTACGGCGAGACCCCGCTCTACCGCGACCTCGAGTCGGGCATGTCGAACGGCCCCGACGTCAAGGTGGTGGAGGAGAACCTGGCCGCACTGGGGTTCGCCGACTTCGGCACCCCCGACGACAGGTTCACCTACTACACGTCCACCGCGCTGAAGAAGTGGCAGAAGGCGAACGGCCTGGAGCAGACCGGCAAGCTCGGTTCCGGCGACGTCGTCGTGCAGCCGGGAGCGGTCCGCGTCTCGTCGCTGAACGCCCAGCTGGGCGCCCCCGCCGGCGGTGACCTGATGAAGGTCACCGGCACCGAACGAGCGGTGACCGTCGAGCTGGAGCAGTCCAAGCAGCGCCTCGCGAAGCAGGGCGAGAAGGTCGAGCTGTCGATCACCGGCGGCAAGCCCACCACCGGCACCATCACCGGGGTCACCCGCACCGCCGGCGACCCGAACCAGGGGCAGAAGCCGAAGATCGTGCTGACCATCTCCGTCGACGACCCGAAGGCCGCCGAGGGCATCGAGACCGGCAGCGTCACCACCGTCTTCACCGTGGCGAGGAAGCAGAACGTGCTCGCGGTCCCGATCGGCGCGCTGCTCGCGCTGGCCGAGGGCGGCTACGGCCTCGTCACCGACGACGGCAGGACCATCCCGGTCACCGTCGGCATCTTCGCCAAGGGCCAGGTCGAGGTGCAGGGCGAAGGCCTGCGCGAGGGCATGAAGGTGGTGACCACCGAGTGATCACCGTCGACCACGCGAGCCGCACGTACCCCGGCGGCGTGCAGGCGCTGCGCGACGTCTCCCTGACCGTCGGGGGCGGGGAGATGCTCGCGATCGTGGGCCCGTCCGGCTCGGGCAAGTCGACGTTGCTGCACCTGATGGGCACGCTCGACAAGCCCACCACGGGTCGCGTCGAGATCGACGGCCACGACGTGTCCTCGTTGTCCGACAACGCCTTGTCGGCCTTGCGAGCCCGCACGATCGGCTTCGTGTTCCAGCAGTTCTTCCTGACCGAGGGCCTGTCGGCGATCGAGAACGTGGCCTCGGGCCTCGTCTACGCCGGCGTGCCGCGCTCGAAGCGTCGTGCGCTCGCGATGTCCGCTTTGGACAGAGTGGGGCTGTTGCACCGGGCGTTGCACAAGCCGCACGAGCTGTCCGGCGGCGAACGCCAGCGCGTCGCGATCGCACGGGCCGTCGTGAACACGCCCGGGATCCTGTTGGCCGACGAGCCGACCGGGAACCTGGACACGCAGAACGGTGCCGGGGTGCTGGAGTTGTTGGAGCGCCTCAACTCCGACGGCACGACGATCGTGCTGATCACGCACGACCGGGACATCGCGGCGTGGGCGCCGCGCCGCGTCGAGGTCCGCGACGGGGTGATCGTTTGACTTCGCTCAAGAACCGGATCTCACGGCATGAGCTTCCTGTTTCATCGCCGATCGCGGAAGGGGTTCCCCTTGCCGTCTGACATCAGCTCCACAGGCATCGCCCGAGCCACCTCGGGCTACGGCTCGACCGGCCGCAAGGATGTTCTTGGCCGCGTTGAGGTCCCGGTCGTGCCGGGTGCGGCAGCCCGGACACGTCCAGTGCCGGGTGGAGAGCTCGAGCGTGGCGAGAAGGTGTCCGCAGGCGGAACAGGTTCTGCTGGAGGGGTACCAGCGATCGACCACGATCAACGTGCGGTCGGCACGTTCGCACTTGTACTGGAGTTGTCGCCGGAACTCGCCCCATCCAACGTCGGAGATGGCGAGGGACAGACGTCGGTTGCGAACCATGCCCGCGACGTTGAGATCCTCGATCACGATCGTCCCGGAGGACCGAACAAGCGCGGTGCTGGTGCGGTGCAGGAAGTCCCGGCGGGCGTTGCGGACTTTGCGGTGGGCGCGGGCGACCTTCGCCTTTGCCTTGAGCCGGTTGTTGCTGCCCCTCAGGCATCGAGCCAGCCGACGCTGGTGACGACTGAGGTTGCGAGCTCTTCGAGCCAGCAGGCGGGGGTTGGCCACCCGGTCACCGTCGCTGGTCACCAGGAAGTCCTTCAGGCCGAGATCGACTCCGATCTCGCGCGTCGTCGCAGCGACGGAATCGGGCTTGGGGACGTCCACGGCGAACGACACGTACCAGCGACCATCGGACTCGCGGGAGACGATGACCATGGTCGGGCTCAGCTCGGTGACGTCCACGTCGTCGAAGGACCAGGCGAACCGAAGCGGCG
Organism: Lentzea sp. NPDC059081; assembly: GCF_042738015.1. Taxonomy (NCBI): domain Bacteria; kingdom Bacillati; phylum Actinomycetota; class Actinomycetes; order Pseudonocardiales; family Pseudonocardiaceae; genus Lentzea; species Lentzea sp. NPDC059081. Next base: position 11,369 of record NZ_JBHYGW010000054.1, read on the forward strand.
AGCTCGTTTTGGCCAGGACGAGCAAACCACCGCGCATCCGGAACGCGGAACGCGTGTAGTGCGCGCTCTGCCTACCCGTGCGGGATTTGAACCTCGGGTAGCGAGCGCGTCCGGAGAAGTAGTTCTGGAACGCCGTGTGCTGATGGCGCAATGTTTGCTGCAACGGCACACACGACACCTCCGACAGGAAGGCGAGTTCATCGCTTCGCTTCCATTCGGTCAGCGTCGCGTCGGTCTCCCGGTACGTCGTTCGCGTCTTCTCGGTGCGGTAGCGACGAGTCCGTTCGTCCAGCGTCATGTTCCACACCAGACGCACGCAGCCGAAGGTGCGCGACAGCGCCGCTATTTGTTCAGAAGTCGGATAGGCCCGGCACTTGTAGGCCGTTCGCATGAAGGACAACCTACTCGAGACGACTCGGTGAGCCGAGTTCGGGCGCTCATCAGGAGGGCGTTGTGATCGACCTGCTGCGCCTCGGTTTCTTCGGCATGCGGACCCGCCCCATCCGCGCCGTCCTCTCCGCACTGGGCATCGCCATCGGCATCGCCGCCGTGGTCGCCGTCGTCGGCATCCCGGCCTCCAGCGCCGCCGCGTTGCAGGAGAAGATGTCCAAGCTGGGCACCAACCTGCTCACGGCCGCACCCGGCCAGGACTTCTTCGGCGCCGACGCCAAGCTGCCGGAGACCGCGGTGCCGATGGCCAAGCGGATCGGCGCGGTGTCGGCGGCCAGTGCCACCGGCAAGATCTCCGCGAACGTGCGCAAGAACGACCTCGTGCCCGCCAGCGACACCCTCGGCCTGCAGGTGCAGGCGGCCGAGCAGGACCTGCTGAAGGTGCTCGACGCCGAGGTGCGGCAGGGGCGGTGGCTCTCGCCCGGCGAGAAGTCCGTGGTGCTCGGGGGCACCGCGGCGGCGCGGCTGGGCGTGGACGAGCCCGGTGTGCAGCTGTGGATCGACGGGCAGTGGTTCACCGTGGTCGGCATCCTCGGGCCGTTGCCGCTGGCGCCGGAGATCGACAGGTCCGCGCTGGTCGGGTGGGACGCGGCGAAGGAGGCGTTCGGGTTCGAGGGGAACGCGAACACCGTCTACGTCCGGACGACTCCCGAGGAGGTCGAGAACGTCCGCACCCTGCTCGGGCCGACGTTGAACCCGCAGAGGTCCAACGAGGTCAAGGTGTCCAGGCCGTCGGAGGCTCTGGAGGCGCAGCAGCTGGCGGAGAGCTCCTACAACGCGTTGTTCCTGGGTTTGGGCGGGGTCGCGTTGTTGGTGGGAGGCGTCGGCGTGGCGAACACGATGGTGATCTCGGTGCTGGAACGGCGCAGGGAGATCGGTCTGCGGCGGGCGCTCGGGGCGACCCGGCGGCAGATCAGGTGGCAGTTCCTCACCGAGTCGGTGCTGCTGTCCGGCCTCGGCGGGCTGGTCGGGGTGATCGTCGGGATCGCGGTCACGGCGGGCTACTCGATCAGCCAGCGGTGGCCGGCGGCACTGCCCTGGCCGGCCCTGCTCGGGGGAGTGGGTTCGGCCGTCGTCATCGGCGCCATCGCCGGCGTGTACCCGGCGGTGCGGGCGGCGCGTCAGTCGCCCACGGAAGCACTCGCCTGAAAAGCCCTGGGGCGCACCGACGAGTGAGTCGGTGCGCCCCAGGTGCCGGAACTCAGATCTGGCCGACGACCCAGTCGATCGCCTGCGTGAGGATCGTGACGTCGTCCGGCTCGATGGCCGGGAACATCGCGACGCGCAGCTGGTTCTTGCCGAGCTTGCGGTACGGCTCGACGTCGACGATGCCGTTGGCGCGCAACACCTTCGCGACGGTCGCGGCGTCCACGTCGTCGCTGAAGTTGATCGTGCCGACGACCTGCGAGCGGTCGGCGGCCTTCTCGACGTACGGCGTGGTGTACGCGGTCTTCTCGGCCCAGGAGTAGAGGCGGTCGCTCGAGTCCTTGGTGCGCGCCACGGCCCAGTCGAGGCCGCCGTTGCCGTTGATCCAGTCGATCTGGTGCGCCAGCAGGAAGAGCGTGGCGACCGACGGCGTGTTGTACGTCTGGTCCTTGGTGGAGTTGTCGAGCGCGGTCGGCAGCGACAGGAACTCCGGCACCCAGCGGTCCTTGAGCTCCTCGACGCGCTGGAGGGCCGCGGGCGACATGAGCGCGAGCCACAGGCCACCGTCGGACGCGAACGACTTCTGCGGCGCGAAGTAGTAGACGTCGAAGTCCTCGGCCTTCACCGGCAGACCACCGGCACCGGACGTGGCGTCGATCGCGATCAGCGCGCCGTCCGAGCCCTCGATGCGCTTGACCGGCATCGCCACACCGGTCGACGTCTCGTTCTGCGCCCAGCCGACCAGGTCGGCGCCGTCGGCGTAGAACAGCTCCGGCGCGGTGCCCGGCTCCGCCTTCGTGACCAGCGAGTCCTTCAGGAACGGCGCGGTCTGCGTGACCTTCGCGAACTTGGAGGAGAACTCGCCGTTGGTGAAGTGCTGCGCGGTCTCGCGGACCAGCCCGAACGACGCCGCGTCCCAGAACGCCGTGGTGCCGCCGTTGCCGAGCACGACCTCGTAGCCGTCGGGGAGCTGGAACAGCTCGCGCAGTCCGGAGCGGACGCGGCCGACGAGGTTCTTGACGGGCTTCTGCCGGTGGGAGGTGCCGAGCAGTGCGGCACCCTCGGTGGCGAGGGCCTGCACGGCCTCGGGACGCACCTTGGACGGTCCACAGCCGAAGCGGCCGTCGGACGGCTTGAGCTCGGCGGGAAGCACCAACGAGGTCGGATCGGCGGTCTGGGTCATGTGGTCACGCCTCCGGGGCGATTGACGAGCTTCAGGGACCTGTGACCGGCGCCGTTGCCGGAGTTCACAGTGTTGCAGGCGAGTAGACGGGAGATGTCGGCCGGGTGTCCTGGGTCACTGCAACATCCCCCGATCCAGCGCCGTGGTGACTGCCGCAGTCCGATCCGAGACGCCCAGCTTGTTGAACACCCGCAGCAGGTGGGTCTTCACGGTCGCCTCCGAGATGAACAGCGACCGCCCGATCTCGACGTTCGACAGACCCTTCGCGACCAGGCGCAACACCTCCGCCTCCCGCGCGGACAGCGGTGGGGTGCGGACCTGGCCGACGACCTTCGCGACCATCGACGGCGCCAGCACCGTCTCGCCTCGCGAGGCCGCGCGGATCGCCGCGATCAGGTCTTCGGTGGTCGAGTCCTTGAGCAGGTACCCGGACGCCCCGGCCTCCACGGCGCGAAGAATGTCCGAATCGGTCTCGTAGGTGGTCAGGACCAGCACGCGAGGCCCGGTTCCGACGATCCGTGCGGTGGCGGCGACACCGTCCATCTCGGGCATGCGCAGGTCCATCAGCACGACGTCCGGCTTGAGCTCGGCGGCCTTCAGCACCGCCTCCTGGCCCGACCCCGCGTCGCCGACGACCTCCAGGTCGTCCGCGACGAGCATGCCGCGAAGGCCCTGGCGCACCACCGGGTGGTCGTCCACCAGCAGGATCCTGATCACAGCGGCACCTCCACCAGCACTGACGCCCCCTCGTCCGAGGACAGCGACAGCGTCCCACCCACCTGTTCGAGACGAGCACGCATCCCCCGCAGGCCGAAGCCCTCGGGTGCGTCGCCGAACCCGCGTCCGTCGTCGCGCACCTCCAGGGACACCCCGTCGGAGTCGAACCTCATCACCACGTCCACCCGTGCCGCCCCCGAATGTCTCGTCACGTTGTTGAGCGCCTCTTGAACGGTCCTCAACAGCACCACGTCGACCGAGGTCGCCAGCGGCACGACGTCGCCGATCACCCGGAAGGACGACGGCAGCGCCATGCCGTTCACCAGTCGCCGCAGCGCGTCCTCCAGCGTCGATCCGTCCAAAGGGGACGGTGAGTTGGCCGCGACCAGCGCTCGTGCCTCCCGGAGGTTCTCGCGGGCGGTCCGCAGCGCCAGGTCGACGTTCGGCTGGGCGCCCTGCAGCAGCGTGATGATCGACGTGTAGCCCTGCGCGAGGGTGTCGTGGATCTCGGCTGCCCAGCGCGCCCGTTCGGCCTCGATCGTCAGCGCCTCGATGCGTTCCAGCAGCTCACCGCGTTGCTTGTTCTGCTGCGCGATCCGGCTGACCGCCCAGCCGAACGCCTGCGAGAAGCCGACGATCAGCAACGCCGCCGGCCACGGCAGCGCGGCGTCGGCGCCGGCCAGCCAGGTGAGGAGCTGCGGGGTGAAGACGAAGACCACCATCGGGAAGAACGCCCACGTCACCGGCAGCACCATGTAGATCTGCGGCACCAGCCCGAACAACGCGAAGGTGGCGTTGCCCGACAGCCAGACCGCCGGCGCCCACAGAGCCAGCGAACCGGCCGCGTAGACGAAGCCGCGCCGGTCCTCGATCCCGGCCCTGAGCAGCCGGTTGCCGTAAACGAGGAACCACAGGCCGTTCAAGACGAGCAACCCCGCCGCCGACAGCCTGTCGGCGAGGGGGTTGGCGTCCACCAGGACCAGCGTGATCGTGGTGAGCTGGGTCAGTGCGAAGAGCACGTACCAGGTCGTCAGCTGCTGGTGTTGCTCCACCTGAAAGTCCTGCTCACGAGCACGAGACCCGCGATCGTCCACGCCCCGAGCACCAGCGCGATCTTCCCGAGCTCCCATGATCCCGCCGCCTCCATGACCGCGTAGCCGTCGTCCAGTGCGAACACCGAGCGGAAACCCTGACACACCCACTTGAGCGGGAAGAGCGAGCCGGTGACGCGCAGCGACTCCGGCAGAGCCGTCTGCATGATGAACACACCGCTGAGGAACTGCAGCACGATGTACGGCAGGTTCAGCACGCCCGCGGCGTTCCGCGTGTTCTTGGCGATCGAACTGAGCGCCACGCCGATCAGCGAGCACGAGATGACGCCGAGCGTGAACACCCAGCCGAACGTGAACCACTTCTCCGCCGTCGAGGGCAGCTCGACGTCGAACCGCAGCACGGCCACCGCCATCAGCAGCGCGGCCTCGACCAGGCTCGACACGAAGACCAGGACGACCTTGCCGATGAAGTAGGACGTGAACGGCATCGGCGTGCCGCGCAACCGCTTGAGCGTCCCGTCCTCGCGGTCGGCGACGACGCTCATGCCCAGTCCGACGAACGACGTCGAGATGATGCCGGCGCCGATCATGCTGGCCGCGAACATCTGGCCGTGCGCCGGCTCGGAGACGTAGACGGTGCCGAGCAGCAGCATCAGGATCGCGGGCAGCGACACCGTGAAGATGAGGCTTTCCTTCTGCCGGAAGAACTCCCGCAGCTCGGTCGCACCCCTCGCGAGACCGAGCGACAGCGTCGAGGGCAGGGCCGGGACCGCGGTGGTCATTTGATCAGCTCCAGGTAGACGTCTTCCAGCGACGGACGGGTGACGGTGAGCTCGGCCAGTTCACCGTCGCGGGACAGCTCGGCGACGACCTTGGTGGGCTCGGAGGTCCTGACCTCGGTGTAGCCGTTGCCGGACAGCCACCGGACCGTGGCGTCGGCGTGCGCGCGGCCGCCGAGCGTCTGCGGCGTGCCCTCGGCGACGATCCGGCCGCCGGCGAGCACGGCCACGCGGTCGGCGAGCGCCTCTGCCTCGTCGAGGTAGTGCGTGGTCAGCAGGATCGTGGTGCCCTCGGCGGCCAGCAGCTTGATGAGCCCCCAGAACTGGCGGCGCGCCTCGGGGTCGAAGCCGGTCGTCGGCTCGTCGAGGAAGACGAGCTCGGGCCGCCCGATGATGCCGAGCGCCACGTCCAACCGGCGGCGCTGGCCGCCGGACAACGTGCCCGCCCGCGACCTGGCCTTCTCGGTGAGCCCGACGAGGTCGATGACCTCCTCGGGGTCCCGCGGGTCCCCGTAGTACTTCGCGTAGTGCTGAACGGCCTCGCGCACCGTCAACGTCGCGGCGTCCGTCGCGCTCTGCAGGACGATGCCGAGCTTCGAGCGCCACTGCCTGTCGCCCTTGGCCGGATCCACCCCCAGCACGCTGACCTCGCCGCCGTCGCGGTCGCGGTGCCCCTCCAGGATCTCGACGCTCGTCGTCTTGCCGGCCCCGTTCGGACCGAGCACCGCGAACACCTCGCCGCGGGCGACGTCCAGATCCACCCCTGCCACCGCCTGGTGGCCCTTGTAGGCCTTCGTCAGGCCCCTCACCCGGATCGCGTTCATGGGGTAAATCCTGCGGTTTCGGGCCCTCCCCGCGGGACGACCGCACCGCTGACCCCGGCTGTCAACCGGTCGGTGGACACGCGTCCGTGTTTCGGCCGTGTTTCCACTCCGCGATCTCGAGCTTTCCCGTGTTAGAACGACGCAGTGCATCTGACGCCGCATGAACGCGACAAGCTCCTCGTGCACGTCGCCGCCGACGTGGCCCGCCGCCGGCTCGAACGCGGGGTGCTCCTCAACTACCCCGAAGCCGTCGCGTTGATCACCGACCACGTGCTGGAAGGCGCACGGGACGGTCGCACGGTCAGCGAGCTCATGGAGAGCGGCCGCACGGTGCTCGCACCCGAGCAGGTCATGCGCGGGGTGCCGGAGATGATCGACTCGGTGCAGGTCGAGGGGACTTTCCCGGACGGCACCAAGCTCGTCACGGTCCACCACCCCATCGCGCCGTCGGCCGGTCCGGCGCCGGGTGAGGTGGTCGTCGGCTCCGAGCCCGTCGAGCTGAACCCCGGCCGGCCGCGCGTCACGATGACCGTCGTCAACGCCGCCGACCGGCCCGTCCAGGTCGGGTCGCACTTCCACTTCGCCTCGGTCAACACGGGGCTGGAGTTCGACCGGGAGGCCGCGTTCGGCTACCGGCTCGACATCCCGGCGGGCACGGCCGTGCGCTTCGAGCCCGGCGTCGAGCGCGAGGTCACGCTGGTTCCGTTGGCAGGCTTGAGGATCGTGCGGGGGTTGCAGCGATGATCGACCGCGAGCGTTACGCCGAGCTGCTCGGGCCGACGGTCGGCGACCGGATCAGGCTCGCCGACACCGACCTGTTCATCGAGGTCACCGAGGACCTGGCCCGCGGGCCCGCGTCCGGCGACGAGGTGATCTTCGGCGGCGGCAAGGTGATCCGCGAGTCGATGGGGCAGGGGATCGCGACCAGGGCCGAGGGGGCTCCCGACCTGGTCATCACCGGCGCGGTGATCCTCGACCACTGGGGTGTCGTCAAGGCCGACGTCGGCGTGCGGGACGGGCGGATCGTCGCGATCGGCAAGGCCGGCAACCCCGACACGATGGACGGCGTGCACCCCGACCTCGTCATCGGCCCGTCCACGGAGATCCTGTCCGGCAACGGGAAGATCCTCACCGCGGGCGGCATCGACTGCCACGTCCACTTCATCTGCCCGCAGATCGTCGACGAGGCGCTGGCGTCCGGGCTCACGACGCTGGTCGGCGGCGGCACCGGTCCCGCGGAGGGCACCAAGGCCACGACCGTCACGCCGGGCGCCTGGTACCTCGACCGGATGCTGACGTCGATGGACCACATGCCGATCAACGTCCTGTTGCTGGGCAAGGGGAACACGGTCTCGACCGAGGCGTTGGAAGAGCAGCTCGTCGGTGGCGCCGGCGGGTTCAAGCTGCACGAGGACTGGGGCACCACGCCCGCCGCGATCGACGCCTGCCTGCGGGTGGCCGACGCGTCCGGGGTGCAGGTCGCGATCCACACGGACACGTTGAACGAGGCCGGGTTCCTGGAGTCCACTGTGGACGCCATCGGCGGCCGGTCGATCAACGCCTACCACTCCGAGGGCGCCGGCGGCGGGCACGCGCCGGACATCATCCGGGTCGTCTCGTTGCCGAACGTGCTGCCGTCGTCGACGAACCCCACGCGCCCGCACACCGTCAACACGCTCGAAGAACACCTCGACATGCTGATGGTCTGCCACCACCTCAACCCGTCCGTGCCGGAGGACCTGGCGTTCGCCGAGTCGCGCATCCGGCCGACCACGATCGCGGCCGAGGACCTGCTGCACGACCTGGGCGCGATCTCGATGATCTCGTCCGACTCGCAGGCCATGGGCCGCGTCGGCGAAGTGATCATCCGAACCTGGCAGACCGCGCACGTCATGTCGTCGCGGCGCACCCTCGACGACAACCTGCGGGCGCGCCGGTACGTCGCCAAGTACACGATCAACCCCGCCATCGCGCACGGCATCGACGCGGAGGTCGGCTCGGTCGAGGTCGGCAAGCTCGCGGACCTCGTGCTGTGGGAGCCGAAGTTCTTCGGCGTGCGGCCGTCGGTGGTGCTGAAGGGCGGGTTCATCGCGTGGGGTGCGATGGGCGACGCCAACGCCTCGATCCCGACGCCGCAACCGGTGTGGGCGCGACCGATGTTCGGAGCCACGGCCGGTGCCGCGTCGTCGGTGTTCTTCGTGGCGCCGCAGGCGATCGACGCGGGCATCGCCGCCCGGTACGCGCGGCGCGTGCTGCCGGTGACCAACACCCGGTCGGTAACCAAGGCGGACATGCTCCTCAACGACGCGATGCCCGACGTGCGGGTCGACCCGGACAGCTTCGCCGTGCACGTCGACGGCGACCTGGTCGAGCCGGCGCCGGTCGCCGAGCTGCCGATGGCCCAGCGGTACTTCCTGTTCTGATGCTGATCGCGCTGATCCTCGCCGACTCCCGCTTCCCCGGCGGCGGCCACGTGCACTCCGGGGGACTGGAGGAGGCCGCCGCGCGCGGCCTGGTGCGCGACGAGCCGACGCTGGAGTCGTTCCTGCGCGGCCGGCTGCTCGGCGCCGGTCTGCTGGCGGCGGGTTTCGCGGCCGCGGCGGCGCGGGGCGAGGACCTGGCGGTGCTGGACGCGGAGCTCGACGCCCGCACGCCGTCGCCTGCCCAACGCGAGGCGTCGCGGGCGCAGGGACGCGGCATGCTGCGGGCGGCCCGGCGCGCCTGGCCGTCGCCGCGGCTCGACTCGCTGCCGCGCGACCCGCACCAGCCGCTGGTCATCGGCGTGCTGGTCGGCGAGCCCTACGAAGCCGCGTTGACCTGCGCTTATCTCGCCGTGAGCGGACCGGCCTCGGCGGCGGTCCGGTTGCTCGGGCTCGACCCGTTCGGGGTCAACGCGATCGTGGCTTCGCTCGCCGTCGAGGAAGTCGCCACGCGGGCGTGCAAGGAGCTGCCCGCGCTCGGTTCACCTGCCTTGGACCTCTTGGCAGAGGCACATGTTCGACGCGAAGGGGTGCGTCTCTTTGGGAGCTGACCACGGTCCGGACCCGCACGACCACCACCACGGGAAGGCGCCGCGCATCGGCATCGGCGGCCCCGTCGGCAGCGGCAAGACCGCGCTGACGGCGGCGTTGTGCCGGGCGCTGGGCTCCCAGCTGGAGCTGGCGGTCGTCACCAACGACATCTACACGACCGAGGACGCCGACTTCCTGCGTCGCGCGGGCGTGCTGGACCCGACGCGCATCGAGGCCGTGCAGACGGGCTGCTGCCCGCACACCGCGATCCGCGACGACATCACCGCGAACCTCGACGCCGTCGAACGCCTGGAGCACCGGTACCCGGCGCTGGACCTGGTGATCATCGAGAGCGGCGGCGACAACCTGACCGCGGTGTTCTCCCGCGGCCTGGTCGACCGGCAGATCTTCGTGGTCGACGTGGCCGGCGGCGACAAGGTGCCGCGCAAGGGCGGGCCCGGCGTCACGACGGCCGACCTGCTGGTGATCAACAAGATCGACCTGGCCCCGTTCGTCGGCGCGGACATGGACGTGATGATCTCCGACGCCCACCGCATGCGCGGCGAGCTGCCGGTGATCGCCCAGTCGCTCGTCGAGACCCCGGAGGCGCCCGAGGTCGCGAAGTGGGTGCTGGCCCAGCTGTGAAGGCGTCCGCGCGTCTCGTCGTCACGGTGGACTCGCACGGCAACAGCGTCGTGCGGGTCCTCCGCTCGCAGTCGCCCCTGACGCTGGTTCCCCACCGGCGCGTGGGACCTGTTGCGCTGGTGCACCTGGTTTCGTCGGTGACGGCCCCTCTCGGCGGCGATTCGTTGTCGCTGACCGTCGAAGTCGGACCGGGGGCCTCGCTCGAGCTCCGCGGCGTGGCGGCCACCCTGCTGCTGCCCGGTTCGTCCGGTGAGGCCTCCTCGTCCGAAGTCCGGTTCCTGGTCGAGGGATCGGTCCGCTACCTGCCGGAGCCGACGGTGGTGACGAGCCGCGCCCGGCACACCGCCGTGGTGGAGGCCGAATTGGACGGTCACGCGGAGTTGCGAACCCGTGAGGTCCTGGTGCTCGGCCGCACCGGCGAGTCGCCGGGGACGGTGACGACGTCGGTGCGCGCAACCCGTTGTGGCAAGCCGTTGTTGCACCAGGAGCTCGCGGTCGGCGACCCGGTGTTCGGCGGGTCCTCGGCCGGTCTGGCGGGCAAGCGCGTGATCGGCACCGAGCTGGTCCTCGACGCGGTGGAACGCCCGTCGCGCGGCGGCGAGTGGTGGAGCGCCGTTCCGTTGGCAGCAGGCGGAACCCTTGCCACCGCACTGGGTGACGACGTGGTGACGGTCACACGGGCGCTCGACGCCATCTGACTCGATCACGGACTCGATACAGAGGCTTCAAACCACGGAAAGTCACCGTTCAGGTGGGCGTCATCACCACGCAGGCGGTTTCGGGATCCGTTCGCCGTGCGTATGGTCGCGGGTCCAGGGACCACGAGTTCTGCCCCGCCATTTGGAGGTTCGCCGATGACGGAGACCACGAACATCGCACTACCGGCGATGCGCGTGTCCTACGAGCAGGGCTCGCTGAGCGAGTCGGAGCTTGCCGCCACCTGGCACGACCAGCTCCAGCTGTGGCTGGACCAGGCCTCGGGTGCCGGCCTCCCCGAGCCCAACGCGATGGTGCTCGCGACCACCGACGTCAAGGGGCGTCCGTCGTCGCGGACCGTGCTGGCCAAGGGCTTGGACGAGCGCGGGTTGGTGTTCTTCACCAACTACACGTCAAACAAGTCGCACGATCTGATGGCCACTCGCTACGCGTCCGCCACGTTCCCGTGGTTCGCGATGCAGCGGCAGGCGCACGTACGTGGGGTCGTCGAGAAGGTCGGGCCCGTGGAGACCGCCGAGTACTGGAACTCGCGTCCCCGTGGGTCGCAGATCGGGGCTTGGGCTTCGCCGCAGTCCCGGGTGGTGTCGGGGCGGTCCACTTTGGAATCGGCGCTGCACAAGATCGAGCGGCAGTTCGCGGACACCGAGCGGATTCCTGTGCCGCCGCACTGGGGTGGGTGGCGGATTCGGCCTGAGGAGGTCGAGTTCTGGCAGGGGCGGCGGGATCGGATGCACGATCGGCTGCGGTTCCGGTTGGGGCGGGATGGGTGGGGGATGGAGCGGGTGGCTCCGTAGGGGGTTCGGGCTTTTTTGGTGGGGCGCTTCCTGTGGGCGGGAGGCGCCCCGTTTTTGTTGTTCCTGGCTAGTTTCGGCGTGGTCGCCAGTGCGGTCTGGTGCCTGTTCCAGCGTGGTTGCCGTGCGAGTTCCAGCGTGGTCCAGCTGAGCTGAGCCCGTGTCTGTTCCAGCGTGGGCGTGCACCTCGGACGAAAGACTGGGTACATCGCCGCTCCGCGACGATTGCGATTGGGGCTTGACTTCGGGGCCCTTGCGAGGCGCTGGTTGGGCCGGAAAAGGCCGGATGCTTCGCAACCGGCCGATCCACAAGTGGTAGCACCTCGCACCCAAAGTCAAGCCCCAATCGCCTAACCACGAGTGGGTTCACCGCTACCCATCTGGGCAAGGTCCGCACGGCTCGCCTTCGGCATCGCGGTCGCGAGTGCGTGGGGGTTGTTCCTGCTCGCCTTCGGCATCGCTTGGGGCCTCGGCTTCGCCGTTGGCGGTGCGGGGGTCTTGTCGGCTCGCTTCGCATCGCAGCGGGGTGCGGCAGCTTCGCGCCTGCCGCGCCTGCTGCGGTCTGGCTCACCTCCTCCCGCTGCAACCCGTCCTGTCCGTCGCGCGTCACTCAGGCTGACGAAGTGTCCGGATTCCACACGGGCATACTGGGATTTCGGCAACGGCTAGCTACGAGGTGCGATTTCACGTGTGCGGAGTGCTCGGACTCATCTGTTCCACCGAAGCCGCGGCGGCCAACGCTCGTGGTTCGGTGGCCTCGGCACTGCGTTGCCAGCGGCACCGCGGGCCGGACGAGCAGGACACCTGGGCCGATGCCGAGGTGGTGTACGGGTTCAACCGGCTCGGGTTCATCGACCTGGAGCACTCGCACCAGCCCCTGGTGTGGGGGCCGCCGGAGAACCCGACGCGGTACACGTTGAACTTCAACGGCGAGATCTACAACTACAAGGAGCTGCGGGCCGAGCTGGCCATGCACTACGGCGCGCAGTTCAAGACGAAGGGTGACGGCGAGTCCATCGTCGCCGGGTACCACTACGCCGGGGCCGACTGGGTCAAGAAGTTGCGCGGCATGTTCGCCTTCATGATCTGGGACGCGCAGGAGCGGGTGGTCTTCGGGGCTCGGGACCCGTTCGGGATCAAGCCGCTGTACTGGGCCGCGGGGCCCGGGGGTACGGCGTTCTCGTCGGAGAAGAAGAGCCTGTTGCAGCTCACCGGGGTGCTGGGGATCAGCCAGGAGCTCGACAAGACGGCGTTGCAGCACTACCTGGTGCTGCAGTACGTGCCGGAGCCCGAGTCGTTGCACAAGGCGATCCGGCGCGTCGAGTCCGGGACTTCGTTCAAGGTGTCGCCGGGTGGGCAGGTGCTGTTCAACCGGTACTTCAAGCCGGTGTTCTCGCCGCGGCCGGTGAACGGTGAGCACGAGGCCGAGGCGTTGCACGAGCGCATTGCCGAGGTCATGCGCGACTCGGTGGCCAAGCACATGATCTCCGACCCGGACGTCACGGTCGGGGCGTTCCTGTCGGGCGGTATCGACTCGACGGCGACGGCCACGCTCGCCAAGTTGCACAATCCCAACCTCATCGCGTTCACCAGCGGGTTCGACCGCGAGGGCTACTCGGAGGTCGACGTCGCCGCCGAGACGGCGGCGGCCATCGGGGTGCGGCACGTCGTCCGGACGGTGTCGCCGGACGAGATGATGGAGGAGCTGCCGCTCATCCTCTGGTACCTCGACGACCCGGTGGCGGACCCGGCGCTGGTGCCGTTGTACTTCGTCGCCAAGGAGGCGCGGAAGTACGTCAAGGCCGTGCTGTCCGGTGAGGGTGCGGACGAGCTGTTCGGCGGGTACGTGATCTACCACGAGCCGTTGTCGCTGTCGCCGTTCGAGAAGGTGCCGGGCGGTGTGCGCAAGCTGATGGGCGCCGTGTCCAAGAGCATCCCGGAAGGCGTGCGGGGCAAGGACCTGCTGCGGCGCGGGTCGCTCAAGCTGGAGGAGCGCTACTACGGCAACGCGCGCAACTTCAGCGACGCGCAGGTGCGGGCGGTGTTCCCCGGCTACGTCGAGGGCGTCGGCTTCCAGGACGTGACCGCTCCCTGGTACCGCGAGTCCGAGAGCTGGGACCCGGTGGCGCGCATGCAGCACATCGACCTCTACACCTGGCTGCGCGGCGACATCCTCGTCAAGGCCGACAAGGTGACCATGGCCAACTCGATCGAGCTGCGGGTGCCGTTCCTCGACCCCGAGGTCTTCCGCATCGCCGCCGAGGTGCCGCTCGACCAGAAGCTCACCGAGGGCACCACCAAGTACGCGCTGCGCAAGGCGTTGGCGAAGATCATCCCCGCGCACGTGCTGAACCGGCCGAAGCTCGGCTTCCCGGTGCCGATCCGGCACTGGCTGCGCGCCGAGATGTACGACTGGGCGCGCGGGATCATCGCCGACTCGCAGACCGGGCACCTGCTCGACAAGAACGCCGTCATGGACCTGCTCGCCGAGCACAAGTCCGAGCAGTTCGACCGCAGCCGGCAGCTGTGGAGCGTGCTGTGCTTCATGATCTGGCACGGGATCTTCGTCGAGGGGCGCATCACCCCGAAGGTGCCGGAGCCGGTGTACCCGGTCCGCCTCTGACGAGTGGTCTTGGCGACAACCGCACGTACAACGCCTGTTAGTTGCCATAAGCTAACGAAATGGCCACCGTGGGGAGAAGCGCGCGCTCGACGTTCGTGATCGACACGCGACCGTTGAAGATCGTCGCGTATCGCCGGCTGTGGCTCTCGACGATCGTGACGGCGGTGGGCTCCCAGCTCACCGCCGTCGCCGTGCCCAAGCAGGTGTACGACCTCACCGGGTCGTCGGCGTGGGTCGGCATCGCCGCGGGTGTGGCGCTGGTTCCGCTGCTGGTCTTCGGCCTGTGGGGCGGGGCCGTCGCGGACACCGTCGACCGCCGCAAGCTGATGCTTGTCACCAACGTCGGCATCGCCGTCTCGTCGGTGCTGCTGTGGGCGCAGGCGGCGTTGAACATCGGCTCGGTGTGGCTCGTGATCGCGCTGCTGGGCCTGCAACAGGTGTTCTTCGCGGCCAACTCGCCCGCGCGGTCGGCGGCGATCGCGCGGCTCGTGCCGGCCGAGCTGTTGCCGTCGGCCGGTGCGCTGGGCTCGACGGTCATGCAGTTCGGCGCGGTGCTCGGGCCGTTGCTCGCGGGTGCGTTCATGCCGATCGTCGGGCTGTCGACGCTGTACCTGGTGGACGCGGTCGCGCTGGTCGTGACGGTCTACGCGGTGTGGAAGCTGCCGCCGATGCCCCCGCTCGACGGGGTGGTCCGGCGCGCGGGCCTCAAGGACGTGCTGGCCGGGTTCACCTACCTGTGGGCGCAGAAGGTGCTGATGGCGAGCATGCTGCTGGACATCATCGCGATGGTGTTCGGCATGCCGCGGGCGCTGTTCCCGGAGATGTCCCAGCACACGTTCGGCGATCCGGCCGGCGGTGGGTTCGCGCTCGGCGTGCTGTTCGCCGCGATCCCGGTCGGTGCGGTGCTCTGCGGGCTCACGTCCGGCTGGATCTCGAACATCAACCGGCACGGCGTCGCGCTGACGCTGGCCGTGGTGGGCTGGGGGCTCGCGATCACCGGCTTCGGTCTCGCCGGGTCGTTGTGGGTGGCGGCGGCGTTCCTCGCGCTCGCGGGCGCGGCCGACATGGTGTCGATGGCCTTCCGCGGCGCGATCCTGCAGTCCGCCGCGACGGACGAGATGCGCGGGCGGATGCAGGGCGTCTTCATCGTGGTCGTCGCGGGTGGACCGCGCATCGCGGACCTGTTGCACGGCACGGGTGGCGCGGCGTTCGGCACGGCCGCGGCGGTGTCGGTCGGCGGGCTGCTGGTCGTCGTCGCGACCGTGGCGATGGTGGCGTGGCTGCCGGAGATCTGGCGCTACCGCGTCAGTTCCGCGGGCTGACCTCACCCGCGGCCGGCTCGACGATCTTCACGTCGCTGCCCCAGTCGGAGAAGCGCGCCTCGTCGACGATCGTCGCGTCCCGGAACTGCGTCGTGAACTTGATCCGCACCGGCAGGTCGTCGTCGCCGACCTCGACGTCGGCGGTCGAGCCCGCGACGCCCTGGTCGAGGGCGAGCTTGACCTCGTTGCGCAGGTTCTCGTCGGTGAGGGCGTCGTAGGCCTTCCGGTAGTCGACGGCGATCGAGTACCGGTGGCGGTCGGCGACCTCGGTGACCAGCTGGATCGCGCCGCCCGCCTCGATCACCGGCAGGTGGTAGGTGGTGAACACGGCCTGCTGGTAGATCACGTCGTGGAAGCCGAGCAGGGTGTTGGTGAAGTCGTCGTCGTCCGCGCGCTTCAGCTTCACCCACGGCTTGTCCTGCGGCAGCCCGAACACCGCGGGCAGCTTCACGAACGCGCCGTCGTCCGCGGTCGAGACGTACCGCAGCTCCTCCGGCTGCCCGCCGGTCTGCACGGGACGCGTGGTGGTCGCGTCGAGGTTCGGGACGTCACCCAGCCGGACGGAACCGGTGGCGGGAGCCGTGACGCCGCCCGTGGTCGGCGGGGAGATGGTGAAGCGGTAGGTCTTCTTCTCGCCCACGGCCTTGGTCACCGCGCTCGCGAACCTCTTCACGTCGGTCACCCGGTCCGGCTGCTCCGGCGGCGGTGACGACGTGCAGGCGGTGAGGGCGACAGCGGCGGCGAGCAGGGTTGCCGTGCGTTTCATGCCTTACACCATATGGGTGAGGTCGCGGCAGCTCGTTCTGATACCCAGGCGAAACGGGCAGAGTATTCGGGCATGGCTGAAGCGACTCCACAAACGGAGCAACCAGAGCTGAATCGGGCAATCGGTCCGAAGCTGCTGCTGTTCTTCGTCGTCGGTGACATCCTCGGCACCGGTATCTACGCGCTCACGGGCAACGTGGCCGGCAAGATCGGCGGCGCTCTGTGGCTGCCCTTCCTGCTCGCGTTCGTCGTGGCGTTCCTGACCGCGTTCAGCTATCTCGAACTGGTCGGGAAGTACCCCAGGGCGGCAGGCGCCGCGCTCTACACGAACAGAGCGTTCAAGATCCACTTCTTGACGTTCATGGTCGCGTTCGCGGTGATGTGCTCCGGCATCACCTCGGCGTCCTCGGCGGCGCTCGCGTTCGGCCGCACCTACCTGCGGCAGCTGCTGGTGGAGTTCTTCGACCTCACCCTGCGGCCGGAGTCGCTGGTGTTCACCGGGCTCGCGGTGGTCTTCATCGCCGCGCTGGCGCTCATCAACTTCCGTGGCGTCTCGGAGTCGGTCAAGGCCAACGTGGTGCTGACCTGCATCGAGCTGTCCGGCCTGGTGATCATCATCCTGATCGGCGCGTACGCGGTCGTGGTCGGCGACGGCGAACCGTCGCGCCTGACCGACATCCACGTGCCGTCGGGCTCGAACATCATGCTGGCGGTCACCTCGGCGACGGCGCTCGCGTTCTTCGCGATGGTCGGCTTCGAGGACTCGGTCAACATGGCGGAGGAGTGCCGCGACCCGGTCCGGATCTTCCCGCGCGCGATGCTGGTCGGCATGGCCGTCGCGGCCCTGATCTACGTCCTGGTCGCGATCACGTCGTCGCTGCTGATCCCGGCCGACGAGCTCGCCAAGGCCGGCAGCAGCGCGTTGCTGAAGGTCGTCACCGTGGGCGCGCCCGGCTTCCCGCTCTGGATCTTCGCGCTGATCGGCCTGCTGGCGGTCATCAACTCGGCGCTGATCAACATGCTGATGGCGTCGCGCCTGCTCTACGGCATGTCGAACGAGAAGATCATCCCGAAGTTCTTCGGGGCCGTGCACCCGTCCCGCCGCACGCCGTGGATCTCGATCGTCTTCACGACCGGCGTCGCGGTGATCCTGGTGTCGACGGCGGACATCGGCAAGCTCGGCGGCACCACGTCGTTGCTGCTGCTGATCGTCTTCACCATCGTCAACGTCGCGTGCCTGGTGCTGCGCAAGGAGAAGGCCGAGCACAAGCACTTCCGCGCGCCGACCTGGGCCCCGGTGCTCGGCGCGATCACGTGCGCGTACCTCGCGATGCCGGTGCTGTCCGGCCGGCCGTGGGACGACTACGAGATCGCGGGCTGGCTGCTGCTCGCCGGTCTCGTGCTGTGGGTCATCAACCGCGTGATGCACGGCAAGCAGGAGATCAACGCGGAGACGCTGTCGAAGTAGGTCCCGTCAGTCCAGCAGGTGCTGGAGGAACCGGTCGGGCCCGCCCAGGAAGTTGCGGGTGAGCGCGACCGGTTCCGCCGTGTCGTAGGAGACCTCGTCGATCGTGTCGGTGATCTCCAGGATCGTGGCGCCCGGAGCGGCGAGCAGGATCGGCGAGTGCGTGGCGACGAGGAACTGCGACCCCTCCTCGACGAGCTCGTGCATGCGCCGCAGGATCGTGAGGCAGCCCTTGACCGAGAGCGCCGCCTCCGGTTCGTCGAGGACGTAGAGGCCCTTGCCACCGAACCGGTGCGTCATCAGGTCGATGAAGCTCTCGCCGTGCGACCGCTCGTGCAACGACCTCCCGCCGTAGGAGGCGTGGATGCCGGCGCCGATCCGGTCGATCTCGGTGATGACGTTGTAGAACGACTCGGCCCGCAGGAAGAACCCGGTCCTGGGCTTCCTGACGCCCCAGCTCAGCGTCAGGCAGTCGCCCAGCGACGACTCGGTCGCCTTGGTGGCGAAGCGGAACGACTGCGTGCCGCCCTCCGCGTTGAACCCGGCCGCCACCGCGACCGCCTCGACGATGGTCGACTTGCCCGCGCCGTTGTCGCCGGTCAGGAAGGTGATCGGGGTCCTGAGGTCGATCGGGTGCTCGAACAGGTGCCGGACGGCCGGGAGCGTGAACGGGTAGCGGCCGGTGTCGTGCTGCCGGTCGAGGCGGACCTGCCGGATGAACGTCACGCCAGCCTGGCCAGCTCGACCGGGTCGTGGGCGGAGAACACCTCGACCTCGCCCTGCGCCTTCAGCTCCCGCAGACGTTCTACATTGGACAGACGCTGCGCGCGGATCGTCTCGGTCTGCTTGGCGGTGAGCTTCAGGGCGAAGATGTTGCTGGGCGGGGTCTCGACCTCGCCGCGGTAGAAGTAGGCGTCCCCGGCGTGCAGCAGCCAGCCGTCGTCTGACCGGACCGCGATGCCCGTGTGGCCGCGGGTGTGGCCGATCAGCGGGACCATCAGGATGTCGTCGCCCAGACCGGCGATGTTCTTGACCGCCTCGAACCCGTGCCAGCTCTCGCCTTCGGCCTTGTGGGTCTCGAAGGTGACGCCCTCGCGCTGCGCCTTGGGGTACCGGGCCTTCTCCTTGGGACCCTTCGGGTTGGTGGCGGCCTCCAGCTCGGTGTCGAGCACGTGGACGGTGGCCTTCGGGAAGTCGCGCAGACCGCCCGCGTGGTCCATGTCGAGGTGGGTCAGCAGGACGTGCCGCACGTCGTCGGCGGTGTACCCGCGCCTCTCGACCTGGGAGATCGCCGTCTCGTTGATGTCGAGGACCGGCTTGAGCAGCGTGCGGCTCAGCGGGTCGATCGTCGCCTTGGGGTCGACCACCTCGTGCGTGCCGAAACCGGTGTCGACCAGGACCAGGCCCCGGTCGGTCTCGATCAGCAGGCAGTGCGCGACGATCCCGCCCGCGACCAGCGGCGGACGCATCGTGCCGCAGTTGAGGTGGTGAACCTTCATGGACGGATCCTTCCGTTGGCCCCGTAGGCTTCGCCCCATGTTGGGGATCTCGTACGAGGGTGCCACCGCCGTGATCACGACTGTAGGGGCGGGTCTGCGGTCGTTCTCGGTCGACGGCGTTCCGTACGTGGAGACGTTCGGGCCCGATGAGAAGCCGCCGATGAGCGCCGGCGCGGTGCTGGTGCCCTGGCCGAACCGGACCGCCGGTGCCTCGTGGGTGCTGGACGGGGTGCGGCAGGAGCTGGAGGTCACCGAGCCGGCTCGGGGGAACGCGATCCACGGGCTGTTGCGGCGGCGGCCCTGGGAGGTTCTGGAGCACACCGGGTCGTTGGTGTCCTTGGTGGCTCGTCTTTCGCCTCAGCCCGGGTGGCCGGTGGCTTTGCGGGTCACCGTGTCCTATGCGTTGGATGATCGTGGGTTGACGGTCACGCATGGGGTCAAGAACATCGGGGATGTTCCTACGCCGTTCGGGGTGGGGACTCATCCTTATCCTCGGGCTGGTCATGCGTTGACTGATTCGTGCACGTTGACGTTGGCTGCTACTACGGTTTTGCCGTTGGATGTTGAGCGGATGGTTCCGTCTGGGGAAGCTCGGTCTGTTGAGGGGACTGAGTTTGATTTTCGTTCGGGGCGGTCGTTGAACGGGGTTCGGTTGGACACGCCGTTCGGGGGGTGTGAGCCTGGTCCTGACGGGTTGGTTCACCATTCCTTGGTGTCTGATTCCGATGATGCCGGGGTTGAGGTTTGGGCTGATCCTGCGTTTCGGTGGGTTCAGGTTTTCACGCCGGATTCGTTTCCTGGGCGGGGGCGGGCTGTTGCTGTTGAGCCGATGACCTGTCCGCCGGATGCTTTGAATTCTGGGGTGGATTTGATTTGGGTTGCTCCTGGGGAGACTTGGGGGGCTCGGTGGGGGATTCGGCCGTTGGGTTCGTAGGTCTTCTCGGTTGCGTTCCCCTGTTGCGTGGCGTTCCCCTGTTGCGGGCGGTCTGGTTGCGGTTGCGTGCTTCCACCTGGGGGCGCTGCCCCCAGACCCCCGGCAATCTGATCGGGGGCCCCGCGCCGTCGGCGGGTTGATGGCACGCC
>NZ_JBHYGW010000055.1:0-29788 GCF_042738015.1 Lentzea sp. NPDC059081
GGGCCCTTGCGAGGCGCTTGGTCGGCCGGAAAAGGCCGGATGCTCCGCAACCGGCCGATCCCGAAGGGGGTAGCACCTCGCACCCAAAGTCAAGCCCCAATCGCAAAACCACGAGTGGGTTTACCGCTACCCATCTGGGCAAGGTCTGACTGCTCGCCTTCGGCATCGCTTGGGGCCTTGGCTTCGCCGTTGGCGGTGCGTTCGGGGGTTGTTTCTCCTCGCCTTCGGCATCGCTTGAAGCTGGAGCCTTGCCGCACCTGGCTTGCTGATGTCCCTGGCTTCGCTTGCCGCCGGAGTGTCAGACCCCCTGAGTACGTTGGTTCACGGGGGGTCCTGCGGCAAGGGGACCCCTGCGTCAGCCTGCGCGCCCGGTTCCCGCTCCCGCTTCGCTCGCCCGGTGGCTCAGGTGGCGTCCGGGTCGTACGGCGGGCGCTCGCCCGGTGCCAGCGGGCGCTGCTCCGGTGCTGGTGGCGTGGTGGAGGCCGGGTAGCCGTTCGACTTCGTCGTGGGTTCCGGGTCGTCGAACAGGTGCTTGGACACCGCGCGCTTCGGGTCGAAGTTGCGCAGTTCCCGCAGGTCTTCGAGGGGCTTGCGGAGCTGCTCGAACTCCGGGCCCATCTCCTGCTTGAGCTGTTCGCGCGCGCCGGTCGCGTACTCGCGGATCTGGCGGACGGTCTTGCCCAGCCAGGCTGCCGCTGACGGCAGGCGTTCGGGGCCCAGGATGAAGAGACCCGCGATCACGATGATGAGGAGCTCCGGCCATCCGATGTTCTCGAACACGGGTCCCAGCCTACTGGTCAGTCGGACTTGAGGGTGACGTCGAGTTTCAGCTCACGGCCTTGGCGCGCGAGAGTTACCTGCACCTTTTCGCCGATTTCGTGCTCCCGTACCGCTACGACCAGTTCGGCGGCGTTGCGGACCATGCGGTTGCCCACCCTGGTGATCACGTCGCCCTCCTGGATGCCGGCGGCTGCCGCCGCGCCGCCTGCGGGGACGTTCTGCACCTGGGCGCCTTCGGAGGTCTCGGCGGAGACGGACTTGACGTTGACGTTCATGTCCGCGTGCTTGACCTGGCCGTTGCGGATCAGCTCCTGGCTGATCTTGCGGGCCTGGTTGCCGGAGATCGCGAAGCCGAGGCCCACCGAGCCGCCGGTTTCGGTGCGGATCGACGAGTTGATGCCGATCAGGGCGCCGCGCGAGTCGACCAGGGCGCCGCCCGAGTTGCCAGGGTTGATGGCGGCGTCGGTCTGGATGGCGTCGTAGGTGACCTGGGGGCCGCCGTTCTCGCCCGCCGCCGTGACCGGGCGGTGCAGGGCGGAGACGATGCCCTCGGTGACGGTGTTGGAGAGCTGCAGCGGGGAGCCGATGGCGATCACGCTGTCGCCCACCTGCAGTTCGTCGGAGTTGCCGAACTGCAGGACGGTCGGGTTGGTGACCTCGACCTTGATGACGGCGAGGTCGGTCTTCGGGTCGCGGCCGACCACTCGGGCCTGGGCCCTGGTGCCGTCGGTGAAGACCGCGCTCAGCTTGGCCGACGAGTCCTGCGCCGCCGGGGCGACCACGTGGTCGTTGGTCAGGATGTAGCCGCCGCCCTCGATGACGACGCCGGAGCCGACGCCCGCCACGTTGGCGCCCTTGAACTCGATCGACACGACGCTGGGGGTCACGCGCTTGGCGATGTCCGAGATCGAGCCCGCCGGGCGTTCCTTGCCCTGCTCCACCTCGGCGAGCGTCACGGTCGAGTCGGTCAGCGGGTTGCCGGCGCGGCCGATCAGCCAGCCGACCAGGCCGCCCACCGCGCCCAGGACGAGGGCGACGGCCAGCAGCAGTGCCAGTGCGGTCGGCTTGACGCGGCGGCCGAAGAGCAGTTCGGGGACGCTCAGCTGGGGGCCGGGTTCCTGCTTGCGCTCGGGTTCACCCGGTGCGTCCTCGCCGACGGCGGGCGGGCCGATCACGGCGCCGGAGGCCGGGTCGCGCCACGGGTCGCCCGCGGGCTTGTCGCCCCAGAAGACGGGGTCGATGTCGGGATCGGGGTCCGCCAGCGGTTGCGGCGGCCGCTGCAGCAGCTCCGGTGAGCCCTGGCGGCCGAAGGCGGTGGCGAGGGACTCCGGGGGTGGCGGTGCCGACTGGACGGAGGTGACGGGGACGTCCCGCGCGGCGAAGGCGCCGGGGACACCGTCGGGGCGGCCGAAGGCGGTCGCGTACGCGGGGTCGACCGGCGGCTGCACCAGGGGCCGTGGCCGGAGCCTGCGATGCGCTCCGTCGTCCACTCCGGAAACGGGTGTGGACGTCTGGCCGTTGGGCGACTGCTGGCTCATCTCTCCCCGAGTTTTCCGCTAGGAGTGCTGAACTACAGCGTGCCTCACGAACAGTGAAATGACTGTCAGGGGGTGGTCGCGAAGACCGCGCCGGCGTTCTGCGGGACGGCGGGCGCGGGCGGCGCGTCGCTGTCGGGCGTGGTGAACGCGAGGGCGCTGAGCAACATGCCGCTCACGACGACGCCGGCACCCTGGCGGGCACGGCGGCCGCTGAACCAGCCGTTGCTGCCCAGGGGTCTGGACGAGCCCAGCACCGGCCCCGAGCCGAACGCGGGCTTGTCGGTGCGCTGCACGGCGACGAACTGACCGTCCTCGGTGATCGCGAGCCCGTCCGGAGCGGACGGCAGCTCCACCTCCTGCGGGATCGCGCCGAGCCTGTCGAGCAGCGACGCCGACGCCGTGGGCGCCGGCGCGGTCCGCACGGCCGCGCGGGCCTGCTGCTGCGTGTAGGTCTCGAAGGCGCAGAAACCGCAGCGCTGGATGTGCGCGGAGGCCCGTTCGTGGGCGGTCGAGGAAAGCTCCCCGTCCACGAAGGCCACCACCGCGTCCAGCGCGAGGTGCTGCTCAGGCAGGCCCCAACCACGGAGGTCGGTCATGCAGAGTCCTCCAGCAACGATTCCTGACGACGGCGTTCGAGCGCGACCTTCAGGGCCTGGCGGCCCCTGTGGATCCTGCTCCTCACGGTACCCATCTTCACCCCGAGCGTGGCACCGATCTCCTCGTAGGAGAGTCCTTCCACGTCACAGAGCACGACCGCGGCGCGGAACTCCGGCGGGAGCTCGTCGAGCGCGGCCTGCAGGTCGGGGTCGAGGTGGTTCTCGTCGTAGATTTCCTCGGGGGACAGGTCGTCACCCTCGAGGCGGTCGTTGTCCTCGGGCAGCGCCTCCATGCGGACACGGCTGCGACGGCGAGCCATGTCGAGGAAGAGGTTGGTGGTGATGCGGTGCAGCCACCCCTCGAAGGTGCCCGGCTTGTACGACGCCAACGATCGGAAGACGCGGATGAACGTCTCCTGCGTCAGGTCCTCGGCATCGTGCTGGTTGCCGGTCAGGCGGTACGCGAGCCGGTAGACCCTGTCCGCGTGCTCGCGGACGATGGAGTCCCACGAGGGCGGCGTCCAGTCGGCCGTCTCGATGGGCGCGACGGCCTCCGGCGAACTCGACTGCGTGCGCATCAGGTGTTTCGGCACCTCCATGTGGGCCGCCCGGCGACCCTCGTGCGGCTCAACGGACGGCGGGTCCGGCTTGTTCCCGACCAGAGCCTGGCTTGTTGCTTACTTACCTTCCCGTCCTCTCTTTAAACGATCGTGAGAACTGGCTGAGAGCACCCTGAGAATCTCGGTTCGGGCCGCGTTCACCCGTTTTGGGCACCGGGGGCACTAACCTCATACCCCGTGACCACGGAATCGGCGGCCCTGAGGGAGTACGTCGAGCAGTACCTCCCCGAGGACGACGTGCACCTGGCAGCGAGAGCACGCGGCCAGGAACTGGGCTGCGTGCCCATCGGCGCGGGCGGAGGCGCCGCCCTGCGGTTCCTGGCGACCGCGCTCCAGGCCAAAGCGGTGGTGGAGATCGGCACCGGCGCGGGCACCAGCGGCCTCTACCTCCTGGCCGGCATGCCCAAGTCCGGCATCCTGACCTCGATCGACGTGGCCCCCGACCACCAACGGGCAGCCCGCGAGGCCTACGCGGCAGCCGGCATCTCCCCGTCCCGCACCCGCCTGATCATGGGCAAGGCCCTGGACGTCCTCCCCAGGCTGACCGACGCGGCGTACGACCTGGTCTTCGTAGACGCCTTCAAGCCGGAGTACCCGCAGTACCTGCAACACGGCGTCCGCATGCTCCGCCCCGGCGGCGTGATCGCGTTCGACAACGTCCTGTGGCACGGCGCGGTGGTGGACCAGAGCAAGCGGGACGAGTCGACCCAGGCCATGCGCGACATCGCGAGGCTGGTCAAGGAGGACGACCGCCTGGTCCCGGTCATGCTCCCGCTGGGCGACGGCTTGCTGGTGGCGGCGCGCAGGCCGTAGGCCGCGCTTGATCGAGGGCCAACGGCCCGAGACGAACGGAGCGCAGCTCCGCGCGGTGGGTGCCCCGTCACGAGTCGCACCACAGCTCTCGCTGCACCTGAGGAGGGGTGTCAAACGGCCACGCTTTTCGGCCGTTTGACACCCCTCCTCAGGTGTGGCCAGCTTCTGGTGCGGCTTGTGACGGGGCACCCACCGCAACGCAACCAACAACGCAACAGGCAGCCGCCCAACACAAACAGGCGTGCCATCTACCCGCCGAGGGCGCGGTAGCCCCCGATCAGATTGCCGGGGGTTCGGGGGCAGAGCCCCTGAGGGGAAGCGCGCAACGCAATCTCGCCACTCTCAAGGCGACCACCCGCAAAGGTCGCGACTCAACAGGTGAACCACCCACACAGCCCGCAAACCGCAAGCTGACGCAGGCGTCCCCCCGAAACGAGACCCCCTGATCAACCCGACCTTACTCAGGGGGTCCGACAAGATCAGTAAGCCCGAACGCCCTTCCCCAACACGGTGACCCCACCAGCGGACACGGTGTACCGCTCCCGGTCCATAGGAGCATCCACCCCGATCAACGCCCCGTCCGGAACCACGACGTTCTTGTCCAAAATGGCCCGCCGCACAACCGCGCCCTTGCCGATCCGAACCCCGGGCAACAGCACCGACCCCTGCACCACCGACCCGACCTCGACGGTCACGTCGGACGAGATCACCGAGCCGTGGATCTTCCCGGAGATGATCGACCCCGGCCCCACCATCGAGTCCTCGGCGGACCCGCCCGCGATGAACTTGGCGGGCGGCAACGGCGGCGTGGCCGTCCGAATAGGCCACAGCTGGTTGTAGAGGTTGAAGATCGGATGGACCGAAACAAGGTCCATGTGCGCGTCGTAGTAGGCGTCGATCGTCCCGACGTCCCGCCAGTACCCGCGGTCCCGGTCGGTGGCGCCGGGCACCTCGTTGTCCTGGAAGTCGTAGACGTGCGCCTTCCCGCGGTCCACGAGCATGGGGATGATGTCGCCACCCATGTCGTGGTCGGAGTCGGGGTTCAACGCGTCGCCACGCAGTGCGTCGAGCAACGCCTCCGTGGTGAAGACGTAGTTGCCCATCGAAGCGAAAGTCACGTCCGGATCGTCCGGCACGTGCGGGGGCTCGGAGGGCTTCTCCAGGAACCGGGTGATCTTGCCCGAGGCGTCGGAGTCGATGCAGCCGAACGCCTTGGCCTCGTTGCGCGGCACCCGGATGCCGGCGACCGTGACGGCGGCGCCCGACTCGACGTGCTGCGAGATCATCTGACCTGGGTCCATCCGGTACACGTGGTCGGCTCCGAAGATGACCACGTGGTCGGGCTTCTCGTCGTGGACCAGGTTCAGCGACTGGAAGATCGCGTCGGCGGAACCCGTGTACCAGCGCGGGCCCAGGCGTTGCTGGGCCGGGACCGGGGTCACGTACTGACCGAGCACATTGGACAGGCGCCACGTCGTCGAGATGTGGCGGTCCAGCGAGTGCGACTTGTACTGCGTCAGCACGCAGAGCTTCGCGAGCCCCGCGTTGACCAGGTTCGACAGCACGAAGTCGACCAGCCGGTAGTTGCCCCCGAAGGGCACAGCCGGTTTCGCGCGGTCGGCCGTCAGTGGCCACAGGCGCTTGCCCTCACCACCGGCAAGCACAATTCCGAGAACGTGCGGCTGCCCCTTCACAGCATGTGACCCTATCCGGGCGAACGTTCTTGAACCAGACGCAACTCCGTTCATCCCAACGGGCGCGTCCGTGATCTACGGTGGGTGCGTGCGAGTTGCGCTCTTGACCCGGGAGTACCCGCCGGAGGTTTACGGCGGCGCTGGCGTGCACGTGGGATTCCTCGTGCCTCATCTCCGCGACCTCGTGGACGTGGACGTGCACTGCTTCGGTGCGCCCAGATCCGACGCCACGGCGCACAACCCGCCGCACAGTCTGGAGCAGGCGAACGCGGCGCTCACGACGCTCGCGGTCGACCTCGAGATGGCGAGCGCCGTCTCCACCGCGAACCTCGTGCACTCGCACACCTGGTACGCCAACATGGGCGGTCACCTGGGCAAACTCCTGCACGGCATCCCGCACGTGGTGACGGCGCACTCGCTCGAACCGCGCCGGCCGTGGAAGGCCGAGCAGCTCGGCGGCGGGTACCGGATCTCGTCGTGGGCGGAGCGGACCGCCTACGAACACGCCGACGCGGTCATCGCCGTGAGCGAGGGAATGCGGGCCGACGTGCTCGACGCCTACCCCGCTCTCGACCCCGCGAAGGTCCACGTCGTGCGCAACGGGATCGATTCCCAGGCGTACCACCCGGTGACCGAAACGGATGCGCTGACGTCCCGCGGAATCGACCCGGAGAAGCCGATCGTGGCCTTCGTGGGAAGGATCACGCGGCAAAAAGGTTTGAGCCATCTCGTGGCCGCCGCGCACCACATCGACCCCGAGGCGCAGATCGTGTTGTGCGCGGGCGCGCCGGACACGCCGGAGATCGCCGAGGAGATCCGGCAGGCAGTCAGCGAGCTGTCCGAGTCGCGGCCGGGCGTGTTCTGGATCCAGAAGATGCTCCAGCCCGCCGAGGTGCGGCAGATCCTCAGTCACGCGACGGTGTTCGTGTGCCCATCGGTCTACGAACCGCTCGGCATCGTGAACCTGGAGGCGATGGCGTGCGGCACGGCCGTCGTCGCGAGCGACGTCGGTGGCATCCCGGAGGTCGTCGTGCACGGCGAGACGGGCCTGCTCGTGCACTACGACGAGCACGATTTGTCGACATATCGACTCGAACTCGCCCAATCGGTGAACGAGTTGATCACAGACCCGGACCGGGCGCGCCGCTTCGGCGCCGCCGGACGCACGCGGGCTGAACAGGACTTCTCGTGGTCCGCCATGGCTGCGCAGACTGTCGAGGTCTACCGCAGTGTGATCTGAGTCACAACCCTTCAGGGCAACCCGGACGTGTGAGCGCCGCCTTTAACCAGTAGTGACGTTGTCGATCCATCTGGTGAGGGGCACGAGGACTGTGCGTGGTGCGCTGTTGGGTCTGACGGTCCTGCTTGCGGTGACTGGATGCGCCACAGCTCCCACAGCCCAGCCGGCCGCCGTGCAGCTCACCGTCGGGGGCCTGAAGCTCGCGGACGCCTCCGACCTGCAGTCGCAGGCCGAGGCGCAGCTCGCCTACACCCTCGAGTACGGCTACGTGGCACGGGCGGGCGCGGCGGCGGTCAGCTGCTGGTTCTCCAAGACCGGCGTCGAGTCCGAGGTGGACAAGCGGCTGTGGTGCGGACCGGTCCAGGTCCCCGGCACCGGTGCCGGCACCGACTGGGTGCCCGTGCCGATGAAGGAGGTCACCAAGAACGACGACGAGGTCCGCTACGAGGTGCAGTCGCCGCAGGTGCCGGAGAACGGCAACCGCAGCACCCCGTCCGGCACGCTCGTGCGCACCGACGGCAAGGAGATCGACCCGTCGAAGCAGCAGGACCTCACCGCCGGCCGCGACTTCCTCGCCGTGCTGCCCGACGACGGCAAGCGCACGAACGCCGACCTCGGCCTCGGCGACGTCGACGTGAAGCTCCGCGACGACCTGCTCGCCACGGCCGTCACCGGCTGGGCGAACCCGGACATCTGGTTCACCGCGGAGGGCACCGTCCGCGCCGAGACCGGCTCACGCCTGCGCGTCGTGCGGATGAAGGTCGAGAAGCTCAACGAGACGGACAGCGGTTTCCACCGCACGAACTGGCAGGGGTTCGCCCCGCAGCCGTCCGAGCTCGCACTGCAGGTGCCCGGCAAGCGCCAGGTGCTGCCTCCCGAGCGGCTGCCCGCCAACGGCTCGGTCTTCGTCGTCTTCACCGTGCCGGACCCGCAGGAGGGCGCGGAGACGCTCACCCTCGGCACCCTCGGGGCCAAGTCGCTGGACCAGCGCGCCGAGCTGCCGTCCGGCAAGCGCTCCGACAACCCTCCGCACGTGCTGCAGCGCGCCGCCGGTCCCGCGCACTTCACCGAGCCGACCCAGAAGATCCGCTTCGGCGACCGCGAGCTCGGCATGAAGATCACCGGCATCCGGCTCGGCCGCCAGCGCCCGGTCAAGCTCGGCGAGAGCCAGTACGACGTCGTCACGATCTCCGGGACGGACAGGGCGTTGCTGGAGGTGCGGGTCGAGGCGACCGGCAACCTGCCCGACACCGCGGGCGGCTTCGTCACCAAGGACATGATCACCGTGACGCTGCCGGACGGCTCCACCGCCAAGCAGGTGGGCGCGCGCTACGACGGCGGCCCGCTGCCGTTCGCGATCGTGGTGGAGGTCCCGGCGGACACCCGCTCGGTCACGGTCGGCATGGGCGAGGGCACGCCGGAGCTGCCGCGGCTGGGCAGGACCGCCATCGCGCCGGTCGACCCGCGGATCACGCTCGCGCTGGACTTCTGAGCCGACTCGGCGGCCTCCCGCTTCACCCTGGCGTTCGAGTTCGCGGCGAGCATCGCGGCCAGCGCCAGCCAGCCCAGGACCACCAGCACCAGCCCGCCCCAGCCCCACTCCTCGTACGAGGTGCTGCCGGACGTGCCGCCGATGCTGCTGCCCACGTAGAACCCGCACAGGTACAGCCCGGACGCGTGCCCGCGGGCGTGCGCAGGCGCCCGCGCGCCGACCCAGCCGCTGGCGGTGGTGTGCGCCGCGAAGAACCCGGCGGTCACGACCGCGAGGCCGAGCGGCACCCACACCAGGCTGGCCAGGGTCCCGAGCGCCAGCACGCCGATGCACATCAGCAGCACGCGACCGCGGCCGTACCGGTCGGCCAGCCTGCCCGCGAACGCCGCCGCGGTGCTGCCGAAGCCGTAGAAGAGGAACACCAGCGTCTCCAGCCACACCGGACCGGTGAGCTGGAAGCCCGCGACGTTGTAGAACGAGATGAACGCGCCCACCAGCAGCACGGCCACCGCGTACAGCGACAGCAGCACGGGGTCCGTCAGCGCCGCCTTCATGCCGCGCGGCGCCCGCTTCGGCCGCCCCTGCGCCCTGGGCAGCAGGAACACCACGACCAGCGCCGCGACCAGCCCGAACACGTCGGCCAGCAGCACCGAGCCGCGCCACCCCAACCAGTCGGCGGCCAGGCCGGTGACGAGCCGGCCGGTCATGCCGCCGAGGCTGTTGCCGGCGATCATCGCGCCCATCGCGGCGCCGAGCCGGTCCTTGCCGAGCTCGTCCGCGAGGTAGGCCATCGACGCCGCGGGCACACCGGCCGCCGCGATGCCCTGCAGCACCCGCAGTAGCAGGAACACCTCGTAGTTCGGAGCGAACGGGAGCACGAGCCCGAGCAGTGCCGCCACCAGCACGCTGACCACGATCACCGGCCTGCGCCCGACGCGTTCGGACAGCATCGCGAT
This sequence comes from Lentzea sp. NPDC059081, assembly GCF_042738015.1. Taxonomy (NCBI): domain Bacteria; kingdom Bacillati; phylum Actinomycetota; class Actinomycetes; order Pseudonocardiales; family Pseudonocardiaceae; genus Lentzea; species Lentzea sp. NPDC059081. The sequence goes on from NZ_JBHYGW010000055.1 coordinate 9,730, forward strand.
CGGCACGACCACCACCGCGAGCGCGAGCGTCGCGGCCGAGAGCGCGAGCGACGCACCGCTCGGCCCCAGCCCGTACTCGTGCGCGATCTGCGGCATCACGGGCTGCGGCGTGTAGAGCAACGCGAAGCACGCGAACCCGGAAGCGGCGACGGACGCGGTCAACCTGTTCACGTCTTCGACGCTAAGCCATACGTCCAATACGGAAATGGGCCAGAATCAATTCATGGATGAATTGGAGCTGGCGCCGAAGCTGGCGGTGCTGAGAGCACTCGCCGCCGACGAGCACGTGACCCGCGTGGCGGACCGCGTCGGGCTCCCCCAGCCGACGGTCAGCCGCTGGCTCGCGGAGCTCGGCGAGCAGCTCGGTTCGCCGATCGTCGCGAAGAGCGGCAGGCGGGTCCGCCTCACCCGCGCCGGCCGCCTGCTGGCCGAGGCGGCCACCCGTTCCCTCGCCGCGCTCGAACCGGGACTGCGCGAGGTCGAGGAGGAGCTCGACCCCGAGAAGGGCAGGGTCGTGCTGGGGTTCCTGCACATGCTCGGCCGGTCCGTGGTGCCCGAGCTCGTCCGCGGGTTCCGCGCCGAGCACCCGCACGTGCGGTTCGGCCTGGTCCAGAACGCCCGCTACACCGTGGTCGACCGGCTGCTCCAGGGCGAGATCGACCTCGCCCTGGTCGCACCGCCGCCGGACGAGCCGGAGGTCGAGTCGGTCGTCATCTTCGAGCAGGAGCTGATCGTCGTCGTCCCGTTCACGCACCGGCTCGCGTCCCGCGCCGTCATCCGGCTCACCGACCTCGTGGACGAGGACCTCATCCTGCTGGAGCACGGCTACGGCCTGCGGCAGATCACCGACGACATGTTCGCGACCGCCGGCCTCACCCCGCGCGTCGCGTTCGAGAGCCAGGAGATCGAGACCGTGCGCGGCCTGGTGGCGGCCGGTCTCGGCGTGGCGATCCTCACGCACGCCGAGACCACCCCGCCGCCGGGCCTGCGGGAGCTACCGCTGGCACCCCGGTCGGCCCGCGTCTTCGGGCTGGCGTGGCTGCGCGACCACCCGCTGCCCCCTGCCGTCCGCGCCTTCCGCGACCACGCCCTGCGGACTCACGGCGTCCAGGCCTGAGACCGCGACCAGGTGCGCAGGTACGACTCGGCGCCGCCGAGCATGTCCTGCACGAGCTGGTCACCGCCGAGCTGACGCACCTTCTCGACCCAGTCGGGCAGCAACCCGATGTGCGCGCCACCGTCGACGTTGATGTCCCAGACCCGCTCACCGGTGCGCTGCCGGTCGACCAGCGGCCCGTCCGGGTAGCTGCGGAACGGGTAGGTCACCCCGGACTGCGGCGCCGGGTGCGAGCCCACCCCGTTGTAGTCGGACCCGAACCCGATGCCCACGTCGTACTTGCGACGCAACGGCTCCGCGGCGGCAGCCTGCGACACGTACCCCTCAGGGCTGTTCTCGTAGCCGGCCACGAACCCACCGAGCCGGTAGACCTGCTCGGTCCACTGCGCGTCCATCCAACTGTGACTGGAGACGACGCCGGGATAGCGCGCCTGTGCGGCAAGGTCGAGCGTCCGCCCAGCGGCCTTCACGCTCATGTGGTCGACCTCGATCATCATGTGCCGCCGCATCATCCCCTGCACCGCGTACTCGCCGAGCGACGTCAGCCCACGCACGTTGCACCGCTTGGCCGGGTCGTAGGCAGGCGCCACGACACCGGCCGGGATCAGCGCGTTCGGGCCGACGGTACCGATCGGGTTGTCCTGCTGCGGCCCCTTGCACTCCTCGGTCTTCCACCACTGCCCGGTGCGCAGGAACTGCCCGGCGTTGATCACGCCACCCTGCGTCCCGGAGTCGAACCGCACGCCGCACAACGCGTTGTCGAACTTGTGGCACAAGAACGCACTGCGCACGCCGAGCGCATAGACCTCGTCCAGCCCCCGGTCGATGTCCGCTTTGCCGCACAACGGGATGTCCAGGAACGTCCGGCACCCGAAGAGCTCAGAGGTCTCGATCCCGAGCACCACAGCGAGCTTGCCCTGCGCCACCACGTCCCGCGCCTGCTCGGACGACGTGACGATGCGGAACCAGCCCTTGCCAGTGCCTCCGAACATCTTGTCGATGAACGCCTGCAGCTCGTACGTGCGCTGAGCCTGCAACCGCACAGACGCCATCTCGTCGCAGGGCTTGTCCTTGAACGGGTGAATGATGCACAGCGTGGCGTTGCTCGTCAGGTCCTGCACCAACACCCGCTGACCACCACGCCACGCCCGCTCCAACCAGGCGTAGTAGTTCTGCTGATGCGAGACAGTCGTGGACGTGGGCCAGCCCTTGAACGTCGGCCACCCGACCGGGTCATGCCCGTCGAGATCGCCAGTCACGATCGCCTCGAAGATCGCCCCGATCCCCGCCGGGTAGTGCTCCGGACAGTCCTTCAACGCGTCCGCAACCCCTTGCTCGGAGAACGGCTTACCGCAGATCAGCCGCCCACCGAAGCCCTCGTTCGTCATGAGGTGGTTGTGCGCGTCGACAAGCCCGCGCACCCGCCCCTGCCCATCAACGCCCTTGAACGGCTCCCCGGTCACGTTGATCTGCGAGTCCGGGGCGGGCCTGGCCACCGGTTCCCACCACGGCGTCGCAGCCGCAGCAGGGGACAACGACGCAAGAACCAACGAGACGGCGAGAGCCAGGCGGAGTAACACGAGCGCTCCTCTACGACGTTGTGAAGGAGCTCACATCATGCCGTGGAACGCCGCCGTCTCGTATGGGCAGATCGTAGGAACTACGCGCACGCCACGCCACGCCACACACGCCAACGGCGAAGCCGAGGCCCCAAGCGATGCCGAAGGCGAGCAGTAACAACCCCCCACGCACTCGCGACCGCGATGCCGAAGGCGAGCCGTGCAGGCCCTTGCGCCGATGGGTAGCGGTGCACCCACCCGTGGTTAGGCGATTGGGGCTTGACTTTGGGTGCGAGGTGCTACCACTCGTGGATCGGCCGGGTGCGAAGCATCCGGCCTTTTCCGGCCGACCAAGCGCCTCGCAAGGGCCCCGAAGTCAAGCCCCAATCGCAATCGTCGCGCAGCGGCGATGAACACCCTCGCTTCGTCCGAGGTGCACGACCACGCTGGAACAGGCACCCGACCGCAATGACGACCACGCCGGAACTCGCACGGCAACCACGCCGGAACTCGCACGGCGACCACGCTGGAACTACCGCGAATACCTCTCAGCCAGCTCAACCAACGTCCGAGCCCCAAACCCGGTAGCCCCGGCCACGACCTCGTCGTACACCTTCTCCGACCGAGCCGGCCCAGCAATGTCCAGATGAGCCCAGGGCACGTCCCCGGCAAACTTCTGCAAGAACAACGCCGCAGTGATCCCCCCAGGCCCAGCCGGAGTCTGCTTGTAATCAGCGATCTCACTGGAAACAGCAGCGACGTGCTCCTCCAGCAACGGCATCCGCCACCACGTCTCGCCGACCCCAGCCCCAGCCTCGACCACAGAAGCAGCAAGCGAGTCAGACGCACTCAAAACAGCACCAGTGCGCAACCCGAGCGACACCTTCATAGCGCCAGTCAACGTAGCGATGTCCACGAGCAAATCAGGCTTCAAGTTACGAACCGCGTAAGCCATCGCATCGGCCAGAACCATGCGCCCCTCGGCGTCGGTGTTCTGCACCTCGGTCGTCGCACCGCCGTAGTGCCGCACGACGTCACCCGGCCGGTACGCCGAGCCGGAGACGTGGTTCTCGGCGCACGGCACGAGGCCGGTGACCCTGACCGGCAGCTGCCGCCGGGCCACGGTCAGCAGCGCGGCGATCACGGCGCCGCCGCCCGCCATGTCGGTGCGCATGAGGTGCATGCCGTCGGCGGGCTTCACCGAGATGCCGCCCGTGTCGAACGTGATGCCCTTGCCGACGAACACCAGGTGCGGGCCCTTGGTGCCGTAGGTCAGCTCGATCAACCGCGGCGGGCGGGCCGAGCCGCCGCCGACGGCGAGCACGCCGCCGAAGCCCTGCTGCGCCAGCCACTTCTCGTCGCGCACGGTGGCCGTCAGCCCGTCGACCTTGTCGGCGAGCTTCGCGGCGGTCGTGGCGAGCCAGCGCGGGTCCTTGACGTTGGACGGCGTGTTGGCGAGGTCGCGGGTGAGCGAGGTGGCCGTGGCCAGCGCGTGGGCCTTCAGCGCGGCGGAGGTCAGCACCTCCTCGAACCCGGTGTCGCCGGTGACGAGCCGCAGCGAGCCGACGCGCTTCGGGGCGTCCTCGCCGGTGACCTTGAAGCGGTAGCCGCCGAGCGCCGCGCCCAGGACGAACGCGCGCACCTTGCCGGCGTCGAAGTCGGGGGTCAGCAGGACGTCCGCGGTCCTGGGCGCGTCGTCGCCGCTCAGCGCGCGCACCAGCGCCGCGCCGGCCGTGCGGTAGTCGGCGAGCGTGCCCGTGCCGACGCCGAGCGTCCACGCCTCGTCGTGGCGCACCGCCTCGCCGGCCTTGCCCGTCAGGTCGGAGACGTCGATGCCGTCACCACCCGGTCCCAGCGCCGGTCCGGTGGCCGTGAGCACGACCTGCGGAACGGCGCGGCGCGCGGTGGTGGCCACCTCGACGTCCACGAGCTTGGTGGGCACTGACGGAACCGTCGACGCCACTGCTGGACCTCCCCTGTGCATTAACGACCGTTCATTCTCACCCGAGCGAGAACGAAGCGATGCCCCGGTCTCCACTGTGGAAACCGGGGCTCAACACTGCTTCCTCGCCGGGTGCCTCAGCCGGCGGCGGCCTTCAGCGCGTCGCCCAAGGCGCTGGCCTCGTCCGCCGACATCTCGACGACAAGGCGCCCACCACCCTCGAGCGGCACGCGCATGACGATGCCGCGTCCCTCCTTGGTGACCTCGAGGGGACCGTCGCCGGTCCGGGGCTTCATGGCCGCCATCGCGTGCTCCCTCCGTCAACATCTTCCCCGTCCGGCCAGGCCGGATCTGCTCCATTCTCCCCTATCGCGACTCAGGGGCGAAACCGAACCGATCTTTTGGCGAGTTCGGGTGACAGTTGTGGATCTTGACTTGTCCCTGTTCAGTACCCGTTTTCACGACAAGGCAACACTTTCGCCACGACCAGGGGTGGCGTGACAGACTGGGCAGGGTGCGAGCCCGTTCCGCGCTCTTCGACGTCTACGGCGGCCACCTGCGCGAACGAGGTGGGGCCGCCACCATCGCCGCCCTCGTCCGGCTGCTCGAGCCCCTCGGCTTCGCCGCGCCGGCCGTCCGCACCGCCGTCTCGCGCACCGTCCGGCAGGGCTGGCTGCACCCCGTGCGGCTGCCTGACGGGCCCGGATACGCCATGACACCCCGCGGGGAACGCAGGCTCGACGAGGCCGCTGCCCGCATCTACCGGACCCGGCCGTCCACGTGGGACGGTCGCTGGCACGTGGTGGTGCTGGAGGAGCTGCCCGGCCGCGACTCGCGCGACCACCTCGCCTCCTCGCTGCAACTGCTCGGCTACGGCGCGCTCGGTCCTGTGACGTGGATCGCTCCCCGGCCGTCCCCCGAACTGGGTGACGTGCTGGCCGCCGAGGAGGTCCTCGCGCGAACTTTTCACGGTTCACACGACGGTCGGGACACCGAGCTCGCGGAGAAGGCCTGGGACCTCGCCGAGCTGGGCCGCGACTACGCCGCGTTCGTCGCGCACTGGACCGAGCAGGTGTCCGTTGTGGACGAAACAGACGACGCTGCCGCTTTCGCCGCCTCCCAGCAGCTGCTGCACGCGTGGCGCAAGTTCCTGTTCCGCGATCCCGGTCTTCCTGCTGAACTGTTGCCACCGGACTGGCCGGGGCACGCGGCAGCGTCGTTCTTCGACGAACAGACGTTGCGGCTGGCACCGGGCACGAGCCGCTTCGTCGACGAGTGCCTGCGGCCGGTCCGCAACGTTTCCACTGCTTGATGGAGGTCCAGTGTCCGAGCTCCTCGTCGACGACGCCGATGGTGTGCGCACGTTCACGTTCAACCGCCCCGAGTCGTTCAACGCCTTCACCGTCACGCTGAAGGAGTCGTTCCTCGCCGCGCTGAAGGAGGCGGCGGCGGACGAGTCGGTGCGCGCGGTGGTGATCACGGGTGCGGGCAGGGCGTTCTGCGCGGGTCAGGACCTCAAGGAGCACATCGGGTTGTTGCAGGCCGGCGACCCGGCGCCGCTCAACACCGTCGAGAAGCACTACAACCCGATCGTGCGAGAGCTGATCGGCATGCCGAAGCCGGTGATCGCCGCGGTCAACGGCAGCGCGGCGGGCGCGGGCGCGTCCTTCGCCTACGCGGCCGACCTGCGCATCGCGGGCAGGTCGGCGAAGTTCCTGATGGCCTTCGCGAACGTGGGCCTGACCGCCGACTCCGGCGCCTCCTACACGCTGCCAAGGCTGATCGGCCACGGCCGCGCGATGGAGATGATGCTGCTCGCCCAGCCCGTCGGCGCCGAGGAGGCGCTGCGGGTCGGCATGGTCAACCAGGTCGTGCCGGACGAGGAGCTGCTCTCCACCGCGCACCTGCTCGCCGCCAAGCTCGCCGCTGGGCCGACCACCGCCTACGCGAAGATCAAGGAAGCGCTGGCCGCCGCGGCGGACGGGACGCTGGAGGACGCGCTCGAGGCCGAGCGCCGGACGCAGGCCGACTGCGGCGCGACCGAGGACCACCGCGAGGCCGTGGACGCGTTCGTGACCAAGCGGGCGCCGAAGTTCATCGGCCGCTGAATCCGCTCCGAGTGGAGGTCAGGCCGGTCGCCCGGCCTTCGCCCGGAAGCACGCCGCGATGTGGTCGTCCACCATCCCGGTCGCCTGCATCAGCGCGTAGCACGTGGTGGGGCCGAGGAACTTGAAGCCGCGCCGCTTCAGCTCCTTGGCCATCGCCTTCGACTCGTCGGTGATCGCCGGGACGTCCGCGAAGGTCTTCGGCCGCTGGTGCTTGCGGGGCGCGAACGACCACAGCAGCGCGTCGAGGTCGACGTCCTGCTCGACGATCACGCGGGCGTTGTGGATCGCGGCGTCGATCTTCAGCCGGTTGCGGACGATGCCGGCGTCGGCCATCAGCCGTTCGACGTCGGCCGGTCCGAACTCCGCCACCAGCAACGGGGCGAAGTCGCCGAAGGCCGCGCGGAACGCCGGGCGCTTGCGCAGGATCGTGATCCACGACAGGCCCGACTGGAACGCCTCCAGCGACATCCGCTCGTACAGCTCGGGCGTGCCGTGCAGCTCCACGCCCCACTCGGTGTCGTGGTACTCGGCGTAGTCCGGCGTCGAGTCGCCCCACGGACAGCGGATGATCACTTGTACGCCTCCGCGAACCGGGCGAACTTCTGCAGCGACCGTTGCAGCACCAGCACGAACAACGGCTTCACCACGGGGAAGAAGAACGGCACGTCCAGGCGTTCCGTCCACACGAAACGGCTGCCGCGCACGGCGAACACCCCGGTGCCGCGCACCACCCGGCCGAGGTGCAGCACCTCGACGGCGTGCGGCGGGTCCCAGCGCGTGATCCGCATGCGGTCCGAGACGCCGAACGTGACGGCGTCGATCTCGCTGCCGACCGACCTGCCGTCACCCTCCACCACGGACACGCGGGTGCCGAACACCCACTCCGACTGGCGTTCCCAGTCGGTCATGGCGCGGAAGATCGTGTCGGGCGGCGCGGCCACCTCGACGGTCAGCTCAAGCTCGGTGCTCACTGCTCTCCAGCTCCTCGACGCGGGCCCGCAGGGTCTCGACCTCGGTGGCGAGCCGCTGCAACGCCCAGTCGACCTCGCTCATCTTGTAGCCGCGGAACACCTGCTGGAACTTCAGCTCGCGGACGTCCTCCGCGGTGAGGTCGTCCGCGGGCAGGCGCGTCGGCGACGCGCCGGGCGGCAGCGGGGCGAGCTCCTCGCCGCGGCCGAACACCAACGCCGCGAGCAGGAACACCACTGCCGCGACGGCCACCATCACGATCAGGTAGAGAAGGGCGTTGGTCACGCGACGATCGTGGCACAGCTCAGGCTGCGGCGAGCGAGCAGACCGAGACGAACGATCACGATCCAGCTGACCGCGCTCGCGATCGTCATCGGCAGCGACTGCACCAGCCGCGCCGGGTCGACGTGCGCGGTGGCGGCGATGATCGACAGGTTGCCCAGCAGGACGACGCCGACGGCGCCGACCGCGACCGTCGCGGTGAGCCTGGCCAGCAGCTTCGCCTCGCACCGGCGGGCGAGGACCCGGCCGAGCACCAGCGCGACCAGTGCCAGCCCGGACGCGACGCCGCTCGCCAGGTCGTTGGCCTTGGCGACGAGGAGGTACCAGGACGGCGGGATCGTGTCGAAGCTCTGCCACGGGCCGATGACCAGCATCCGGCCGTACTCCCACGCCATGTGCATCAACGGCAGGACGACCGCCAGCCAGATGAGCGTGCGCGTGCCGTACGCGACGGCCAGCTCGGCCTGGTACTCGTTCGCGATCTCGCGGACCGGACCGAACTCGTCGACCGCGCGTTCCTGCGCCTCCTGCTCGGACAGGCCGCGGCCGACGTGGGCCTCGGTGGCGTCGGTGAGGCTGTCGCGGGTCTCGGTGAGCAGGTCGCGGACGTGCCTGCGCGAGCCCTGCAACCGCGCCCCCAGGTCCGCCATGTACCTGTCGATCACGTCTGTGCCCACTTGCCGCCCCCTCCCAGCACCCCGTCGATGACCGTCGTGAACTCGCGCCACGCGTCGCGTTCGGCGTGCAGCGCCTTCTGCCCCGCCGAGGTGAGCCGGTACGTGCGGCGCTTGCGGCCGCCGACCGTGCTCCAGTCGCTCGCGACGTGCCCCGCCCGTTCCAGTCGGCGCAGCGCCGGGTAGACCGTGCCCGTCGGGAGGTCCAGCGCGCCCCCGCTGCCCTGCTGCAACGCCTCGATGATCGCGTAGCCGTGCAGCTGCCTGCCGTCGAGCGTGGCCAGCAGCAACGCGTCGAGGTGGCCGCGTAGCGCGTCGGGCTTCATGAGTAGTGACTCTACTGATCACGGCCTCGCGGACGGCTCCAGGAATTTCCCGGTAAGGCCTGTAGGGGACGTCCCTGAGATGTCCCCGGTATCGGCCGGGAGGCGTTCATAAGTAGCCGCGCTACACATAGCGTCCCCACCCATGAGCGCAGTAGACCTCGCCCGCCTCCAGTTCGCGACGACGACCTCGTTCCACTTCCTGTTCGTGCTGCTCACGCTGGGTCTGGTCACCCTGCTGGTGGTCATGCAGACGAGGTTCACGATCACCGGCGCGCCCGTGCACGAGCGGATGACGCGGTTCTGGGGCCGGATCTACGTGATCAACTACGCGCTGGGGATCGTCACCGGGATCGTGATGGAGTTCCAGTTCGGGCTGAACTGGTCGGGTCTCGCGACCTACGCCGGTGACGTGTTCGGCGCGCCGCTCGCGCTGGAGACGCTCGTCGCGTTCTTCCTGGAGTCCACGTTCCTCGGCCTGTGGATCTTCGGCTGGGGAAAGCTGAACCGCTGGCTGCACCTGGCGTTGCTCTACCTGACCGCGCTGACGGCGTTCGCGTCGGCGTTCTGGATCATGGCGGCGAACGGGTTCCTGCAGCACCCCGTCGGCTACCGGGTCGACGGGACCGTGCTGCGGCTGGACGACTTCGGCGCGCTGCTGACCAACCCGACGTTCACCTCGGCGCTGGGGCACGTGGTCTTCGCGGCGATCACCACCGGAGGCGTGTTCCTGACCGCGGTGTCCGCCTATCACTTCATCAGGCGCACGCCCGAGGTCGACTTCTTCCGGCGGTCGCTGCGGATGGGCGTGGTCACGACCGCGCTCGCCACGCCGGTGCTGATCGGGTTCGGCTTCGCGCAGTTCCCCGTGCTCACGAAGTTCCAGCCGCACAAGACCGAGGCGGCGCCGCTGCTCGGGCTGCCGCTCGGGTTCATGATCCTGATCGGGATGGGGCTGACGGCGATCAGCTGGCTCACGCTGCCGTTGCTGGTCAAGGACGCCGTGATCCGGATGCGCTTCCCGTTGTACCTCATGGTGATCGGCATCCCGTTCCCCTTCGCGGCCGCGCTCTTCGGGTGGATGTTCCGGGAGATCGGGCGGCAGCCGTGGCTGGTCTACGGCCTGCTGCGCACCGAGGACGCGGTGTCGCACGTGGACGCTTCGCGGATCCTGTTGTCGCTCATCGTCTTCACGTCCCTGTTCGTGGTGCTGGCCTGCGTGGACTGGGCGTTGATCGCACGCGCGGTCCGTCGCGGTCCGGACGTGGCGCCCGCCCCTGTCTCGCCGTTGGTGGTGACGCTCTGATGGAAACGCTCTGGCTCGTCGTGCTCGGCACGCTGACCGTCGGCTATTTCGCATTGTCCGGCTTCGACTACGGCACCGGGTTGCTGCTGCCGTTCCGCCGCCGGGACGGGGCGCTGGGGAGGATGACGCCGTTCTTCCTCGGCAACGAGGTGTGGCTGGTGGCCGCGATCGGGGTGCTGTTCGCGGCGTTCCCGCGGCTCGAAAGCGAGCTGCTGTCCGGTGCGCACTCGGTGTTCACGCTGGTGCTGGCCGGGCTGGTGCTGTTCATGGCGGCCGTGCAGCTGCGGTTGTGGTGGTGGCTCGTGTTCACGGGCGCGCTGATGGTGTCCGTCGGCTGGGGCCTGTTCCTGGTGCACCTGCTGGACGCGCCGCTGCCCGTCGCTCTCGTCATGCCGGTGCTGTTCGCGGTGCACGGCTGGGTGTTCCAGCAACGGCGGTGGGCGCTGTTCCCCGTCACGGCGGCGTTGTGCGCGCTGCCGATCCCGCTCGCGTTCGGCTCGATCGACGTCACCGGGCTGATGGCGCACCCCGACACGCTCGGCCTGCTCGCGTGGGTCGCGGTCCCGGTCATCCCGCTGGTGGTGGTGTCGCAGTGGTCGATCGTCGCCATCTCCTCGCGCTGATCCCGGTCCCGTTCCTGGTGCTGGCGCAGGCCGAGCTGCTGGCGTCCGTGCTGAGCGGCGGTACCGGCCTTCTCCTGCTGTGCCTGGTGATCGGTCTGCGCGTGCTGGTCTGGTGGGTGCACCGCGAGTGGGCGCACCGAGCCGCCGAACGCACTCGTGCCCGGTTGCGGGAGGCGTTCCTGCGTTCACCAGGCACCAAGGCCGGCGAAGTCGCCACGCTGGTCACGCGCGGCGTGCACGACGTGACGCCGTACGTCGTCGGGTACCTGCCGATGCAGGTCCTGGCCGTGGCGGTACCGGTCGCGGTGGTGATCCGGCTGGCGTTCGCGGATCTGACGGCCGCGCTGACGATCCTCGTGACGCTGCCGTTGATCCCGGTCTTCGGCGCGCTGGTCGGGGCGCACACCCGTGAGCGGACGGCCCGCCAGTGGGACGCACTGGCCGCTCTCGGTAGCCATTTCCTCGACGTGGTCAAGGGAATCGGCACGCTGCGGGCGTTCGGGCGAGCCGACGCGCAGTCGGCGACGGTCCGTCAGCTCGCCGCACGGCACATGGCCGAGACGATGTCGGCGCTGCGCGTCGCGTTCCTGTCGGCGTTCGTGCTGGAACTGGTCGCGACGATGTCCGTGGCGCTGGTCGCCGTGCCGGTCGGGCTCAGGCTGCTGGACGGCGGAGTGCCGTTGCACACCGCGTTGCTCGTGCTCTTCCTCGCGCCGGAGGCGTTCCTGCCACTGCGGGCGGCGGGTGCGCAGTTCCACGCGAGTGCGCAGGGCCGTGAGGTGCTCGCCAAACTCCCCGCCACTGGTGCGCACGCCGGTCAAGAACCACCGGATCTCACGCGGGCGGAGATCGTGGTCGAGAACGTCTCGGTGCGCAGCCTGGTGGACTTCTCGCTGCGCATCCGGCCCGGCGAACGGATCGCGCTGGTCGGCCCCAGTGGTGCCGGGAAGAGCACGGTTCTGGGGCTGCTGCTGGGGTTCGTGCGACCGGACCGCGGCCGCGTGCTCGTCGGCGGTGTCGACCTGGCCGAGATCGACCGGGCGAAGTGGCTCGCAGCGCTGTCCTGGGTGCCGCAACGACCGACGCTCGTTCCGGCGGACCTCTCGTCGGGCGAGCAGCAACAGGTCGCGCTCGCCAGGGCGCTGGACCGGCGGCAGGCCGGGCTGTTCCTGCTCGACGAACCGACCGCGCACCTCGACGCGGAGACGGAGGCCGTGGTGCTCAAGGCAACCCGTGAGTTCACGAGGGGAAGGACCGCCGTGATCGTGGCGCACCGGCCGGCGTTGCTGACCGAGGTCGACCGGGTGGTGGCGGTGTGAGGCTCGCGATCCTCGTGGGCGTGCTCGCCGAACTGGCGGGCGTCGGCCTCACCGCGACGGCGACCTGGCTGATCCTGCGCGCCGCCGACCACCCGCCGATGCAGGCGCTGACCGTGGCGATCGTCGCGGTCCGCACGCTCGCCCTGGCCAAGGGAGCCTTGCGCTACCTGGAACGCCTGACCAGCCACAAGGCCGTGCTCAGCGAGGGCGTCGAGCTGCGCGGCCAGGTCTACGACGACCTGGTGCACCGCCGGCACGTCCCGTCCGGCACGGCGCTGACCCGCATCGTCACGAACGTCGACCAGCACCTCGACGCCCGGCTCCGCACGACCCTGCCGTGGATCACCGCCGCGTTCGTCGGCGCCGTCGTCGTGGTGGCATCGGGTTTCTCGCTGCCGCTGATCACCGGACTGCTGGTCACCCTCGCCCTGCTCCCCTGGCTCGCGCTCCGCGAGCCGCGGGACCTCACCCCGTTGCGCGCCCGGCTGACCGAACAAACCACCGAACTGGTGCACAGCAAGGAAGAACTCATCGCCTACGGCCTGTTCGACGAGAAGCTCTCCGCCGCGGCCCGAACGGCCAAGGCGTTGTCCCGCAGGGAACGCACCCGCGACCTGACTCCGGTGGCGATCGCCGTCCAGTTCGGCACGGCCCTGCTGATGCTCGCCCAGCACGAGCCCGCGTGGCTGGTCATGGCCGTCATCGCCACGTTCGAGATCAGTGTCCCGCTGGCCGCGATGACCAGACCCACTCCGGAACCCACCGGCGAACCAGAGCCGGAGCACGTCCCGGAAACCCCGCTGCCCCAGGGCAAGACGGCCATCGTCGGCCCGAGCGGCGCGGGCAAGACGACGTTGCTCAACGCCCTCGCCCGCCGGCTGGAGCCGAGCATGGGCGCGCTCGCCGACGCCCACGTCTTCCACACCACGGTCCGCGCCAACGTCCTGCTCGCCAAACCCGATGCGACGCAAGAAGAGCTCGACCGGGCCGCGGAGATCACCGAGCTGGACCTCGACTGGGACCGGGTCGTCGGCGAACGCGGCGAGGAGATCTCCGGCGGCCAGCGCCAGCGCCTGGTGCTCACCAGGTCGGTGCTGGCGAACCCGGAGATCCTGCTCCTGGACGAGCCGACGGAAGGCCTCGACCCCGGCCAGGCCGACCGCGTGCTGGCCAAGGTCCTCGACCACTGCCGCGGCACGGCGTTGGTCGTGACCCACCGCGAGGAACAGCTAGCGCTCTTCGACCACGTGCGTCATCGGGGGCCGATCCGCCACGAGGACGTCGGTCGAGTCGGGTAGCCACTCGCCGCCGACCTGCACGAACTGCGTCAACGGCCCGGAGTCCGCTGCCACCCCGCACCGGGCCAGCGCCGTTCCCATGATCTGCGAGGACATCACGCCGAGCTGCAGCAACGACCGGTTGCGGTGCTTGCGGACGCCGAGGTTCACCTGGGCCAGCGCGGACAGCCCGTGGATCCGGTGGACGTCCAGCAGCAGCCCGATCTCCACCCCGTACCCGGCCGCGAACGGCACGGACTCGAGGAACGACCTGGTCGCCGCGTACTCCCCGCCGAGCGGCTGCACCACCCCGGAGAGCTCGGGCCGCAGCGTGTTCAGCAACGGCCGCGCCACCAGCTCGGTCACCCGTCCCCCGCCACTGCTCTCCAACCGCAGCGGCCGCCGGTAGAACCCCTTCACCAGGTGCACGTCGCCGTCGAGCAGCAATGGCCCGAGCAACGCCGTCACGAACGCCGTCTCCGGGTCCACCAGGTCGGAGTCGAGGAAGACGACCAGGTCACCGGAGGTGGCCGCCAACGACCGCCACAGCACCTCGCCCTTGCCGGGCACCGGTTCCAGCCACGGCAGCACGTCCTCGCGCAGCACCACCCGTGCGCCCGCGGCGGCCGCGACCTCGACGGTCCGGTCGGTCGACCCGGAGTCCACCACCACCAGCTCGTCGACCAGCGTCCCGAGCAACGGCAGCACCACGGACACGACGTCGCCGACGGACGACTCCTCGTTCAACGCGGGCAGGACGACGGACACCGTGCGGCCGCGCTTCATCGCGACCAGCTCGTCCACCGTCCACGACGGCTGCTGCCAGGTGTGCGAGGCGAACCAGGCTTCGACGGCGGGCAGCATCAGGCGAGCGCCCGCACCGCACGGGCCGGCGGACGGGTGCCCGTCACGCTCGCGACCATCTCCACGACCTTCCTCGCCTGCCGGACGTCGGACGCGCGCACGGCGCGTGCTCCGGACATCGCGGCCACTGTCGCAGCCGCGAGCCGGAAGTCCTCGTCCCCTGAGGGGATCGTCACGACGTCCAACGTCCCGCTGACCGACGGCAGGTCCAGCGAGCCGTCGAACTCGATCACGTCCGCGCCGTCGGCGATCGCCTGCTCGACCTCGTCCGCGCTGGTCAGGACCGCGACCACCAGCACCCGGTCGGTCGGCAGCGCACGCACGCGGAATCGGTTCACACCACCCAGCGTAGACAGTGACCTGACTCACAGCCCCTTGCTACTCGCGAGTAGCAGCCTGGTTTACTCCTGAGTAACACCCTGTGTGATCTACGTCATGGTCAAGGAGGACCAGCGTGCGCCGATCACTTGTTGCAGTCCTGTTGCTCCTCACCACCCTGCTCGGTGCCCCGGCCGCGATCGCGGCGCCAGGACACCAGATCTCCTACCGGTCGATCGCCGGCGTCGGCGGCACCGCCCTGAAAGCCCTCGTCGTCGAACCGACCGGCATCGGCAGCGGTCCGTTCCCGTTGCTCGTCATGCCGTCCAGCTGGGCGGTGCCGAACATCGAGTACGTCGGCGCGGCGGCCAAGCTCGCCAAGGAGTCCGGCTACGTCGTGGTCAGCTACACCAGCCGCGGCTTCTGGGACTCCGGCGGCGAGATCGACATCGCCGGGCCCGACACCGTCGGCGACGTCTCGAAGGTCATCGACTGGGCCATCGCCAACGCCCACGCCGACGGCACCAAGATCGGCGTCGCCGGCATCTCCTACGGCGCCGGGCAGTCGTTGCTCGCCGCCGCCACCGACAAGCGGATCAAGGCCGCCGCGGCGCTGAGCACGTGGACCGACCTGGCCCGGTCGCTCTACCCGAACAGCACCGTGAACAAGCAGGCCGTCGAGGTCCTGCTGGCCGCGGGCCACGCCACCGGACGTCCCGGCCCCGTGCTGAACGAGGCAGAGGACGCCTACCGCGACGGCAGGTTCTGGGAGGTCGTCCCGATCTCCGCCGGGCGCTCGGCGGCATCGAAGATCGACCAGATCAACGCCAACGGCACCGCGGTGCTGATCGGCAACGCCTGGAACGACGGCATCTTCGCGCCGGGCCAGGTCGCCGACTTCTACTCGAAGCTCACCGGTCCCAAGCGGCTCATGCTCTCGCCGGGCGACCACGCCACCGCCGAGCTCTTCGGCGCTGCCGGGCTGCCCAACGAGATCTGGGAGTCCGTCGGCCGGTGGTTCGACCACTACGTCAAGGGCACGGCCAACGGCATCGACGCCGAGCAGCCGGTGCAGCTCAAGCCCAACAACGGCGGCACGTGGAAGAAGTTCGGTGCGTGGCCGGCGGGCAACGCGGACACCGTCCAGCTCGACGGCAAGCGGATCGCCGCCGGCTGGAACACCATCGCCGACAGCGGCACGATCCTGCTGTCCGGTGCGCTGCAAGGGTTCCTGAACATCCCGACCGGGGTCTCGCTGCCGTTCGTCGACCGCACCGTCGCCGGCGTGTGGAGCGGCCCGCAGTACCCGGACGGCGCGACCCTCGCGGGCACGCCGAAGCTGCGGTTGCAGGTCACGCCCAGCGCGGAGACGACCACGCTGTTCGCGTACCTGTACGAGGTCGGGCCGCTCGGGCTCGGCGCGCTGGTCACGCACAAGCCGGTGAAGGTGACCGGTGCGGGCCGCACCCAGACGCTCGACGTCGAGCTGGAACCGACGGTGTGGAACGTCGGCGCGGGCAACCGGCTCGCACTGGTGATCGACACGGTGGACCCGCGTTATCTGTCGGAATCAACGCGTGGCTCAACCGTCACCTTCGGACCGTCGAGCCTCACGGTGCCGAAGGCGTAAGAATGTCCGGGTGGACCTCACCCGGCAACAGGTGCTCCTCCACCGGATCCACCAGCACGAGCTGGACCGGCGGACCAGCGATGCGACCGAGCTGGCGGTGCTGTCCCTGGGCGTCCAGGACAACACCTCCGGCTCGGCCCTGCTGAGCTTCGCCGCCCGGCTGGCGGAGCCGAAGGTGGACGACTTCGTGCTCACCTGGTCCGTACGCGGTGCCCCGCACCTGCACCGGGCCGGTGAGCTGAAGGCGTTCTCCCGCGCGCTGTGGCCGTGGAGCGACGCCGACGCACGAGCGCGCGCCTCCCGTCCCAAGGTCGACGACATGGTGGACGCGTTGCGGCACATCGCGACGGCCATGCGGTCGATCGTCACGAAGCCCATGACCAAGGGCGAGGTGAGCGCGGCGCTGACCCCGTTGGCGCCGAAGCAGACGATCGAGGCGTGCCGGGGCTGCCAGACCGAGCACGTCAGCGACCCGATCTTCCGCCTCGGCGCGCTCCCGGCAGGGCTGCGGATCCTGCCGGAGGAGAAGACCGTGACGTTCGAACGGATCCACGGCTGGCCGGGCGTGCCGCGCAAGACCGCGGGCTTCGACGAGCTGATCCACCGGTACCTGACGCTGCACGGACCGGCCGGACCGTCCGAAGTGGCCGGTTACTTCAGCACGACCACCCGTGAGATGAAGAAGCAGTGGCCGTCCGAGGGACTCGTCGAGGTCACCGTCGAGGGACAGCCGGCGTGGTTGCCGGAGGACGTCGAGATCGTCGACGCCGAACCGCCGGAGGTGCGATTGCTGCCGCCGACCGACCCGTACCTGCAGGCACGCGACCGCGACCTGCTGCTGCCGGACAAGGCCGCGCAGAAGGACATCTTCCGCGTCCTCGGCCGGCGCGGGGCGATCCTCGTCGACGGCGAGATCGCGGGCTCCTGGCAGGGCAGGGTGGTGTCCGGCAAGCGGTTCGAGGTGACGGCGACGCCGTACCGCCCGCTGCCGGATCTCCTGCCGGAGACCGAGTTCCTGGCTCAGGTCAAGGGACTAGACGACGCAAGCGTCAAGAGCGACTGACACGTCGTCCGTGACGACCAGCGAGCTGAGCGCCGCGGGCGAGACGAAACCCTTGTCCCGCAGCTCGGTGAGCCACTCGACGAGCCCCTTGTAGTGGTTGTCGACGTCGAGCAGCACGACCGGCTTGGCGTGCATGCCGAGCACGCCGGCCGTCCACACCTCGAAGAACTCCTCCGCGGTGCCGATGCCGCCGGGCAGCGTCAGGAACGCGTCCGCCTTGTCGTCCATCATCTTCTTGCGCTCGCGCATGGTGTCGACGACGTGCAGCTCGGTGGAGTCGCGGTCGGCGATCTCCCTGGTGGCGAGGCCCTTCGGGATGACGCCGTAGGTGTGCGCGCCACCGGCCCGCGCCTCACGGGCGACCGCGCCCATCATCGACGTCTGCCCGCCGCCCCACACGAGGTGCCAGCCGCGCGCGGCGATCTGGCGCCCCACCTCGGCGGCGAGGTCGACGTAGCTCTGCGGGACCGTCGCGAGACTTCCGCAGTACACAGCCACATGCATCAGTGTGCGTCCGCCCATGCCTTGTGCGCGTCCTTGACCACGCGCACCGCGTCGTCGATGTCGTCGGTGAGGTGCAGCAGGGCGAGGTCCTTCTCGCCGACCTTGCCGCCCTCGAGCACCGAGTTCTGGATCCAGTCGTAGAGACCCTGCCAGTACTGGGTGCCGAAGAGCACGACCGGGAACTTCGTGACCTTCTTCGTCTGCACCAGCGTCAGCGCCTCGAACAGCTCGTCGAGGGTGCCGAACCCGCCGGGCAGGCAGATGAACGCCTGCGAGTACTTGATGAACATCGTCTTGCGCACGAAGAAGTAGCGGAAGTTCACCCCGAGGTCGACCCACGGGTTGAGGCCCTGCTCGAACGGCAGCTCGATGCCGAGCCCGATCGAGAACCCGCCCGCCTCCGAGCACCCGCGGTTGACCGCCTCCATCGCGCCGGGGCCGCCGCCGGTGATCGCCGCGAACCCGGCCTCGGCCAGCGCCGCGCCCAGGTCGCGCCCGATCTGGTACTCCGGGTGGTCGCGGCCGGTGCGCGCCGAGCCGAAGACCGTGACCGCGCTCGGGACCTCGGCCAGTGCGCCGAAACCCTCGACGAACTCGGCCTGGATCCGCAGCACGCGCCACGGGTCGGTGTGCACCCAGTCCGTCGGGCCGCGGGAGTCCAGCAGCCGCTGGTCGGTGGTGGTCAGCTCGTCCTTGCGGTCGCGGCGCAGGACCACGGGCCCGCGCTGCTTCTCCTTGGGGCGCTCGTCCACGGCGCCGTTCTTCTCTTCCGTCATCACTGAGATCTTAGTGATCAGTCCAGCAGAAATCGCTGAAGCACGGCGAAACAGCCGGTGATCTGTTGGACGGGAACGTTCTCCTCCTGGGTGTGCGCCAGGGTCGGGTCACCGGGGCCGAAGTTGACCGCGGGCATGCCCAGCGCGGCGAACCGCGCGACGTCGGTCCAGCCGAGCTTGGCCACCGGCGTGCCCCCGGCGGCCGTCACGAGCTCCTGCGCGGCAGGGGCGTGGAGGCCCGGCAGAGCGCCGGCCGCGAAGTCGGTGACCTTGACGTCGAAGCCCGCGAAGACCTCGCGCAGGTGCTGTTCGGCCTGCTCCACCGACCGGTCCGGCGCGAACCGGTGGTTGACCGTGAGCACGGCCTCGTCCGGCACGACGTTGCCCGCGACGCCGCCGGTGATCTTCACGGCCTGCAGGCCCTCGTGGAAGTGACAGCCGTCGATCTCGGGCTGCCGCGGCACGTAGGCCTCCAGCCTGCGCAGCGCCTCGCCCATGCCGTGGATGGCGTTCTCGCCCATCCACGCCCTGGCGGTGTGCGCGCGCTTTCCGGTCGTCCTGATCTCGATGCGCATCGTGCCCTGGCAGCCGGCCTCGACCGTGCCGTTGGACGGCTCGCACACGATCGCGAGGTCGCCGTGCAGCCATTCCTCCAGGTCGCGCTGGATGCGGGTGAGCCCGTTGCGCTCGGCCTCGATCTCCTCGCAGTCGTAGAAGACGAACGTGAGGTCGTGGCGCGCGTTCTCGCTGAGGGCCGCGATCGCGAGCATGACCGCGTCGCCGCCCTTCATGTCGACGGTCCCGCACCCGTGCAGGACGTCGCCCTCGCGGCGGCTGGGGAAGTTCTGGTTGATCGGCACGGTGTCCAGGTGCCCGGCGAGCACGACCCGCCTGCCCTTGCCCGCGTTCGTCCGCGCCAGCACCGAGTTGCCCGACCGGGTGATCTCCAGGTGGGGCGCGTGTCGCTGGAGTGAGCGCTCGACCAGGTCCGCGATCTCCGCCTCCTCGCCGGAGACGCTGCGCACGTCGACCAGTGCGGTGGTCAGGTCGATCGGGTCGGATTGGAGGTCAAGGGTGTCGGACACGGCGCTCAGCCTACTCAGGGCTGGGTTTGCTGGGCTGGTTGGCGGATGGGGGGTTCGTGGTGTGCTGCGTGGGTTGGGTTGGTTGCGTTTTGCGTTCGGGTGCCTGTTTCGTGCGCGGGGCTCTGCCCCGGACCCCGCCAACTGATCAAAGACCCCCAGCGCCGTTAGCAGGTTGATGGCACGCCTGTTGCTTTCGGCGGCTTGCGGCTGCGTAGGTGGTGCGGTTCGGGTGGGGTGGTCCCGTCCCGAACCGAGGCAAGAGCGAGCCACACCTGAGGAGGGGTGTCAACTCGCCGAAAAGCGTGGCGAGTTGGAACCCC
>NZ_JBHYGW010000056.1:0-23430 GCF_042738015.1 Lentzea sp. NPDC059081
GGCTGCACACCTACAATCACCACCGCGGACACACCGCACTCAAAGGCCAGCCACCCGCCAGCCGCGTTCCCAACCTCTCCGGTCAGTACAGCTAGAGGTCGCGGGCCCAGAGTTGGCCGATGACGTCGTGGCCGAAGCTGTGCTCGGGGGTCTCCTCGACCAGTTCGAACCCGTTCGCCTCGTAGATCTTCCTCGCCGAGAGCAGGCCGTCGACCGTCCACAACGCCATGCGCGCGTAGCCGGCCTGACGGGCGAACGCGATGCACGTGTCGACGAGCTTGCCGCCTGCGCCGTGTCCACGCGCGTTGGGGTGCACCAACAACACGCGCAGCTTTGCGGTCGTGTCGGATTCGCGGACGCAGAAGATGCAGCCGACGCGGGCACCGTCGAGTTCGGCGATCCAGGCCGCCTCCCGGTCGGAGTGGCCGGCCGCGTAGTCGCCGACGATCTTGGCGACCATCGCCTCGAACGACGCGTCCCAGCCGAGCTCGGCGGCGTAGAGCTCGCCGTGTGCCTGCACGACCCAGCCCAGGTCACCGGGCTGGTCCAGAGGGCGGATGCGCATGGGGACCTCCACTGGCACGACGTCACTGACACGACTGTTTCAGTGATGCGACACTAGCGCCATGCCGTCCGCACGGGAGACCGAGCTCCTCGAAGCTGCCTACCGGTACGTGCTCGCGCACGGGCTGGCCGACGTGTCGTTGCGGCCGCTGGCGGCGGCCATCGGGTCGAGCACGCGGGTGCTGCTCTACCTGTTCGGCAGCAAGGACGGGCTGGTCAGGGCGTTGCTGGCGCGGGCGCGGGCCGAGGAGCTGGAGCTGCTCGGAGACATCGGGGGCGGGCCGGGGGTCGCGGTGCGGTTGTGGCACTGGCTGGCGGCGCCCGCGCATCGGCCGCTGCTGACGTTGTGGCTGGAGGCGTACGCGCGGTCGCTCGTCGAGCCCGAGGGGGCGTGGGCCGGGTTCGCGCGGGCCACGGTGGAGGACTGGCTGGAGGTGCTTCGGACCTCCCAGGCCGAGGACCTGCGCGACAGTGCCGCGGGGCTGGCCGAGCGGACTCGGGACCTCGCGTTGTTGCGGGGCGCGTTGCTCGATCTGCTGGCGACCGGGGACGTCGAGCGCGTCACCGCGGCGGTGAAGGCTAGTTTTGCGTCGTGAAGATCGTGGTGTTCGGCGCGTCGGGCATGGTCGGCCAGGGCGCGTTGCGGGAGTGCCTGCTCGACCCCGAGGTCGGGTCCGTTGTCACCGTGGGACGGTCGCCGCTGGCCGTCAGCGACCCGAAGCTGCGGCACGTCGTGCACGCCGACTTCGGTGACCTGTCGCCGATCGCCGGCGAACTGGCTGATGCGGACGCGTGCTTCTACTGCATGGGCCTGACGTCGGCCGGGTTGAGCGAGGCCGAGTACACGCCGGTGACGCACGACTACGCGCTCGAGGCGGCGCGTGTTGTTGGTGGCACGTATGTGTACGTGTCGGGTGAAGGTGCCGACGCCGAGAGCAAGACGATGTGGGCCCGTGTGAAGGGACGCACGGAGAACGAGCTGCTGGCGTTGGAACGCCCGGTGTTCGTGGTGCGGCCCGGGTTCATCCAGCCGCAGCACGGGATCCAGTCGCGCACGCGCATCTACCGGTACGTCTACTCGTGGTCGTCGTGGCTGTTCCCGGTGCTCGCGAAGGTGGCGCCGAAGTTCGTCACGAGCACCGACCGGCTCGGCAGGGCGATGGTCGCGCTGGCCAAGGGCGCGCACGCGGACCGGGTGCTGCGCAGCGACGAGATCAACCGGGTGGCGGGATGACGCTCGACGAGGCCATCCGCGAGTACCAGGAGGACGGGTACGAGGTCACGCACGTCGTGGAGTCCGTGTGCGCCGGGTGCGGTGGCAGGACGTTCGAGGTGCAGATGACCGACGAACAGGCGATGCGCCGCACGTGCCTCGGGTGTGGTCTGAAGGAGTTCATCGCGGACTCGGACGAGTTCTGGGACGAGGACGACGCCGAGGAGTGCGCGTGCACGTGCGGCGGCGAGGAGTTCGCCGCCGCCCTCGGTCTGTCGTGCCGCCCGGACGGCGAGGTGCGGTGGGTGACGGTCGGGCTGCGGTGCCTCGCGTGCGGCCTGTGCGGCGTCTACGAGGACTGGAAGATCGACTACAGCCCCAGCCGGCACCTGCTCACGCGGGCCTGAACGCGTCCTCGGTCTTGACGACACCGGCGGTGCGGCCCGGCGCCGTGTGGTTCTCCCAGTAGAGGTTGGTGTGCGCGACGACCATGTCTGGGGTGGGCGCGCCCCACTCCGACAGGTCCTCGGTCGTGTGCGCGTCGCTCACCAGCAGGGCGTCGTAGCCGCGGACGATCGCGCCGTGCAGCGTCGAGCGGATGCACTCGTCGGTCTGCGCGCCGGACACGACGAGACTGCCGACCCCCTTGCCCGCCAGCACCTCCTCGAGGTCGGTGGCCTCGAACGAGTCGGCGTAGGTCTTGTGCACCACGGGCTCGCCGTCGGCGACCTTCAGCTCGGACACGAACTGCCAGTCGTCGGACTCCTTGGGCATGTGCTCGGCGTTGCTGTGCTGCACCCACACGACGTCGACGCCGGCCGCGCGCGCCTTGTCCACGAGGGTGGCGACGTTGGACACGACCTCGTCGCGGTTGTGGGCGTTGTTCACCACGCCGTTCTGCACGTCGATCACGAGCAGCGCGGTGTTGGGACGGTTCGCCAGAGTTGTCACGCGGGCAGCTTAAGCCCGGTTCAGCGAGAACGCAGGCGGCGCAACATCCGGGCGTCCTCGAAGCCCACTCTTCGTGCCGCCGTCTCGACCGTGGCGCCTTGACCGATCAGGTGCTCGGCCCGTTCCACGCGCAACGCCTGCTGGTACTTCAACGGAGTCATGCCCGTCGCACGGCCGAACAGCCGGGTCACGGTCCGTTCGCTGCACCCGGCGAGCATTGCGAGTTCTGCCAACGAAAGCCGGTCGGCCAGTCGTGACTCGATGACGTCCTGAACGCGGTGCACGGTCTCGTTGACGTGCGACCGGTGCCGCAGCAGCACGCTCGCCTGCTGGTCGTCGCCGTTCCTGCGCGCGTAGACGACCATCGTGCGTGCGATCGCCGCTGCCACAACAGGTCCGTGGCGCACGGCGACGAGATGCAACGCCAGGTCGATACCGCTCGCGATGCCCGCGGACGTCACCACCCTGTCGTCCTCCACGAACAGAACGTCACGCACGACCCGTGCGGCGGGGTAGCGCCGTTCGAGCTCGTCCTGCAGTTCGTGGTGCGTGGTGCACCTGTGACCATCGAGCAAACCGGCGCGCCCCAACGCATCCGCACCGGCACACACACTCGCGACCGTGCCACCGTTGTCGTGGTGCGCGCGCAACCACGCCAACGCGCGCTCGCTCAGGTGTCCGGTTCCGGCGATCTTCGGCGACCGCCACCCCGGCACGAACACGAGGTCGTCCTTCTCGAGAGGCGGCAGCTCACGAGAGGCACCCAACGGCACGCCCTGATGACTGAGCACGGTCTCCATGTCGCCCACGTACGACAGCTCGTAGCCGTCCACGAGGTCGGCAGCACTGGAGAACACCTGCGCCGGCCCCGCGAGGTCGAGCAGGTGCACTCCCGGTACGAGCAGGAAGACGACTCTGGTCACGATCCGGTCAGCGTAGCGACGTCCGAGATCCGCGCGAACCGGCCGGCCAGGACGTACTCGGTCCGCTCGATGATCTCCTCGACGCCCAGGACCTTCCCGGTCCGCCAGTGCGGCAACGGCATGGTGGCGGTCGCGTCCGTCACGAACGTCATGTCGAACCCGAGATCGGACCCCACGCGCGTCGTCGTCTCGCAGCACTGCTCGGTCCGGATGCCGCTGACGAGCAGCTCCCGCACACCGTGCTGCGTCAGCGTCTGCTGCAGGTTCGTCGTGGTGAACGCGTTGTGCGAGGTCTTGGTCAGCACCTGCTCGTCGTCGAGCGGTTTGAGCCCGTCGATCAGCCGGACGTGCCCGCCCGCGGGGTCGAACACACCGCCGGTGCCGGGCTCGGAGTGCAGCACCCACACGACGAGGTCACCGTTGTCGCGGGCCAGGTCGACCAGCCGGTTCACCTGGCCGACGACGTCCGGGTTCGACACCTCGGCCCAGCTGGGGCGCTGCCGGAACGACTCCTGGACGTCGATGACGATCAATGCTCGCTTCATGCCGTCCAGCCTCGCCGGGTGCGGGGAGCGGGGACAGGCACGGGCAGGACGGGGAGCGGACGGATCCGGTCACCGCGGCGAGATCAGAGCGGGCGGCGCCCCGCGAACCCCAGGTCCGAGCGGTGGTACCAGCCCAGCTCGCGGTCGCCCTCCAGCCAGCACAGCAGCACCGGCACACCGTCCCGCTCGGACGGGAAGTCGACCAGCAGCGGGGCGAGGCCCTTCAGCTCCGCGCCGGTCTGCTGCACCGAGTGCATCAGGTCGTCCAGCCTGGCCTGCACCGCCTTGAACTCCGGCAGGCCGCCCAGCGGTGAGCCTCCCGCGGCCAGCTCGGCGGCGTCGGCGCGCAGGCGCACGATCTCGGTCAGCGTCGGCAGCAGGCGCGCCAGCTCGGCCTGTGCCTCGTCGAGGGTGAACAGTCCCACGGCTCCAAGGCTGGCACAGTGGCACGGGTGACGTGGCTACTGGGTGACCTCACCGTGAACCGGATCGGCTTCGGTGCGATGCGCCTGCCGCAGCACGGGACGGCGTTCGACCCGCATGCGACGCCGCGCGGGCGTGAGGAGGCGGTCGCGGTGCTGCGGAAGGCCGTCGAGCTCGGTGTCGACCACGTCGACACGGCCGCGTTCTACTTCTCCGCCACGCGGTCGGCCAACGAGCTGATCAACAGCGCGCTCGCGCCGTACCCCGAGGACCTCGTGATCGTCACCAAGGTCGGGCCCGGCCGCACGCCGCAGGGGGAGTGGCTGCCGCTCGCCAGGCCCCACCAGCTCCGCGGCCAGGTCGAGGAGAACCTGCGGCAGCTCGGGCGCGACCACCTCGACGTGGTCAACCTGCGGATCAGCGGGCTCGACGACGTGACGAACCACTTCGAGGCGCTGGCCGAGTTGCAGAGGCAGGGGCTGGTCCGGCACCTCGGGCTGTCCAACGTCAAGCCGCACCACCTCGACCAGGCGCAGAAGGTCGCGCCGGTCGTGTGCGTGCAGAACCCCTACGGGCTCGGCCACCACCCCGAGCAGGACGACTTCCTCGGCGTCTGCGGGGAGCGCGGCGTCGCGTTCGTGCCGTTCTTCGCGCTCGCGGGCGCCAACCAGGAGGCGGGGACGTCGGCCGAGGACGACGAGGTCACCGAGATCGCCCGCGCGCACGGCGCCTCGGCCGCCCAGGTCCGGCTGGCGTGGACGCTCGCCAGGGGACCGCACGTGCTCGTCATCCCCGGCACCGGCGACCCCGAGCACCTGCGGCAGAACGTCGAGGCGGGCGACCTGCGGCTCACCCCCGAGGAGCTCACCCGCCTCGACGCCCTGCACCTCAGCGGGAGCTGATCCGCCGGAACAGCCACGTGGCCCAGCCGAACGCCACCACCAGCAGGCCGCCCGCCCACGCGAGCGCGAGCCAGCCGGAGGTGACCGGGGCCGGCACGAGCAGGGCCCGCACGGTCTCGATCACCGGCGTGATCGGCTGGTGCTCGCTGACGATCCGCAGCACCGCCGGCATCGTCTCGACGGGCACGAACGCGCTGCTCAGGTACGGCAGGAAGAGCATGCCGAAACTGAGCAGGCTCGCCGACTCGACGGTTCGCGCGATCACGCCGAAACCGGCCGCGAGCCAGGACAGCGCGAGCACGTAGAGCAGCAGCAGCCCCATCGCCAGCACCCAGTCCACGAACGACGCCGACGGGCGGAAACCCATCAGCAACGCCACCAGCACCACCGCGAACGTGGCAACGGCGTTGCGCGCGACCGACGCCGTGACGTGACCGGTCAGCACGGCGAAGCTGCTGATCGGCATGGAGCGGAACCGGTCGACCACCCCCTTCCGCATGTCGTCGGCGACGGACATCGCGGTGGAGGTGGCGCCGTACCCGGTGCACAGCACGAGGATGCCGGGCACCACGTAGTCCACATAGGACTCGACGTGCCGGAGCGCGCCGCCGAAGACGTAGACGAACAACGCCATCATCAGCACCGGCAGCACGATCGCCATGATCAGGGTGTCGAGGTTGCGGCGGCTCAGCCGGACGCTGCGGCCGACCAGGGTGAGCGAGGTGGTCATGCGGCCACTCCCTGGAGCACCAGCGAGGTGAAGACGTCGTCGAGCGTCGGGCGGTGCGCGGACACCCGCACCGCGCCCACCCGTGCCACGCGCAGGTCGTCCAGCACCCGGTGCAGGTGCAGGGCGCTCCCGTCGGACGGCACGCGCACCGTCGGTCCGTCGACGACCCCGCCGACCACGGACTGGGCCCGCCGGGCGTCCTCGGTGGTCTCGAAGACCAGGTCGAGGCGGGTGCCGCCGACCGAGCTCTTCAACGCGTCCGCGGTGCCGTCCGCGACGACATCCCCGTGGTGCAGCACCACGATCCGGCCGGCCAGGCGGTCGGCCTCCTCCAGGTACTGGGTGGTGAGCAGGATCGTCACCCCGTCGCGCACCAGGTCGCCGATCGCGTCCCACATCGTCGAGCGGCTCATCGGGTCGAGGCCGGTGGTCGGCTCGTCGAGGAACAGCAGCCGCGGCTTCGCCACCAGGCTCATCGCGAGGTCCAGGCGTCGCCGCATGCCGCCGGAGTACGTCCGCACGCGCCGGTCCGCCGCGTCGGTCAGACCGAACCGCTCCAGCAGTTCCGACGCCCGTGCGCGTGCCGCTGACCTGCTGGAACGGCGCAACCGCGCGATCATGACCAGGTTCTCGCGCCCGGTCTGCTCCTCGTCCACGGCCGCGTACTGCCCGGTCAGGCTGATCACCTCGCGCACGGCGGCGCCATCCCGGACCACGTCGTGCCCGCACACGCGGGCCGAACCGCCGTCGGGCCTGGTCAGCGTGCTCAGGATGCGGATCGCGGTCGTCTTGCCCGCCCCGTTCGGGCCGAGCAGCGCGAGCACCGACCCCTCCTCGACCTCCAGGTCCAGCCCGTTCAGCACCGTGTGCGAGCCGTACCTCTTCGTCAGACCCGTTGTCTCGACGATCATCGGAACCCCCTTTTATGCGTACCTCATACGCAAAACCTGAATTAGCGTATGGCATACGCATCTGTTTGACTAGGGGGATGAAGAGGGGGCGCAAGCCGGCCATCGACGCCGCCGACATCACGCGGGCCGCCATCGCGGTCGCGGACGCCGAAGGGCTCGCCGCCGTGTCGATGGCCCGCGTCGCGCAAGAGCTGGGCAACGCCACGATGGCCCTCTACCGGCACGTGAAGAGCAAGGACGAGCTGCTCGCGTTGATGGGCGACGCCGCCATGGACGACCCGCCCACGCTGCCGGACGGCGACTGGCGCGAGCGGCTCGGGTTCTGGGCGAAGGCCGTGCTCGTGGCCGTCGGGAAGCGGCCGTGGTTCCTCCAGATCCCGATCAGCGGCCCACCGACGGGGCCGAGGAGCCTCGCCTGGTTCGACAGCGGCCTGAGCGCGCTCGAGGGCGTCCCGCTCGAGGCGGGGGAGAAGGTCGGCATCGTGATGGGCCTGATGACCTTCGTCCACGGCGAGGCGAAGCTCACCAGCACGCTCACCCGCGGCTTCGAGGACAACCCCGCCGCGTTCGGCCGCGACTACGGGCAACGGCTGCGCGAGCTCGTCGACCCGCGCCGCATGCCGTCGCTGGCGAAGATCGTCGCGGCCGGCGTGTTCGACCTGGATGACCTCTTCGCCGCGCAGGACGTGCAGGCCGAGTTCGACTTCGGGCTGCAGCTGTTCCTCGAGGGCGTCGCGGCCCACATCGGACGGCGCGCGTGACGTACGCGGCGATCATCCTCACCGGTGGCAGGGGCGAGCGGCTCGGCGGCGTCGACAAGGCCGCACTGTCCTTTCGGGAAGCGACACTGCTCGACCACGTGCTGTCGGTTGTGGATGATGCAAGCACCAAAGTCGTTGTGGGGCCGGAGAAGGACGTTCCTGGCGTCGTCTGGGCCCGGGAGGACCCACCCGGTGGCGGACCGCTCGCCGGGCTGGCCGCCGGCCTCGCGAAGATCACCGAGGAGTGGGTCGTCGTCCTCGCCGTCGACCAGCCCGGCATCACTGAGGACACGATCGGGCGGCTGCGGAACGCGGGCGCGAACGCCGTGCTCAAGGACGACAGGGTGCAGTGGCTGATCGGCTGCTGGAACGCCGCTGACCTGCGCGAAGCCCTCCCCGAAGATCCACGGGACCAGCCGTTGCGCAGGACTCTGCTGCGGCTGGACCCCGTCGAGGTGCCCGCGCTGCCCGGCGAGGCGCGCGACGTCGACACGCCCTCCGACCTGGACACCCTTCACAGCGGTTGAACAGGCGGGGAGTAAGACTGTTCCACGATCGGTAAAACCCTGTTCCGCATGGAGGCCCGCACGTGACCGAGCCCGCCGCCGAGGCAACGCCGAACGCATCGGCGCCCGTCACCCCGGCTCGTGACGCCCAGCTGCTCGAACGCACCGTGTTCGAGGTGAAGCGGGTGATCGTCGGCCAGGACCGGCTCGTCGAGCGGATGCTCGTGGGTCTGCTGGCCAAGGGCCATCTGCTGCTCGAAGGTGTGCCGGGTGTCGCGAAGACGCTCGCCGTCGAGACGTTCGCCCGCGTGGTCGGCGGCTCGTTCTCGCGCGTGCAGTTCACGCCCGACCTGGTGCCCGCCGACATCCTCGGCACCCGCATCTACCGCCAGTCCAGCGAGGCGTTCGACGTCGAGCTCGGCCCCGTCGTCGCGAACTTCGTGCTCGCCGACGAGATCAACCGCGCGCCCGCCAAGGTGCAGTCGGCGATGCTCGAGGTCATGGCCGAGCGGCACGTGTCCATCGGCGGCAAGACCTTCCCGATGCCGAACCCGTTCCTCGTGCTGGCGACGCAGAACCCGATCGAGAACGAGGGCGTGTACCCGCTGCCGGAGGCGCAGCGCGACCGGTTCCTGTTCAAGATCCAGGTCGAGTACCCCACGGCCGAGGAAGAGCGCGAGATCGTCTACCGCATGGGTGTCGAGGCGCCCACGCCGAACCAGGTCCTCTCGCCGGAGGAGCTGGTGCGCCTGCAGGGCGTGGCGTCGCGCGTCTTCGTCCACCACGCGCTCGTCGACTACGTGGTGCGGCTCGTGATCGCGACCCGCGCACCCGGTGAGCACGGCCTCACCGATGTCGCCGGCTGGGTCGCCTACGGTGCCTCGCCGCGTGCGTCGCTCGGCATCATCGCCGCCGCCCGCGGTCTCGCGCTGGTCCGCGGCCGCGACTACGTGCTGCCGCAGGACGTCGTGGACGTCGTTCCGGACGTGCTGCGCCACCGGCTCGTGCTCTCGTACGACGCGCTGGCCGACGGCGTGCCGATCGACCACATCATCACCCGCGTGCTGCAGATCGTGCCGTTGCCGCAGGTGTCTGCCCGTCCGCAGCAGCCGGTTCCGGCTGGTAGGCCGTGAGCCCCAAGGACAAAGCCGACGAGCGTCCGTCGTGGGCGCCGCCCGTCCTGCGGGGTGTCCGGATGGAAGCCGCGCTCCGCATGCTGGAGCTCGACGTCCGGCGCCGCCTCGACGGTCTGCTGCAGGGCAACCACCTCGGCCTCGTGCCGGGGCCGGGCACCGAACCGGGCGAGGCGCGCACCTACCAGCCCGGTGACGACGTGCGCCGGATGGACTGGGCGGTCACGGCGCGCACGACGATCCCGCACATCCGCGAGACGGTCGCCGACCGCGAGCTGGAGACGTGGCTCGCGATCGACCTGTCGCCGTCGCTCGACTTCGGCACCGCGGCCTGCGAGAAGCGCGACCTGGTCATCGCCGCGACGGCCGCGGTCGCGCACCTGACGCGCGGCGGTGGCAACCGGATCGGCGCCGCGGTCTCGACGGGCGCGGAGAACGTCCGCATCCCGGCCCGCGGCGGCCTGGCGCACGCGCGGGGCATGATCCGCAAGATCGCCGAGATCGACCGGGCGCCCGAGGGCACGCGCGGCGACCTGGCCGCGCTGCTGGAGCAGCTGCGCAGGCCCCCGCGCCGGCGTGGCCTGATCGTGGTGCTCTCCGACTTCCTCGGCGGCATGGAGTGGCAGCGGCCGTTGCGCGCGCTGTCCGCCCGGCACGACATCGTCGCCATCGAGATCGTCGACCCGCGTGACGTCGACCTGCCCGAGGTCGGCACCGTCGTGCTGTCCGACCCGGAGAGCGGCCGGCAGCGCGAGGTCACCGCGTCCGCGTTGCTGCGCAAGGAGTTCAACGCCGCGGCCGCGGAACACCGGGCCGAGGTGGCGGCGGGGCTGCGGCGTGCAGGCGCCGGGCACCTGGTGCTGCGGACCGACTCCGACTGGATCGCGGACACGGTCCGTTTCGTGGTGGCGCGCAAGCGCCGCTGGTCCGGGGGTGTCGCATGAGCTTTTCGAACTTCGTCGCCCCGTGGTGGTTCCTGCTGCTGGTCGCCGTGGCGCTGCTCGGCGCCGGGTACGTCGTCGTGCAGCGGATGCGGCGCAAGCGGGTGCTGCGGTTCACGAACCTGGAGCTGCTGGAGAAGGTCGCGCCCAAGCGGGAACGCTGGTCGCGGCACGTCCCGGCGGCGTTCCTGCTGGCGGCGCTCGCGTTGCTGACGGTCGCCCTGGCCGGGCCGACCTCCGAGCAACGCGTGCCGCGCAACCGGGCCACCGTGATGCTCGTGGTCGACGTGTCGCTGTCGATGAAGGCCACGGACATCAAGCCGTCCCGGCTGGAGGCGGCGCAGACGGCCGCGAAGTCGTTCACCGAGGGCCTCACGCCGGGCATCAACCTGGGCCTGATCTCGTTCGCCGGCTCCGCCACGGTGCTGGTCGCGCCGACGACGGACCGGGCTGCGGTCAGCCAGTCGATCGACGGGCTCAAGCTCGCCCAGTCGACCGCGACCGGTGACGCGCTGGTGGCCGCGATGGCGTCGATCGACTCGTTCGGCAAGGTCGTCGGCGGCGCCGAGGGCCCGCCACCCGCCCGCATCGTGCTGATGACGGACGGCAAGGAGACGGTCGGCACCCGCAAGGCGTTCGACGCGGCCGAGGACGCGAAGAAGGCCGGGATCCCGATCTCCACGATCTCGTTCGGCACCGAGGACGGCGTGGTCGACATCGAGGGCCGCCAGCAGTCCGTGCCCGTCGACGACGACTCGATGAAGGAGATCGCGAAGATCTCCGGCGGCGAGTTCTTCAAGGCCGCCTCCGCCGAGGAGCTGCGTCGCGTCTACGACACGCTCGGCGAGCAGATCGGGTACGAGAAGAAGCAGGCGGACGCGTCGAAGCCGTGGCTGCTGCTCGGCACCATCACGACGATGATCGCGGCCGCCGCGGCCTTGTTGCTCGGTCAGAGACTTCCCTAGGGCCTCCCGTAGACCAGCTCCACCACGCCCGTCCCGAAAGCCCTGGTGCTCCTGAGCGCCAGGGCTTTCGGCTTCGTGAAGAACGGCGTGCCGTCGCCGAGCGCGACCGGGTTGAGGTAGAGCCGCACCTCGTCGATCAGGTCGTGCTCGAAGAACGTGCCGACCAGCTGCGCGCCGCCGACCATGCTGTCACCGGGCCAGGCCCTGATCTCGTCCGGCACGACCTCGCGCAGGACGGTGGTGTTCCACTCGGTGGTGTCGAGCGTCCGCGAGTAGACGATCTTCGGCATGTCCCGCCAGATCCGGCCGAAGTCGTGCATCGGCCGCGGCCACTCGGGGTGGGAGCCGGTGTGCGGCCAGGCTTCCAGCATCGTCTCGTGGCTGCGGCGGCCGTCGATGAACCTGCTCATCCTCGCCAGCCCGGCGTTGAAGTGCTCGTGCAGCTCGTCGTCGACGACGTGCCAGCTGATGTCGTGGCCGGGTCCCTCCACGAACCCGTCCAGCGAGATCGACGCCATCGTGATGATCATCCGTGCAACCTCCGGTACTCGGCCGCCGCACCGGGGTGCAGCGGCACCTTGCCCGTGTCGATCAGGCTGCGCACGTCGAGGTACTGGGTGCCCAGCGCTTGCTGCGGCACGAGCTGCGCCGCCTTGCCCACGAGCAGCCGCACGACGGCGCCCGCGTAGTCGTCGCTCATGTCCGGCCGGCACACCAGCAGGTTCGGCGTGCCGATCGTGGGGACGTCGACCGGCGAGCCGTAGACGCCCGTGCGGATCTCGACCCGTTCGTAGACCTTGCCGTAGTCCTGGCGCAGCCTCGGCAGGAACGTGTCGAGCGGCAGGAGCCGGATGCCGCCGGCCTTGTCGAGCTCCGGGGTCGGGACCCCGCCGGACCACAGCAGTCCCGCGATCTCGCCGGCCTTCACCGCGTCGACGGCGTTGCGCAACGGATAGTGCTCTTCCCGCACGCCCAACGCGAGCCGTGCGCCTTGCAGCGCCGCACCGGAACCGGCCGCGCCGAGCGACACCGGTTTGCCGATCAGATCGGCTGCGGACTGGTACGGCGAGCCCTGCAACACCACGAGCTGTAAATAGTTCTCGTAGACACGGCCCAGGGCGACCAGGCCGGACTCCATGTGCGCGCTGTCGCTCAACGTCAGCGCGAGGTCGGCGGTGCCTTGGCGGAGGTGCTGGAGGTTGTCGGCGCTGCCACCCGTCTGGAGCGGGGTGATCGTCAACGGGCTGGTGGCCAGGCGGGAGAGCAGGGCGGCGAAGTCGTTGTAGAAGCCGCCGGGCTCGCCGCCCGCGATGCGGAGGGTGCCGCTGGGTTCGCTGACCCCGCAGGCGGTGAGGGCGAGGGCGCCGAGGAGGAACGTCCGCCGCCTCACAGGAGCGGCTCCTTCGGCAGTGCGACGGTGACCACGAGTCCGCCGTCGGTGTGGAAGGCGAGCGTGCCGCCGTGCGCCGTCACGATCCTCTCCGCGATCGCCAGCCCGAGGCCCGTTCCCCGCTGCGAGTCGTCACCGCGCCAGAACCGCTCCGTCGCCCGCGCGATGTCCATTTCGGACAGACCGGGTCCGTTGTCCCGCACGGTCAGCGTCGAGCGGTCGCACACCACGACGACCTCGGTGCCGCCGTACTTGATGGCGTTGTCCAGCACCACGTCCAGCACCTGCGCGAGGTCCGAGACCGCGCACCGGACCAGTCCGGGCGCCCGGTCGTCGACGGTGATCGTGACGTCACGGGCCTGGGCCGCCGCACGCCACGCGTCGACCCGGTCGTGCGCCACCACCTGCAGGTCGGCGAGCTCGGGTTCGACGCCGCCGGCCGCGCGTTCGGTGGCGGTGCTCTCGGCCGACGCGAGGGCCAGCAGGCCGTCCAGCAACGACTCCAGCCGTTCGACCTCGGTGAGCAGGGACCCGTTGCGCGGCAGCATGTCGACCCGCAGCCGCAGCGCCGCCATGGGGTTGCGCAGCTGGTGCGAGGCGTCGGCGATCAGCCGTCGTTGCTGGTCGGCGGCCTCGGCCACGGCGTCGGACATGCGGTTGAACGACTCGGACAACGCCCGCAGCTCCGCCGGTCCGGCGGTGTCGGCGACGTGTGTGCGCCGTTGCCCCTCCGCGACCGCCCGCACACCGCGGTCCAGCTCCTTGAGCGGCCTGATCAACCACCGCGACACGACCAGTGCCAGCAACACGCACGCACACGCCGCGAGCAACGCGCCCGCCAGCACCAACGCCCACCGTTGCGCGACGTCCAGTGCCGCGACCTGCGTCGACGCCCGCAGCACCACGGCGCCCGCGACTTTCGTGCCGGTGCCGACGGGCCGGGCGAAGAGCACGTCGCCACCGCTCCAGGGCATCACCGTCGGCACGGGCGCGGCCGGTTGGTTGCGCAGTGCGGCGTCGATCTGCGCGGACACGTCGGCGACCGTCATACCCGACTCGACGACGGGCGCGCCGGACGCGTCGACGACCACGACCTCCTCGCCGTAGACCTCGGCGTACCGCTGCGCCTCGGACACCACGACGTCGACCGGCAGCGTGGCGAAGCGGTCGAGGTCGGCCGTGCGGCTGATCACGAACTGCTGGGTGCGCTCCGACGCCGTGCTCATCAGCAACGGGAACGCGAACGCGGTCACGGCCGAGAGCGAGAAGAGCAGCAGCACCAACAGCAGCCGTTGCCGCATCTACTCACCGAGCCGGTAGCCGAAACCGCGGATCGTGTGCAGCAGCCCCGGCCGGTCGAGCTTCGCCCGCAACTGGGTGAGGTGCACGTCGAGCGTCCGCGACACCGCCACGAACGCGTTGCCCCACACCTCGTCCATCAGCTGCTGCCGGCTCACCGCCGTGCCGGGCCGTCGCGCCAGCACCGCCAGCACGTCGAACTCCTTGGTGGTCAACGAGATCTCCCGCCCGCCGACCACGACCTGCCGCGACTGCAGGTCGATCTCCACATCGGACACCCGCACGAGGTCGCCGCTCTCCTGCGACCGGGCCGCGCTCCGCCGCGCCACCGCGTCGATGCGGGCCAGCAGCTCGGCCAGCCGCACCGGCTTGACCAGGTAGTCGTCCGCGCCGAGCCGCAACCCCCTGACCACCGTGCGCTCGTCGCCGCGCGCCGTCAGCACGAGCACCGGCACCGGGTCGATCCTGCGGAGCTTGCGCAGCACCTCCAGCCCGTCCTGGTCGGGCAGGCCGAGGTCGAGCAGCACCACGTCGGCGTCGCGGTGGGCGATCAGCGCGTCGGCACCCCGGCGCACGCGGGCGGGCCGGTGGCCGTTCGCCCGCAGCGCTTCCACCAGGGCGTCGGCGACACCGTCGTCGTCCTCGACCAACAGCACCCGCATGGGAGCAGTATCGCCCCACAGGACCGTTTCCGGCGTGTGGCGACGCGCCTAAGTGACTGTAAAGAAGCCTCTGCCCAGGTTGTGACGGGTGCCGGGCCACCGTGATGGTGGCTGCCATGACAGTCGTTCAGGAGAAGAGCAGCGAGCGCCGTGTGGTGGCGAACGTGCTGCGCGGGTCGGTCGGGAATCTCATCGAGTGGTACGACTGGTACGCCTACACCGCGTTCAGCATCTACTTCGCCGCGGCGTTCTTCCCCAAGGGCGACCAGACCGCGCAACTGCTCAACACCGCCGCCGTGTTCGCGGTCGGCTTCCTCATGCGGCCGCTGGGCGGCTGGCTGCTCGGTCGTTACGCCGACCGTCGCGGACGCAGGGCCGCGCTGACGTTGTCGGTCACGTTGATGGCGTTCGGGTCGCTGATCATCGCGCTGACGCCGTCGTACGCGTCCATCGGTGTGGCGGCGCCGGTTCTGCTGGTGCTGGCGCGGTTGTTGCAGGGGCTGTCGGTCGGCGGGGAGTACGCGACGTCGGCGACCTATCTGTCCGAAGTGGCCTCTCCGGCGCGTCGCGGGTTCTACTCCAGCTTCCAGTACGTGACGTTGACGGCAGGGCAGCTCATCGCGCTCGGCGTGCAGATCGTCCTGCAGCAGTTCCTGTCCAAGCCCGAGATGACCTCGTGGGGCTGGCGGATCGCGTTCGTGATCGGCGCGACCGGCGCGATCGTCGTGATGTGGCTGCGCCGCGGCATGGACGAGTCGGAGAACTTCGCGAAGCAGGCCGCCGGGCAGGAGAAGGGCACGTTCAAGGCGTTGCTGAAGCACCCCAAGGAGTGCCTGCTCGTCGTGGGCCTGACGCTGGGCGGCACGGTCGCGTTCTACACGTACACGACCTACCTGCAGAAGTTCATGGTGAACACCAGCAAGATCGACGCCGCGACGGTCAGCTGGATCAACTTCGCCGCGCTGCTGGTGTTCGTGGTGCTGCAGCCCGTCGCCGGGGCGTTGTCCGACCGGATCGGCCGCCGTCCGCTGCTGCTCGGGTTCGGCGTGCTCGGCACGCTGGCCACCGTGCCGCTGCTGACGATGCTCGCGAGGACCTCCGAGGCGTTCCCGGCGTTCCTGCTGATGCTCGGCGGGCTGGTGATCGTCACCGGCTACACGTCGATCAACGCGATCGTGAAGGCCGAGCTGTTCCCGACGAACATCCGCGCGCTGGGCGTCGGCCTGCCGTACGCGCTGACCGTGGCGATCTTCGGTGGCACGGCCGAGTACGTGGCGTTGTGGTTCAAGCAGGCCGGCATGGAACCGGTCTTCTACTACTACGTCGCCGGGTGCGTGCTGATCTCGTTGCTGGTCTACGGGTTCATGCGCGAGACGTCGAAGGACTCGGTGCTGGACCGCGGCTAGCGGTCCTCGAGCCTGGCCGCGAGCACGGACGCCAGGTGCACCGGTTCGCGGTCGGTCGTGTGGCGGATCTGCGTGCGGCAGCTGATGCCGTCGGCGATGACCAGCGCGTCCTCGTCGGCCCGCAACGCCGGCAGCAGGTCCTGCTCCGCGACCGCGATCGACACGTCGTAGTGCCCGCGCTCGAAGCCGAAGTTGCCGGCCAGGCCGCAGCAGCCCTCGACCACCTTCGGCCGCAGACCGGCCTTCGCCATCGCCGCCCGGTCCTGGTCGAAGCCCAGCTCCGCGTACTGGTGGCAGTGGGTCTGCACGACGGCGTCCCTGCCGCCCTCCAGCTCCGGCAGCCGCGGCGCGACGTGCTCGGCGAACGTGCGGGTGGCCTTGGCCAGCGCGTGCACGGCCGGGTCGTCCGACAGCTTCG
Source organism: Lentzea sp. NPDC059081 (assembly GCF_042738015.1). NCBI lineage: Bacteria > Bacillati > Actinomycetota > Actinomycetes > Pseudonocardiales > Pseudonocardiaceae > Lentzea > Lentzea sp. NPDC059081. The sequence goes on from NZ_JBHYGW010000056.1 coordinate 16,644, forward strand.
GGGCCTCGACGCGCAGGAACGCCGTGCAGCTCGGTTCGAGACCGATCACCGGGATGCCCTGCTTCGTCCACGGGTGCAGCGCCCGCGCGGTCCGTTCGACCACCCGGCGGGCCTTCGGGAGCTGGCCGGTCGAGTGCCACGTCAGTCCACAGCAGACGTTCGCCGACGGGACCTCGACCCGGTTTCCCAGACGTGCCAGCACGTTGGCGGCGTCGAGACCGATGCCCGGCTCGAAGAAGTTCGTGAACGTGTCGGGGAACAGTAGCACCGGGTCGCCCTCGCCGAGCGGGTGCAGCTGGCGGACCAGGGGAGTGACCGGGACGGGCAGGTCGCGCTGCGGGGTGATCCCGGCGAGCCTGCCGAGCTTCGCCGTGAACCGGTTGACCAGGCCGTACTTCAGCCACGTCGGCAGCCAGCCCATCGTGTAGTGCGACCGCGGCCGCAGCCTGCCCTTGTGGTGCTCGTGCAGGAACTCCGCCTTGTAGCTCGCCATGTCGACGTCGACGGGGCAGTCGCGCTTGCACCCCTTGCAGCCCAGGCACAGGTCGAGCGCCTCCGCCACCTCGGACGACCGCCAGCCGTCCTTGATCACGTCCCCCGCGAGCATCTCGAACAGCACGTGCGCGCGGCCGCGGGTGGAGTGCTTCTCCTCGCGGGTCACGCGGTAGCTCGGGCACATCACGCCGCCGTGGGTGTTCAGGCACTTGCCGACGCCGACGCACCGCCGTGTGTCGCTCGCGAACTCCGCCCTCGTCGGGATCCTCGGGGGAGCGACCAGGACCCGCAGGTCGTCGTCGAGCTTCGCCGGTTCCACGATCCGGCCGGGGTTGAGCAGGTTGCGCGGGTCGAACGCGTGCTTGAACTCCTGGAACGCCTTGATGGCCGCCGGCGGGTACATGCGACCGAGCAGCTCGGACCGAGCCTGGCCGTCGCCGTGCTCCCCGGACAGGCTCCCGCCGTGGCTCACGACCAGGTCGGCGGCCTCCTGGAGGAACTCGCGGTAGCCGTGCGCCAGGTCGAAGTCGACGCGGACGTGGATGCAGCCCTCGCCGTAGTGGCCGTAGGTGATGCCGCGGCGGCCGTGCCCGCTCAGCAGCTGGTCGAACTCGCGCAGGTAGGCGCCGAGGCGTTCCGGCGGGACGGCCGCGTCCTCCCAGCCCGACCACGCCTCGCTGCCGTCGGCCATGCGGGTGGCGAGCCCGGCGCCGTCCTCGCGGATCCGCCACAGCGCCCGCTGGTGCGCCGGGTCGTGGATGACCATCGAGTTCCTCGTGAGGGCGGCGACCCGTTCGGGGTGGTCCTCGACCTCGACGAACAGCCAGCTCCGGCCGTCCGGCAGGTCGGGGCGGGTCCGCACGCTGTGCACCAGCGACTCGTTCAGGCCCTCGATCGCGAGCGCGTCCTCGATCTGGGTGACCTGGTCGGCGGCCTCGTAGGTGTCCGCGAAGCCGAGCACGACGAGCACGCGGCGCTCCGGCCGGCGCACCAGCTTCAGCTCCGCCCCCAGCAGCACCACGCAGGTGCCCTCGGTGCCGACCAGCTGCTGGGTCAGCGTCGGGGCGTCCAGCGCGTACCCGCTGACCCTGCGGCTGAGCTGCGGAAACCACGCCGGGTCGTAGGACGGCAGGGCGAGCTCAGGCGGGTTCGTGGTGTCGAACGTGCGGCCGTCGACGGTCAGGACCCGCAGGTTCGCGACGTTCTCACTGGTCTTGCCCCACCGGACCGAGTGCGCGCCGCACGCGTTGTTGCCGATCATCCCGCCGATCGTGCAGCGCGAGTGCGTGGACGGGTCGGGTCCGAACAGGTACTCGCCGGCACTGGCGTTGATCTTGTCGAGCACCGCGCCCGGCTGTGCGAACGCCCGGTCGCCGGAGATCTCGAACGCGGTCAGGTACCGGCTGAAGTCGATCACCAGGCCGGTGCCGCACGCGTTGCCCGCGATGGACGTCCCCGCGCCCCGGCTGGTGATCGGCACGCCGTGCTCCGCCGCCAGCGCGACGGCCGCGGCCACGGCGTCCGTCGTGCGTGGACGGACGACGACCCGCGGCACGTGCCGGTAGTTCGACGCGTCCGCCGAGTACAGGGCGCGGCTCGCCGGGTCGTCCAGGACGTCGCCGTCCACGTCGCGGCGGAGGTGGTCGAGAAAGGCCCGCATCACCCGATCATGCCCGCCTGGATGTGACATGGCTCCGCCGATGCCGGACTACCTGCCGGTAGCCGATAACCTCACCCGGTCAACCAGCAGCGATTCTCAGGAGAGCTAGTGAGTCGGTCCGTTCTGGTCACCGGAGGCAACCGCGGCATCGGCCTCGCCATCGCGCAGGCGTTCGCGGCGCAGGGCGACAAGGTCGCGGTGACGCACCGCGGGTCCGGCGCGCCAGAAGGCCTGCTCGGCGTGAAGTGCGACGTGACGAGCTCCGCGGAGATCGACGCCGCGTTCAGCGAGGTCGAGGCCGCCCACGGTCCCGTCGAGGTGCTCGTCTGCAACGCCGGCATCACGCAGGACACGCTGCTGCTGCGCATGAGCGAGGAGCAGTTCACGCAGGTCGTGGACGCGAACCTGACCGGCGCGTTCCGGTTCGCCCAGCGCGCCTCCCGCGGCATGCTGCGCAAGAAGTTCGGCCGCATCGTCTTCATCTCGTCGGTCGTGGGCCTCACCGGTGGCGCCGGCCAGGTCAACTACGCCGCGTCCAAGGCGGGCATGGTCGGCATGGCGCGCTCGATCGCGCTGGAGCTGGGCTCGCGCAACATCACGGCCAACGTCGTCTCGCCGGGGTTCATCACCACGGACATGACGAACGAGCTGCCCGAGGCCGTCCGCGAGGCCGCGCTGAAGCAGATCCCCGCCGGCCGGTACGGCGCGGCGGACGAGATCGCGCGCGCCGTCACGTTCCTCGCGGCGACCGAGTCGGGCTACATCAACGGTGCCGTGCTGCCGGTCGACGGCGGCCTCGGCATGGGCCACTGAAGTTTCCGTTCTTGTTCGTTCTGGGAAAGGGTTGGATCAAGTGACCGGACTGCTCGAGGGCAAGCGACTGCTGATCACCGGTGTGATCACCGACGCGTCGATCGCCTTCCACGTCGCACGCGTCGCCCAGGAGCAGGGCGCCGAGGTCGTGCTGACCGGGTTCGGCCGGATGAGCCTCGTGCAGCGCATCGCCCAGCGCCTGCCCAAGCCCGCGCCCGTCGTCGAGCTGGACGTGCAGAACCAGGAGCACCTGGACACGCTGGCCGACCGCGTCCGTGAGCACGTCGACGGCCTCGACGGCGTCGTGCACGCCATCGGCTTCGCGCCGCAGAGCTGCCTCGGTGCGCCGTTCATGGACGCGCCGTGGGAGGACGTGTCCGTCGCGATGCACGTGTCGGCGTTCTCGTACAAGGCGCTGGTGCAGGCCGTGCGCCCGCTGCTGACGCACGGCTCGTCGGTCGTCGGCCTCGACTTCGACGCCCGTCAGGCGTGGCCCGCCTACAACTGGATGGGCGCGGCGAAGGCGGCGTTCGAGTCGATCAACCGCTACATGGCGCGCGACCTCGGCCCGGACGGCATCCGCGTGAACCTCATCTCGGCGGGCCCGGTGCGGACGATGGCCGCGAAGTCCATCCCCGGCTTCGGCGAGCTGGAGAAGATGTGGGGCGAGAAGGCCCCGCTGTCGTGGGACGTCGACGACCCGACGCCGGTCGCGAAGTCGGTGTGCGGCCTGCTGTCCGACTGGTTCCCGGCCACCACGGGATCGATGGTGTTCGTCGACGGCGGCGTGCACTTCCTCGGTCTCTGACGTCACACGTGTTCGTCGTGTAGGGCGATCGGGCGTCTGATTGGATGGAGCGGTGAGTTTCGATGCGCTGCTCTGGCTGTCGTTCGGCGGCCCAGAAGGTCCTGAGGACGTCCGCCCCTTTCTCGAGAACGTGGTGCGCGGACGTGGCGTGCCGCCGGAGCGGCTGGACGAGGTCGAGGCCCACTACCAGCACTTCGGCGGCGTGTCGCCGATCAACCGCCTGAACCAGGACGCGATCGAGGCCGTCCGCGCCACCGGTTTCGAGCTGCCGATCTACTTCGGCAACCGCAACTGGCACCCCATGGTCGAGGACACCGTCGCGCGGATGAAGGCCGACGGCGTGCGGCGCGCGTTGGTCTTCCCGACGAGCGCGTACGGCGGCTACTCCGCGTGCCGGCAGTACGACGAGGACATCGTCCGCGCGCTGCAGGCCGTGCCCGACGGCCCCGAACTGGTGAAGCTGCGCCAGTTCTTCGACCACCCGCTCTTCATCGCCGCGTTCGCCGACGGCGTCCGTGCCGCGGCGGCGTCGCTGGAAGGCGCCTACCGGCTCGTCTTCACCGCGCACTCGGTGCCGGTGTCCGCCGACAAGGCCGCCGGCCCGCCCGCCGAGGGCGGCTACCGCTACTCGCGCCAGGTCGTCGAGGCCTCGCGCCTGGTCGCGGCCGAGCTGGGCGTGACGGAGTACGACGTCGTGTGGCAGTCGCGGTCCGGGCCCCCGCAGATCCCGTGGCTGGAGCCGGACGTCGTCGACCACATCGACGCCTTGCACGCCAAGGGTGTCACCGGTGTCGTGGTGTGCCCGATCGGGTTCGTGTCCGACCACCTCGAGGTGGTGTGGGACCTCGACACCGAGGCCCGCGACCGCGCAGCCGAGCTGGGCATGGAGTTCGCCCGCGCCGCGACGCCGAACGCGGACCCGCGCTTCGCCGAGCTCGTGGTGGAGCTGGTGGCGGAGCACACTTCTGACGCACCGGTGCGGAAGCTGTCGTCGTTCACGGCGGCGGGGTGCACGGTGAACGGTGCGCCGTGTGCGCCGTTGTGCTGCGAGCCGGTCAAGAGGCCCGCGCGGGCTTAGTGTCCTTGCAGCGCGCCCGTCAACGCTTGTTCGGCGTTGGCAGGTAAGGCGCCGTCGTGGTCCAGGGCGTAGCGGACGACGGTGCGGAACTCGTCGCTGAACCGCGAGTAGTACGGCGTGACCGGGCGCAGCCGGGCGTCCTCGATCGCCTTCAGCAGGATGGCGGCGTAGGGGTGTTCGGTGGCCACGCGGCTGTCCTGGTAGACGATGCCGCGGGTGGCGGCGAGGCCTCCGCGTTCGAACAGGAGCTGCTGGCTGCGCGGGCCCGTGAGGAACTCGATCAGGGCCTGGGCGGCGCGGGGTTTGGTGGACTTCGCGGAGATGGCGAGGTTCTGACCGCCCAGCACGCTCGGGCCGGGCAGCTGCGCCACCTCGAAGTCGATGCCGGGACGGCCGGCCGACTCGCCGCGGTTGCCCTGCAGCGTGCGGTGGGCGACCGGCCAGTTGCGCATGAAGACGATCTTGCCGTCGCGGAAGGCCTGGGTGGTCAGCTGCTCGCTCTGGGAGCGTGACTCCGGCAGCACCACGGGTTTGTCGCCCTGGAGGCCGTCGGCGAGCCAGCGCAGGGCGCGGCGGGTGCGGTCGGAGTCGATCACCACCTTGCCGGACTCGTCGACCACGTCGCCCTTCTCCGCCCAGATCAGCTCCAGCGCGTTGACCGTGAGGCCCTCGTAGTCAGCGAGCTGGCCCGCGTAGCCGGCGGTGAGGCGGGCGTCCTGCGCGGCCCGCAGCACGCGCGTGGACGTGGTGGCGACCTCGTCCAGGCCGAGCGGCTCCTCCTGCACGAGGTCCTTGCGGTAGAAGAGAAGACCCGCGTCCGTGTTGAACGGCAACGCCCACAGCACGCCCTGGTAGCGGCAGCTCTCCAACGGCCGGCGCAGGAACCCGCTCGTGTCCACGGTGGACAGTGGGCGCAGGTAACCGGACTGCGCGAACTCGGCGGTCCACGTGACGTCGAGGTTGAAGACGTCCGCGTTGTCGGCCTTCTCCCTGGCGCGCGCGACCATCTCGCTGCGCTGGCCGTCCGCCTCCGACGGCAGCTCGACGATCTCCGCCGGCTGCTCGGGGTGCTCCGCGTTCCACTGGTTGATCAACGCGCGCCGCTGGCCGCCCTCGCTCTGGTCGCGGCCGCTGAGCACGACGAGCTTGCCCTTCTCCCACTCGGTCGGCTCGCGGAACAGCGGCTGCACCCCGCTCGTGAACAGGATCGTCAGCACGACGCCGATCGCCACGCCCATCGCGAGCCACGACCGGTTCGCCCACACCACGCCGGGCGGGCCCAGCCTCGGCAGGGCGGCCCACGTGCGTCTCAGCCACTTCACCGGACACCTCCCCACACCCGGCGGAACAACGCCGCCAGGTCGTCGCCGAGCGTGTCGGTCGTCGAGTCGCGGCACTCGCCGCCGGACGCGTCCGTGATCGACGTCAGCGCGTGCGCCGCGCAGCTCGCGTCGCCCACGGCGATCACGAACACGCGAACGCCCTTGCGCGCCACCGCGTCCACGACGTCCTGGCGGGTCTGCGCGCTCGTCGTGTCCTCACCGTCGGTCAGCGCGATCACCGCTCCGACGTGGTCGGCGTCGTCCGGGCCGATCCGGTCGAGGGCGTCGATGATCGCCTGGTGCAGCGGCGTGCCACCGGAGGGCCGGACGGTGGCCAGTGCGGCCGTCGTGGCCTCCTTGTCGCGCCTGCCCAGCGGGACGAGCTGCCGGACCTGGTCGTCGTTGAACACCGACAGGCCGTACGTGTCCTTCGCGCCCATCTGCGTGAGTGCCTTGCGGACGCCCTCGACCGCCACGGCGAACCGCGTCTCGCCCGTGGCCGTCGGTTCGACCATCGAGCCGGACGCGTCGAGCGCGAGCCAGACCCGGCCGTCCCTCTTGGCCTGTTCGTACCTCTTCAGGAACTCGGTGGTCGCCGCGTCACCCGGTGC
>NZ_JBHYGW010000057.1:0-18576 GCF_042738015.1 Lentzea sp. NPDC059081
GTGTCAACCCGGCGAAAAGCGTGCCGGGTTGACACCCCTACCTCGTTGCAGCGAGAGCTGTGGTGCGACTCGTGACGGGGACCCCACCGCGAGAGCTTGCGCTCAAAGCCAGGCGACTGCTCGCCTTCGGCTTCGCTGGTCAGGCGTTGCCGTCGAACAGGCTTGTCACCGAGCCGTCCTCGAACACTTCCTGAATCACCCTGGCCAGCAGCGGTGCGATGGACAGGACGGTCATGTTCGGGAAGCGCTTCTCCGCCGGGATCGGCAGCGTGTCGGTGAACACGACCTCGCGGGCGCCTGACTCCTGGAGGCGCTTGGTGGCCGGGCCCGAGAGGATGCCGTGCGTCGCGGCGATGACCACGTCGGAGGCGCCCTCGTTCAGGAGCTGCTTCACGGCGCCGGCGATGGTGCCGCCGGTGTCGACCATGTCGTCGATCACGATGCAGAGGCGGCCCTCGACCTTGCCGACGACCCTGTTGGAGACGACCTCGTTCGGGCGGAGGGGGTCTCGGGTCTTGTGGATGAAGGCGATCGGGGCGCCGCCCAGGGTGTCGGCCCACTTCTCGGCGAGCTTGGTGCGGCCCGAGTCGGGGGAGACGACGGTGATCTCGTGGCCCGCGTACTTGCCGCGGATGTGGTCCGCCAGCAGCGGCATGGCCCACAGGTGGTCCACCGGGCCGTCGAAGAAGCCCTGGATCTGGGCCGTGTGGAGGTCGACCGAGACCAGGCGGTCGGCGCCCGCGGTCTTGAACAGGTCGGCGACCAGGCGGGCGGAGATCGGTTCGCGGCCGCGGTGCTTCTTGTCCTGGCGGCTGTACGGGTAGAACGGCATGATCACGGTGATCCGCTTGGCGCTGGCGCGCTTGAGGGCGTCGACCATGATCAGCTGTTCCATCAGCCACTGGTTGATGGGGTTGGTGTGGGACTGGATGACGAAGGCGTCGCAGCCTCGTACGGACTCCTCGAAGCGGACGAAGATCTCGCCGTTGGCGAAGTCGTAGGCCTGCTGCGGGGTCACCGTGACGTTGAGGTGCTTCGAGACCTCTTCCGTCAGCTCCGGGTAGGCACGCCCGCCGAAGAGCATCAGGTTCTTCTTCGGTGTGCCGGGCATCTGCGGGTTCACGGTCAGCGACCCTCCTCTGTCTTCTCGTCCGCATTCTGCTTCGCGAGTGCCTCTGCCGCTGCCTGGGCGGCGGCGGTGCCCTCGCGACGGCTGAGGACCCAGCCTTCGAGGTTGCGCTGTGGGCCGCCGGACACCGCGAGTGCGCCCGGTGGGACGTTGCGGCGCAGGACGGTGCCGGCACCGGTGTAGGCGCCGTCGCCCACCGTCACCGGCGCCACGAACATGTTGTCCGAGCCGGTGCGGCAGTGGGAACCGACGATCGTGCGGTGCTTGTTCACCCCGTCGTAGTTGACGGTCACGGAGGCGGCGCCGATGTTGCTGTGGTCGCCGATCGTCGCGTCGCCGATGTAGGACAGGTGGGGGACCTTCGAGCCCTCGCCGATCGTCGAGTTCTTGGTCTCGACGAACGTGCCGATCTTGCCCTTCACCCCTAGAGAGGTGCCGGGGCGCAGGTAGGCGAACGGGCCGACGCTCGCGTTGGCGCCGATCACCGAGTCGCTGCCGTGGGTCCGCACGACCGACGCGCCCTCGCCGACGGTGACGCCGGACAGGGTCGTGTCCGGGCCGACCACGGCACGGGCGCCGATCACCGTGCCCGCGCGGAGCTGCACGTTCGGCTCGATCAGCGCGTCCTGCCCGACCGTCACGCCCGCGTCCACCCACACCGAGGCCGGGTCGACGACGGTCACGCCGGCGCGCATCAGGCCCTCGACGATGCGGCGGTTCATCTCCGCGCCGACGGCGGCGAGCTGCACGCGGTCGTTGATGCCCTCGACCAGCCAGGGGTCGGACGCGATCAGGCCGCCGACCCGCAGGCCGTCGCCGCGGGCGATGCCCAGGACGTCGGTCAGGTAGAGCTCGCCCTGCGCGTTGTCGGTGGACAACCGCGACAGGCCGTCGCGCAGCACCGCCGCGTCGAACGCGTACACGCCGGAGTTGATCTCGGTGATCAGCTGCTCGGTGGCGGAGGCGTCCTTCTGCTCCACGATCCGCTGCACGGTGCCGTCGGCGTCGCGGACGATCCGGCCGTACCCGGTGGGGTTCTCCACCACGGCGGTCAGGACGGTGACGGCGTTGCCGGCGGAGGAGTGCTCCGCGAGCAGCGCCTGGAAGGTCTGGGTGTCGAGCAGCGGCACGTCGCCATAGCTCACGATCACCGTGCCGCCCAGGTCGTGCGGCAGCTCGGCCAGGCCGCACGAGACCGCGTGCCCGGTGCCCTTCTGCTCGGCCTGCACCGCGACGGTGACCTTGCGGCCCAGCGTCGCGGCGAGGGTGTCGAGATGCTCGGTGACGGCTTCACGGCCGTGGCCGACGACCACGGCCAGGTGGTCGGGGTCTGTGCCGGCCGCCGCGCGCACCGCGTGTTCGACGAGTGAGCGTCCGGCGATCCGATGCAGCACCTTGGGCGTGGACGACCGCATGCGGGTGCCTTCCCCGGCGGCGAGCACGACCGTGCTGACAGGGCCTTCGAGCATCAATGCTCTCCCTAACAGGCTGGGTGGTTCGAAGTCCGCGGACCAGCCTAAGCCTCCGGGGAGGCCTCCCCCGCCACAGCCGCAACCTGGCAGCCACCCTGGCGCTTCGCCACGTACATCGCCGAGTCGGCCCGGGACAGGGCCTGGTTGGCGGATTCGCGGGGGCGCAGGGAGATGACGCCGACCGACAGCGTCACCCCTCTGGACAGGTCGATTGGCAGGCCTGCCACGGCATCCACGGCCCTGCCCAGTGCGGCTTCCGCGGCGTTCAGGGGTGCGCCCGGCAGCAGCACGACGAACTCGTCGCCGCCGTAGCGGGCCACCATGTCGTCACCCCGCAGGGCCTGCCGGAGTGTGCTGGCAATCACCCGAAGAACATCATCACCCTCGGCGTGCGAATGCCGGTCGTTCACGCCCTTGAAGCCGTCCAGGTCGACGAGGGCGATCGAGAACGGGTCGACCTGCCCGGCGATGAGCTCGGCCATCTTGTCGTCGAGCGCCCGGCGGTTCGGCAGTCCGGTCAAGGGGTCCTGCAACGCCTGCTGAGCGATCGCACCGTGCGCCCGCGTCAGCCGCTCGTGCTCGCGCCGCGTCTGCAACGTGGCCACGCGGGACTCCCGCATCTGCCAGAGCTCCTGCTCCAGCCGGGCGTTGTAGGCCTGCAGCGCCGACCTCGTGTGCGGGCCGGACAGGTGCGCGTACTCGCGCTCCAGCGACAGCACCAGCGACGGCTCCGACGTGTCGTGCTCCATCTGCGTGCGCGTGTCGTCGAGGACCTTGAGCGCGTCGTCCAGCCGGTTCGCCTCGACCAGGCACCGGGCCAGCGCGATCGCGACGATGATCAGCTCCCGCGCGTACATCGACAGGCCGCGCAACGACCAGAGCCGGTCGAGGTGGGTCTCGCTGGGGCTCGTCAACGCGTGCGCGGCGCCGAGGATCGGCACCTGCTCGGCGGCGTCGAGGTCGCGGCGGCCGGGGTGCAGCGACTGGCGGAACGGCACCTCTGCGGCCTCGGCGAGCCCGGACGCGACGCGGAACTGCTCGTGCGCGGCGTCGTCGATGTTCACCCGTTCGAGGCGCAGGCCCCAGCCGATCCGCAGCCGGGCCCTGTTCACCAGGTGCACGTAGATCTGGTGCGGCTGGCCGCTCTCGCGCAGGGCGTTGTTCGCGCCCGCCAGCACGTCGTCGGCCATCTCGTAGACGCCCAGCTGGGTCAGCACGAGCGCGATGTCCTGCAGCGTCGTGGCCAGCAGCTGGTCCCACGTCCGCTTGTCGAAGACCGGGTCGACCTCGGGTTCCTCGTCGAGCATCATCGCGAGCGCCGACGCGATCTCGGTCAGCGCCTTGTCCTCGGCGTTGCCCAGCAGGAACCGGCGGCCGCGCAACGCCCGCGCGTCCGCCTCCAGCACGATCAGGCCGTGGCGGCGGCAGTGGGCGAGCATCTCGTCGAGCTGCGGGTCGGACATGTCGACGAGACCCGGCGTGACCAGGCGGACCACGGCCGCGGCTCTGAGCAGCTGCGCGACGATGCGGGGCTCACCGCGCCCCTGCGCCTCGGCGAGGATGCGGTCGATCTCGGAGGCCGCGTCGAGCTGCGCGGCGAGGTGGCTGCTCTGGGCGACGGCGACAAGCTCGCTCGCGCGGCCCACCAGCCACGCGTCGGACATCTCGTGGTGGCGGTGGCCCACGTTGCCCTGCTCGTCGACCGTTTCCTCGGGCAGCTTCGCACCTCCCAAAGACGCCCTCACCCTGCGCTTTCAAGGCCCTGCTCCGCCACCAGGATTCGAACCTGGACCATCTGAACCAAAATCAGAGGTGCTGCCTTTACACCATGGCGGAAAGGGTGCGCGTGCACCCGTCCTGCGCACATGGTGTCACGAGACCTCCCGGAGTTGTCCAACCACCACTCATCCGGCTCAAATCATGATCACGTTTTCACGCCGATCGACCTGGTCAGGAAGTCGGCGAGGGCGTCCCGGTACGTGTCCGTCGCCACATTCCAGCCCGACGTGTGGTCGGCGCCGGGGATCTCGACGTACCGCAGCGGCCACCCCAGCCGGTCCGCCGCGGCGGCCAGGTCGCGCGACGACTGGACGGGCACGGTGCCGTCCGCGTCGCCGTGGACGACCAGCGTCGGGGGCTTGGTCGCGGGCGGGTGGGCGATGAGGTCGAACCGGTCGAAGTCGAGGTCGGCGCGCCAGCCGGACACGACCTCGGCGACGGGCGTGAGCCAGGTCGGCACGCCGCGGTTCTGCGCCTGCAGGTTCAGCGTCTGCGTCCAGTTGGTGACGGGGGAGTCGAGCACGACCCCGCTGACGGCCGCCGCGACGCTCGACCGGGCCAGCGTCTGGCCGACGATCGCGCCGCCCATCGACCAGCCGTAGAGGACGACCTTCTTCGCACCCTGCTGCTGCGCGTACTTGATCGCGGCCTCGACGTCGTGCCACTCGGTGTCGCCGAGGTGGTAGAGCCCGTCCGGCGACTTCGGTGAGCCGGCGTCGTTGCGGTAGGTGATCAGCAGGACGGGCAGCCCGGCCTTGTTGAGCTGCGGGACCACCCGCAGGGCCTCCTCGCGCGACGCGCCCCGGCCGTGCACGGTGATCACCCAGGTGTCCTGGTTCGCCGCGGGCACGAGCCACGCGGGCATGTCGCCGAGCTCGGTCGGGACCGCGACGTCGCTGTAGACCAGCCCCAGCGTCGTCTTCGGGTTGCCGTCGTACAGGTCGGTCTCGATGCGGACCTTGGTGCCCTCCGGCGGCGCGGTGCCGTCGAGCAGCTGCCGTTCGACGCGACCGTTCGCGTTCGCGGCGACGTCACCGACCTTGGCGGCGCCGCCGGGCCAGACGATGCCGAACGTGCCGCGCAACGTGGTCAGCTTCGACTCGGCCAGGACGACGTTCTTGTCCTTCACACCGAGCGACGTCTCCGGGTAGCGCTGCGGCTGCGCCTCCGCCGGCTTGAGCAGCTCGTTGCTGTAGTACCACCCGATGCCGCCGAGAGCCGCCGTGACCAGCACGAGCAGGACGAGCAGCGAGACCGTGGTGATCCGGATGATCTTGCGTCTGGCCATGCGCAGATGATGCCCGGTCGAGGTCTCGATTCCACCCGGCGCCGCGCGGTGGGCCGGGACCGGGAGTTTGTAGGCTGGCTCGATGGCCAGGGTCAGGATGACGGGCAAGGAGCGCCGGGAGCAGCTCCTGGACGTCTCCCGCGCCCTGTTCGCCGAGAAGGGTTTCGAGGCGACCTCGATCGAGGAGATCGCCCACCGCGCGAGCGTGTCGAAGCCCGTCGTCTACGAGCACTTCGGCGGCAAGGAAGGCATCTACGCCGTCGTCGTCGACCGCGAGATGCAACGCCTGATGGACCAGATCGTGGAGGCGCTCGACGGCGGGTCGCACCCGCGTGAGCTGCTGGAACGGGCCGCCTGCGCGCTGCTCGACTACATCGAGGGCTCGACGGACGGGTTCCGCATCCTGGTGCGGGACTCGCCCGTCGCCTCGTCCTCCGGCACGTTCTCGTCGCTGCTGAACGACATCGCGTCCCAGGTCGAGCACATCCTCGGCCTGCACTTCGCGAAGCAGGGCTACGACCGCAAGCTCGCCGCGCTCTACTCGCAGGCGCTGGTCGGGATGGTGGCGCTGACCGGCCAGTGGTGGCTGGAGGCGCGCAAGCCGAAGAAGGACGAGGTGGCGGCGCACCTCGTCAACCTGGCGTGGAACGGGCTGTCGGCGATGGACCACCGGCCGAAGCTGCGCAGCCGTTCCTGACGTGCGGTGATAACGATCGGCACCCCCTCAAACGATGTGTTCGGTGAGTGACGCCGTCGCGCCGTCCGTCGAGGGGTCGGGCGGCACGACGCCTTACACGTCGCCGGTGAGCCTCAGCAGCTTGTCGTCGGAGCCGTTGGACGTGGTGATGTACAGCGACCCGTCCGGCGCGGTCCGGGCCGCGCGCAGCCGTCCGTACTTGTCGTTCAGCTCGTCCGGGATGGCCACGTTCTGCACCTTGCCGGCCTGGTCGAGCGTGAACAGCAGCAGCTTCGAGCCCTTGAGCGCGGTGATCGCGAGCTTGCCGTTCCAGAACGCCGCCTGGCAGATCGCCTCGGTCGGCGAGCCCGACGACCACACCGCCGGCACCGCGTCCGGGAACCGCTGCAGGTCCGTCATCGGCACGCCCTCGTCGTAGCCGCCCTGAGTGCCGCCCTTCGACGGGTCCCAGCCGTAGTTGGCGCCGGCCTTGAGGAGGTTGACCTCGTCGTCGACGGACGGGCCGTGCTCGCTCGAGAAGGCCTGGTCGGAGCCCGGCCGGAACACGACGCCCTGCACGTTGCGGTGGCCGTAGGTGAAGACGCGGCGCTCGTTGGCGTTGGCCGAGGTGATGAACGGGTTGCCCGCGGCGCCCTCGCCCGTCTCCGGGTCGATCCGCAGCACCTTGCCGCCGAGGCTGGTGCGGTCCTGCGGGTTGCGGGCCTGCGCGATGTCGCCGGTGGAGATGTACATCGACCCGTCCGGCGCGAGGGTGGGGCGGCAGCCGGAGTGGCGGCCGCTCGTGTTCGACGGCATGCCGGTGAGCAGGTCCTTGACCTTGGTGGCGCGGGTGCCGTCGAGCCGGTAGGTCACCAGCCGCACGTCCCTCGTGGTGTTGAAGCAGACCGTGAAGCGCTGGTCGTCCGGGTGGACCACGAGACCCATCAGGCCGCCCTCGCCGCGGGCCTGGAGGTCGGCCAGGTCGATGTCGACCGGGGTGACCTGACCGCCCTTGACCAGCTTCAGGGTGCCGGGGCGTTCGGTGACGAGCATCGAGCCGTCCGGTAGGAAGCCGAGGTCCCAGGCGTGCTGGAACCCGCCGGCCACCTCCTCGACCTCGAGGCCCTGGGGTGCGGGGGCCTTCGACGGCGCGTTGCCACCCGGTGCGGGCGTGGAGCAGGCCGTGAGGACCAAGACCGAGACTGCAGCAACGAGTGCGCGCATGTCCCGACTATGCGTTTTGTGCCGTGGTGGTTCCGTAAGGCCGTTCGACGGGCAGCAACGCACGGGCGCCATCCAGGTCGTGTGCGCGCACCTTCTCGTGGACGGCCCGCGCGAGCGGCGTCACGTCGGTGATGCTCACGGTCCACTCGTTGACGTACTTCTCGACGGCCTCACGCGTCAGACCGATCTGGATCGACCGGTGCGGCAACGCCTCGTGGTGCAGGCCGCGTTCGGGGTCCCACTGCACGCGGACGGCCGGCTTGCCGGGGATGCGGCTCGGCACGGCGTTGGCGACGGCCCAGTCGAAGCCCTCGCGGGTGATGCGGACGGCCAGCACGCGTTCCTGGTGCTCCTTCAGCGCGTAACCGCAGCGGTACATCATCCAGAGGAACGACGGCTTGATCCACGTCATCCGCTCCATCTTGAACGGCGGCACGAACCGTTGCGCCGCCACGGCCGCGTCCGCGATCGACGGCGAATAGGCCTGGTAGACCACGATGGACCGATCGTCGTAGTCGGCCCGTATTTCCTTTGGCTCCACAGCGACGGGATGTTAGACATCGCGCGTGCACAACGCCCTGGGGTTTTCCGACCTGCTCCGCCTGATCGACGAACGCTCTGCCGCCTTCCGCGCCGCGATCGCCGCCGCTCCCAGCCTCGACGTGCAGGTCCCGACCTGCCCGGAGTGGACGCTCGCCGACCTGGCCTGGCACATCGGTGAGAGGCGCCAGGTCTGGGCCGCCACCGTCGCGGCGGGTCCCGCCGACGCCAGGGCCACGCCGGACGTCGTGCCCATGCCGGAGGACCGCGACGCGGTGGTCGCCTGGCTGGCCGACTCGACGCGGGCGCTGCTGGACGCGCTCGCCGAGGCGGGCCCCGACCGCGGGTGCTGGGTCGGCTGGACCAAGAGCCAGTCGCCGGCGACCTGCGGCGCGGTGGCCAGGCACCAGGTCCAGGAGATCGCCGTGCACACCTACGACGCCCAGCTCACCGTCGGCGCCCCGCAGCCGTTGCCGGAAGAAGTGGCCGTCGACGGCGTCGATGAGTTCCTCTTCACCTGCAACGCGACGACGGAGCCCTGGCCGTACGAGCCCGCCGTCCTCGAGTACCACGTCACCGAGGGCTTGTTCTGGGCTCTGCACTTCTCCTCGGAGGGGGCGCGTGCGGAGCGCCTGACCGCGCCCGGCGAGGCGGACATGGTTGCCACGGCCAGTGCCGGCGACCTCGTCCTGACCATGTACGACCGGGTCGGTCTCGACGTGCTGGAGATCCGCGGCGACGCCCGCGTGCTCGACCGGCTGGTGGAGTGGATCCCGGGCTGAGGCGCGCCGCAACCACCCGATGAGGGTTCGCGCGAAGGGTTAAGGTGGGGAGTGAGACCCCTCGTCCCAGGCAGGGGTCTGTCCGGCGTCTCGCACTTTGACCGGGGTTTCTCACATGCCGCTGCTCGGCCTGCTCGATGGTGTCCTGCCCGACAAAGCCCTCCGCACGTTGATCGACTCCGCCGGTGTCCCCGCGCTGGAGCTGGACGGCCCGCTGGCCGCCCGCCCGCTCGTCACCGCGGCGCTGTCCACGGTCCGGCCGGTCCTCGCCGTCACGGCGACCGGTCGCGAGGCCGAGGAGCTGACGAACGTCCTCAGGGACCTGATCGGCCCGGCCGCGGTGGCGTTCTTCCCCAGCTGGGAGACGCTGCCGCACGAACGCCTGTCGCCGCGCGCCGACACCGTGGGTGCGCGGTTGCAGGTGCTGCGCAGGCTCAAGCACCCCGAGGGCGCGCCGATCAAGGTTCTCGTCACCACGGTCCGCAGCCTCATCCAGCCGATGGCGCCGGGCCTGGGCGACCTCAAGCCCGTGCACCTGAAGGTGGGGGAGGAGCAGGACTTCGTCGAGCTCGTCACGCGCCTGGCCGAGAACGCCTACACCCGCGTCGACATGGTCGAGAAGCGCGGCGAGTACGCGACGCGCGGCGGCATCCTCGACATCTTCCCGCCGACGGCGGAGCACCCCTACCGCGTCGAGTTCTGGGGCGACGAGGTCAGCGAGATCCGGCCGTTCTCCGTGCAGGACCAGCGGTCGCTGCCGGAGGAGGTCGCGGAGTTCGTCGCGCCGCCGTGCCGCGAGCTGCTGCTGACCGACGACGTGAAGCAGCGCGCCGCGGACCTCGCCGAGGAGCACCAGTCCGACGCGCACCTCGCGGAGATGCTGGAGAAGATCTCGGGCGGCATCGCGGTCGAGGGCATGGAAGCGCTGATCCCCGCGCTCTGCCCCGGCGAGCTGCAGCTGCTCGTCGACGTCGTGCCCGCCGGCACGCACGTGCTGCTCAACGACCCCGAGAAGGTCCGCGCCCGCGCCGCCGACCTGGTGCGCACGGGCCAGGAGTTCCTCGAGGCGTCCTGGATGGCCGCCGCCGGTGGCGGCAAGGCGCCGATCGACCTCGGCCGCAGCGCCTACCAGGGCATCGGCGAGATCGCGGACCACGCGCAGGCGAACGACCGTCCGTGGTGGACGCTCAGCCAGCTCACCACCGACGCGCCGGACGTCGTGCACCTCGACGTCAAGCCGGTCGAGGCCTACTCCGGCGACGTCGAGCGGGCGTTCGCGGACCTCAAGGCGCACACCGCGACCGGTGGCGCCGCCGTCCTCGTCGTGCCCGGCGCCGGCACCGCGCAGCGCGCCTACGAACGCCTGCGGGAGGCCGAGGTCTCCGCGGTCTGCCTCGACTCCCTCGACGCGGCGCCGAAGCCGAGCACCGTCACGGTCGTGCGCGGCTGCCTCGAGGACGGGTTCTCGCTGCCGGACCTCGCGCTGGTGGTGCTCACCGAGACCGACCTGACCGGCGGCCGCGGCGGCACGTCCACCAGGGACATGCGCAAGATGCCGTCGAAGCGGCGCAACGCCGTGGACCCGTTGGCGCTCAAGGCGGGCGACTTCGTGGTGCACGAGCAGCACGGCATCGGCAAGTACGTCGAGATGGTGCAGCGGACGGTCGCCGGCGCCACCCGCGAGTACCTCGTGCTGGAGTACGCGTCGTCCAAGCGCGGCCAGCCCGGCGACCGGTTGTTCGTGCCGACCGACCAGCTCGACGAGGTCAGCCGGTACGTCGGCGGCGAGCTGCCGACGTTGAACAAGCTCGGCGGCAGCGACTGGAAGAACACGAAGTCCAAGGCGCGCAAGGCGGTCAAGCAGATCGCGGCCGAGCTCGTGCAGCTCTACGCGGCCCGGCAGAGCGCGCCCGGCCACGCGTTCGCGAGCGACACCCCGTGGCAGCGCGAGCTGGAGGACGCGTTCGCGTTCACCGAGACGCAGGACCAGATGGCCGCGATCGACGAGGTCAAGGCCGACATGGAACGCGGTGTGCCGATGGACCGCGTCATCTGCGGTGACGTCGGCTACGGCAAGACGGAGATCGCGGTCCGGGCGGCGTTCAAGGCCGTGCAGGACGGCAAGCAGGTCGCCGTGCTGGTGCCGACGACGCTGCTGGCCCAGCAGCACCTCAACACGTTCTCCGAGCGCATGCGCCAGTTCCCGGTGAACGTCAAGGGGCTCAGCCGCTTCACCGACGCGAGCGAGTCGGAGCGGACCATCGCCGGTCTGGCCGACGGCGAGGTCGACATCGTGATCGGCACGCACCGGCTGTTGCAGAAGACCGTGCGGTACAAGGACCTCGGCCTCGTGATCGTCGACGAGGAGCAGCGGTTCGGCGTGGAGCACAAGGAGCACATCAAGGCGCTGCGCACGCACGTCGACGTGCTCACGATGTCCGCGACGCCGATCCCTCGCACGCTGGAGATGTCGCTGGCCGGCATCCGCGAGATGTCCACGATCCTGACCCCGCCGGAGGAACGGCACCCGATCCTCACCTACGTCGGCGCGTACGACGACAAGCAGGTCGGTGCCGCGATCCGCCGCGAGCTGCTGCGCGACGGCCAGGTCTTCTTCGTGCACAACAGGGTCTCGTCGATCGAGAAGGCCGCGCGCCGCATCCGCGAGCTCGTGCCGGAGGCCCGCGTCGTCACCGCGCACGGCCAGATGAACGAGGACCGCCTGGAGAAGATCATCCAGGGCTTCTGGGAGCGCGAGTTCGACGTCCTCGTCTGCACCACGATCGTCGAGACCGGTCTCGACATCTCCAACGCCAACACGCTGATCGTCGAACGCGGCGACCTGCTCGGCCTCGCCCAGCTGCACCAGCTGCGCGGCCGCGTCGGCCGTGGCCGCGAACGCGGGTACGCGTACTTCCTGTACCCGTCCGAGACGCCGCTGACCGAGACCGCGCACGACCGGCTCGCGACGATCGCGCAGAACACCGAGCTCGGCGCCGGCATGGCCGTCGCGATGAAGGACCTGGAGATCCGCGGCGCCGGCAACATCCTCGGCGCCGAGCAGTCGGGGCACATCGCGGGCGTCGGCTTCGACCTCTACGTGCGGCTGGTCGGCGAGGCCGTCGAGGCGTTCCGCAAGCACGCCGGCGCCGACGGCGGCGTCGAGGAGGAAGAGCTCGCCGAGGTCAGGGTGGACCTCCCGGTCGACGCGCACATCCCGCACGAGTACGTGCCCGGCGAACGGCTCCGCCTGGAGGCCTACCGCAAGATCGCGGCCGCGGCCGACGAGGCGTCGCTGCAGGCCGTCTGGGACGAGCTCAAGGACCGCTACGGCACGCCGCCGGAGCCCGTCGAACGCCTGCTCGGCGTCGCCCGTCTGCGGCACACCTGCCGCCGTCACGGCGTCACCGAGGTCATCGCGATGGGCCAGAACGTGCGCTTCGCGAAGCTCGACCTGCTCGACTCGCAGCTGGTCAGGCTGCGTCGCCTGTTCCCGAAGGCCGTCTACAAGCAGGCGATGGGAACGGTGACGGTGCCCAGGCCGACGGAGGGCGCCGCGGGCGGCCGGATGGGCGCGCCGCAGCTGCGCGACCAGCAGCTCCTGGACTGGTGCGGTGCGTTCCTCGACTCACTCGCGGGGACTCCCGTGACCCCGGTCACCACGGCGTGAGAGGGTAGGTCCTCGTGAGCACTGTTCTGAAGCGTTTCTCGCTGGTCGGTGTTGCCGTGGCGTTGCTCGCCACCGGATGCGGCACGGGTCCCGCGAAGGCCGGGTCGGCCGCGATCGTCGACGGTCAGGCGATCCAACTGAAGACCGTCCAGGATCGCACCACCACGGTGCTCAAGAAGGAGCCCGTCGCCCAGCAGATGCAGAACCAGGGCAAGCTCGACCAGATCTCGCGGTGGGTGCTGGCGGACGAGATCGCGCACAAGATCGTCGAGCACGCCGCGCAACGCGAGAACATCACGATCGACGAGACCAGGGTGTACGACGCGGTGAAGCAGCGCGGTGGGGAGGACGCGGCCTCCCAGCAGAGCGTGCAGGACCCCACCACGATCCACCGCTTCCAGCGCGACGCGCTCGTCCTGGGGGAGCTGGGCCGCCGCTACCTCGCCACGCTCGAGGTCACGGTCGACTACTTCCAGGTCAAGGACCCGAAGGAAGCCAGGGAGAAGGCCGAGGAGGCCACCGCGGACCCGGCGAAGTTCGCCAAGTTCGTGCAGGAGGCCCCGCGCACGTCGAGCGGTCAGCAGGCCTCGGCGACGAACCAGAAGATCCGCGTCTCCGAGAACGCCTCGCTCGTGGAGACCATGCTCTGGGGCGTGAAGCCGGGCACGGTCGTCGCGTTCCCCTTCGGCCAGCAGCAGTCCAGCTGGATGGTCGCGCTGGTCAAGGAGCGCACCACGCTCCCGCCGGTGCCGGGTGAGGAAGACCTCGCCGACAGCGTGGACCCGAAGGTGATCGCCGGTTTCGGCATGAGGATCGCCCAGTTCCACGCGGCCGACCTGGGCATCGAGATCAACCCGCGCTACGGCGTGTGGGACCCGACCGGTCCGAGCTCTCCCGACGTTCCGGCCGCCCCCACCCTCGTCGCCAAGCCCGATGAGCGGGCCGGGTTCGTCGGCGTGACGGCCACCAAGAACAAGTCTTGATCACCGTCGTCGTCCTGAGCGAGCGGCTCGGCGCCGTGCTGCCCGCCGCCGCCCTGCCTGCGTTGCGCACGGCCGAGGCCGTCTACGCGGGCGAGGGCGTGCCACTGGAGTTCTGGTCCGCCCTCGGGGTCGACGGGCCTGCGCCCGCGGTCGTCGAGGACGGCGCCGTGGTGATCGCGACGTCGTCCGAGGCCTACCCGGACGCCGACTTGATCACGACGCCGGAGCCGATGGGGGCCGCGCTGCTCGACGCCGCCGCGGTGATGCACCGGCTGCGGTCGCCCGGCGGCTGCCCGTGGGACGCCGAGCAGGACCACGAGTCGTTGCGGCAGTACCTCGTCGAGGAGACGTTCGAGCTGCTCGAGGCGATCGAGGACGGCGACCGCGCGGCGATGCGCGAGGAGCTCGGCGACGTGCTCCTGCAGGTGCTGTTCCACGCACGGGTCGCGGCGGAGGACCCCGGCGACCCGTTCGACATCGACGCCGTGGCGTCGGAGCTGGTCGCGAAGCTCGTGGGCCGGCATCCGCACGTCTTCGAGGGCCACGACCCGGCGGTGCACGACGCGACCTCGCAGGAGCACCGGTGGGAGGAGCTCAAGCAGGTCGAGAAGCGGCGTGAGTCCAGTGTGGACGGTGTGGCGCTCGGTCAGCCCGCCGTCGCGCTGGCGGCGAAGCTGGTGCAGCGCACGGCACGTGCGGGCTTCCCGGTCGACCTGCTGCCCGAGGGCGACGACACGGGCACGACGTTGTTCGCCGTGACCGCTCTGGCCAAGCTCGCGGGGGAGGACCCCGAGACCGAGCTGCGGCAGGTCTGCCGCCGGTTCGCGGCGAACGTCCGCGAGGCGGAGGCGAAAGCACGGGCCGAAGGTCTTGATTCTCTTGCAGCTGAAGACTGGCGGCGTTTTTGGCCCTCCTGAACGGGTGACCGTGGGCTAACGTCGATCACGTGACTTACCTGCGGTATCCGCACCTTCGCGGTGACTTGGTGACGTTCGTGGCCGAGGACGACGTGTGGCTCGCCCCCGTCGACGGAGGAAGGGCCTGGCGCGCGTCCGCGGACCAGGTACCGGCCCGCTCGCCGCGCATCTCCCCCGACGGCACGCACCTGGCGTGGGCCAGCACGGTCGACGGCGCCCCCGAGGTCAGGGTGGCGCCTGTGGACGGTGGCCCGGCCCGCCGGTTGACGTACTGGGCGACCGTCCGGACGGGGGTGTCGGGCTGGACACCGGACGGGCGGGTGCTCGCCGTGTCGTCCACGGGCCAGATGTCCAGGCAGCGCAAGCAGGCGCACGCCGTTCCGCTGGACGGCGGACCGGCCGAGGTGCTGCCGTTCGGGTGGGTCAACGACGTCTCCTTCGGACCGGACGGCCAGGTCGTCACGTCCTCCAGCTACATGCAGGAACCCGCGATGTGGAAGCGGTACCGCGGTGGAACGGCCGGGAAGCTGTGGGTCGACACCGAGGGTTCCGGCGACTTCACCCGGATCCTCGGCGACCTGAAGTCCACCCTGTCGAACCCGATGTGGGTCGACGGCCGGATCGCGTTCCTGTCCGACCACGAGGGCGTCGGCAGCGTGTACTCCGTGCTGCCGGACGGCACCGACCTGCGCCGCCACTCGTCGGGGGAGTTCTACGCGCGCAACGCCTCCAGCGACGGCTCGCGGGTGATCTTCCACCAGGCCGGGGAGCTGTGGCTGCTCGAAGGCCTGTCCGACCTGCGCAAGCTCGACATCCGGCTCGGCGGCCCGCGCACCGGCCGGCAGCCGCACCACGTCAAGGCCTCCGGCAACATCGAGTCGTTCAGCGTCGACCACACCGGTCGCGCCTCCGCCGTCGAGGTCCGCGGGTCCGTGCACTGGGTGACCCACCGCGACGGCCCGGTCCGCGCGCTGGCCGACCGCTCCGACGTGCGCGCCCGGCTGCCGAGGGTGCTCGGCGAGACCGGTCACGTGGTGTGGGTGACCGACGTCGAGGGCGAGGAGGCACTGGAGATCGCGCCCGTCGGCGGGGTCGAGCCGGGCAACACCGCCCGCCGGGTCGCGTCCGGCGCGCTGGGCCGGGTCATGTCGCTCGCCGCCGCACCTGACGGGTCGCGCGCCGCCGTGGCCACGCACGACGGCCGGTTGCTGTTGGTGGACATCGGTTCCGGTGAGGTGCGCGAGGTGGTCCGCGGGGCCAACGCGCACATCACGAACCTCGCCTTCTCACCGGACTCGTCGTGGGTCGCGTGGTCGCACCCCGGCCCGGCCTCGTTGCGGCACATCAAGATGGCGAACGCGACGGACCTGTCCGTTGTGGACGTGACGCCGCTGCGGTTCGCCGACTTCGCGCCGACGTTCACCGAGGACGGCAAGTACCTGGCGTTCCTGTCGATCAGGACGTTCGACCCGGTCTACGACGCGCACGTGTTCGACCTGTCGTTCCCGACGGGCTGCCGCCCGCACCTCGTGCCGCTGGCCGCGACCACACCGTCGCCGTTCGCGCCGACGCACGGCGGGCGGCCGGCCGGCGACGAGGACAAGGACTCCGAGGACGACGACGAGAAGACGCCGGTCACCAAGGTCGACATCGAGGGCCTCGCCGACCGCGTGGTCCCGGTGCCGGTGGCCGCGGCCGACTACATCGCCCTGAAGGCGGCGCGCGGCGGACTGCTGTGGCTGCGCCGGCCGTTGCTCGGGGTGCTGGGCGACAACCTGGCGTCGCCGGAGGCCCGCCCGCCGCGCACGGCGCTGGAGCGGTTCGACTTCACCAAGCAGAAGACCGAGTGCCTGGCCGACAGCGCGGACGCGTTCGCGATCTCCGGCGACGGCAAGCGGATGGTCGTCGAGGACCGCGGCGACCTGCGGGTCGTCCCGACCGACAGCAAGGCCGACGAGGACTCCGCCGACCACGTGGAGATCGACCTGGCCCGCGTGCGGGTCGTGGTCGACCCGGCCGCGGAGTGGGCGCAGATGTACGCCGAGAACGGGCGGCTCATGCGCGACCACTTCTGGCGCACCGACATGGGCGGCGTCGACTGGCAGGGCGAGCTGGACCGCTACCGGCCGCTGGTGGCCGAGGTGGGCAGCCACGACGACCTCGTCGACCTGCTGTGGGAGGTGCAGGGCGAGCTCGGGACCTCGCACGCCTACGTGTGGGGCTCGGCGCCGCACGTCCCGGCCGCGCGCCGGCAGGGCCTGCTCGGCGCCGACCTGAAGCGCGTCGACGGTGACTGGGTCGTCGAGCGCGTGATCCCCGGCGAGACGTCCGACCCGCACGCGCGCTCGCCGCTGTGCGCGCCCGGCGTCGCGGTCAGGGCGGGAGACGCGCTCGTGGCCGTGGACGGGCGCCCCGTCGAGCTGGCCGGCCCGTCCGCGTTGCTGGTCGGGACCGCGGGCAAGCCCGTCGAGCTGACCGTGCGCCCCGCCGGCGGCGGAGAGCTGCGCCGCGTGGTCGTGGTGCCGCTGGCCGACGAGGAACCGCTGCGCTACCACGACTGGGTGGCGAACCGGCGCGCGTTCACGCACGAGGCGTCCGGCGGCAGGGTCGGCTACCTGCACGTGCCGGACATGATGGGCGCCGGGTGGGCCCAGCTGCACCGCGACCTGCGCGTGGAGCTGGCCCGCGAGGCGCTGGTCCTGGACGTGCGCGAGAACGGCGGCGGCCACACCTCGCAGCTGGTGATCGAGAAGCTCGCCAGGAAGGTCATCGGCTGGTCGGTCGCCCGCGGCTACACCGCCTCCGAGTCCTACCCGCAGGACGCGCCCCGCGGCCCCGTGGTCGCCGTCGCGGACGAGTACGCCGGGTCCGACGGCGACATCGTCAACGTGGCGATCAAGGAGCTCGGCATCGGGCCCGTGGTCGGCGTGCGGACGTGGGGCGGCGTGATCGGGATCGACATGCTCTACACGTTGGTGGACGGCACGATGGTCACCCAGCCGAGGTACGCGTCGTGGTTCAAGGGTCACGGGTGGGCCGTCGAGAACTACGGCGTCGATCCCGACGTCGAGGTGGTCATGACCCCTGCGGACCGGGTCGCGTTGCGGGACCCGCAGCTGGAGAAGGCCGTCTCGCTGGCGTTGGAGAACTTGGCTTCGTCTCCCGCTGCTCACGCTCCGGAGTTGCCGCCGCTGTCGTGAACCCTGTCGTGACCACCCCATTGTGTTAGTTCTGAACTGTGACGGACTGTTCCATGTGGACGATCAACTAGGTGGAACAGTTCGTCGTGGTTCGGGGGTGTGTGGGCGTCGTGAGTCATCGGGATGAGCCTCGTAGTGGGCGTGGGTGTTTCGGTGCCGTTGTCGTCGTGCCGTTTCTCGCGTTGGGCGGGATGTTCGCGCTGATCGCGTTCACGGGCGGGGTGCCGGACTCACCTCGTTCCGCTGGGCCGCCGGTCACTCGGCCTACCGTGTCGTGGTTCGGGGAGGCCGGGGAGGTTTCCGGGTCGGTTGCGACGGTTACCGAGACTGTGGTGGTTTCCGGGGGTGGGAGGGTGTCTTCTGTCCCTGTCCCTGCTGCTTCTGCTGGTCGGGGGGCTGCTGTCACTGTTACCGAGACTGTTCGGGGGACTTCTGGGGTTGTGGTGAAGCCTTCCGCTGTTGGGCGTAGTGAGGGTGGGCCTTCGGGGGATCCTTCGGGTGGGCCTTCGGGTGAGCCTGAGGCTGGTCCGTCTACTTCGGACAGTGTTTTGCCGGTGGTCACCACTACCGTTCCGGTTCCTGTGTCTTCGGTTGAGGCTCCGGTTGGGGTGCCGGTTGGGGTGCCGGTTGAAGGGTCGGGGGCGGTTTCGTCTGGGCCTTCTGTTGTGCCGCCGGTTGCGTCTGCTCCTCGGTCTGAGGAGCCTGGTCCTGTTGAGGCTGAGGGTTCCTGTTTCAAGAGCGGGGCGCTGCCCCGGACCCCGCCAACTGATCAAAGACCGGCCAGCGCCGCACGTGGGTAGATGGCACGCCTGTTTGTGTTGGGCGGCTTGCTGTTGCGTTGTGTTGTGCGGATTCCGTGGGGTGGTCCCGTCACGAGCAGTGCTCGATGCAGCCACACCCGAGGAGGGGTGTCAAC
>NZ_JBHYGW010000058.1:0-14148 GCF_042738015.1 Lentzea sp. NPDC059081
AGGCGGTCGGAGGAGAAGGGGGTGGTGGGGGTGGCCTCCCTGGTCAGGGATGAAAACGACTCGTGGCGGGGGGGGGGGGGGATGAAGCGGGCACGCTTTTCGCCCGCTTGACACCCCTCCTCACGTGTGGCTCGCTCGGTAGCGCTAGACGGGGGAGCCACCACCGCACCGCAACCACCCACCCAACCGCAAGCCGCCCAAAGCAACAGGCGTGCCATCAGCCTGCGTGCGGCGCTGGAGGGGCTCCTTTGGGAGTGTCGGGGGCTTGGGGGCAGCGCCCCCAACACCACGCACGCACCAGGAACAGAACCAACGCAAAGCGACCCACGTACGGACACCAACCAGGCAGCCGCCAACGAAACAGGGGGACGACCCACGCAACACCCGCGCCCCAAAGCGCAAGCTAACGCAGGCGTCCCCCCAAAAGTAGGACCCCCTGATCAACCCGACTGTACTCAGGGGGTCCGACAAGATCAGCGAGTCAAGGGCTCCAAAGCCCCAGACCTCACAGCCTCACAGCCCCCGACCTCACAGCGTCGAGTACAACGGGTGCTTGGCCGCCAAAACCTCGACCCGCCCCCGCAACTCAGCCACATCAGCCCCGGGCTTCAAAGCCTCAGCGATCACATCAGCGACCTCGACGAAGTCCACCTCACCAAACCCACGAGTGGCCAACGCCGGCGTCCCGATCCGCAGCCCAGACGTCACCATGGGCGGACGCGGGTCATTCGGAACAGCGTTCCGGTTGACCGTGATCCCGATCTGGTGCAGAACGTCCTCAGCCTGCTTCCCGTCCAACTCGGACGAGACCAGGTCGACGAGAACCAGGTGCACATCCGTGCCCCCGGTCAGCACCTTCACCCCAGCAGCAGCGACATCAGCCGCGGACAACCGCGAAGCCAGGATCCGCGCACCTTCCAACGTCCGACGCTGCCGGTCAGCGAACTCCGGCGAGGCAGCGTGCTTGAACGCCACCGCCTTGGCCGCGATCACGTGCTCCAACGGCCCACCCTGCTGCCCGGGGAACACCGCCGAGTTGATCTTCTTGGCGATGTCCGCCTCGTTGGACAGGATCACGCCGCCACGAGGACCGCCCAGGGTCTTGTGCGTGGTGGTGGTCGTGACGTGCGCGTGCGGCACGGGCGACGGGTGCAGTCCGGCGGCCACGAGACCGGCGAAGTGCGCCATGTCGACCATCAGGTAGGCGTCGACCGAGTCGGCGATCCGGCGGAACTCGGCGAAGTCCAGCTGGCGCGGGTACGCGGACCAGCCGGCCACGATCAGCTTCGGCCGGTGCTCGGTGGCCAGGCGCTCGACCTCGGCCATGTCGACCAGGCCGTCCGAGTCGGCGACGTGGTACGGCACGACGTTGTAGAGCTTGCCGGAGAAGTTGATGCGCATGCCGTGCGTCAGGTGGCCGCCGTGCGCCAGGTCCAGGCCCAGGATCGTGTCGCCGGGCTGCAGCAGGGCGAACATGGCGGCCGCGTTGGCCTGCGCGCCCGAGTGCGGCTGCACGTTCGCGAAGCCGGCGCCGAAGAGGGCCTTGATGCGCTCGATGGCCAGGCGCTCGACTACGTCGACGTGCTCGCAGCCGCCGTAGTAGCGGCGGCCGGGGTAGCCCTCGGCGTACTTGTTCGTCAGCACCGAGCCCTGCGCCTGCAGGACCGAGACGGGCGTGAAGTTCTCCGAGGCGATCATCTCGAGCGTGCCCTGCTGGCGCGCCAGCTCGGCCGCGACGGCCTCGGCAACCTCGGGGTCGTACTCCGCGAGGGAAGCGTTGAACTGGTCGGACATCTGGAAGAACTCCCTACTTGGCGCGCTTGTAGAACGGAAGTGCGACGACCTCGACCGGCTGCTTCTTGCCGCGGACGTCCACCAGCAGAGGGGTGCCCGGCTCCGCGCTCGCCTTCGAGACGTAGGCCATGGCGACGGAGTAGCCGAGCGTCGGGGACAGGGCGCCCGAGGTGACCTCGCCGACGACCTCGTCGCCGTTCAGCACCGCGTAGCCGTGGCGCGGGGCGCGGCGCTCCGGAGTCTTCAGACCGACCAGGACCGAGTCCACATCGGACTCCGAGACCTTGCTCAGCGCGTCGCGGCCCACGAAGTCGCCCGGCTTGTCGAGCTTCACGACCCGGCCCAGGCCCGCGTGGTACGGCGTCAGCGACGTCGTCAGCTCGTTGCCGTACAAGGGCATCCCGGCTTCGAGGCGCAACGTGTCGCGGCAGCCGAGCCCGCACGGCTTCAGCTCGTGCGCGGCACCGGCCTCGAGCAGCGCGGTCCACACGGCGGAGGCGTCGGACGGCGCGACGAAGAGCTCGAAGCCCTCCTCGCCCGTGTAGCCGGTGCGGGCCAGCAGCGCCGGGACGCCCGCGACCGAGGACGGGTACGAGGCGTAGTACTTGACCGTCGCGAGGTCGGTGTCGGTGAGGCCGGACAGGATCTCGACCGACTTCGGGCCCTGGATCGCGATCAGCGCGTAGTCGGTCGACCTGTCCTCGACCACCGCGTCGAACCCGGCGGCGCGCTCGACCAGCGCCTCGGCGACCACGGCGGCGTTCGAGGCGTTCGCGACGACCATGAACTCCTCGTCGCCCAACCGGTACACGATCAGGTCGTCGATCACGCCGCCGTCGGCCTGCGTGATCATCGTGTAGCGCGCCTTGCCGACGGCCAGCGCGGAGATGTGGCCGACGAGCGCGTAGTCGAGGGCTTCGCCCGCCTGCGGCCCGGTCAGGACGATCTCACCCATGTGCGTGAGGTCGAACAGGCCCGCGGTCGTGCGCACCGCGTGGTGTTCCGCGAGCTCGCTCGAGTAGCGCAGCGGCATCCGCCAGCCCGCGAAGTCGGTGAACATCGCGCCGAGCTGCTCGTGCTCGGCGTTCAGAGGCGTGAGGCGGGACATCAGAACGCTCCTCCAGGGTGCGCCGAAGAGCCGGACGGCCGGCTGAGGCAACAGAAGAATGACACGGTCCATCGGAGACTCCTCACTTGAGCGAGCCTCCCCCTCTGTCATGAGCCTGAGAGCTTCACCGCGCGCAGCGCGGCTTGCACCGTGGGCGAGGCCGATGGGCCTGCTTTCCAGAGTTGCCTTCGTCGTGCGGTACCTGTACCTGAGAGATTCCGGGGAGGAGTTGCTCCTTCGGCGCCCCCTGCCCGAGAAATCGGGTGCAGTGGGACTCTCCCGCGCGACATCGACGGCCGTGTTCAGTTGTCAGCCCCAGACGCTAGCAGGCCAAACGTCACAACGGCACGCCCTGCGCGGTCTTCTCGACCACTTTGC
Source organism: Lentzea sp. NPDC059081 (assembly GCF_042738015.1). Classification (NCBI taxonomy): domain Bacteria; kingdom Bacillati; phylum Actinomycetota; class Actinomycetes; order Pseudonocardiales; family Pseudonocardiaceae; genus Lentzea; species Lentzea sp. NPDC059081. The sequence continues at coordinate 3,281 of NZ_JBHYGW010000058.1, forward strand.
GCTCCGCCCAGAACGACAGGAACGGGACGGTGCCGGCGAGCAGCACCAGCAGGGTGCCCTTGATCGACCAGCGCAGCTTGAGCGCCAGGTCGACCGAGATCACCAGGTAGATGGCGTAGAGGAAGCCGTGGATCGGGCCGACGACCTTCATCGCGCCGCCCATGTCCGCGGCGTACTTGAGCACCATCGCCACGACCAGGAGCAGCAGGAAGACACCGACCACGTAAGCCATGACCCGGAACCGGGTCAACGCACCCTTCATCTGCCCGCCTTCGCTCAACGACCGTCCCGCGCGTTGAGGTCCGCGAGCATGCGGTTGTAGGCCGCGAGCTCCGCGTCTTCTTCGTCGTCGAAGTGCTCGACAGGCGCGGGTGTGACGGCGTCAACGGTAGTCACCGGCCGGGGACCGGGTGCAACCGGCTCCGGTGCGGAGAGAGCCCCGTCACGGTTCTGGCGCGCCAGGCGGCGGAAGCGCCACACCATGAAGAGGGGGAAGAGGCCGAAGAGCGGCCACTGGAGCACGTACCCGAGGTTCTGGAACGTGCCGCTGGCGGACTCGAAGCGCTGCCACTGCCAGTACGCGAGCCCGCAACACACGACCAGCGCCGCCAGACAGGCGAACGCGATCAACAAGCGTTGGGGAGTAAGGAGGCCGCGCACGACCTCCACACTACTTGGGTGAGGCCTCCGACCAGGAGGCCGCCCGTGAGGGACATGAACTCGGGGCTGCCGATTCCTCGACAGCCCTTACCTCTACGCCACGCCGTCCCGGCGCTGCCTCTGCAGACGTGCGACGCACCAGGCCGCGGCGGAGCCACGACGAAGGTGCTGGAGAACCGTCATCGGTCCCAGGCGCCTCCCGAGGTCGGCAGGAGTCAGGCCGGCAGCGCGGTAGTCGAGCGCGCGCTGGTCCAACGGGCTGATGCCCGCGTCCCACCACTGCTCGGCCTCGCTGACGTCACCGACGAGCTGCCAGTAGCTCGCTGCGGCGGCGAGCAACGCCTCGGGTGCCTCCGGCGCCCGCTTGCGCATCGCGGCCACGTAGGCCGGATCCGCCGAGTCGACCTTGACCAAGCCACGCGACCCGCTCCGTGCGGCACCCCGCTGCACGGGAATGCCCGGCGCCGAGGGGGGAGCCTCCGCGAGCCACGCGTTCTTGATCCGGTTCACCTCCTGCATCTCTGCGTCATCAGACCGTTCAGCCGCCCACTGCTTCAACAGCTCGTGGACCCCGGAGTCCTCGACCATCCATGCCTCCTCGTCGGTCGGGGATCGGCCATTGCAGCGGAAGGTATTCGGTAGGTCTGACAATCGCCAGACCCTGAATCCCCAGAACACCCGTTACCAGTGCGTGATTGGCCGCATTCCACCCGTCCGGCTCAACGCGAACGGTCGAAGATCACCGTCAGTCACTAGCGGATCGGCGTCGCCGTGCCGAAGAGGCTCCTGACGAAGGTGATGATCGACTCCGCGCCCTGCCGCAGCCAGCCGAGGACCTGCTGGACCGCCGAAGCGGACTGCTCGGGCTGGGTGATCAGGAGGAACAGCACCAGCGCGACGCCCGCCAGCACTAGCACCTTCTTGAGGTTCACAGGTACCTCTCCGTCCATGTCGCTCACAGCTGAGGCGGCGGACCGCCGTGTCACCCGACATGGTCCCTCATTCACCCGTGCGATGAACAACGACCACGCCCATCCGGGGTCAGGTTCCGCCTGTGGCGCACGCCTGCACGACGCCCAATGTCACCCGAATGGCGGCTAAAGAGGTCCGTGTCCAGCGCCGATGTCCTAGGCACGAGGTGAACACGGACTCCCTCGCATCCCACAGCTTGGACAGAGACTGGTGCACCGGGCCTCACCCGGATGCCGAACCTGCGGCATCACGCTCCGTCACGCCGTCGTGGCGCAATTTAATGCGCACCCGAACATTCATCCAATTACTCCGGACCGACGCAGTTCCATAATTTCGGCGTCCGATACACCCATGCCGGCAAGCACTTCCCCGGTGTTCGCCCCGGTCTCCACCGGAGGCGTCGGAACCGCGGCCGGAGTCCGGTCAAACCGGGGCGCCGGAGCCGGGTGCAGCGCACCGGCGACGTCCACGAACGTGTCCCGCGCCGTGTTGTGCGGATGCCGTGCCGCCTCGTCCGGGGCCAGCACCGGCGCCAGGCACGCGTCCGTGTCCCCCGCGAGCTCCGCCCACTCGTCCCGCGTCCGCGACTTCACCGCCGCTGCGATGCGGTCGCGCAGCTCAGGCCACTTCGCCGGGTCGTTGCGCGAGGGCGCGTCCTCCAGGCCCAGCACGCGCACCAGGTCGGCGTAGAACTTCTCCTCCAGCGCGCCCACGGCCACGAACCGCCCGTCCGCGGCCTCGTAGACGTCGTAGAACGGCACGCCGCCGTCGAGCATGTTCTCGCCGCGACCACCCGACCACATGCCCGCGGACTTCATCCCGTGCAGGAACGTCGTCAGCAACGCCGCCCCGTCGACCATGGCCGCGTCCACGACCTGGCCACGCCCGGAACGCTCCCGTTCGTACAGCGCCGCGAGCACGCCGAGAGCCAGCAGCAGCCCTCCACCGCCGAAGTCGCCGAGCAGGTTGATGGGGAACGACGGCGGCCCGCCTGCCCGTCCCAACGGCTCCAGCGCACCGGCGACGGCGATGTAGTTGATGTCGTGCCCGGCGCGGTCGGCGAGGGGCCCGTCCTGACCCCAGCCGGTCATCCGTCCATAGATGAGGCGTGGGTTGCGGGCGAGGCACTGCGCGGGCCCGATGCCCAAGCGTTCGGTGACGCCCGGCCGGAAGCCCTCGACCAGGACGTCCGAGCGTTCGACCAGCTTCAGCACCAGCTCCGAGCCCTCCGGCCGGCGGGTGTCGACCGCGATCGAGCGCCGGTTGCGGCCCAGGAAGTCGCCGGGGACCGTCGAGCGGCTCCCCGGCTTGTGCACCTGGACCACGTCGGCGCCCAGGTCGGCGAGCACCATGCAGGCGAACGGCGCGGGCGCGAGGCCCGCGAGCTCGACGACCTTCAACCCCGCGAGAGGCCCGGAAGTCACAGGGACCTCGCGATGATTTCCTTCATGATCTCGTTCGTGCCGCCGTAGATCCGCTGCACGCGGGCGTCGGACCAGGCACGCGCGATCGGGTACTCGGTCATGTAGCCGTAGCCGCCGAACAGCTGCACGCACTCGTCGACGACCCTGGTCAGCCGGTCGGTGGCCCACCACTTCGCCATCGCCGCGGTCGGCACGTCGAGCTCGCCGCGCAGGTGCTTCTCGACGCACTCGTCGATGAACGCCCTGGTCACGGCCGCCTCGGTGGCGCACTCGGCGAGCTTGAACCTGGTGTTCTGGAACTTGATCAGCTCCTTGCCGAACGCCTGCCGCTCCTTGACGTACCTCAACGTCAGGTCGACGGCCGCCTCAATGCCCGCGACCGAGCAGACGCCGATGATCAGGCGTTCCTGCGGCAGCTGCTGCATGAGCTGGACGAACCCCTGGCCCTCCTGCTCGCCCAGCAGGTTCGAGGCCGGCACCCGCACGTCGTCGAAGAACAGCTCGGCGGTGTCCTGGCCCTTCATGCCGACCTTGTCGAGCACGCGGCCGCGCCGGATGTCCTTCTCCACGACGACCAGCGAGATGCCGGTGGCGCCCTGCGCCGGGTCGGTCTTCGCGACGACGATGACCAGGTCCGCGTGCACGCCGTTGGTGATGAAGGTCTTCGAGCCGTTGATGACGTACTCGTCGCCCTCGCGGATCGCCTTCGTGCGGATGCCCTGGAGGTCGGAGCCCGCGCCCGGCTCGGTCATCGCGATCGCGCCGACGTACTCGCCGGACGCCAGCTTGGGCAGCCAGCGCCGCTTCTGGTCCTCGGTGCCGTAGGAGTTGATGTAGTGGGCGACGATGCCGCTGTGCACGCTGTTGCCCCACGCGCTGTCGCCGGCCCGTGCCTGTTCCTCGAGCAGCACGGCCTCGTGCGCGAACGTGCCGCCACCGCCGCCGTACTCCTCGGGGATGCTCAGGCACAGCAGCCCGAGCTCGCCCGCCTTGGTCCACAGCTCCCGGTCGACCTGCTTCTGCTCGGCGAAGCGCTCGACGTTCGGCGTGACCTCCTTCTCGAAGAACGTGCGCGCGAGCTGGCGCAACTGGTCCAGGTCGCTGTCCATCCACCGCGATCGACGCTCTGCCATGCGGTCCACGAAACCACCGGGCGGTGATCCACGCCATGACCGGCGCGTGTCGGCGTCCCCCGAAAAACTGAGCGAAATCGCCACCCCGTCGGCCAGACTCACCGGTATGGAGATCCATCAGGTCGCGCCGGACGAGTGGCGGCTGTGGCGCGACATCCGCCTGGAGGCCCTGTCCAGCGACCCCGAGGAGTTCGGGTCGACGCTCGCGGTCGAGCAGGAGTACGGCGAGACCGAGTGGCGTGAGCGCGCCACCGAGGGCCTGAAGGTCGTGGCGCTCGACCCCGAGCTCGGCTCCGAACCCGTCGCGCTCGTCGCGGCCACCGCCAAGCCTGAGGGCCTCTACCTCTACTCGATGTGGGTCCGGCCCTCGCACCGCGGCCGCGGGCTGGGGGAAGCACTGGTCGGAGCCGTGCTGAAGTGGGCGGCCGGCGAGGGCTGGAAGGTCGTCACGCTGCGGGTCTGGGTGGACAACCTGGTCGCGCGCAGGCTCTACGAGCGGCTCGGGTTCGTGCAGGCCGAGGACCCCGAGTACATGAGCTACCGGGTGAGCTAATCGGTCACCCTCCACGGTCATGGCCAGGTCGGGAGGCCGCGCCTAGCGTGGAGGCCATGAGCGAAGCCTTGATCTTCGACGCGGTGCGCACGCCGCGCGGCAAGGGCAAGCGCGGGTCGCTGCACAGCGTCCGGCCCGTCGAGCTGGCCGCCGGTGTGCTGCGCGCGCTGTCCGAACGCAACTCCCTCGACACCTCCGCGGTGGACGACGTCGTGTTCGGCGTGGTGTCACCGCTCGGCGAGCAGGGCGGCGACATCGCCCGCACGGCACTGCTGGCCGCCGGGTGGGACCAGCGCCCCGCCGGCGTGCAGCTCAACCGGTTCTGCGCGTCCGGCCTGGAGTCGGTGAACCTCGCCGCGGCCAAGGTCGCCTCCGGGTTCGAGGACCTGGTCGTGGCGGGTGGCGTCGAGTCGATGTCGCGCGTGCCGATGGGCTCCGACGGCGGCGCGTGGGCGATCGACCCCTCGACGAACTTCGACCTGTCGTTCGTGCCGCAGGGCGTGTCGGCCGACCTGATCGCGACGCTGGAGGGCCACTCGCGCACCGACGTCGACGGGTGGGCCGCCCGGTCGCACGCGCGGGCGTTCGAGGCGCAGAAGAACGGCTGGTTCGAGCGCTCGGTGGTGCCGGTCGTCGACCAGAACGGCACCGTGGTGCTCAAGGAGGACGAGACGATCCGCCCCGAGTCCACCGTGGAGTCGCTGGGCAGGCTCAAGCCCAGCTTCCAGTTCCACGGCGACCTCGGCTACGACACGGTGGCGATCGACCGCTACCCCACCGTCGAGCGCATCACGCACGTCCACACGCCGGGCAACTCGTCGCAGATCGTCGACGGCGCCGCGGCGATGCTGATCGGCTCCGCTTCCGCCGGGAAGGCGCTGGGACTCACCCCGCGCGCCCGCATCGTCTCCGTCGCGGTCGTGGGCACCGAGCCGACGATCATGCTCACCGGCCCGGCGCCGTCCGCTCGCAAGGCGCTCGACAAGGCGGGGCTCTCGGTCGAGGACATCGACCTGTTCGAGGTCAACGAGGCGTTCTCGTCCGTCGTGCTGAAGTTCCTGCGGGACATGGACGTCCCCGAGGACAAGGTCAACGTCAACGGCGGCGCCATCGCGCTCGGCCACCCGCTCGGCGCCACCGGCTGCATGATCCTGGGCACGCTGCTCGACGAGCTCGAGCGCCGGGACCTGCGCCGCGGCCTCGCCACGTTGTGCGTGGGAGGCGGCATGGGCATCGCGACGATCATCGAGAGGGTCTGACCTGTGTCGAACTCTTCGGGCACTTTCCACTACGACAAGGACGCCGACGGCATCGTCACGCTGACGATGGACATGTCCGGCTCCGCCAACGTCATGAACGACGAGTACCGCGACCTGATGGGCGACGCGGTCTCGAAGCTCGAGGGCGACGACATCACCGGCGTGGTCATCACGTCCGCCAAGAAGACCTTCTTCGCCGGTGGCGACCTGAACGTGCTCATCGCGATCACGCCGGAGAACGCCTCGCAGGCGCTGGACGGCGTCGAGGAGCTCAAGTCGCAGCTGCGGCGGTTGGAGAAGCTCGGCAAGCCGGTCGTGGCCGCGATCAACGGCACCGCGCTCGGCGGCGGCTTCGAGATCGCGCTGGCCTCGCACCGCCGGATCGTCCTGAACGACAACGGCATCCGCGTCGGCCTGCCCGAGGCGACGCTCGGCCTGCTGCCCGGCGGCGGTGGCGTCACGCGCATGGTGCGGCTGCTGGGCGTGCAGAAGGCGTTGCCGTTGCTCATGGAGGGCAAGCAGCTGCGCCCGGAACGCGCGTTGCAGGCCGGGATCGTCGACCAGCTCGTGGAGACGCGCGAGGAGCTGATCTCCGAGGCGATCGCGTGGATCAAGGCGAACCCGGCGCCGGCGCAGCCGTGGGACGTGCAGGGCGCGGGCGTGCCGGACCTGAAGTTCGGCGACCCCACCAGCTACGGCCTGCTCGCCGCTGCCCCTGCCGTGCTGAGCAAGAAGACGCACGGCGCGTACCCGGCGCCTAAGAAGATCATGGCCACCGCCGTCGAGGGCGCCTACGTCGACTTCGACACGGCGCTGAAGATCGAGGGCCGCTACTTCGTCGAGCTGGCCTCCGGTCAGGTCGCCAAGAACATGATCATGGCGTTCTGGTTCAACCTCAACGAGGTCAACGGCCGCGCGTCGTCCCAGGGCAAGCGCGTGGCCAAGCTCGGCGTGCTCGGTGCGGGCATGATGGGCGCCGGAATCGCGGAGGTGTCAGCGAAGGCCGGCATCGAGGTCGTCCTGAAGGACGTGACCCTGGAGTCGGCCCAGAAGGGCGCACAGGGCCTGGAAGGCATCACCCCGACCGACTCCGACGACGACCTCGCGGGCTGCGACCTGGTCATCGAGGCCGTCTTCGAGAACCGCGAGCTGAAGAACAAGGTGCTGCCCGCCGCGGAGGCCAACGCCCTGCCCGACGCGGTGATCGCCTCCAACACCTCGACGCTGCCGATCACCGGCCTCGCGTCCGCGGTGACGGCGCCGGAGCGGTTCATCGGCCTGCACTTCTTCTCGCCGGTGCCGAAGATGCGGCTCGTGGAGATCATCCGCGGCGAGAAGACGTCCGAGGAGACGCTGCAGCGCGCGCTGGACTACGTGCGGCAGATCGGGAAGACGCCGATCGTCGTCAACGACTCGCGCGGCTTCTACACCTCGCGGACGTTCGGCACGTACGTGATCGAGGCGATCACGATGCTGGCCGAGGGCGTGGCTCCGGCGCTCATCGAGAACGTCGCCAAGAAGTCCGGCATGGCGGTCGGTCCGCTGGCCGTCTCGGACGAGGTGACGCTGTCGCTGCAGCTGAAGATCCACGACCAGACGCTCGCCGACGACCCGTCACTGGTGTCGGAGAGCCCGGCCTACGACCTCATCCGCGAGATGGTGTCGCTGGGGCGCAGCGGCAAGTCGACCGGCGCGGGCTTCTACGAGTACCCCTCCGACGGCTCGAAGAAGTTCCTCTGGCCCGAGCTCACCACCCGGTACGCGAAGGCCGACGCCGGTGTGTCCGAACAGGACGTCCGCGACCGGCTGCTGTTCGTGCAGGCGCTGGAGACGGTGCGGTGCCTGGACGAGGGCGTGCTGACGTCGGTGGCGGACGCGAACATCGGCTCGATCTTCGGGTTCGGCTTCGCACCGTGGAGCGGCGGCACGCTGCAGTTCATCAACTCGTTCGGCGTGCAGGCGTTCGTCGAACGGGCCGACTACCTCGCCGACACGTACGGCGAGCGGTTCCGTCCCCCGGCATCGCTGCGGGAGCGGGACGAGTTCTAAGCGCGGTAGGAGCCCGGCGATGAGCCGGTCCACCGCTTGAAGGCCCGGTGGAAGGCGCTCGCCTCGGAGAACCCGAGGCGCAGCGCCAGCTCCTCCACCGACTCGCCTCCGCGCACCAGCGACGCCACCGCCTGGTCGCGCAGCAGCTGTTCCCGCACCTCGCGGAACGACGTCCCCTCCGCCGCGAGCCTGCGCCGCAACGTCGGCGCCGACACCCCCAGCTGCGCCGCCACGGCCTCCAGCCCCGTCGCCCCGCGCCCGAGCAGCCGCCGCACGTGCCCCGCCGTGTCGGCCCCGTGGTCCCGGCGCGACAGCAGCTCCGCCGGCGAGTGCCGCAGGAACCGCCGCAACGCCGCCTCGTCCTGCACCACCGGCATGCGCAGGAACTTCGGGTCGAACGAGATCGAGGTGGCGGGCGCCCCGAACGTCAGCGGGCACCCGAAGATCAGGTGGTACTCGGCGGCGTGCGCGGGCTCGGGATAGCCGAACTCGGCGCTGCGCAACGGGATGCGCCGGCCGATCAGCCACGACGAGAACCGGTGCCAGAGCACGAGCAGCGACTCGGTCAGGAAGTGGTCGGGGTCGCCGGGGATGTCGAGCGTGAAGCGGCCGCCGTCGAGCGACAGGCTCAGCGGCTGCTCGAACAGCGCGTAGAACGCGAGCCCGCGCCGCAGCGCCGACTCCAGGTCGGGGCAGTGCACGGCCAGCAGGCACATCATGGCGAACGTGCCGCGCTTGGACGGCCGCGGCCCGAAGCCCATGAACTCGTCGTCGAGGACTTCCCAGAGCGTCTGGATGAACTTCGTGTACTGGGCGGGCGTGACCCGCGCCCGGTCGTCGGCCAGCAGGCTGGCGGGGATGCCCGCGCCGTGCAGCACGGCGGACGGCTCCGGGCACGCGCGCAGTGCGGCTCGCACGTAGTGGATCGCCACGGTCCGGGTGTGCACGACCCACAGTAGAACGCCAACGGCGGTGATGCGGCCCCAGGGAGAGTGGGAGCCGCATCACCGCCGTCGGGGGGCCCACCCAGTGAGCCGTGCTCCTCGCCGACAGGGCTTCCGCACGCCCATCGGCAAGGGACGATGTTGTGTCCGTTCCCTTAACGTTATGTGGTCTAGACCAGGAATGTCAATAGTGCAAGAAGAGCACTTCGTGCCTACGTGTTTCAGGCTTGTTCCAGCGGAGCTACCGCAAAGCCCGCCGAGAACCGCTGGCACCAGATGACCACACTCCGAATGGTCGAAACGTCGACTCCCGAGGGAATCTCGTACACCTGGTCACCCCGGTTGCCCTTCAACTTGCCGAGGCTCGTGAAACCTTCGCCAAACGTTTTCTCCGACGAGCCCGACCTGTGCGGCGAGAGATAAACGTACAGGTCAGGGCCATCGCTGGTGTTCAAGGACGCGAACTGCACCGAATGCCCGCCACCCGGCAACCTGATCAGACTCGCCTTACCCGTGGTGGCGTGTTCGAGCGACCGCCACTGTCCCGCCGCGACCTCCTTCGCCGTTTCCGCAACAGGTGCCGGGACAACCGAAGTAGTTGACTGAGTGGTCAATTGAGTTGTCGTCCCGGTCGCCGCCGGCGGCACGAGCAGGGCCTCGTGCGTTTCGCGAACCGTGAGCAGCCGCCACGGCTGGAAGAGGTACAGACCGACCCCCAGCACGACGACCAGGAAAACTGAGGCGGGAATCAGGAATCGACGACGTCGCATACCGAAAATACTGGCCCAAACCGGACCGAAAAGAGCTTACGGAGTTGTTAGGGTCACCAGCCGTGGCGACACAGGCGAGGATCGGCCAGGCCGTGCTCGGCGTCCTGATGGTCGGCTGCGCGCTGACAGGCCTGTTCCCCAGACCAGTACCGCTCCTCTTCGCGATAGCGGCCATCGGCACCACCAACGCCGCCTTCCCCCTCATGCGCACGTTCGGTTCCGCCCTCCTGGGAGGCGTGGCAGCGGCCTCGATTGCCCTCTCCTCCGTCCCGTTCGTGACCTGCTCGACGGAACGCTTCACCGAGGTGTTCACCTGCACGGGTGACGCTCCGACGTGGCACCTGACCGGAACAGTGCTGGTGGCAGGCCTTTCCGGAGCCAGTCTGGTACTAGCTCGGATAACGGATCAGTGACGGCGATCACTCAACCAGACGCGCAAGGAAGCCGATAAGGCTTCAGGGCGAGCGTTCCCGGCCCGTGGTTCAACCCAGTAGCCTGCCGGGAGCGTGATCGCCCGACTTCACCCCGTGAGCATCTGAGGAGGACTGCTGTGCGCGCACTGTGGGCAGCAGGTGGTTCCGCCGTGCTCGGGTCGGCGTTGCTGGGTGTGCTGGTGGGCATGGCGTTCCACGGCGTGAACACGGAAGATCCGCAAAGCAGACCCCCGGCATCCACCTGGGTGAGATCCACGACCAGCACCCCACCGAGCGCGCCGCAGCTCTCCACCACACAGAGCAGCACGACGCAAAGCTCCACCAGCACCCCCGAAAGCACGACCCAGGCGCCGAAGAAGACCACCACGCCCCCAGCGGCAACAAAAGAGGCGCCCCCTCCCACGGCCCCACCGGCAGCAACGACGACGACCACGTCGTCCGACAGCTGGTCGTGCAGCCCGCTGAACCCGCTACCACCGCCCACGTGCAGGAACCTGCAAAACGGCGGGTAGCAGACGCGATGGCGCAGCCGAGCACGCGAGGCCGAAGGCGAGCCCAGCGATGGCGCAGCCGAGCAGTCCCGAGCAAAGCGAGGCCGCGGTGGTGGCTCCCCCGTCTAGCGCTACAAGCACTCGCTGCACGTGAGGAGGGGTGTCAACTCGACACGCTT
>NZ_JBHYGW010000059.1:0-8984 GCF_042738015.1 Lentzea sp. NPDC059081
CTGCCTGGTTGCAGCGAGAGCTGGGCACGGCTCGTGACGGGACCCACCCCACCGGAACCTGCTGTTTCAAGCAAAAGCGCTCGGCTTCGCCGTCGCCTTGGCTCGCCTTCGGCCTCGCGATTGACTCGGCTTCGCCTTCGGTGAGATCCGCAGGACGGCGGCGGCTAGACCGGTAGCAACGCCTGGTGCGGGTGTGCCGGCAGCTCCACCCGCACCTCGTCGCCCGGCCGCACCACTCCGCCGGCGAGCACGACCGACATGATCCCGGCGAGCCGCACCAGCTCCCCGCCGGGGCCGCGGAACAGGACCTCCTTCAGCATCCCCTTCGAGAACGCGTCGATCTGCGCGCACGGGTTGCGCAGCCCGGTCACCTCCACGACGGCCTCGGGACCCAGGCGCAGGACCGTTCCCGTGGGCAGGCCGAGCAGGTCGATGCCGCGCGTCGTGACGTTCTCGCCGATCGAGCCCGGCTCGACCTCGTAGCCCTTGTCGCGCAGCTCGTCGAGGAGCTCGGCGTGCACCAGGTGCACCTGCCGCAGGTTCGGCGCCGTCGGGTCCTTCGCGACGCGCGACCGGTGCTTCACCGTGACGCCCTGGTGGACGTCGCCCTCGACGCCCAGACCGGCGAGCAGCGTGATGCTCTCGCGGGCCGGTTTGGTGAACGTGTACTCCTCGTTGCGGCTGACCGCCGTGACAACCCCCATGGCACCGATTCTGCACGAACTGAGACGTGGTGTTCACTGCTCCGAAAAGCCCAATGCTGTTGCATTGGGCGAATCGATCAAGGCAAGGTCGGATGTCTCAATTCAACTCGTCCGATCGGGTCCCACCTGCGGCGATGAGCGCAATCGTGGAAACGCTCTCACGAAGTTCCGGCAAGAGTCTTGACGAATACCGACGAGAACCTGTTGACTCCGTCACACCTCAGCGGAACCGGTACCGAAACCGGTTTCAGAGGCGGCGGAAGGAAGTTCGGCATGCGTGTCACGATCGCGGAGGTCGCCCAACGCGCCCAGGTGTCCAAAGCGACCGTGTCACGTGTGCTGAACGGTAAGCCGGACGTCGACGCGAGTACGGCGCAACGGGTCCGCAAGGTCATCGACGAGATCGGGTACGTGCCGAGCGCCCGTGCCGTCGGTCTCGCCAGGGGACGCACGCGGACGGTCGCGATGCTCGCGCCGTCGCTCACGTGGCCGTGGATGGGCGAGGTCCTGCAGGGCATCGTCGACGAGCTCGAGGCCGACGGGTACGGGCTGCTGCTCTACACCCTGAACCGCGGTCCCGACTCGCTCAACCAGTTCGCGAACCACGTGTCCGCCAACGCCTTCGACGGGTTGCTGGTGGTCGAGCCACCGGACGCCCTGCACTACATCTCCACGCTCTACCGGGCGGGACTGCCGGTCGTCATGATCGACGACCGCGGCTCCCACCCGGAGTTCCCCTCGGTGACGACGACGAACCGGCAGGGAGGCGCTGATGTCGCGAGGCATCTCGTCGCGGCTGGTCGCCGCAGGTTCGCCGTCGTCACCGGGCCACCGACGTTCGGGTGCACGCAGGCACGGCTGGACGGGTTCCGTCTCGCCTTGGCGGAAGCGGGCCTGACGCTGCACCCGGACCTGATCGTGGACGGCGACTTCACCCAGGAAGGCGGGGAGGTCGCCGTGGACAAGCTGATCGCCAGCGGTATCCCGTTCGACGCCGTGTTCGCGCAGAACGACATCTCCGCCGTCGGTGTGCTGCGTGCGCTGCGAGAAGCCGGCCGGAACGTCCCCGGTGACGTGTCCGTGGTCGGCTTCGACGACGTCCCGGTCGCGGGACAGACCGAACCCCGGCTGACGACGATCCGCCAGCCGGCGCAGGAGATGGGCGCCGCCGCCGCGCGGATGCTGCTCTCCACGCTCGAGGGACAGCCGATGCCCGACCACCCGCTGGTGCTGCCCACCTCGTTGATCGTGCGCGAATCCGCGCCCTGACCCACCCACAACTCAACACGTCCTGGCCAGGCCGCGCGCGGTCTGGCTAGTTCGCCGTCGCATGAGAGAGCGCTCTCATGCACCTCGTATCGGGAGACTCCCCCATGCGCAGAACAGTCATCGTCGCGTTAGCACTGGCGCTCGCGGCGACCGGTTGCTCCTCTGGTGGCGCCACCAAGGCTTCCGGGGTGCTGACCGTGGGCATGCCCAACGGGCCGCTGACCGAGAACCACAACCCGTTCCTGCCCACGTCGGCGGCGGGTTCGCTCGGCTACCGCTACCAGATCTACGAACCGCTGGCCTTCGTGAACAACACCCGTCCCGCCCAGGACCCGGTGCCGTGGCTCGCGACGAAGTGGGACTGGGCGGACAACTACAAGAAGGTCACCTTCACGCTCCGGGAGAACGTGAAGTGGTCCGACGGCAAGCCGCTCACGGCCGCGGACGTCGCCTTCTCGTACGAGATCCTGAAGAAGTGGCCCGCGCTCAACAACCGCGACTCGCTCAAGGTCGAGACCGCGACGGCGACGCCGGACGGCAAGGTCGAGGTCACGTTCGCCTCGCCGCAGTTCGTGAACCGCAACAAGGTCATCAGCGCGATGGTGATCCCGCAGCACATCTGGAGCACCGTCGCCGACCCGACGACCTACACGAACCCGAACCCGGTCGGCACGGGCCCGTACCAGCTCAAGTCGTTCACCTCGCAGACGGTGACGATCGCCCGGCGCACCGAGTACTGGCAGGAGCTGCCCAAGGTCCCGGAGATCCAGTACACCTCGTACAACGACAACACGGCGCAGACCACCGCGCTGGCGTCGGGAGCGAGCCAGTGGTCGTACGTCTTCATCCCGGACTACCAGAAGCTGTACGTGGACAAGGACCCGGCCAACCACAAGATCTGGTTCCCGGCGGGCCTCGGCATCCACGGCCTGTGGCTGAACACGACCGTCGCGCCGTTCGACAACGCCGCCCTGCGCGCGGCGATGAGCGACGTGATCGACCGCGAGGCGATCTTCGTCCGCGGTGAGGCGCGCCTGTTCCCGAAGCTCGAGTCGAAGACCGGCATGCCGTTGCCCGCCGGTGACTCGTTCCTCGCGCCGGAGTACAAGGACGCCAAGTTCAAGATCGACGTGGACGCGGCGAAGCAGAAGCTGACCGCCGCCGGCTTCAAGTTCGAGGGCGACGTGCTCAAGGCGCCCGACGGCAAGCCCGTCACGCTGGAGCTCACCAACCCGTCCGGCTGGTCGGACTACCTGACGGTGCTCGACATCATCAAGAGCGACCTGAAGAAGATCGGCATCGAGGCGACCGTCCGCACGCAGACGGCGGACGCGTGGACGACCGACTTCGCGAACGGCGCGTTCCAGGGCTCGCTGCGCTGGACCAACACCGGCGCGACGCCGTACGAGATGTACCAGAACATCATGGACGCGGCGGAGATCAAGCCGATCGGGCAGACGGCGGCGGTGAACTTCGGCCGCTACAACAACCCGGAGGCCACCGCGGCGCTGTCGGAGTACGCGAACGCCACCGACGACGCGGCGCGGGCCAAGAGCCTCGCGGTGCTGCAGAAGATCATGGTGGAGCAGGTGCCGATGATCCCGACGTCCGCGGGTCCGATCGGCGCGGAGTACAGCACGAAGAGCTGGGTCGGCTGGCCGACCGAGGAGGACCCGTACGGTCCGCCGCAGGCCACCCTGCCCAACGCCCTGCAGATCGTCATGAAGCTGAAGCCCGCGGGGTCCTAGATGAATGAAGTCGCGCTTGAAGCGAAGGGTCTGGTCAAGACCTACAAGCGCGTGCGTGCGGTGCAGGACGTCTCCATCGTCCTGCGCCGCGGGCGCGTGACCGCCCTCGTCGGCGAATCGGGGTCCGGCAAGTCGACGGTGGCGAAGCTGCTGGCGCGACTGGTCGAGCCCACCTCGGGCGAGATCCTGCTCGACGGTGAACGGGTGCGGCGGGTCAGGGAGTACCGGCGCAAGGTCCAGATGGTGTTCCAGGACCCGTTCGCCTCGCTCAACCCGATCCACACCATCCGCTACCACCTCAGCAGGCCGTTGAAGATCCACAAGCGGCCCGAGACGGTGGAGCAGCTGCTGGAGCGGGTGAACCTGCCCGCCGACTTCGCCTCGCGGTACCCGCACGAGCTGTCGGGCGGTCAGCGGCAGCGCGTCGCGATCGCACGGGCGCTCGCGGCCCACCCCGAGGTGCTGCTCGCCGACGAGCCGGTGTCCATGCTGGACGTCTCGATCCGGCTCGGCGTGCTGAACCTGTTGCTGGACCTCAAGGAACGGCTCAAGCTCGCGGTCCTCTACATCACCCACGACATCGCGTCGGCGCGCTACTTCGCCGACGAGACGTTCGTGATGTACGGCGGGCAGATCGTCGAGGGCGGTGACAGCGAGACCGTGACGCAGAAGCCCGCCCACCCGTACACGCAGCTGCTGATCGAGTCGGCGCCCGACCCCGAGCGGTCGGTCGTCGCGCTGGACGCGCCGGTGGAGGAGACCGGCCAGGTCTCGACCGGCTGCCGGTTCGCGCCGCGGTGCCCGAAGGTGCAGGCCCGCTGCTGGACCGAGGCGCCCCCGCGCACCGAGGTCGACCCCTCGGGGCACTGGGCGGCGTGCTGGCTGTACGTGGAGGCGGCGGCATGACGTTCCTCTTGCGCCGTGCCGCCTTCTACCTCGTCACGCTGTGGGCGGCGATCACGGTGAACTTCCTGCTGCCGCGCCTGCTGCCGGGCGACCCGGTGCAGGCGATGATCACCAAGCTCGGCGGCCGGCTGAACAGCGACGCGATGGCGTCGTTGTACGTGCTGTTCGGGCTCGACGAGAAGAAGTCGATCTGGGCGCAGTACGTCGACTACTGGGGCGCCCTGCTGCAGGGCGACCTCGGGCTGTCGTTCACGTTCTTCCCGACCCCGGTCGCGGACGTGCTGTCGCAGTCGCTGCCGTGGACGCTCGGGCTGGTCGGCGTCACCACGATCATCGCGTTCCTGCTGGGCACATTGCTCGGCGTCTACGCGGGCTGGAAGCGCGGGTCGTGGATGGACAATCTCATCCCGATGACGACGTTCCTGTCGTCGATCCCGTACTTCTGGCTCGGGCTGATCGCGATCTCGGTGTTCTCCGTGACGTGGCCGCTGTTCCCGGCGTCCGGCGGCTACGCGCCGGGGCTGGTGCCGGAGTTCTCCGGCGAGTTCATCGGCAGCGTCCTGGAGCACGCGGTGCTGCCCGGCGTCACGATCGTCGTGAGCTCGGTGGCCGGCTGGATCCTCGGCATGCGCAACATGATGGTGACCGTCACGGCGGAGGACTACGTGCTCGTCGCGAAGGCCAAGGGCCTCACCCAGCGGCGGATCATGTTCGCCTACGCCGCGCGCAACGCCGTGCTGCCGTCGATCTCCGGTTTCGCGCTGTCGCTCGGCTTCATCGTCGGCGGCGCGCTGCTGGTCGAGATGGTGTTCTCCTACCCGGGCCTCGGCTACGTGCTGTTCCAGGGCATCGGCGCGAAGGACTACCCGTTGATGCAGGGCGTGTTCCTGGTGATCACACTGGCCGTGCTGGTGGCGAACCTGCTCGCGGACATCGGCTACCTGCTGCTGGACCCGCGCACGCGGCGGGAGGGCTGATTCCGCGATGAACTTCAAGACGAAACTGGGCCTGGGGATCCTGGCCTTCTTCACGCTGATCGCCGTGATCGGCGAGTGGATCGCGCCCTACGACCCGTCCGCGATGGGCGACGACCTGCTGTCGCCGCCCTCGGGCGCGCACTGGTTCGGCACGACCATGACCGGGCAGGACATCTTCTCCCAGGTGCTCGTGGGCACCAGGGGAGTCATGGTCGTCGGGCTGGTCTGCGGTGTGCTGGCGACGTTCCTGTCGATCCTGGTCGGGGTGACCGCCGGGTTCCTCGGCGGTGCGGCCGACGAGGCGTTGTCCATGCTGTCCAACGTCTTCCTGGTGATCCCGGCGCTGCCGCTGATCATCATCGTGGCGTCGATGCTGCCGTCGGCGGACACCGTGCTGATCGCGGCGGTGATCTCGCTGACGGCGTGGGCGTGGGGCGCGCGGGTGCTGCGCGCCCAGACGATGTCGTTGCGGCGCCGCGACTTCGTGGAGGCGGCCCGCGCGTCCGGCGAGTCGACCTGGCGCATCATCGTGTTCGAGGTGCTGCCCAACCTGATGGCGGTGATCGCGTCCGGCTTCGTCGGCACGGTGATCTTCGCGGTCATGCTGCAGATCACGCTGTCGTTCGTCGGCGTCATCTCGCTGTCGACCTGGAACTGGGGCACGATCCTGTTCTGGGCGCAGAGCAACCAGGCGCTCGGCCTGGGCGCGTGGTGGTGGTTCGTCCCCGCCGGCCTGTGCATCGCCCTGCTGGGCACCGCGCTGGCACTGATCAACTTCGGGATCGACGAGTACGCGAATCCCCGCCTGCGGAAGGTGCGCGCATGAGCCCGGTGCTGGAGATCCGCGACCTCTCGGTGGACTACGGAACGCTGCGGGCCGTGCACGACGTCTCGCTGACGCTGAACGCCGGCGAGGTGCTCGGCCTCGCGGGGGAGAGCGGCAGCGGCAAGTCGACGCTGGCCTACGCCGCCACCCGCCTGCTGCAGCCGCCTGGCCGGGTGCCGTCCGGGTCGGTGCTGTTCAAGGGGCAGGACCTGCTGTCGCTGGACGAGAAGAAGCTGCAGGTGCTGCGGTGGAGCGAGATCGCGATCGTGTTCCAGGGCGCGATGAACGCCCTGAACCCGGTGATCTCGGTCGGCACGCAGATCGACGACGTCCTGCGGACCCACCGGCCGGCCATGTCCCGCGTCGAACGGGTGGCGCGTGCCCGTGAGCTGCTGGCGCTGGTCGGCATTCCGGTCGACCGGCTGTCCTCGTACCCGCACCAGCTCTCCGGCGGCATGCGGCAGCGCGTGATGATCGCGATGGCGCTCGCCCTGGAACCCGAGATCGTGATCATGGACGAGCCGACCACCGCGCTGGACGTGGTGGTGCAGCGGCAGATCCTCGGTCAGATGATGCGGCTGCGGGAGACCCTCGGGTTCTCGGTCATCTTCATCACGCACGACATCTCGCTGCTGGTGGAGTTCTCCGACCGGATCGCGATCATGTACGGCGGCCGGGTGGTGGAGGAGGCGCCCGCCTCGTCGATCTACCAGGACGCCAAGCACCCCTACAGCCAGGGGTTGCTGTCGTCGTTCCCCGCTCTGCGCGGGCCTCGGCGTGAGCTGCGGGGCATTCCCGGCTCGCCGCCGGACCTGCGGTCGATGCCGTCCGGGTGCCCGTTCCACCCGCGGTGCCCCTCCGCCATGGACGTCTGCGGGGAGCGGATGCCGTCGCTGGAGCTCGTCGAGGAACAGCGCCGGGTCGCCTGCTGGTTGGAGGACGCACGTGTCTGAGGTGACCGCAGGGCTGCCGGACGACTTCTTCTGGGGCGTGGCCACTTCGGCCTACCAGATCGAAGGGGCCTGGGACGTGGACGGGCGCGGACTGTCCATCTGGGACACGTTCTCCCGCAGGCCCGGTGCCGTGGCCAACGGGGAGAACGGGGACGTGGCCTGCGACCACTACAACCGGATGCCCGCCGACGTCGAGCTGATCGCCTCGCTGGGGGTGTCCACGTACCGGTTCTCCGTGTCCTGGCCGCGGGTTCAGCCCGGTGGCCGTGGGCCGGTCAACTCCCGTGGCCTCGACTTCTACTCGCGGCTGGTGGACGCGTTGCTGGAGAAGGGGGTTGATCCGTGGTTGACGCTGTACCACTGGGATCTGCCTCAGGAGCTCGAGGATGCCGGTGGGTGGCCGTTGCGGGACACCGCTTATCGGTTCCAGGAGTACGCCGGGCTGGTGCACGACGCTCTCGGGGACCGGGTGCGTACCTGGACGACGTTGAACGAGCCGTGGTGTTCGACGATGCTCGGGTACGAGAGCGGGCGGCACGCGCCCGGGCGGACGAACTTCTCCGAGGCCATGCGGGCGGTGCACCACCTGTTGCTGGGGCACGGGCTTGCTGCCCGGGAGCTTCGGTCCCGTGGGGTTTCGTCGTTGGGCATCACGTTGAACATGGGGTCGCATTCGGCTGCTTCCGATGACCCTGCGGATGTGGATGCTGCTCGTGTGGCGGATGGGCTCGGTACGCGGATCTACATGGATCCGTTGGTGTTCGGGCGTTATCCGGCGGATGTGGTGGCCGATCTGGCTGCTCGTGGGGTCTCGTTGCCGGTGGTGGACGGGGATCTTGCTGTCATTTCCACGCCGTTGGATGTTGTCGGGGTGAACTACTACACGTCCCATGTTCATTCTGGTGGTGGGGTGGTTTCGCAGGGGTTGCCCGTCACCGCCATGGGGTGGGAGATCGTTCCTGAGGGGTTCACCTCGTTGTTGCTGCGGTTGCAGAGGGATTACGGGGTTCCTCTGGTGATCACTGAGAACGGGGCTGCGTTCGACGATCTCGTGGTTGAGGACGGGCGGGTGGTTGATCTTGATCGGGTCTCGTACCTGTCTTCGCACATCTCGGCTGTGGCTGCTGCTGTTCGGGGTGGGGCGGATGTTCGGGGGTATCTCGCCTGGTCGTTGATGGACAACTTCGAGTGGGGGTACGGGTATGGGAAGCGGTTCGGGCTTGTGGCCGTGGACTACTCGAGTCAGGAGCGTGTGTTGAAGCAGAGTGCGGTGTGGTATCGGGATTTGATCAGTCGCGGGCGTTCGTAGGGGTCCTTCCGTTGTGTTCCGCCTGGGGTCCCCTGTTGCGGGGCGTTCCCCTGGTGCGGGCGGGGTGTTTGCGTTGCGTGCTTTCCCTCAGGGGCTCTGCCCCCGAACCCCCGCCAATCTGATCTGGGGGTACCACGCCACCGGCGGGTTGATGGCACGCCTGTTTGTGTTGGGCGGCTGCCTGGTGCGTTGGTGGTGCGGTTCGGGTGGGGCCCCCGTCACGAGCCGAGCCAAGAGCGAGCCACGACAACGGAGGGGTGTCAAGTCGACGAAAAGCGTGTCGACTTGACAC
>NZ_JBHYGW010000060.1:0-7818 GCF_042738015.1 Lentzea sp. NPDC059081
GTCCGGGCTGGGGCCCTCCGGTGTCAGGGGATCAGCGGGTCAGGGCGTGGTGGAGGTACAGGGCGCGCTCCGCACCGGGCCGCCCGGCCACGGTGAACCCGAGCGCCTGCAGCAGTTCCACGGTGTCCGCCAGCGCGGGGTTGGCCTCGCAGCGCAGCGCGTCGGCACCCCGGCCGGTCGCGGTGGCGATGGCCCGGCGCACGCACATCATCCCGGCCAGCGACCCGTCCGCGGCCACCTCCGGCAGGACGGCGAGCCGGGTCAGGTAGACCGGCCGCACGGCCGCGGGGAACACCTCCGGCGGGACCTCGAAGGGCGGATTCTCCACCAGCGTGAACATCGCCGCGGGCCGTCGGCCGTCCCGCAGGAGGTGGACCCGGCCGGCGCCGACGTGCGCCGCGGTGCTGCCGGGGTTGCGCAGGGGCGCCCGCGTGCCGGTCCGCTCCGCCTGGAAGCGGTCGCTGGCGCACAGCAGGTCATGCACCTCCGCAGGGTCGTCGGCCATTTCCCAGCGATATCCCGTCGAGGTCATCGCACCTTCCCCTGTCCGTCGTGGAACCTCACCGTAGAAATGCGTGCGCCGAATAGGCAAACAATTCCCGTCGAATCCGGTAACTGACATCCGGATTACCGGCGGCTTACCCCTTGACCACCGGCGATGCCGACAATGAGAGGCACGAATGGAGGTAACATGAGCGATCTGGACGAATCCGTCGCGCAGGTTCTCGGGACATTCCGCGGCTTCGACGACGTCCGGGCCGTGGTACCGCTGGTCGCGCGACGAGCCACCCTGGACCTGGGCGACCTCGGCCCGGCGGAGCAGGCCCGGCTGGTCGCGGCGCGCGTGAGTGCCGCGGACCCGTCGGAGGACGCCCTCGCGCAGCGGCTCGCGGCCGGCCGGACGCTGACGGTCAAGTTCGTCGTCGAACCGTTCGCGACCACGTTCCACCTGGGCAACCTCGTGCCCCTGCTGGTCCTGAACCGGCTGAGCAGGATGGGCCACCGGATCGTCTTCGTGGTGGGAGACCTGAGCGCCGCGTTCGGCGACCCCTCCGGCTCGGTCCCGCTCTCCGCCACCCCGTCCGCGGCCGAGCTGGAACGGAACATCTCCGCCTACCGGGAGCACACGGCCCGCTTCCTGACCGGGACGCCGACCGAGTTCGTGCGCAACAGCGACTGGCTCTCCCGCGCCACCCTGCCCGAGCTCATGGCGCTGGCGGCGCACGTGCCCGCCGCGATGGTTCCCGGACTCGGGGACGGCACGCTGAGCAGGGCGCTGTACCCGGTGACCAAGGCGATGGACGCGGTACACACACGGGCCGACATCGAGGTCGGAGGCGTGTACCAGGCCGGGAACCTGGCCGTCTGCCGCCGGATCATGGCCGGCGAAGGGCTCGATCCCGTCATCGCGCTGACCACACCGCTGATCCCCGGTGTGGACGGCGCACCGGTGATGAGCGCGACCCGCGGCAACGAGGTGTCGTTGCTCGCGACCCCGGCGGCTGCGTTCGACCGGCTCGCGGCCGTCCCGGCGGACCTCGCGGAGGTGTACCTGCGGGCGCTCACCGAGTGGCAGGACCCCGAGATCGACCGCGCGCGGGCGGTGCTCACCCCTGGCGAGCTGGTCCTGCTGACCGCCACCGCCGTCACCGCGACCCTGCACGGCCACGAGTCCGCCCTGCGGGCGCTGGACTCGCGTTCACCACGACCACGAACTGGAGCTGCTCAATGAAGGTGCTCATGCTGAGGCACAACCTGCACCAGCTGGTCCTCGACCACGCGGACGAGGTCTACGCGGTGCTGGACCGCTCCCCCGGCTGCCTCGCCCTGCCCCCGGAGACCCTCGCCCGCTTCGCCGGCGTCTACTGGATCTCGTCGTACGACTCGCTGGAGGACCTGAGTGCCGTCGCCGGCGACCTCCTGACGCGCGGCACCGGGATCGACCGCATCGTCAGCTTCCCCGAGTTCACCCAGTACGCCGCCGGCTACCTCGCGCACCTGCTCGGCCTCGAGCACTTCTCGCCGTCGGTGGCACTGGGCACCCGCGACAAGCGGGTCACGAAGTTCCGCGCCGCGCAGGCCGGTCTCCCCACCGCGCGCTGGTACTCGATCCCGGACCTCGCCACGGCCGATCCCGCCGCGATCGAACAGGCCGTCGGCTACCCGCTGGTGCTCAAACCGGCCGGAGGCTGGGGCACGGTGTCCACCGTGAAGGTCGACGACTCGGCCGGGCTCGAGGAGGCGCTGCGGACCATCGCGGACGCACTGCCCAGCCCGCTGTCCGCGCAGTTCGTCGCGGAGGAGTTCATCGCGGGCGAGGAGTTCCACGTCGACGCGGTGTGGCGGGACGGCCGACCCTGGATCTTCCACGTGAGCCGCTACTTCTCGCCGCGGCTGCAGGCCTGGTCCGGGAAGACGGCGCACGGTTCGGTGCTGTTGCGAGAGTCCGAGTTCGCCGACCTGTACGCGCAGCTGCTCAAGCTCAACACGCAGCTCAACTCCGCCGTGGGCATCGAGCGCGGAGCGACCCACCTCGAGGTTTTCCGTGAACACGACACCGGACGGCTGCTCGTCTCCGAGATCGCCTCGCGGGTCGGCGGGGCCAACGTGTCGGACGTCGTCGAGGCGCTGGGCGGTGTGCATGGCGGCGTGATCGCTCTGCACGAACTGCTCGACGGCGACCTCGCGGACCTGCCGTTCACCCCGGGGCGGTATCCCGTCGTCGGCGGTCTCTGCCTGGTGCCGGAGCGGTCCGGCGTGATCGTCTCCGTGCCGGACCGCTCCGAGCTGCTGGCACACCCGAACGTGCTGGGCGCCGCCACCTACCACCAGGCGGGCGACCACGTCGACGCGTCCCACCCGTCGGCGTGGTGCACGCTCCTCGTCATCGGCGCCGAGACGGAGTCCGAGCTGGAGCAGACCGCGCTCGCGCTGTCGGAGACCTTCAAGATCCGGACAGCACCGGCCGGCGATCCCTCGCCAGCTGCCGCACCGCCGGCGCGACCTGCGTAGCGACGAGCTCCAGGGTCTGCCAGTCGACCGGAGCCTTGACGGCGAGCACGAAGTCCGTCGCCCCCAGTTCCACGTAGGGGGCGAGGGCTTCGACGCACTGCTCCGCCGAGCCGAAGCTGATGTACTGGTTGCGGATGGCGTCCGGGGTGTCCGCGAGCTCGGAACTCGTGCGGCGCCCGGCGCCGGACGGCGTGACGACCGCGCGGAAGGTGATCGACTTGCGCACCTCTCCGGGATCGCGCCCCGCGCGCTCGCAGGCGTCGTCGAACACCTCGACCTTGCGGCGGTACTCCTGCGGGCTCGCCGACACGGAGTTCCACACGTCGGCGTGCCGGGCGGCCAGCGGGATCATGTGCCGCAGCCCGTTCGCGCCGACGATCAGCGGCAGCCGCGCCTGGACGGGCTTCGGGGCGAGGCAGGCCCGGTCGAAGGTGTAGTGCTCGCCGTGGAAGGTGGTCTCGTCCCGTTCCCACAGGCTGCGCAGGACCCGGCAGGCCTCGTCGAGCATCCCCGCGCGCACCGCGGTGGACGGGAACGGGATGCCGTACTGCTCGTAGGCGCGGTCGGTGCCGCCGGCGCCGACGCCGAACTCGAGGCGTCCGCCCGAGATGTGGTCCAGGGTCGAGGCGATGTTCGCCATGACCGCCGGGTGCCGCCAGGTGATCGGGGAGACCATCATCGCGCAGCGGATGCGGCTGGTCCGGCTCGCGAGTGCCGCGAGCAGCGTCGTGCCCTCGAAGCAGGGCCAGTCGGGCGGGTAGGCCCACGGCCGGAGGAAGTCGAAGATCGAGATGCTGTCGTACCCGAGCTCCTCCGCCCGCTGCCACAGCTCGACGCAGGCCTCGACGGTGCCGTGCAGCTGCCCGGAGTGCACGGCGAAACGGATGTCTTCCATCATTCACGCCTTCTTGGATCGCGGTGGTCAGCCGAGGACGAACTCGTGCACCGTCCGGCTGTGGTAGATCGCCCTGGGGTCGAGCCGGACCGTCGGGAAGTCCGGCCGGTTGGGGGCGTCGGGCAGAGCGCTCGCTTGGAGGCAGATGCCGCTCCTGGCGCCGGTGGGGAACCGGTCGGCGGTGTAGACACCGATGCCGGGCGCGGTCGTGCGGATCCGCATCGTCCGGCCGCTGCCGGGATGGCTCAGCTCCACGGCGGGTTGCGGACCGTCGAGCACGAAGAAGCGGTCGGCGGTGCACCCGCGCAGCGGCCGGGGCGAGGTGAAGTCCAGCGGGCCGCCGGCGACCGGCGGCGGAGGGCCCGCCGACGGCACCATCCGCTGGTCGAACTCGATCACGCGGGTCGCGGCGATCGTCAGCAGGTGGTCGTCGACGGTTCCGGTGCCGGCGAGGTTCCAGTAGGAGTGGTTGGTCAGGTCCACGATGGTGGGCGACGAGGTGGTGGCGCTGTGCTCGAACTCGATGCCGTGCTCGACCAGGCGGTACACCGTCTCGGCGACGAGCTCGCCGGGGTAGCCCTGGTCCCCGTCCGGGCTGACCAGCCTGAGCCGCAACGCGGTGCCGTCCGCCTCCGGTCGGGCGGTCCACACCCGCCTGGAGAAGCCGTCCACCCCGCCGTGCATGTGGTGTCCGCGGTCGTTGAGGTCCAGCAGGTGTTCCGCGCCGTCGAGCCGGAACCGCCCGAAGCCCACGTTGCGCGAGTACCTGCCGAGGGTGGCGCCGAGGTAGTGGTTGCGGGGCTCCAGGTACGCGGTGAGGTCGGGGTGTCCCAGCACGACGTTGACGCTGCCGCCCGTGCCGTCCGGGACCCAGAGCTCGGCCAGAGTCGCCCCGTAGGTCCACACGACGGCCCGCAGGCCGTCTGCCCCGGTCAGTTCGTAGGCGTCGACCGCCATCGGTCCCTGGTGGGCGCCGCCCGGAGTGGTGCCCACCGTCCAGCTGCGCACCGGCACCTCACACGTCCAGCACGAACCTGGCCGCGGGTGAGAGGCGGTCGAGCGTCTCCTGGGTGACGTAGCGCGCCTGGTCCAGCTGCTGCGGGTTGTGCCGGCGGGTGAAGTAGGCGTGCAGCGCGCGCCGGGGCCTGGTGTCGCGGTTCTGCGTCCCGCCGTGCCAGAGGTGGCCGTTGAAGATGAGCAGGGAGCCGGCGGGCGCCGTCACCAGCTGCTGGTCGGGATGCGGCGCCCAGGAGTCCTCGAGCGTCTTCTCCGGGTCGTCGCCCCACCGGTGGGAACCGGGAACGACCCTGGTGGCGCCGTTGAGCTCGGTGAAGTCGTCCAGGATCCACATCGTGTTGCACGCCTGGTAGTCGCCGGGGGCCAGGTCGTCGCCGTCCCAGTCGGCGTGCAGGGACTGGTTGCCCTCGCCGGGCAGCGCGGCGCGGCTGCTCACCGAGGACAGCTTGAAGTCGCCGAGGACGTGCGCGACCGCCGCGAGGACCACGGGGTGCCTGAAGGTCGTCGCGAAGACCTCGCCCTTGTTGACGAGGTTGGACAGCCGCATGGTGCCGGGCTCCTGGCCGACCTCGCTGCCGCCGCGGTCGCCCTCGGCCGCCGCGAGGACGTTGAGCCGCCCGCGCAACGACTCGAGCAGGAACTCGTTCAGCACTCCGGGGATGAAGGCGAAACCCTGCTCGTCCAACTGGTCCGTGATTTCCCGCCCCGGCATTCCGGGCCGCACGCCCAGTTCCTCCAGCGCGCGCCCCATGTCCATTTCCGGACGTAGTGCCACTTCGTGGTCGATACTCATGCAAAACTTTCTAGCAGAGCCTCGTCCAACTCGGGGCAATCATTCGGTAATCGCGTTTCCAGACGGAACCGACTCCAGGTTACTGAGCGATGTGAATGCGATGGCAATTCAATGGATACTCGCGTGGCGACGCGTTGATAACGTGGCTCGCACTGCAGACGAGAGAACGGGAATACGATGGCACTGTTCGACTCGCTGTCCGAACCACGTGTTGCCGGCGTGGCCGAGGAAGCCCGTGAAATCGCCGCCCGCGCGTTGACCGCGGAACAGGACGACACCCTTTTCGTGCCGTACGCCGGAGACCGCACCCTGGACGTCTTCGCACGCGCGCGCAATCCGGCGGACCCGTTCGAACTGCGCGACCTGTTCCTCGGCCGCGTCGAGCACGAGCTGGGACCGGCGTCGCTGCGCCCGGAGCTCGCGCGGGCCTGGCGGCAGTCCCGGCACAGGCGGGACGTGACCGCGGACGAGGTGTACCACTCGCGCGCGGCCGTGCGGTTCGTCAAGGAGCTCTTCAACTTCTACTTCCGCGACGACGTCTACGGAGCCCTGGCCGGCGACCACCTCCTGCTCTCGAGCGGATCGGTCGACGAGCACGAGTGGGGCCTGCCCGCCGCGTTGAAGGACTGCCTGCGGTTCGCCCTCGACCAGGACTGGTACGGCTACTCGGACTCCCGCGGCCGGGTTCCCGCGCGCGAGGCCATCGCCGCCTACGAGAACGCCCTGATGGAACGGGACGTCTACACCGAGGCGAACGTCGCTGTCACCCTCGGCGGGACGTTCACCGTCAGCAACATCGCCGACTACGTCCTGACGGGGGCGGTCCGCGGGACCGAGCCGGCACTGTGCGGGATCCCGAACTACCCGCCGCTGGTCGAGGCGGTGGCAAGGCGGAGCGCCACCCGGATGGTCCCGCTGCCCAGCACCGGCGGCCGGGTGTCGCTGCGGCCGCTGATCGACGCGCTGAGGCCGGGCACCCCGCTGGTGCTGCTGCAGACCGCGATGAACCCGACCGGTGCCGCGGTCGACGAGGCCGAGCTCGCGCAGCTGATCCAGGCCGCCTCACCGGGCACGATGATCCTGCTGGACGAGTGCCACGAGTGGCTCGGGCCGGAGCGCAGGAGGTCGGCGCAGCGGGCCGCGCCGAACGTCATCCGCATCTCGAGCCTGTCGAAGAACTGGTCCGCGCCGGGACTGAAGACCGGCTGGATCATGGCCGACCGCGCGTTCGTGGCGGACTACTACGAGCACGCCTCCACCATGTTCGGCGGCCCGCAGTCCTTCTTCTACACCGCGGTCGAGGTCCTGGCCAGGATGGAGCGGTGGATGGTCACCGGCCTGGCGGTGCCGGGTCCGGCGGAGCTCGCGGAGTTCGAGCCGAGCTACGGCCTGACCCTCGACCGGCTCAGCCGCGCCTACACGGGTTACGTCCGCGAACGGCGCGGCCGCCAGGAGTCCCTGACCGTGCTGCGGGACGCGACCTGCGCCGGCTTCGCGGAGGCGGGCACGGTGACCGTCCCCGCCTACTCGATCAACGCGGCGGTGAGCTTCCCGGACTGGGACGACAGCTACCTCGCCTTCCGCAGCCTGCTGGACCGCACCGGCGTCTCCACCTACCCCGCCATCCTCAACTTCTGCTTCGACGGCGGGGCCGTGCGGGTCACGACGGCCCGCCCCTGGACCGACCTGCGCGAGGCGGGCGACCGGGTCAGGGCGGCTCTGCGCCCGCGCCAGCTGCAAACGACCAGTGCACCGAGCTGACCCTGCGAACCCGAGGAACGTCATGAGTTCACCAGCATCCTCCCTGATCGACGCGGTCCGCGAGATCCTCGTCCGCACCCTGCCCGGCGGCGCCGCACCGGCCGACGACGCTCCCCTGCGCGAACTCGGGCTGAGCTCGCTGCGCATGGTGCGGGTGGTCGTGGCGCTGCGGGAGGAGCTCGGCTGCGAGCTGCCCGACGACCTGCTGCGCCCGGAGACCTTCCACAGCGTGCGCACCCTCGTGTCCGCGGTCCACTCCGCCGGCCGGGGGTGACCGAGGGCCGTGCTGCAGCACCGGGCGGACGGCGGACAGGTCGAGCAGCTGCTGCTCGACCTGTCC
>NZ_JBHYGW010000061.1:0-5239 GCF_042738015.1 Lentzea sp. NPDC059081
CAGCTGACATCAACTAAAAGCTTCATTAAATACTTTAAAAAAAGTTGTTGACTTAAAAGAAGCTAAATGTTATAGTAATAAAGCTGCTTCGTTAAGCGGCGGTAATGATCTTTGAAAACTAAACAAGACAAAACGTACCTGTTAATTCGAGTTTTTATAAAAAATCCTATGATACATCATAGGTAGTCAGTCAGACTGGCGAGGCAGGAAATGATCACATGCTAAGTTCGCTACATCGTGTAGCAACGCATGTGTGATATGCATCCTGCATACCTCGGAGAGTTTGATCCTGGCTCAGGACGAACGCTGGCGGCGTGCCTAATACATGCAAGTCGAGCGGACAGAAGGGAGCTTGCTCCCGGATGTTAGCGGCGGACGGGTGAGTAACACGTGGGTAACCTGCCTGTAAGACTGGGATAACTCCGGGAAACCGGAGCTAATACCGGATAGTTCCTTGAACCGCATGGTTCAAGGATGAAAGACGGTTTCGGCTGTCACTTACAGATGGACCCGCGGCGCATTAGCTAGTTGGTGAGGTAACGGCTCACCAAGGCGACGATGCGTAGCCGACCTGAGAGGGTGATCGGCCACACTGGGACTGAGACACGGCCCAGACTCCTACGGGAGGCAGCAGTAGGGAATCTTCCGCAATGGACGAAAGTCTGACGGAGCAACGCCGCGTGAGTGATGAAGGTTTTCGGATCGTAAAGCTCTGTTGTTAGGGAAGA
Organism: Lentzea sp. NPDC059081; assembly: GCF_042738015.1. Taxonomy (NCBI): domain Bacteria; kingdom Bacillati; phylum Actinomycetota; class Actinomycetes; order Pseudonocardiales; family Pseudonocardiaceae; genus Lentzea; species Lentzea sp. NPDC059081. The sequence goes on from NZ_JBHYGW010000061.1 coordinate 729, forward strand.
ACAAGTGCAAGAGTAACTGCTTGCACCTTGACGGTACCTAACCAGAAAGCCACGGCTAACTACGTGCCAGCAGCCGCGGTAATACGTAGGTGGCAAGCGTTGTCCGGAATTATTGGGCGTAAAGGGCTCGCAGGCGGTTTCTTAAGTCTGATGTGAAAGCCCCCGGCTCAACCGGGGAGGGTCATTGGAAACTGGGAAACTTGAGTGCAGAAGAGGAGAGTGGAATTCCACGTGTAGCGGTGAAATGCGTAGAGATGTGGAGGAACACCAGTGGCGAAGGCGACTCTCTGGTCTGTAACTGACGCTGAGGAGCGAAAGCGTGGGGAGCGAACAGGATTAGATACCCTGGTAGTCCACGCCGTAAACGATGAGTGCTAAGTGTTAGGGGGTTTCCGCCCCTTAGTGCTGCAGCTAACGCATTAAGCACTCCGCCTGGGGAGTACGGTCGCAAGACTGAAACTCAAAGGAATTGACGGGGGCCCGCACAAGCGGTGGAGCATGTGGTTTAATTCGAAGCAACGCGAAGAACCTTACCAGGTCTTGACATCCTCTGACAACCCTAGAGATAGGGCTTTCCCTTCGGGGACAGAGTGACAGGTGGTGCATGGTTGTCGTCAGCTCGTGTCGTGAGATGTTGGGTTAAGTCCCGCAACGAGCGCAACCCTTGATCTTAGTTGCCAGCATTCAGTTGGGCACTCTAAGGTGACTGCCGGTGACAAACCGGAGGAAGGTGGGGATGACGTCAAATCATCATGCCCCTTATGACCTGGGCTACACACGTGCTACAATGGACAGAACAAAGGGCTGCGAGACCGCAAGGTTTAGCCAATCCCACAAATCTGTTCTCAGTTCGGATCGCAGTCTGCAACTCGACTGCGTGAAGCTGGAATCGCTAGTAATCGCGGATCAGCATGCCGCGGTGAATACGTTCCCGGGCCTTGTACACACCGCCCGTCACACCACGAGAGTTTGCAACACCCGAAGTCGGTGAGGTAACCTTTATGGAGCCAGCCGCCGAAGGTGGGGCAGATGATTGGGGTGAAGTCGTAACAAGGTAGCCGTATCGGAAGGTGCGGCTGGATCACCTCCTTTCTAAGGATATATGGAGCAGCGTACGTTTTTCGTCTTGTTTAGTTTTGAAGGATCATTCCTTCAAACATGTCTCTAGCGAGACAGGATTGTTCTTTGAAAACTAGATAACAATAAGTAATACATTCACATTGAATGCAATGCAAAGTTCATCACACATAGTGATTCTTTCTAAAGTAAGAAATGGTTAAGTTAGAAAGGGCGCACGGTGGATGCCTTGGCACTAGGAGCCGATGAAGGACGGGACGAACACCGATATGCTTCGGGGAGCTGTAAGCAAGCTTTGATCCGGAGATTTCCGAATGGGGAAACCCACTGCTCGTAATGGAGTAGTATCCATACTTGAATACATAGAGTATGAGAAGGCATACCCGGGGAACTGAAACATCTAAGTACCCGGAGGAAGAGAAAGCAAATGCGATTCCCTGAGTAGCGGCGAGCGAAACGGGAACAGCCCAAACCAAGAGGCTTGCCTCTTGGGGTTGTAGGACACTCTATACGGAGTTACAAAGGAACGATATAAGCGAAGAGGTCTGGAAAGGCCCGCCAAAGAAGGTAACAGCCCTGTAACTGAAATGTTGTTCTCTCCAGAGTGGATCCTGAGTACGGCGGAACACGTGAAATTCCGTCGGAATCCGGGAGGACCATCTCCCAAGGCTAAATACTCCCTAGTGACCGATAGTGAACCAGTACCGTGAGGGAAAGGTGAAAAGCACCCCGGAAGGGGAGTGAAATAGATCCTGAAACCGTGTGCCTACAAGTAGTCAGAGCCCGTTAACGGGTGATGGCGTGCCTTTTGTAGAATGAACCGGCGAGTTACGATCCCGTGCAAGGTTAAGCAGAAGATGCGGAGCCGCAGCGAAAGCGAGTCTGAATAGGGCGCATGAGTACGTGGTCGTAGACCCGAAACCAGGTGATCTACCCATGTCCAGGGTGAAGTTCAGGTAACACTGAATGGAGGCCCGAACCCACGCACGTTGAAAAGTGCGGGGATGAGGTGTGGGTAGGGGTGAAATGCCAATCGAACCTGGAGATAGCTGGTTCTCTCCGAAATAGCTTTAGGGCTAGCCTCAAGGTAAGAGTCTCGGAGGTAGAGCACTGATTGGACTAGGGGCCCCTACCGGGTTACCGAATTCAGTCAAACTCCGAATGCCGATGACTTATCCTTGGGAGTCAGACTGCGAGTGATAAGATCCGTAGTCGAAAGGGAAACAGCCCAGACCGCCAGCTAAGGTCCCAAAGTATACGTTAAGTGGAAAAGGATGTGGAGTTGCTTAGACAACCAGGATGTTGGCTTAGAAGCAGCCACCATTTAAAGAGTGCGTAATAGCTCACTGGTCGAGTGACTCTGCGCCGAAAATGTACCGGGGCTAAACGTATCACCGAAGCTGCGGACTGTTCTTACGAACAGTGGTAGGAGAGCGTTCTAAGTGCAGTGAAGTCAGACCGGAAGGACTGGTGGAGCGCTTAGAAGTGAGAATGCCGGTATGAGTAGCGAAAGACGGGTGAGAATCCCGTCCACCGAATGCCTAAGGTTTCCTGAGGAAGGCTCGTCCGCTCAGGGTTAGTCGGGACCTAAGCCGAGGCCGAAAGGCGTAGGCGATGGACAACAGGTTGATATTCCTGTACCACCTCCTCACCATTTGAGCAATGGGGGGACGCAGGAGGATAGGGTAAGCGCGGTATTGGATATCCGCGTCCAAGCAGTTAGGCTGGGAAATAGGCAAATCCGTTTCCCGTGAAGGCTGAGCTGTGATGGCGAGCGAAATTTAGTAGCGAAGTTCCTGATTCCACACTGCCAAGAAAAGCCTCTAGCGAGGTGAGAGGTGCCCGTACCGCAAACCGACACAGGTAGGCGAGGAGAGAATCCTAAGGTGATCGAGAGAACTCTCGTTAAGGAACTCGGCAAAATGACCCCGTAACTTCGGGAGAAGGGGTGCTTCTTAGGGTGTTAAAGCCCCGAGAAGCCGCAGTGAATAGGCCCAGGCGACTGTTTAGCAAAAACACAGGTCTCTGCGAAGCCGTAAGGCGAAGTATAGGGGCTGACGCCTGCCCGGTGCTGGAAGGTTAAGAGGAGCGCTTAGCGTAAGCGAAGGTGCGAATTGAAGCCCCAGTAAACGGCGGCCGTAACTATAACGGTCCTAAGGTAGCGAAATTCCTTGTCGGGTAAGTTCCGACCCGCACGAAAGGCGCAACGATCTGGGCACTGTCTCAACGAGAGACTCGGTGAAATTATAGTACCTGTGAAGATGCAGGTTACCCGCGACAGGACGGAAAGACCCCGTGGAGCTTTACTGCAGCCTGATATTGAATGTTGGTACAGCTTGTACAGGATAGGTAGGAGCCTTGGAAACCGGAGCGCTAGCTTCGGTGGAGGCATCGGTGGGATACTACCCTGGCTGTATTGACCTTCTAACCCGCTGCCCTTATCGGGCAGGGAGACAGTGTCAGGTGGGCAGTTTGACTGGGGCGGTCGCCTCCTAAAGTGTAACGGAGGCGCCCAAAGGTTCCCTCAGAATGGTTGGAAATCATTCGCAGAGTGTAAAGGCACAAGGGAGCTTGACTGCGAGACCTACAAGTCGAGCAGGGACGAAAGTCGGGCTTAGTGATCCGGTGGTTCCGCATGGAAGGGCCATCGCTCAACGGATAAAAGCTACCCCGGGGATAACAGGCTTATCTCCCCCAAGAGTCCACATCGACGGGGAGGTTTGGCACCTCGATGTCGGCTCATCGCATCCTGGGGCTGTAGTCGGTCCCAAGGGTTGGGCTGTTCGCCCATTAAAGCGGTACGCGAGCTGGGTTCAGAACGTCGTGAGACAGTTCGGTCCCTATCCGTCGCGGGCGCAGGAAATTTGAGAGGAGCTGTCCTTAGTACGAGAGGACCGGGATGGACGCACCGCTGGTGTACCAGTTGTTCTGCCAAGGGCATCGCTGGGTAGCTATGTGCGGACGGGATAAGTGCTGAAAGCATCTAAGCATGAAGCCCCCCTCAAGATGAGATTTCCCATTCCGCAAGGAAGTAAGATCCCTGAAAGATGATCAGGTTGATAGGTCTGAGGTGGAAGCGTGGTGACACGTGGAGCTGACAGATACTAATAGATCGAGGACTTAACCTATATTCTAATGTGAAAAATGAACGTTGTTATCTAGTTTTGAGAGAACATTCTCTCCATCAGGTTTGGTGGCGATAGCGAAGAGGTCACACCCGTTCCCATACCGAACACGGAAGTTAAGCTCTCTAGCGCCGATGGTAGTTGGGACCTTGTCCCTGTGAGAGTAGGACGTTGCCAGGCTTGTATTATTCCGCAGTAGCTCAGTGGTAGAGCTATCGGCTGTTAACCGATCGGTCGTAGGTTCGAATCCTACCTGCGGAGCCAAATGGAGAAGTACTCAAGTGGCTGAAGAGGCGCCCCTGCTAAGGG
>NZ_JBHYGW010000062.1:0-3771 GCF_042738015.1 Lentzea sp. NPDC059081
AGCGTGGCGAGTTGACACCCCTCCTCAGGTGCAGCGAGTGCTGTGCCACGGCTCGTGACGGGACCACCCCACCGGAACCTTCTGTTTCAAGCCAAAAGCCAAAAGCAGCTCGGCTTCGCCGTCGCCACTGCTCGCCTTCGGCCTCGCCTTCGGGAAGATCCACGGACAGGCCTAGAACCACGACCCGACGGTCTTGATGGCGCCGCCGACACCCTCGACTACGTCGCGTCCCAGCTCTACCGCGTTGCCCACGGTGTCGACCACGACGTCACCGGCGTCGCTGGCGACCTCCTTGGTCGTGTCCCAGGCGTGGCCGGCCGCGTCACCCCAGTTGCCCTGCGAGATGTCGTCTACTACCTGGCCACCGCCGCGCCAGACGTCCTCGCCGATGTCGACGACCTCCTTGCCGGTGTTGACGCCCCAGTCGATGACGGGCCCGATGCCCGGCAGGTTCGACCCCGGCACCTCACGCGGTGTGGGCGCGTCCTGCCAGCGCTGCTCGGTGACGGCGCCGCCGTTGCCGTTGGCGATCTGCGCGATGTTCCTGAGCGACTCGGAGTCCTTGTCGTAGTACGACGAGTGCGCGTGCCCGATCCAGTCCTCGCCGGACGTGCCGAAGGTCTTCGCGCCGAACGACGCGTCGTACGGGCCGGTGGACGAGCCGTCCTTGGTGAACCAGTCGCCGCTGGTGGCCTGGATGACCGGGTCGTGCTCCTTGCCGCCGACGTAGACGTGCCCGGCTCCGGCCGACAGTTGGTCCACATTGGACGCACCTACGCCCGGCGAGCCGACGAACACGAGGTCGTCGGCCTTGAGGCCGTTGTCCATGGCCGAGTAGCCGACCACCGTGCTGCCGTAGCTGTGCCCGACGACCGTGACGTGCGCGTTGGGGTTCTGGACGCGGTACCCCTCGACGTCCGCTGCCAGGATCGCCGCGCCCTCTCGCGCCTGGGCCGGGTCGTTGACCTGTCCTGGCAGGAACTCCGGCGCGTCGTAGCCGAGCCACTGGATGGCGGCGCCGTTCGATCCCATCTCGGCGCTGAGGTTGGCCGCCTGGTCGAGTCCGAAGCTGCTGAGCTTGGAGGTGGTGCCGGGCACCGTGACAGCGACGTTCTGGGCCGTGTCGGGGTTGCCGAACGCGACGGCGATGGCACCTTCCTTGGCACCGGCGCCGTCAGGGCTCCACGCGAGCACGTAGGCCTGCTTGGGGATCGCCCTCGCCATGTCGTCCGCTTCCACCAGCGCGGCAGCGGCGTCGGTCGAGTTCTTCGCACGACGGGACGCCTCGTCGTACTGCTGCATCAGCTGGGAGCCCTGCGGGTCGTTGCGCAGTGCGCGTTGCCCCTCCGCCGACTTCGGGTCGACGCCGAGCTCGGCCGCGCGGTCGGCCAGCCGCTGCTCCAGCTCGGACTTCTGCCGGGTGAACCGCTCCGCGTCCTGCTTGATCCGCTCGCGGTTCGCCTGGTCGAGCACGGGGGCCGGCAGACCGCGGAGCTGGCCGAGCTCCTGGAACTTGGTCTTGAGCAGCGCGTCCTTGTCCGCCTGGCTGAGCTTGTTCCACCACTCGGCGACCGCCTTGGGGTCGGTTCCCGGCGGTGGCACCGGGGGCAGGGCGCCGCCCGCACCGGTGGTGGCGCGACTCCAGCCGCTGTCCGCGCGTGCGGACTCCTCGAAGCCCGGCGGGATCTTGGTGAGTGCGCCCGCGTAGGTCCGCAGGACGTTCTCGTAGCCCGACTTGACCCTGGTCAGCGCGTCGTTGACCTGGTTGGCGAGGGTGCGGGTCTGCTGCTCGTCCAAGCCGGGCGGACGGCTGCGCCACACCCCGATGGCCTGGTCGGCGGCACCGCGCATCTGGCCGTACGCACGGGAAGCGGCCTGGACGATGTCGACGCCGGCGCCGAGGCGTTCACCGGCGGCCTTGGCGGCTGCGGTGGTGAGCTGGGCACGGGACGAGAACTTGCCGGCGGCGTCGCCGATCCAGTTGCTCGCGGCGGTACCACCGCCCTTGGCGACGGACTGGCCGGCGCGGCCGACCGCGCTGATCGCGCCGGTGATCGGGTCCGAGGCGGCGGCGATCCGGCCCGCGTCGCCTGAAGCCAGCCTGCCGTACAGGCTCTCCGGATCCGTGTAGCTCACTTGCCGCCCCCAAGTCCCGTGAGGAGCTTCTTCAGCACGGTCTCGTGCTCCTCTTCCGTGCGCTGGTAGGCCTCGGCGTTCGACACGAGGCCCTCGGCCGCGTCGGCGAGCCACGCGGACCCGCGCTGGAGGTCCTGGGAGTGCGTGCCGACGAACCTCGACAGCGCCTCCGCGAACTCGGCGGCGGCGTCTACCTCGCCGAGCGCACCGGCGTCGAGCTTGAGCATCGAGATCATCTCCGCCGCCTCGCGCACCGCGTCGGAGCCGTTGCCGAACTCCTTCGACGCGTTGCGCAGCAGTTCGGGCTCAACGCCGAACATCGCCATCCGCCACCCCCATGGTTGGTCTCCGATCCATGCGACGCAGAAGCATCATCGCCGGTTCCCCGTTCACGGGTGACGCGTTTGGGGCACGATGACGCCCATGGTGCAGACGGGGTGGACGGCGCAGCGGTGGACCGCTGTGTTCGTCGAGCAGGCTGAGATGTTCCGCAAGGCGGTGGCGGAGGCGGACCCGGCCGCCGAGGTGCCCACGCGCCCCGGATGGACCGTGCAGGACCTGGTCGTGCACCTGGCCCGGTTCCTCGAGACCTCCACCGACTACCTGCGCACCGGCAGCCGCACCCAGGTGCAGCCGCCGCCCCCTCCCGCCGGCCTGTCGCCGCTCGAGTACCTCGACCTGCAGCTGACCGCGGCCGCCGAGATCCTGGCGGCGGTGCCGGGGAACCGCCCGGTCTGGACGTTCTCCCCGGCCGCCCCCGACCTCGCGTGGGTGTGGCACCGCCGCGTCGCCCACGAGACGGTGCTGCGCCGGTTCGACGCGCAGACGGTGGTCCGGCAGGTCGCCGGCACCGACCCGGATCTCTGCGTCGACGGCATCGACGAGGTGCTGACCACGATCGTCGCCGCCAAGCTCGAAGGGGACGTGCCGAACATCGCCCCCGGCACGGCCACGGTCCGCACGACCGACCTGCCCGAGTCGTGGTCGATCTCCCTGACGCCGGACGAGGTGCCCGAGGTCCGCGCGGCCGCTCCCGGCGAGGAGGGCGACGCCCTGGTGACCGGTGAGGCCGAGCTCGTCTACTTCTGGCTCTGGAACCGGATGAACCTCAAGGAGATGTCGGGCGACCAGCGCGTGCTGGAGGTCCTGCAGGTCGGGCGGGGGCACTGATGCGCAAGCTCGCCGCTGCCCTGCTGGGCTGCCTCGTGCTGGCCGGCTGCGCCTCCGACTGGGAGGACCAGGTCACCTACCAGGTCGTCGAGGTCTACGACTACAAGATGGCCCCGAGCTCCGAACCGGAGAAGCGGGTCCGGCTGAAGCTGTCCGGCGAGGCGCCGAGCGGCGTGCTGTCCAAGGACTCGCTGGCCTCGGCGGGAGTGGCGCTCGCCGACATCAGCGGTGACGTCGCGGCCGGCGACTCGGTGACCTGCACGGCGAAGCAGCACTCGTCCGGAGCGACGCAGACCAACGGGATCAAGACCGAGCTGAGCGGGTGCAAGAAGGCCTGACCCGTCACAGCACCCTCGCCGGTGCGGCTGAACGCATGAGTTTGGTCACCCCTCCAGGGGTTCGAGGGGGGCCTACCACACCTCGCGCCACTTACACTTCGAGGTGCAGCCAGCCCCACTCGTGAGG
>NZ_JBHYGW010000063.1:0-1329 GCF_042738015.1 Lentzea sp. NPDC059081
GGCAGGGCTTCGGCAAAGTCGTTTCACCTGGACGCAAGGCGGGCACGGCGCTCGTTGATCATGTGAGTGTCTAAGTCGCATGATCTTGTGGGAGTGCCGTGCCCGCCGTGTCAGCTTGCCCGATTCCCGCTGTGCTGGATCGGCTGGCCCAGATAACTGATGATCGAGTCGCTGACCTGCGTGAGTTCGTCGGTCGTGTGCCGGACCCGCGCGCCCGGCGGGGTGTTCGGCATTCGTTCGCCTCGATCTTTCTGTTGGCCGCGGCGGCGGTCGCGGCCGGCGCACGGTCGTTCACCGCGATCGGCGAATGGGCCGCGGACGCGCCACAACGCGTCCTCGAATGCCTCGGCGTCAGGTTCGACCACCGCCGGAAACGGCATGTGGCCCCGGACGAGTCGACCCTGCGCCGGGTGATGTCGCGAGTGGACGGTGATCGGATGGACGAGCTGGTCAGCGCATGGCTGGACCAGCATGTTCCTGAACGCGAGCCGGCCGATCCGCCGCGCGCGGTCGCGGTCGACGGGAAGTCGGTCGCGGGCACCTTCGGCCGAACGGGCGGCAGCGGGGTGCATCTGGTCGCGGCGTTACGTCACGACACCGGCACCGTCGCCGCCCAGCTGCACGTGTCCAGCGGCCACGAACGCGCAGCCTTCGAACCACTACTCGACCAGCTGGATCTCGCAGGCATGGTGATCACCGCGGACGCCCTGCACACCACCCGTGACCACGCCTTGTTCCTGCACTACCGCAAGGCGTTCTACCTGTTCACGGTCAAAACCAACCTGCAACTGGTCTACTCACAACTCGACGCCCTGCCCTGGCACACGATCCCTCGGCTGGAGTTCAGCGAGTCCGGACACGGCCGGGCAGAACGCCGGACAGTGCAGGTCACACCCCTGGGCGACTACGTCGGCCATCCGGTCGTCGACTTCCCCTACGTCACCCACGCGTTCCTGATCGAGCGCTACACAACCTGCCGTTCCACCGGCATCCGCTCCGCGCGCACCGCGCTCGGCGTCACCAACCTGCCACCCCGGCACGCCCACCCACGCGACATCCACCACTACATCCGCGGCCACTGGGGCATCGAGAACCGTCTGCACTGGGTCCGCGACGTCACCTACGGCGAAGACTCATCTCGCATCCGCACCGGCAGCGGACCTCGCCCCATGGCCAGCCTGCGCAACCTCGCCATCAGCGCACTACGCCTCCACGGACACACCAACATCGCAGCAGGGCTACGAGCCATGGCCCGCAACCCCACCCGACCACTCCAACTCCTCGGAATCCCCACCTGACAAGCCAAAATGACTTTGCCGGGACCCTGCC
>NZ_JBHYGW010000065.1:0-1185 GCF_042738015.1 Lentzea sp. NPDC059081
GGCCGCAGAGACCAGCGAGAAGCGACTGTTTACTAAAAACACAGGTCCATGCGAAGTCGCAAGACGATGTATATGGACTGACGCCTGCCCGGTGCTGGAACGTTAAGGGGACCGGTTAGTCCTTCGGGGCGAAGCTGAGAACTTAAGCGCCAGTAAACGGCGGTGGTAACTATAACCATCCTAAGGTAGCGAAATTCCTTGTCGGGTAAGTTCCGACCTGCACGAATGGCGTAACGACTTCTCGACTGTCTCAACCGCAGGCCCGGCGAAATTGCATTACGAGTAAAGATGCTCGTTACGCGCGGCAGGACGGAAAGACCCCGGGACCTTTACTATAGCTTGGTATTGGTGTTCGATTCGGCTTGTGTAGGATAGGTGGGAGACTGTGAAGCGGCCACGCCAGTGGTTGTGGAGTCGTCGTTGAAATACCACTCTGGTCGTATTGGATGTCTAACCTCGGTCCGTGATCCGGATCAGGGACAGTGCCTGGTGGGTAGTTTAACTGGGGCGGTTGCCTCCCAAAGAGTAACGGAGGCGCTCAAAGGTTCCCTCAGCCTGGTTGGCAATCAGGTGTCGAGTGCAAGTGCACAAGGGGGCTTGACTGTGAGACTGACGGGTCGAGCAGGGACGAAAGTCGGAACTAGTGATCCGGCCATGGCTTGTGGAAGCGTGGTCGCTCAACGGATAAAAGGTACCCCGGGGATAACAGGCTGATCTTGCCCAAGAGTCCATATCGACGGCATGGTTTGGCACCTCGATGTCGGCTCGTCGCATCCTGGGGCTGGAGTAGGTCCCAAGGGTTGGGCTGTTCGCCCATTAAAGCGGTACGCGAGCTGGGTTTAGAACGTCGTGAGACAGTTCGGTCCCTATCCGCCGCGCGCGTAGGATACTTGAGGAAGGCTGTCCCTAGTACGAGAGGACCGGGACGGACGGACCGCTGGTGTGCCAGTTGTTCTGCCAAGAGCATTGCTGGTTGGCTACGTTCGGAAGGGATAACCGCTGAAGGCATCTAAGCGGGAAGCTCGTTCCAAGATGAGGTATCCCACCCTTTGTGGGTTAAGGCCCCCAGCTAGACCACTGGGTTGATAGGCCAGAGGTGGAAGACCGGTAACGGTTGGAGCTGACTGGTACTAATAGGCCGAGGACTTGTTACAAAGACGCTACGCATCCACTGTGCGGTTCTGG
>NZ_JBHYGW010000066.1:0-1119 GCF_042738015.1 Lentzea sp. NPDC059081
CTAGCTGTACTGACCGGAGAGGTTGGGAACGCGGCTGGCGGGTGGCTGGCCTTTGAGTGCGGTGTGTCCGCGGTGGTGATTGTAGGTGTGCAGCCACTGCGGGAATGCTTCTCGGCGTTCGGTCTCGGTGCGGTAGGGGCGGGCGTAGGCCCATTCGTCGAGCAGGGTGCGGTTGAAGCGTTCGACCTTGCCGTTGGTCTGGGGCCGGTAGGGGCGGGTGCGTTTGTGGGTGATGCCCGCGTCGGTGAGGGTGTCGCGCCAGAGCCGGGAGCGATAGCAGGCGCCGTTGTCGGTGAGTACCCGCATGACGGTGATGCCGTGGGTGTGGAAGTAGGTCTGTGCTCGCTGCCAGAACGCGGCCGCGGTTTCCTTGGTCTCGTCGGCCAGGATTTCGCTGTAGGCCAGGCGGGAGTGGTCGTCCACGGCGTTGTGCAGGTAGCTGTAGCCGAGGTTGGGGCGGCCACCGACTTTGCGGCGCCGGGCGGGGTCACGGTGCGCGGAGCTGTTGCGCTGACCGGTGTGCCTGCCGTGGACCTTGTGGCCGCCGCCGTCGGGAATGTTGCCCAGCTTCTTGATGTCGACGTGCACGAGTTCGCCCGGTGTGGCGCGTTCGTAGCGGCGCACCGGCTCGCCGGTGGCCCGATCCACGTGACTGAGCCGGGCCAGTCCGTAACGGGTCAGCACCCGGTGCACGGTCGAGGGCACCAGCCCCAGCAGGTACGCGATCCGCGCCGGTCCCCATCGCCGCGCCAGGCGGACCTTGATGATCCGCCGTTCCGTGCGGGTCGGGGTGCGGCGCGGGCTGGTCAGCGGGCGTGAGGACCGGTCGGTCATGCCCGCTGCCCCGAGTTCGCGGTAGCGGCCGGCCCACCGCTGAGCCGTGCTGACCGACACCTGGAATCGCTCCGCGGCCCGCCGAACAGGCCATTCATCCTCGACGACACACCGGGCCAGACGTAGCCTGCCCAGCTCGGACAGCGGTGCGTTAGCGTGAGTAATCGAGGGCCTCCTGGCTAGCCGGTGCAGATGTCGCAATCCACACCGAACCCGGAGGCCCTCCCTCATTCCAAGATCATCCGATCACGTGTCGGACCGTTCGCAACCTCGCGGGGCAGTACA
>NZ_JBHYGW010000067.1:0-1111 GCF_042738015.1 Lentzea sp. NPDC059081
TCCTGGACTGGGCGGGTCGGTCGGGTAGTCGGGCAACAGGAACGAGGCGTTACGCGAGTCGGCAAGTTGTCCACAAACTGTCCACTCGCGCGGCGCGGGCTCAGAGGTCTCTCTGCAGCCAGCGCAGGCGCATGGCCAGGTCGGCTTCCACCACCAGCGGCTCAACGATCTGGGCCATCTCGTCGACCTCTTGGCGCGTGACCGGCCGGTTAGGGTCGTTCGGTTCGGGCGTCGTCACCGCGGCCTCGCACTGTCGTCCCTGAGCCGTTGCGTGAGGCGAGCAGTACGGGCTGCCTGCTCCAACTGCTCCCGCGTCGGTGTGTCAGCTGGAGGCTCGGCAGTCGGCTCGGATGCGGGCTGCTGCGGGGTATCGCTCATCGGGTTCCTTTCTCCCGGTTTCGCTCGGCTGGGGGCAGTACGTACTGCCGTACGAGCGCTGGCGGTTCGTCCTCATCGGCGTGCCGGGCGTGCGGTGTCGGCGTGGCGCCGAACCAGAACGCCGCGAGCTCGCCCGGCACGGGCTCGGGCTCCTCGAGGAGATGCCGCGGCTCGCTGTCCTGATCGGTGGTCGGCCACGCGCCGCCCAGGCGCTCGACGATCTTGGACACGGGCACGTACTCGGCGGCTGTCACCGCCGGCCCCATCGGTTAGCCGGCGTGATGGGGTTGACCTCTGCGTCCGGCGGGCAGCTCACGGACTCGTTGACCTGCCGGTGCGTCGCGTCGGACTCCGCGGGCCGCGTGAACAGGCCGGAGCACGACCCACAGCGTCGCGTCTCTTCCCTGCCCTCACGCGCGGGCGCCGTGTTGCCCGGCGTGGTGTTGCTGCCCCACACGACGTCTTCAGCCATGACGCTTCACTTCCTTGCTCCGCCGCAGTTGAGCGGCTCGTTCAGCACGTCCTCGTCGGGAGTCGGGACACGTGCAGGTGAGGTAGTGGCCGCGAAAGCCCAGCGCGATCACGGCCAGGACGACCAAGGCGGCAAGGGGGGCAACCCACTCGGGATTGCGACTCACGAGCTCACCAGCGCTTAGGGCGGCGGCCTGGGCGGCGTGGTGTCGCGAGGCATGATCAGACCTCGCGACACCACACCAGCGCGCGGCGGTAGCAG